>NZ_JBIROU010000006.1:0-286178 GCF_044332325.1 Streptomyces sp. NPDC017095
TCGGTCCGTCCGGGCCGCGGCGGCCGCGCGGGACCGGGCCGCCCGGCGGTGCCCGCCGCCCCGCGCCGCCGCGCCGCGCGTCCGCGGGCCCCCCCCCGCCCCCGCCGGCCCCGCCCGGGCGGGGCCGGGGCCCCGGGGCCCCCGCGACGACCTACCCGACTTCCTGGAGGTGAGCCGGTGGACCGCGGTGACGGCCGGACGACGTCCTTCTCGCAGCAACGGCTGTGGTTCCTCGACCAACTGCGGCCCGGCACGGCGGACCATCTGCTGCCGCTGGCGCTGCGCCTGCGCGGCTCCCTCGACACGGAGGCCCTGGCCGCCGCCCTGGCCGACGTGACCGACCGGCACGAGGTGCTGCGCACCCGGTACTCGGCCGGCGACGGCGAGCCGCTGGCCCACGTGATGCCGCGGGCCGAGGTGCCGCTGGACAGGGTGGAGGCGCCCGCCGGAGCGGACGGCGTCGCTGCGGTCCTCGACCGGGCGCTGCGCCGGCCGGTCGACCTGGCGGCCGGGCCGCCGCTGCGGGCCACCCTGGCGCGGCTCGCGCCCGACGACCACCTGCTGGTCGTCGTGGTGCACCACATCGCCTTCGACTTCTCCTCCTGGAACATCCTCACCCGCGACCTGGCCGCGGCCTACCGCGCCAGGACCACCGGTGTCCCGCACGCGCTCCCGGCGCTTCCCCTCCAGTACGCCGACCTCGCGGCCCGGCAGCGCGAGCGGGCGACCGGGCCCCGGCTGGCCCGCAGTCTCGACCACTGGCGCTCGCGGCTGGCGGGCCTGCCGCCGCTGGACCTGCCGACCGACCGGCCCCGCCCCGCCGCGTTCGACGGCACCGCCGACGTGGTCCGGTTCGACCTCCCGGCCGATCTGGTGGCAGGCGCCGACCGGCTGGCCCGGTCCCGCCGCGCCACCCGGTTCATGGTGCTGCTCGCGGCGTTCCAGGCCCAGTTGGGCCGCTACAGCGGACAGAGCGACTTCGCCGTGGGTACCCCGGTCGCCGGCCGCGGCCAGGCCGCCGCCCGGGATCTCATCGGCCCGTTCGTCAACACGGTGGTCCTGCGCGCCGACCTGTCCGGCCGGCCCAGCTTCGGCGAGCTGGTGGACCGGGTCCGGGACGCGTCCCTGGCCGACCTCACGCACGCCGACACGCCGTTCGAGCGCGTGGTCGGCGAGCTGGCGCCGCCCCGGGACCTCAGCCGTAATCCCCTCTTCCAGGTCTCCTTCCTCACCCTGGACGCCGAGGCCGCACCGCCCGACCTGCCCGGCCTGGCGGTCGAGGTGGTGCCCACCCCGGTCGCCGGGACACCGTTCGACCTGGCGCTCGACCTGCTGGGACGCCCCGACGGCAGCATGCGGCTGCGGCTGCAGTACGCCACCGCGCTGTTCACGCCGGCAACGGCCGCCCGCCTCACCGGGGACTACGTCCGGCTGCTGCGCGGCCTGCTCGCCGACCCGGACGAGCCGCTGGTCCACGTCACCGCCGAACTCGAACCGCTGCCCGGCGGTGAGCGCCGCCGCCGGCTCGCACTCGGCCTCGGTCCCACCCGCCCCGTGCCCGAGGAGACCGTCACCGACCTGTTCGAACGGCAGGCGCGCCGTACCCCGGACGCCGTAGCCGTCCGCTCCGGGGACGGCGAGCTGAGCTACGCGGCACTCGACGCGCGGGCCGACGGGCTGGCGTACCGGCTGCGCGCCCTCGGCGTCGGCCGCGGCACCCGGGTGGGCGTCTTGCTGGAGCGCGGCACCGGGCTGCTCGTCGCCCTGCTCGGCGTCCTCAAGGCGGACGCCGCCTACGTGCCGCTCGATCCCCTGCACCCGGCGCGGCGGATCGGCCACCTGATCGAGGACACCAGGGCCGCCGTGGTCGTCACCACCGGCGTGCTGGCCGACCGGGTGGCCGGCACTCAGGCGCGGACCCTGCTGCTCGACGGCGCCCCGCCGTCCGGCCCGGCGCACCGGCCCGGCCGCACCACCGGCCCGGACGACCTCGCGTACGTCTTCCACACCTCCGGCTCGACCGGGACGCCGAAGGGCGTGCAGATCCCGCACCGGGCCCTGGCCAACTTCCTGCACGCGATGGCGGACCGGCTGCGGCCGGGGCCGCGGACCACCGTCCTCGGGGTCACCACCGCCTCCTTCGACCCCTCGATGCTGGAGCTGTGCCTGCCGCTGCTGACCGGCGCCCGGCTGGTGCTGGCCGACGCCGAGCAGGCCCGCGACCCGGAGCGCCTGATCCGGCTGATCGGCGAGGCCCGCCCGGATCTCCTCCAGGCCACCCCGTCGACGCTGCGGATGCTGGTCGACACCGGCTGGACCCCCGGCCCCGGCCTCACCGTGCTGTCCGGCGGCGAGAAGCTGCACACCGACCTGGCCGCGGCGCTCGCGGCCGGCGGCGCCGCGGTGCAGGACCTCTACGGGCCGACCGAGGCCACGATCTGGACCAGCGCGGCCCGGCACGGCGCCGACGGGCGGGTGCGGCGGTGGACCGCGCTGGACAACACCACCGTCCGGGTGCTCGACGACCGGCTGGAGCCGGTGGCCGAGGGCGTCACCGGGCAGGTCTGCATCGGCGGCGAGGGCCTCGCCTGGGGCTACCGGGGGCGGCCCGCGCAGACCGCCGGCGTCTTCCTCCCCGACCCGCACGCCACCATGCCCGGCGGCCGGCTCTACGCCACCGGCGATCTCGGCCGGTTCCGCCCGGACGGCTCGCTGGAGATCCTCGGCCGCAGCGACCACCAGGTGAAGATCCGCGGCCACCGGATCGAACCGGGCGAGATCGAGGCCGCGCTGCTCGCCCTGGACGGTGTCCGCGCGGCCGTGGTGCACCCGACGCCGGACGCCGGCGGCGGCCGGCAGCTCACCGCCTACCTGGTCGCGGAGGACGCCGCGCGCCCTCCCACGGCCGACACCCTGCGCGCCGGGCTGCTCGACTCGCTGCCCCACCATCTGGTCCCGGCCGCCTTCGTCCTGCTGGACGCCCTCCCGACCGCGGTCAGCGGAAAGGTCGACCGCCACGCGCTGCCGGTGCCGGTGCCGCAGGCGGCCGGCCCGGCCGCCGCCCCGCGCACCCCGCGGGAACGCTCCGTGGCCGCGGTCTGGGAGGAGGTCCTCGGAACCGAAGGGGTCGGCGCCCACGACGACTTCTTCCTGCTCGGCGGGCATTCGCTGCTCGCCACCCGGGTGTCCGTGCGGCTGCGCGCCGCCCTCGGGGTGGACGTACCCGTGCGGGCCCTGTTCGACCACCCCACCGTCGCCGCCCTCGCCGCGGCCCTGGACGGCTACCCGCGGCTGGCCGCCGACGGCCCCCTGCCACGGCTGACCGCCCGCCCGCGCGGCGGCCGCGCGGCCGTCGGCCGCTGACCCCCGTCCGCCCTCTCGCCCAAGGACCGCCATGACCCTCACCGCGACCAGCGACACCTCCGTCTTCGAGAAGACCGAGTCGGAGGTGCGCATGTACTGCCGCACCTTCCCCGTGGTGTTCCAGCACGCCAAGGGCGCGCTGCTGCACACCGACGACGGCCGGGCCTTCATCGACTTCTTCTGCGGCGCCGGCAGCCTGAACTACGGGCACAACCACGACGCCGTCAAGCGGCGCATCCTCGACTACCTCGCCGAGGACGGCCTCATGCACGGCCTCGACCTGCACACCGTCGCCAAGCGCGACTTCCTCACCCGGTTCACCGAGGTCGTGCTGCGGCCCCGCGGCCTGGACTACAAGGTGCAGTTCACCGGTCCGACCGGGACCGACGCGGTGGAGGCCGCCCTCAAGCTGGCCCGCCGGGCGACCGGCCGCACCGGTCTGACCGCCTTCACCGGCGCCTACCACGGCATGTCGCGCGGTTCGCTGGAGATCACCGGCAGCCGCCGCGCCCGCCGCGCCGGCGCCGTCACCGGCGGGGACACCACCTTCGTCCCCTTCGAGGACGGACCGCACGGCCCGTTCGACTCGATCGGCCTGCTGGAGCGGCTGTGGGCCGACCCGTCCTCCGGCACCGAACCGCCCGCGGCGGTCGTCGTCGAACCGGTGCAGATGGAGGGCGGTGTCTACCCGGCGAGCCGGGAGTGGCTGCGCCGGCTGCGCGAGGTCACCGAACGGTACGGGGTGCTGCTCGTGCTGGACGAGATCCAGACCGGCTGCGGCCGCACCGGCACGTTCTTCGGTTTCGAGGACGCCGGGATCGTGCCGGACATCGTCACCGTCTCCAAGTCCCTCAGCGGCTACGGGCTGCCGCTGTCGCTGACGCTGTTCCGCCGCGAGCTGGACCTGTGGCAGCCCGGCGAGCACACCGGCACGTTCCGCGGCAACCAGCTCGCCTTCGTCGCGGCCACCGCGGCGTGCGAACTCTGGCAGCGGGACGACTTCCTGACCGGGCTGGAGCGGGGCACGCAGCGCCTCACCCGGTTCCGGGCCGAGGCGGCGGCGCTGGACCCCGGCCTGGTGCTGCGCGGCCGGGGCATGGTCCTCGGCATCGACACCTCCCGGGCCGGCGGCGCCGACCGGGCCGAGCGCGTCCAGCGCCACGCCTTCGAACACGGCCTGATCGTCGAGCGCTGCGGCCGCTACGACGAGGTGCTGAAGGTGATGCCCCCGCTGAGCATCACGCCCGGCCTGCTCGACGAGGGGCTCGGCATCCTGCGCGACGCCCTGAGCGCGAACTGACGGACTGCCACCCGAGGAGGAACGTCCCCCATGGCCCGACCCGACCGCCACCACCTGATCTCCGTCGACGACCTGACCGACCGGGAGCTGCGCTGGCTCGTGCACCGCGGCGCCCAGTACGCCGCCGGTGAGTGCGACGGCGCCCGGCCGCTCGCCGACGCCGTGGTCGGTGTGCTGTTCCGCAAGACGTCCACCCGCACCCGGACCGCGTTCTCGGCCGGCGCGCTCCGGCTCGGCGGCCGGGTGATCACCTACGGCCCCGACGACCTCCAGGAGAACACCGGGGAGAGCGCCGAGGACACCGGCGAGGTGCTCTCCCGCATGCTCGACGTGCTGGTGGCGCGCACCACCGGCAGCACCGAGGAGCTGCGTGCCTACGCCGCCCAGCGGCGGATGGCCGTGGTCAACGCGATGAGCGCCGCCGAGCACCCCACCCAGGCGCTCACCGACCTCACCACGATGCTCGGCCGGTTCGGGCGGATCGAGGGGCTGCGGGTGCTGTACGCCGGCGAGGGCAACAACACCGCCTCGGCACTCGCCCTGGCCCTCAGCCGGTTTCCCGGCACCGAGCTGCATCTGCGGACCCCGGCCGGCTACGGCCTCGACCCGGACTACCTCGACCGGGCCCGACGCCACGCCAAGGAGTCCGGGGCGCTGGTCGAGGAACGGCACGACATGGCCGGCCTGCCGGAGGCCGACGTCGTCTACACCACGCGCTGGGAGACGACCGGCACGGCCAAGGCCGACCCCGGCTGGCGGCGCGTGTTCGCCCCGTTCCGGGTGGACGCGGCCGTACTGGCGGCCTGTCCCGGCGCCGTCTTCATGCACGACCTGCCCGCGCACCGCGGCGACGAGGTGACCGGCGAGGTGCTGGACGGCCCGGCGAGCATCGCGTTCGACCAGGCCGAGAACAAGTACCACAGCGCCCGCGCCGTTCTGGAGTGGTGCCTCGGCGGCATCCCGGCAGAGCTGGCCTGACGACCGGCCGGCCGCCGGCCCGGCGCACGTTTCCCAGGGAGGTAGCACAGCAATGTCCGACACCATACGCATGCCCGGCGACGGGTGGCGCCTGTGGCCGCAGTTCGCGCTCCGCGGGCCCGGCTTCCCCGCGGCGGGGGTGCTCCGGCTGGCCCCCGAGGGCCTGGCCGCGGCCGCCGACAAGTTCGCCGCCGGGGAGGTGGGGGCGGGGGCGGACTGGGAGGCGTTCGAGGAGGCCTTCTCCGCCGCCGCGGTGCGGACCGCGCGCGAACTCCAGGAGATCGCCGCCTCGGCGCCGTTCCGGGCCGCGGTCGCCTGGCAGAACCGTGCGGTGCTCAGCACCGGCATCAAGCCGTTCCTGGCCTGGACGCCGGCCGCGGGGAGCCGCAGCAGCATGCCCCGTCAGCGCGAGGAGCTGGTCGCGCACTACTGGCAGCGGTTCTGCGTCAAGAACGACACCATCGGCTTCTTCGGACCGGTCGGCTGGGGCAGCTTCGACACCGACAGGCGCGGTGTCGAGGTGCATCCGGGCACCGGTCTGGTCGCCGAGTCCCGGGTCTACTTCTCCAGCTGGTCGATGGACGCCCTCGCCAAGGCGATCGACCGGGACCCGCGGGTGCGCTGGTGGACCCCGCCGCGCCAGGTCCCGTTCGTCCGGGTGGCCGACGCCGCGGTGCACCTCCCCGGCCGCCCGCCGCAGCCGGTCGCCGAGCCGGCGCTCACCGTGCTGCGGCTGTGCGACGGACGCCGGACGCCCGCCGAGATCGCCGCGTCGGCCGCCCGGGAGCTGGGCCGGGACCTGCCGGACCAGGAGGTGACCGGGGCCCTGGAGTGGCTGGTGTCCCGCCGTCTGATCGGCTGGAAGCTGGACGTGCCCGCCGGCACCTACCCCGAGCGGGAGCTGCGCACCCTGCTGGAGCGCATCGGCGACCCGGCCGTACGGGAGCCCGCTCTGGCCGCGCTGGCGGTGCTGGAAGCCGGCCGCGACCGGGTCGAGCGGGCCGGCACCGACCCCGAGGAGCTGACCGCCGCGCTCGCCGCCCTGGAGAGCGACTTCGCCGGGATCACCGAGGTGGCGGCGGTCCGCGAGAAGGGGGCCCGGACCGCGCCCAACCGCGCCCTGGTGTACGCCGACTGCCGCCGGTCAGCGACGGCGACCGTGGGCGCCGCCGTCCTGGAACAGCTCGCGCCGCTGGAGCTGTGCCTGACCGCCGCCCGCTGGATGACCCGCCGGTACGCGGAGGCCGTCGGCGCCCGCATCCACGAGGCCTACCGCGCGCTGCGGGAGCGGCACGGGCAGGTCGACCTCGGCTCGCTCTGGTTCGCCTGCCTGCCCGCCCCGCACCCGCAGTCCTTCGCCGACGCCGAGCGCGTCCAGGCCGAGCTGCGCGAGCGCTGGGGGCGGATCATCGACGCCCCGGCCGGTGCCCGGCGGGTGTCGCTCTCCAGTGCCGACATCGCCGGCCGGGTGCGCGAGGCGTTTCCCGAGGGCGGGGCCGGCTGGTCGCTCAGCCGGTACGTCAGCCCCGATCTGATGATCGTCGCCGAGGACCTGGACGGCGTCGAGCGCGGCGAGTTCCAGCTCGTCATCGGCGAGCTGCACGTCGCGATGAACACCCTCGCCCAGTCGCTCTTCGTCCACCAGCACCCCGACCGCGGGCAGCTGATCGACGAGACCACCCGTGACTTCCCCGGCCCGCGGCTGCTCCCCATGCTGCCCAAGGAGCTTCCGCTGAAGTGGTCCGCGCGCAGCCGGCAGTCCCTGGACCGCCCGGAGGACCACTACGTCGCGCTCGCCGACCACAGCGTCGACCCGCACCGCCCGCGTACCGTCCGCTCCGCCGACGTACGGGTGGAGGAGCGCGAGGGCGGGCTGTCGGCGGTGCTGCCCGACGGCTCGGTCTTCGACCTGCTCGACGTGTTCTGCCACGCGCTCACCAACCGCGTGATGGACCGTTTCACTCTGCGCGCGGACGGCGACCACTCGCCCCGGATCACCATCGACTCCACCGTGGTTGCCCGGGAGACGTGGCGGTTCACCGGGTCCGCGCTGGACTTCGCCGACGACAAGAGCGAGGCCCGCCGGTTCGTACGGGCCCGGCACTGGCGCGACACCCACGAACTGCCCCGCTTCGTCTTCGTCGTCTCCCCCACCGAACCACGCCCCTTCTTCGTCGACTTCGACAGCCCCGTCTACGTCAACATCCTCGCCAAAGCCGCCCGCCGCCTCGCCCGCAAAGACCCCGACGCCCGCCTCACCGTCACCGAAATGCTCCCCACCCCCGAACAAGCCTGGCTCACCGACGACCAAGGCCACCGCTACACCTCCGAACTCCGCCTCGTCGCCGTCGACCGGAGCACCGCCCCCGGGGAGCCGGAATGACCGACCCCGTACGCACAGTCTTCGTCGACGACATCCGTGGGCACGCCGAGCGCGCCCCGCACTCCCCCGCCCTGCTGACCGCCGACGGCCCGACCGGCTACGGCGAACTCGCCGCCCGGATCGACCGGCTCGCCGCGCAGCTCGCCGCCCACGGCGTGGGCCCGGAGCGGGTCTGCGCGGTGGCGCTGCCTCCCGGCGTCGACGCCGTGGTGGCGATCGCCGCGGTCGTCCGGGCCGGCGGGGCGTTCCTCGCCCTGGACACCGGCCTGCCCGACCGGCGGCTCGCCGCGCTCGCCGCCGGCGGCGGCGCGGCCTGCCTGCTCACCCGCGCCGACCTCGCCGAGCGCCTGGGGCCGCTGGTGGACGCGCCCGCCGTCCTGCTCGACCGGCTGCCCGCCGCCGGCCCGCCGCCGGCCGCCTTCCCCGTCCCCCATCCGCGCTCGCTCGCCTACGTCAGCCACACCTCGGGCTCCACCGGCGCCCCCAACCCCGTCCTGATCGAGCACGGCGGCCTGGACAGGTACCTGCGCGCGATGGTCCGCGACAACGCCCTCGGCCCCGGCACCGTCGCCCTCCAGCTCGCGCCGCCCGGCTACGACGCGTCCATCCGGGACACCTTCGCCCCGCTGGTCGCGGGCGGCTGCGTCGTCCTGGCCGACCGCGCGCGCCTGCTGGGCGCCGAGGCGTTCGCCGACACGGTCGCCGCGTACGGCGTCGACACCGTCCTGAGCACCACGCCCTCCTTCCTGAGCTTCCTCGCCCAGTCCCCCGGCGCGGCCGGACGGCTGCGCGCCCTGCGCCTGGTCTGCTCCAGCGGCGAGTCGCTGCGCCCCTTCCTCGCGGCCGGCGGCCGCGACCTGCTCGGCGGCCGGCTGGTCAACCAGTACGGGCCCACCGAGTGCACCATGACCTCCACCCGGTACGACGTGCCGGCCGCCCCGGACACCTCCGCCGACCTGGTCGGGACCGCCATCGACGGCACCGTGGTACGCCTGCTGGACCCGCGGGGGCGGGAGGTCCCGGACGGGTCGGCCGGCGAGGTGCACATCGGCGGCGCGGGCGTGGCCCGCGGTTACGGCGGACAGCCCGCCCTGACCGCCGACCGGTTCCCGCCCGACCCGTACGGGCCGCCCGGCGCCCGGCTGTACCGGACCGGCGACCTCGCCCGGCGCACCGCCGACGGCACCCTGGAGTACCTCGGCCGCGCCGACCGCCAGATCAAGATCCGCGGCCACCGGGTGGACCCGGCCGAGATCGAGGGCGCCCTGCTCGCCCACCCCCACGTCACCGGCGCCGTGGTGACCGCCGGGACCGACGGCCGGGGCCGGACCTGGCTCGGCGCCCATGTCACCGGCCCGCTGGACGGCACCACCGACGCCGAGCTGCGCGCCCACCTGGCCCGTACCCTGCCGCCGCACATGATGCCCCGGCGGTTCACCCGGCTGGCGCGGCTGCCCGTCACGCACAGCGGCAAGGCCGACCGGCGGGCACTGCGCGCCGCCGCGCCGGAGCCGGTGTCATGACGGCCACCGGCACCCGGGTCGGACCGGCCGCCGTGCCGGCCGCCGCCGACCGCATCGCCCCGCACGTCCGGCACACCCCGCTGCTGCGCCGCGACCTGCTGCCCGGACTGCTGGTCAAGGCCGAACACCTCCAGCACAGCGGGTCGTTCAAGCTGCGCGGCGCGGCCAACGCGATGCTCGCGCTCGGCGCCGGGGAGGTGGTCGCCGGCTCGTCCGGCAACCACGGCATCGCGGTGGCCACGCTCGGCCGCACCCTCGGCGTCCGGGTCACCGTGGTGATGGCGGCCGGCGCCGCCGAGGCCAAGGAACGGGCCATCCGGGCGCTCGGCGGCCGGGTCGTCCGGGTGCCCGGCGGGGTCACCGAACGCGACCGGTACGCCAAGGACCTGGCCGCCCGCACCGGGGCCGCGCTGGTGCCCTCCTCCGACCACGAACTCGTGGTGGCCGGGCAGGGCACCGTCGGTCTGGAGGTGCTCCGGGACGCGCCCGACCTCGACGCGATCTTCGTACCGGTGGGCGGCGGCGGCCTGCTGGCCGGCGTCTGCCTCGCCGCCGCCCACCTGCGCAGCACGGTCCGGATCGTCGGCGTGGAACCCGACCTGGCCCGGCGTTACGCCCGCTCGGTCGCCGCCGGCCGCCCGGTCGAACTGCCGCCCTGCGACTCGGTGGCGGACGGACTGCGCGGCCAGCGGCCTGGCGAGGTGATCCTGCCGATCGTCCGGCACCGGGTCGACGAACTGATCGGGGTCGGCGACCGGGCCGTGCTCCGCGCGATGGACCTGCTGCACCGGGCCGGCATCCCGGCCGAGCCGAGCGGCGCCGCCGCCCTGGCCGGCGCCCTCCGGCTGGGGCTTCCCGGCCGCAGCGCCGTCGTCGTCTCCGGCGGCAACGGCGCCGCGGCCCTGGCCGCCGCGCGGCCCGCGCCGCCCCGTACGCCTTGTGCGCCCGCATCCCACCACTCACCGAAGGACAGGTCATGACCATCGACACCGCCGGACTCACCGGGCTGATCACCGGCTACTACCGCGAGACGCTCGGCGACGACACCCTCGACGCCACGAGCGACTTCTTCGAGGCGGGCGGCGACTCGCTCGCCGCCTTCCAGATCGTCGACCGGCTCCAGGAACTGCTCGACGCCGAGATCGCCGTCGCCCTGGTCTTCACCTACCCGTCCCCGGCCGAGCTGGCTCAGGTCGTCGTCGACGACCTGTCCCTCGCCGCCGCGTCGGCTTAGGGGGCACCGGGATGCAGGAGGGATCCGTCTCTCTGAGCGGCCGCTGGCGGCTGTGGGACCAGGTCGCGGTGCGCGGCACGGGGTTCCCGGCGGACGGGGTGCTCCGGCTGGCTCCGGCGGGCCTGGCCGCGGCCGCGGACAAGTTCGGGCCCGGGGACGCCCTGTCCGGCGCGGCCTGGCAGGACTTCGAGGCAGAGTTCACCGGGGCCGCCGTGCGGGCGGCGCAGAGCGCGCAGGAGATCGCCGCCTCCGGACGGTTCCGGGCGGCGGTCGCCTGGCAGAACCGGGGGGTGCTCGACTCGGCGATCCGGCCGTTCCTCAACTGGTCGCCGGCGACCGGGGGCCGGACCTTCAAGCAGCGCCAGCGCGAGGAGCTGGTCGCGCACTACTGGCAGCGGTTCTGCGTCAAGAACGACACCATCGGCTTCTTCGGACCGGTCGGCTGGGGCGTCCTCGACACCGGCCGGCCCGGCGTGTCGGTCGAGCCGGGCACCGGGCTGACCGCGTCCTCGGAGGTCTTCTGGTCCAGCTGGTCGGTCGACGCCCTGGCCCGGGAGATCGACGCCGACCCGGAGGCGCACGCCTGGACGGCGCCCCGCCGGGTGCCGTTCGTGCGGCTGGAGGAGGACGCCGTACGGCTGCCCGCCAGGCCCCCGCAGCCGGTGCCGCCGCAGACGCTGCGGCTGCTGCGCCTGTGCGACGGCACCCGTTCCGTGCCGGACCTCCAGCGGGAAGCCGGACCGGACACGGACGTGCCGGCCCTGCTCGCCGAACTGGTCCGGCGGCGCTGGATCACCTGGCGGCTCGACGTGCCCGCCGGCATCCGGCCCGACCGCGGGCTGCGCGCCTGTCTGGAGCGGATCGGCGAGCCGGGGCCGCGCGCCACCGCCCTCGCCCGGCTGGACGCACTGCACGGCGCGGTCGAGGCCGTCCGGGCGGCGGGCGAGGACCCGGAGCGGCTGGTCGCGGCCCTCACCCTCGTCGAGGAGACGTTCCAGCGGGTGACCGACGCGGCCGCCAAACGGGAGAAGAGCGCCACCACGGCGCCCGGCCGCGCCGTGGTGTACTCGGACAGCCGGCGTGCCGCCCGGGTGACGCTCGGCGGCCCCGTGCTGGCCGCGCTCGCCCCGCTGGACCTGCTGATGTCCGGGACCGCCTGGCTCACCTCGGCCCTGGCCGCCCGCGTGACCGAGCGCGTCACCGAGGTCTACGAGCGGCTGCGCGCCGGCACCGGGCCGGGCCGGCCGGTGGACCTCGCCGCCTTCTGGTTCGCCTGCATGCCGGTCCTGCACGGGGCCGCGGTCGCCGACGCCGCCGGCCTCCAGGCGGAGTTCGAGCGCCGCTGGCAGCGGATCCTCCCGGCGTCGCAGGGGGTGCGGCGGGTCACGGTGGCCGGCGCGGACATCGCCGGCCGGGTGGCGGAGGTCTTCGGGCCGGCCGCCGCACCGGGCTGGACCGCGGCCCGGTACGTCAGCCCGGACGTGATGATCGCCGCGGCGGACGCCGCCGACGTCGAGCGCGGCGAGTTCCACCTCGTCCTCGGCGAACTCCACCTGGCCGCCAACACGCTCGGCAACGAACTCTTCGTCAACCAGCACCCCGATCCCGGCCGGCTCTTCGAGCGGACCGACCACGACCACCCGGCGCCACGGCTCATGCCGCTGCTGCCGAAGGAGCACAAGTCCCGCCTCTCCGCCCGGATCCGGCACGCGCTGGTCCGGCCGCAGGACTACCAGGTCGCCCTGCTCGACAACACGGCCGACCCGCACCGCGACCGGACGGTGCCGAGCGCCGACGCGGTGGTGGAGCACCGCGACGGCCGGCTCTGCGTGGTGCTGCCCGACGGGGCGGTGTTCCCGGCCGTCGAGGTCTTCGCGCACGTGCTGACCACGCTGGTGACGGACCGGTTCCGGCTGCTGCCGGAAGCCGACCACTCCCCCCGGATCACGATCGACCGGATGACGGTGGCCCGGGAGACGTGGCGGTTCACCGGGTCCGCGCTGGACTTCGCCGACGACAAGAGCGAGGCCCGCCGGTTCGTACGGGCCCGGCACTGGCGCGACACCCACGAACTGCCCCGCTTCGTCTTCGTCGTCTCCCCCACCGAACCACGCCCCTTCTTCGTCGACTTCGACAGCCCCGTCTACGTCAACATCCTCGCCAAAGCCGCCCGCCGCCTCGCCCGCAAAGACCCCGACGCCCGCCTCACCGTCACCGAAATGCTCCCCACCCCCGAACAAGCCTGGCTCACCGACGACCAAGGCCACCGCTACAGCTCGGAGATCCGCCTCGTCGCCGTCACCGACTGACCCCTCCCGGCCCGGACCCGCGCTCGCGGGCCAGGGCCACCCCGCGCCGGCGCACCGGGCCGGGCTCCCTCGGGAGCCCGGCCCGGCCGCGTGCGGCGCTGTTCGCGATGTTCACCGACGCGGACGTCGTCCAGGCCGTCCGCCGGCGGTGGCGACGGGCTACTCCTCGGGCTCCCAGGCGATCAGCTCCTCGAACACCTGCGGGTCGCCCTCGATCTTCAGGTCGCTCAGTGTGAGGCGGCCCCAGACGAAGAGGAGCAGTTGCTCGGCCGTGCCCGTGGCCGAAGCGGTGGCGGGCGGGGCGTCGTCCGTGAGGGGTGCGGGCCAGGCGCCGGTGCCGTCCAGCGCGAGGAGCCAGGAGCGGCCCTCGGTGGCGTGGTAGTGGAGGGTGGCGGGCTCGTGCGGCCAGGGCGCCGGGGTGGAGTTGCAGGTGTCGAGGAACTCGGCCACGCCGTCGAGCGCGAGGTCCGCCGGCATCGGCCGCACGGCGCCTGCGGCGAGCTGGGCGTCGTAGGTGTGCACGAGCACCTCGTGCACCCGGCGCCGGGCCACGCCCCAGGCGTTCGCCGGCGACACGCCGGCGCTCCACCACGTCCAGCACGCGCGCTCCGGACCCGCCTCGCGCAGCGCACTCAGCAGCAGCTCGTCGGACTCGGCGTACCAGGCCAGCAGCGCCTCGGGCTCGCGCGGCACCTCCGCGGCGTCCCTGGCCGGCGGAGCCTCGGCCGGGCCCGCGGCGACGATCGCGGCCCACCAGCGTTGGCCCGTGCCCAGGTGCCGCACCAGATCGGACACCGTCCACCCGGGGCAGGAGGGCACCGGCGCGTCCGGGCCGGGCGCGGCGGCGACCGCACTGCGGAACGCGGCCGACCGCTCGTCGATCAGTTGCAGCAGGGCGGGAAACGCCAGACTCTCTGTCACCTCGCCTGCCTATCACCCCGGCTCGGCCGACCGCACCCGATTAACCAAGCCGTCGGCTGCGGAAGTTGGATCACCTGATGCACAGCCGGAAGGGCGGGGGCGCTGCGCGCGTCCCCGCCCTTCCTGGCCGTCCCGGGTGCCGGTGTCAGCCGGCGTCCTCGGTGCTCGCGTCGGCGAGGATGCCGGTGAGGGCCTCGGCGAGCCGGGCGAGGTGCGGCGGCTTCATCACACCGAAGTGGTCGCCGGGGATCCGGTGCAGCGTCACGTCCCCGGTCAGCTCGCGCCAGCGGGCGAGGTAGTCGGCGAAGGACTGCCCGGAGGCCACCTCGTGCTCGCCGTCCGCGAGTTCGTCACTGGCGATCAGGTGCAGCCGGCCCGGGTAGGGGCGGTGCCGGTAGGACAGGCACATCTCCATGACCTCCCGCCACATCTTCGCGGAGGGCAGCCAGACGTCGCCGGCGCCGTGCTCCGGCAGCGTGATCCCCACCTCCGGGTCGACGTCGTCCACGAGGTGTTCGAGGAGCGCCAGGGCCTCCGCCCGCAGCACCGAGGTGTCCTGCCCGGGCGGCGCGGCGGCCAGCTCGGTCAGTTTCGCCACGCAGCTCTCGATCAGCCAGTACTCCCGCCACAGCTGGAGCCGCTCGTGGTTGTCCAGCCCCGGGTCGAGCAGGACGAAGGTGACGTCCTCTCCCTCGGCGGTGAGCCGGTGCGCCAGCTCGCTCGCGATGCCGCTGCCGCCGCACCAGCCGAACAGCCGGTACGGGCCGTGCGGTGCCGCCGCCCGCAGTTCGGCCAGGTAGCGCTCCGCCATCTGCTCCGTGGAGGGGACGGGACCGTCCTCCCCCTGGAGGCCGGGCCAGGCGAAGGCCGCGACCGGCTGGTCGGGGTGGAGGTAGGGCACCAACGGGCGGTACCAGTGGGCGCTGCCGCCGCCGGGGTGCACGCAGAACAGCGGCGGCCGGGTGCCCTCGCGCCGCAGCCAGACCAGTGCCCTGGCCGTCGTCGTGCCCGCCTCGGCGGCCGCGGCGAGCCCGGCCACGGTGGGGTGCTCCAGGAACGAGCGGACGGTCAGCTCGATGCCGTGCCGCTCGCGCAGCAGGGCGGCGATGCGCAGGACGGCCAGCGAGTGCCCGCCGAGGGCGTGGAAGTCGTCGTCGACGCCGACCCGCTCCACGCCGAGCACCTCGGCCCACACCTCGGCCACGGCCCGCTCGGCGGGCGTGCGCGGGGCGGTGAAGGCGGACGTCACGGCGGGCCCGGCGGGCTCGGGCAGCGCGGCCCGGTCGATCTTGCCGTGGGCGGTGAGCGGGAGGGCGGGCAGCTCCACCCACGCCCCGGGCACCAGGTAGTCGGGCACCCGGCGGCGCAGCCGCTCGCGCAGCGCCGTGACGTCCAGCGGACCGTGTCCGGGTTCGAGGACGACGTAGCCGGTCAGCCGCTTGTGACCGTCCGGTCCGGGGTGCACGGCGGCGGCCGCCGCCCGGACGGACGGCAGGCCGCCGAGCGCGGCCTCCACCTCGGCCAGTTCGATCCGGTGGCCGCGGATCTTCACCTGGCCGTCGCGCCGGCCCATGAAGTGCAGCGTGCCGTCGGCGTCGCGGCGGGTGATGTCCCCGGTGCGGTACAGGCGGGCGCCGGGGACGGTTCCGGAGGGGTCCGGCACGAAGCGGTCCGCGGTCAGGTCGGGGCGGCCGAGGTAGCCGCGGGCGAGTCCGGGGCCGCCGACGAGGAGTTCGCCGGGCACCGCGCACGGCACCGGGTCGAGGTCGTCGTCGACGACGAGGACCCGGGTGTCGGTGATCGGCGTGCCGATCGGCACGCCGCGGTCGGCATCGGCCTCGGTCACCCCGCGCAGCGCGGTGCTGAAGGTGGTGCACTCCGTGGGGCCGTAGCCGTTGGTCAGCGCCACGCCGTGGGCCAGCGCGGTGCGTACGTGCGCGGGCGAGAGCGCGTCGCCGCCGGCGAGCACCTGCCGTACGCCGGCCAGGCAGTCCGGGCGGGTCTCGACCATGTGCTGGAACAGGCCGGCGGTGAGCCAGAGCACCGTCACGCCGTGCCGGCGTACCACCTCGGCCAGTTCGTCGGCGGTGGTCGCGCCGGGCGGGCAGACGGCGAGCCGGGCGCCGTTGGCCAGCGCCCCCCAGACCTCCAGGGTGGAGGCGTCGAAGGCGAGCGGGGCGTGCAGCAGCAGCACCTGGTCCGGGCCGAGGTCGGCGTAGTTCGCGTCGTGCACCAGCCGGACGATCGCGCGGTGTGTGATCTGTACGCCCTTGGGCCGGCCGGTGGAGCCGGAGGTGTAGGTGACGTAGGCCAGGTTGTCGGGGGCGGTGCCCGCCTCGACGGGTGTCTCGGGCAGCCCGTCCAGGACGGCCCACCCGGCGTCCAGGGCGACGCCGCGGACGCCGGGGAACGCGGCCAGGCGGGTGGTGTCCCGCGGGTGGCACAGGACCACGTCGGCCCGGACGTCGTCCAGGACGTAGCCGATGCGCGCGTCCGGGTAGGCGGGGTCGAGCGGCACGTAGTACCCGCCGGCCTTGAGGACGGCGAGCATGGCCAGCACCGCTTCGATGCCGCGGTCCAGGCAGAGCGCGACCGGTTTCTCCGGGCCGACGCCGAGTCCGCGCAGCAGGTGGGCCAACTGGTTGGAACGGGCGTCGAGTTCCCGGTAGGTCACGCGGCGCCGCCCGTCGTCCAGCGCGGTCGCGCCGGGGCGGGCGCGGGCGGCGAGCAGTTCGGGCACGCAGACCTCGGGCAGCGGCCGGGTGCCGGCCGGTGTCCCGTCCGTCTGTTCCAGGCCGGGTGCGCGGAAGGCGCGCGGGTCGGCGTCGGCGTCGTCGGCCATCGCGGTGAGGACGCCCAGGAAGGCTTCGCCGATCGCCGCCAGCCGCTCCCGGCCGGCCCAGCCGGGCCGGCAGGTCATCCGCAGTTCGCCGGGGAAGGTCCACACGTCGAGGGTGAACTCGTTCGGGCTGTGGTCGTCGACCGTGCCGATGTCGGCGCGCTGCCCGTCCAGGACGTGGAAGTCCAGGTAGGCGAAGACCACCTCGACGAGGGGTGCGCCGCCGCCCCACGCGCGCTGCATGGCGGGCAGCGGGTAGCGCCGGTGCGGCCACAGGGCCAGTTCCTCCGCGAACACCGACCGCACCAGCTCGCGCCAGCTCGGCGCCCGCAGGTCGACGGCGAACGGCACCGTGTTGAGGTACATACCGCGCACCCGGTCGCCGCCCGGCAGTTCGGGGCGGCCGTTGGTGACGGCGCCGGCCAGGAACCGGTGCTGGCCGCTGATCAGGCCGAGCACCTTGAGGTGGGCGGTGTACAGGACGCTCTTGAGCGAGGTCTGGGTGTCGGCGGCCAGCCGGCGCAGCCGGGGTTCCAGGTCCGCCCAGGGCAGCCGTACCTCGGGGGCGGGCAGGTCCGCCTCGGCGGGGGCGCTGTCGGCGGGCAGCCGGAGCCGGTCGTGGCCGGTGATCCGTCCTTCCCAGAACTCCCGGTCCGCCGCGGAGACCAGGGCCTGCTTCTCCAGCCGGACGAAGTCGGCGTAGCGGACCCGGGGCGGCGCGGCGGGCGGGGCCGGGGTGCCCCGGGACAGGTCGCGATAGGCGGCGCGCAGCTCGCCGATGACCGAGTGGTGGCTCCAGCCGTCCAGGATGGCGTGGCACTCGACGTGGGTCAGCAGCCATTCCCGGTCGCCGACCAGGTGGGCGTGGTAGCGCAGCAGCGGGGCGCGGCCGATGTCGAACGGGGTGCGCTGGGCCTCGGCGCGGAACTCCCTTACCCGCTCCCGCTGTTCGGCGGCGGGCAGACCGCGCAGGTCGGTGACGCCGACGTCCGCCTCCAGGTGGTCCGCGGCGTGCACGAGCTGGAGCGGTTCGGAGTACCCGGACAGGTCGAAGGAGGTGCGCAGGATCTCGTGCCGGTCGATCAGCAGCCGGACCGCGCCGGTGAACGCCTCGGCGGAGAACGGGCCGTCGTCCACGATCTGGAAGGTGCTGACGTTCTGGTAGGTGTTGCGCGCGGGGTCGGCGAGCATCTCGTAGACCATGCCCACCTGGACCTGGCCCATGGGGTAGGCGTCGACCAGTCCTTCGGGGAGCCGGTCCCGGTCGTCGGGGGCCAGCAGTTCGAAGGGGCGGGTCAGGGCGGTCTCCTGCGGCTCGGCCGCGGGCCGGGCGGCCGCCACCGGGGCCAGCTCGGCGACGGTCTGCCGGGCGAAGACGTCCTGCACGGAGAGGGCGAGCCCCTGGTCGCGCAGGGTGCCGACGGCCCGGATGGCGCGCATGGAGTCCCCGCCGAGCTGGAAGAAGCCGTCGTGCACCCCGACCTTGTCGACGCCGAGGGCCGTGGCGAAGGCGTCCGCGAGGGTCTGCTCGACCGGGGTGCGCGGGGCGGTGAAGGCGCCGGTCAGGGCGGAGCGGGCCCGGTCGGGCGCGGGCAGCGCCTTGCGGTCGGTCTTGCCGCTGGGTGTCAGGGGCAGCGCCTGGAGCAGGGTCCAGTGCACGGGCCGCATGTGTTCCGGCAGCCGTGCGCGCAAGTGCTCGCGGGCCGCTTCGACGTCGGCCGAGGGCGGCACGAGGTAGCCCACGAGCTGTTCGTCGTGGACGGCGACGGCCGCGGCGGCGACGCCGGGGGCCTGGGCCAGCACCGCCTCGATCTCGCCGAGTTCGACCCGCTGGCCGCGGATCTTCACCTGGTGGTCGAGCCGGCCGAGGTACTCGATGGCGCCGTCCGCGCGGTAGCGGGCCAGGTCGCCGGTGCGGTAGAGCCGTCCGCCGGGCTCGGTGGCGAAGGGGTCGGGCACGAAGCGGTCGGCGGTGAGCCCGGGGCGGTTGAGGTAGCCGCGGGCGAGCTGGACGCCGCCGAGCAGGAGTTCGCCAGGCACGCCGATCGGGACCGGCCGCCGGGCGGCGTCCAGGATGTAGGTGCGGGTGTTGGCGACCGGGCGGCCGATGGTGACGGGCAGGCCCGGCTCGCACCGGACGGCGGTGACGTCGACCGCGGCCTCGGTCGGCCCGTACAGGTTGTGCAGCTCGCAGCCGATCCGCTCGTGCACGGCGGTGACCAGGTCGGCGGGCAGTGCCTCGCCGCTGCACATCATGCGGCGCAGCGAGGGCAGGCGGGGCAGCGGCTCGGCGAGGAAGGCGCGCAGCATCGACGGCACGAAGTGGACGGTGGTGATCGACTCGGTGCCGATCAGCGCGGCCAGGTAGGCGGGGTCGCGGTGGCCGCCGGGACGGGCGAGCACCAGGGTGGCACCGGTGATCAGCGGCCAGAAGAACTCCCACACCGAGACGTCGAAGCTGTACGGCGTCTTCTGCAGCACCCGGTCGTCGGCGGTGAGTCCGTATGTCTCCTGCATCCAGTGCAGCCGGTTGACGATCGCCCGGTGCTCGATCAGCACGCCCTTGGGGCGGCCGGTGGAGCCCGAGGTGTAGATCAGGTACGCCGGGTGTTCCGGGGCCGCCACCACGGCCGGGGCGTGGTCCGGGGTGCCGGGGAGGTCGCCGGTGATGTCGACCAGGTGCGGCGCGCGGTCGCGCACCAGGGGGGCGAGTGCGGGGTCGGTGACCACGGCGCGGGCGCCGGAGTCCTCCAGCATGAAGGCGAGCCGCTCGGCCGGATAGTCCGGGTCGAGCGGCAGGTAGGCGCCGCCGGCCTTGAGCACCGCGAGCAGCGCCACCACGAGGTCGGGGCCCCGGTGCAGGCAGACGCCGACGACGGATTCGGGTCCGACGCCGAGGGTGCGCAGGTGGCGGGCGAGCCGGCCGGCCCGGTCGGCCAGCTCCCGGTAGTCGAGGCCGGTGCCCTCGAAGCGCACCGCCTCGGCGTCGGGGGTGCGGGCGGCCTGGGCTTCGAACAGGGACGGGAGGGTGCCGGCCGGGTAGCTCCGGCCGGTGGCGTTCCAGTCGTGGAGCTGGCGGTCGCGCTCCGCGGCGGGCAGGATCTCCAGTTCGTCCACCGGGGTGCCGGGCGAGGCGACCGCGCTGTCCAGCAGGCGGGCGAACTGCGCGGCGAACCGCTCGGCCGTCGCCTGGTCGAACAGGGCCGAGGCGTAGTTGACGGCGCCGGACAGCGAGCCGTCCGGCCGCTCGGCGAGGCCCACGGTGAGGTCGAACTTGGCGGTGCTCTCACCGACCGGCAGCCGTTCGGCGGTCAGGGCGCCCATCGCGGCGGGCGCCGGCGTGCCGGCCGCGTCCTGCCACAGCAGCATGGAGGAGAACAGCGGCGTGCGGGACGGGTCCCGCTCCGGTGCCAGTTCCTCGACCAGCCGCTCGAAGGGCAGTTCCTGGTGGGCGTAGGCGTCGAGCGCGCTCTCGCGGACCTGCCGCAGCAGGTCCGCGAACGACGGCGTCCCGGACAGGTCGACCCGTACCACCAGCGTGTTGAGGAAGAGGCCGACCAGGTCCTGGAGCTGCGCGCGGTCCCGCCCGGCGACCGGGAAGCCCACGGCGACGTCGCGCTGCCCGCTCCAGCGGCCGAGCAGGACGGCGTGCGCGGCGAGCAGGGCCATGAACGGGGTGGCGCCGTGCTCCCGGGCGAGCGCGGTGAGCCGCCGGGCGGTGCCGGCCGGCACGGTGAGCGGCGCCAGCCCGCCCGCCGTGTCGCGTACGGCGGGACGGGGCCGGTCGGTGGGCAGTTCCAGGGGCGGCAGCCCGGCCAGCCGCTCGCGCCCGTGGTCGAGCGGGCGGCGCAGGGCCGCGCCGGAGAGCCGTTCGCGCTGCCACAGGGCGAAGTCGGCGTACTGGACAGGTGGTTCGGGCGAGCGGTCGGGCCGGCCGGCGACCGCGTCCGCGTAGCGTTCGGTGAGTTCGCGGACCAGGATGTCCTCGGACCGGCCGTCGCAGGCGATGTGGTGGACGGTCAGCAGGAGGGCGTGCTCCTCGGGTGCCAGCCGGGCCAGCACGGCGGAGAACACCGGTCCTTCGGCGAGGTCGACCGGCCGGCGCGCGCCGGTGGCCAGGGCGGCGATCCGGGCGTCCGCGGCCGCCCGGTCAAGCGCGCCGAGGTCCTCCTCGGCCAGGGGGACGCTGCCGGGCGCGTCGACGACCTGTACGGGCTCGCCGTCGACGACCGGGTAGCGGGTCCGCAGCACCTCGTGCCGGCGCGGGAGCGCGTCCAGCGCGGTGCGCAGCGCGGCCCGGTCGAGGGGGCCGCGCAGCCGCAGCGCCACGGTCATCAGGTATTCGGTGCCGCCGGGCCGGAGCCGGTCGAGGATCCACAGGCGGCGCTGGGCGAAGGAGAGGGGGAGCGGGCCGCCGCGCGGCGCGCGGGCGATGCCGTCCTGCGGGGCGGGGGCCACCCGGCCGGCGAGGCGCCGGCGCAGCAGTTCCTGCCTCAGTCGCTCGCGGTCTTTGGTGTCGGTCATCGGAGGCCTTCCTCGGCGAGCAGGCCCGCCACCTCGTGGTCGGTGAGCGCGGCGATGTCGGCCTCCACGGCCTCGGACACCGCCGCGGAGAGCCGGGCCACGGTGGTGGCCTCGAACAGCAGGCGCAGCGGCAGCTCGACGGCGAACGTCTCGCGGAGCCGGGCCAGCACCCGGGTGGCCAGCAGCGAGTGCCCGCCCAGGGCGAAGAAGTCGTCGTGGACGCCGATCCGCGCCACGCCCAGGACCTCGGACCAGATCGCGGCGACGGCCTCCTCGGCGGGGTCGCGCGGGGCGAGGTGCTCGCGGGCGCCGCCGGCCAGGGCGGCCGAGGCGTCCGGCAGGGCCTTGCGGTCGATCTTCTTGCTGGCCGTCAGCGGGAACGCGTCGAGCGGCACCCACGCCGAGGGGATCATGTACTCGGGCAGCAGCGCGCCCAGGTGTCCGCGCAGTTCGGCCACGTCGGGCAGCGGGCTGCCGGGACGCGCCACCAGGTAGGCGACGAGCCGCCGTTCGCCCGGGGCCGTCTGCGGGGCGGTGACCACCGCCTCCTGAAGGGCGGGGTGCCGGGCGAGTGCCGCCTCGATCTCGCCGAGTTCGATGCGCAGGCCGCGGACCTTGACCTGGTGGTCGATCCGGCCGAGGAACTCGATGGTGCCGTCCGGCCGGTGGCGGGTCAGGTCGCCGGTGCGGTAGAGGCGCCGGCCGGGCTCGGTGGCGAAGGGGTCGGGCACGAACCGGTCGGCGGTGAGGTCCGGCCGCCGGTGGTAGCCGCGGGCCAGCCGGACGCCGCCGAGGTACAGCTCGCCGGGCACGCCGACCGGGACGGGTTGCAGGTCCGCGTCCAGGATGTAAGCGCGGGTGCCGGGGACGGGCCGGCCGAGCGGCAGGGCGCCGGCCGCGTCCTCCGCCTCGGGCGCCTGCGGGACGGGGTGCAGCAGGCAGGTGACGGTGGCCTCGGTCGGGCCGTAGTTGCACAGGAAGCGGGCGGGCAGGCCGGTCTGCGCCCAGCGCCGCGCGTCCAGGCCGGTGACCACGTCGCTGCCGACGTTCATCAGCTTCAGCGAGCCCAGCAGGGCCAGGTCGGGCGACTCCAGGACGGCCCGGTAGTAGGACGGCGTGATCTCCAGGACGGTGACGCCGTGCTCGGCGAGCCGGGCGGGCAGTTCGGCCGGGGTCCAGAACACCGGGTCGGCGACCACGATCGTGGCGCCGGCCACCAGGGTCGCCGCGATCTGGTCCATCGCCACGTCGAAGGTGAGCGCGGACAGCAGCGCCACCCGTTCGCCGGGGGCGATGCCGTACGCGTCGGCGATCACCCGGCAGTGGTGGGCGTAACTGCGGTGCTCGATCATCACGCCCTTGGGGCGGCCGGTGGAGCCGGAGGTGTAGATGACGTAGGCGAGGTTCTCCGGCCGGACCGGGGCGGGCACCGGGTCCGCGGGGGCGGTGCCGGATGCGTCCTGGGCGTCGGCGTCGGCGTCGGCCAGGACCACCCGGTGGGCGGCGGTCAGCCGGCCGGCGAACGCGCGGGTGGTGACCACGAGTGCCGGGCCGGCGTCGGCGAGCATGAGGTCCAGCCGCTCGGCGGGGTGCCGCGGGTCGAACGGCACGTACACGCCGCCGGCCTTGAGTACGGCGAGCAGCACCACCACCGCTTCGACGCCGCGTTCCAGGCAGGAGCCGACGACGGTCTCCGCGGTGACCCCGAGGGAGCGCAGCCGGGCGGCGAACCGGTCGGCGCGCGCGTCGAGTTCGGCGTAGCTGAGCCGCTGGTCGCCGAAGACGACGGCGAGGGCGTCGGGGGCCCGGCGGACCTGCCGGGCGAAGAGTTCCGGTACGCACACTCCGTGTTCGGCGGCCGGGTCGAGCAGGGCGGCCCGGCCGGCCTCCGGGTCGGCCCAGGCGGTGAGAGCGCGGTGCCGCTCGTCCTCGGTGAGCATGCCGAGGTCGTCGATCCGCGTGCCGGGGCCGGCCGTGACGCTGCCGACCAGGGTCAGGTAGTGGCCCGCCAGCCGCTCGACGGTCTCCCGGTCGAAGAGCGCGGTCGCGTACTCGAACCAGCAGTACATGCGCCCGCCGCGTTCCTTGACGGTCACGGTGAGGTCGAACTTGGCGGTCTCCAGTCCGGCGCGGACCGGCTCCACGGCGACCGTGCCGAGCCGGTCGGGGACGCCCGCCAGGTGCTGGTGTTCGAACATGATCTGGAACAGCGGGTTGCGGGAGAGGTCCCGTTCCGGGCGCAGCGCGTCGACGAGGTGCTCGAACGGCAGGTCCTGGTGGGCGAAGGCGTCGAGCACCGTGGAGCGTACCTGCTCCAGCAGTTCGGTGAAGGCCGGGTTGCCGCCGAGGTCGCTGCGGATCACCAGGTTGTTGGTGAAGAACCCGACCAGGTCCTCCGTCTCCTGGCGGGTCCGCCCGGCGACCGGGGTGCCCACCGCGAGGTCGTCGCGGCCGGTCCAGCGCCGCAGCAGCACCTGGAACGCGGCGAGCATCACCATGAACGGGGTCGCGCCGTGCCGGCCGGCCAGTTCGGCGACGGCCCGGGCGGTCTCCGGGGCCACCTCGACGACGACGTTGCCGCCCCGGGCGTCGCGGACCGCCGAGCGGACCCGGTCGGCGGGCAGTTCGACGGGCGTGAGGCCGTCGAGGCGGTCGCGCCAGTAGGCGAGCTGGCCGTCCAGCCGGCCGGCCCGCTGCTGCTCGCGCTGCCAGAGGGCGAAGTCCGCGTAGCGGACCGGCTGCGGGGCGTGCGGCGACGGCTCGCCCGCGGTGCAGGCCCGGTAGGCGGTGTCCAGGTCGCGCAGGTAGACGTGGGTCGACCAGGCGTCGAAGGCGATGTGGTGCAGGGCCAGGACGAGGAGGTGGTCCTCGGGGGCGGTGCGGATCAGGGTGGCCCGCAGCGGGTGGCCGTGCGCGAGGTCGAAGGGCCGGCGGGCCAGCTCGTCGACCAGGTCCCGGGCCCGGGTCCCGGGGTCGGGTGCGTCCGTCAGGTCGGTGAGGGTGAAGTCGACCGGCCCGGCGGGGTCGGTGATCTGGACGGGCTCGCCGCCCTCGGACCGGTATCTGGTCCGCAGGATCTCGTGCCGTTCGGACAGCGCGTCCAGCGCGTGGCGCAGCGCCACGGTGTCGAGCGGTCCGGTCAGCCGCAGCGCCAGCGGGACGACGTACTCGTGGCTGCCGGGCTCCAGCTGGTCGAGGAACCACATCCGCTGCTGGCCGAACGAGAGGGGCAGCGGGCGGTCCCGGCCGGCCGGCCGGACGGCGTCCGGGTCGGAGTCCGGGGCGGCGCCTGCCTCGGTGATCCGGGCGGCCAGCGCGGCGACCGTCCGCGCCTGGAACAGCTCGCCCACGGTCAGTTCGGCGCCGAAGGCGCGGCGCAGCCGCAGCACCAGCTTGATCGCGAGCAGGGAGTGGCCGCCGAGCAGGAAGAAGTCGTCCTCGGCGCCGACCCGTTCGACGCCGAGGACCTCGGCCATCAGACCGGCGACGGTGTCCTCGGCGGCGGTGCGCGGGGCCTGCCAGGCCGCGGCGGCGGGCCCGTCGGGTGCGGCGGGGGGCGGCAGCCGGCGGCGGTCCGCCTTGCCGTTCGGGGTGAGCGGCAGCTCGGCGAGCGGGACGTAGGCGGCGGGCAGCATCGCCTCGGGCAGCGCGGCGGCCAGGTGGGCGCGCAGCGCCTCCGGGTCGATCCGCTCCCCCGCGACGGGCACCGCGTACGCGGTCAGCCGCGCGTCGCCGGCGTCGGACCGGTGGACGGCCACCACGGCGGCGGCCACCGACGGGTGGGCGGCCAGCAGCACCTCGATCTCGCCGGGCTCGATGCGCACGCCGCCGATCTTGACCTGGTCGTCGACGCGTCCGACGTACTCCAGCGCGCCGTCCGCGCGGCGCCGTACCAGGTCGCCGGTGCGGTACCGGCGCGCGCCGGGCACGGTCGCGTCCGGGTCGGGGACGAACCGGTCGGCGGTGAGGTCGCCGCGGCCCGCGTACCCGCGGGCGAGCCCGAGGCCGCCGACGTGCAGTTCGCCGGTCACCCCGACGGGCACCTGCCGGCCCTCGTCGTCCACCACGTAGGTGCGCACGTTGGGCAGCGGCAGGCCGATCGGCACCAGGTCGCCGGGCTCGTCCGGGTCGAACGGCCAGGCGGTGGAGTCCACGGCGCACTCGGTGGGGCCGTAGGTGTTGACCACCTCGGCGCCGAGCGTGCGGTGCAGCCGGGCGGCCAGGCCGGCGGGCAGCGGCTCGCCCGCCGAGCAGACCAGGCGCAGCGCGGCGCAGCCGGCCAGGTCCGGTTCGTCCAGCAGCAGGCGCAGCATGGAGGGCACGCCCTGGAGCACGGTGACGCGGTGGTCGGCCATGGCCCGGACGATCACCCGCGGGTCGCGGTGGGCGTCGCGCGGGCCCGTCACCACCGCGGCGCCGCACACCAGCGGGGAGAGGAACTCCCACAGGGCGGCGTCGAAACCGATGGTGGTCTTCTGCAGCACCCGGTCGCCGGGGCCCAGGCCGAAGCGCTCGACCGTCCAGAGCACGCGGTTGCGGATCGCGGCTTCCGGTACGACGACCCCCTTGGGCCGGCCCGTGGAACCGGAGGTGTACATCACGTACGCGGCCTCCGTGCCGGTCACGCCCGCCGGTTCCAGGGGCGGCGCCTCCGCTTCCCCGGCGGGCCGGGCGGCGTCGAGCACCAGGGTGTTCGGATGGTCCGGGAGCCGTCCGCGCAGCGCCTCCTCGGTGACCAGGAGGGTGACGCGGGCGTCGGCTGCCAGGTGGGCCAGCCGGTCCGCCGGGTGTTCGGGGGCCAGCGGCACGTACACCCCGCCCGCGGTGAGCACGGCGAGGAGGGTGACGACCAGGTCGGTGCCGCGGTGCAGCGCGACGCCCACCGCGCTCTCCGGGCCGACGCCGCGCGAGCGCAGCAGTCCGGCCAGCCGCCGCACCCGGCCGGCGAGGTCGGCGTAGCCGGTCTCCTGCCCGCCGGACACCACGGCCACCGCGTCCGGGGTGGCCAGGGCCTGGGCGAAGAACAGTTCGGCGAGCGAGCGCCGGGGGCGCTCGGTCTCGGTGCGGTTCCAGCGCCGGAAGGCCGCCAGTTCCGTGTCGGGGACGGTCTCCAGCGCGTGGGCGGCGGTGTCCGGGCGCTCGGCGATGTCCGTGAGCAGCCGCAGCAGGCTCGCCGCCATCCGCTCGATCCGCGCGCGGTCGAACAGCGCGGTGGGGTAGATCAGCCGGGCCGCCAGCGAGCCGTCGGTGCGTTCGGACAGGTGCAGCGACAGGTCGAAGGCGGCGTGTTCGGTGGCCGTCTCGACCTTCGCGACGTCGAGTCCGGGCAGTCGCAGCGGGCGGCGCTCGGCGTTGTGCAGGGCGAAGCCGACCTGGAAGACCGGGTTGCGGGACGGGTCGCGCTCGGGCGCGAGGTCGGCCACCACCGAGCCGAACGGCACGTCCTGGTGCTCGTAGGCGTCCACGGTGGTCTCCCGGACCCGGGCCAGCAGGCCGGGGAACGAGGGCCGGCCGGACAGGTCGGTCCGCAGGACCACGGTGTTGAGGAACAGGCCGATAAGCGGTTCCAGTTCGGCCTCGGTGCGGTCCGAGACCGACACGCCGACCGCCACGTCGGTCCGGCCGGACCAGCGGGCGAGCAGGAGCTGGAACGCGGCCAGGTGCACCATGAACGGGGTGGCGCCCGCGTCCCGGCCGAGCGCGGCCAGCCGCCGGGCCAGCGGCGCGGGCACCGTGAAGGCGACGCTGTCGCCGGCCGGGTCCCAGTGCGCCGGGCGGCGGCGGTCGGCGGGCAGTTCCAGCGGCTCCAGGCCCGCCAGCCGCTCCCGCCAGTAGCCGCGCCGCCGTTCGGCCCGCTCGGGGGCGGCGGCCCGGGTGTCGCGCTGCCACTGGGCGAAGTCCGCGTACTGCACGGGCACCGGTTCCAGCGGCGAGGGCCGGCCGGCGGCGAACGCGGTGCACAGTTCGTGCAGTTCCCGGGCGAGAACGCCCCAGGACCACCCGTCGAAGGCGATGTGGTGGACGGTTACCAGCAGGGCGGCGTCCTCCTCGGCGAACCGGACCAGGGTGAGCCGCCAGGGTGCGTGCTCGCGCAGGTCGACCGGCGTGCGCAGCTCGGCGGCGTGCAGCTCGCGCAGCCGCGCCTCGCGGTCCGCCGGCGCCGTGCCGGTCAGGTCCACCCGCACCAGTGGTACGGGGCCGGGCTCGTCCACGAACTGGACCCCGGCGCCGTCGGCGGTGCCGTAGCGGGTGCGCAGCACCTCGTGCCGTGCCGCGATCTCGGTGAACGCCGCCTCCAGCAGCCGCGGGTCGAGCGGGCCGCGGATGCGGAACACCTCGCACATCAGGTACTCGGTGGCGGCGCCGGAGCGCAACTGGTCCAGGAACCACAGCTGTTCCTGGGCGAAGGAGAGCGGGTGGCCGCTGTCACCGGCGGACATCGGGCACCTCCGCGGACGAGTCGGAACGTACGGCCGCCGAGTAGGTCTCGGCCATCGCCACGGCGATCCGGCGCGGCCCGGTGAAGGGCTCGCGGGCGTGCGCCGCCAGCATGTTGTCGACGATCAGCACGTCGTCCCGCTGCCAGTCGAAGCGCCGCTGCTCGGCGCGGTAGCAGGACCGCAGGTGCGCGACGACCTCGTCCGGGATCGGCCGGCCGTCGCCGTAGTAGGTGTTGGTCGGCAGCCGCGCGTCGTCGTACATCTCCCGCAGCGCGCCGCACACCTCCTCGGCCAGCGTGGTCACGTGGAAGAAGGTGAGGTGGTTGAACCAGACCGTCTCCCCGGTCACCGGGTGGCGGTGGACCGCCCGGCGGCGCGCACGGGTCCGCAGGCCGTCCGCGGTCCACTCGGTCTCGACGCCGTTGCGGGCGCAGTACGCCTCCACCTGGCCGCGGTCGGCGGTGTTGAAGGCCTGCTGCCACGGCACGCCGAAGCCGTCGGAGAAGTTGCGCACCACCATCCAGCCCCGGGCGGCGAACTCCTCCCGGACGGCCGGGTCGATCGCCTGGTACACGCGCCGGGTGTCGGCGAGCGGGGTGGCGCCCAGGGTGTCCGGTGGCCGCACGCAGTGGAAGAACAGGTTCAGCGGCCAGTCCGCCTGGTACGAGTTCTCGTTGTGGAGGAAGATCTCCTCGTCCGGCGGATAGTCGGTCGAGGTGTACACCTGGCCCTTGATCGTGCTGCGCGGCGAGGACCGCTCCGCGTAGGGCAGCGGCGCGCCGGACACCGCCCGCACCGCGGCCTCGAAGCCGTCCACGCCGCCGACGTCGAACCCGCGCAGCAGCACCGCGCCGTGTTCGAGCAGCCGGGCGCGGACGAGCGGCCGGGCGGCCGACAGGTACTCGGACAGGGGCGTACCGGGGGACTCGGCCGGCACCGTCAGCGGGAGGGCGGGGGTCGCGTCGCGCTCCCGGGCGCGGTCGGCCGGCGCGGGCCGGAGGGAGGGGGTCGCAGTCATGCGCCTCAGCGTCGCCGCCGGGCCGTCGCGGCTCGCAGAGAACAACCGGCAGTCACACCGGCAGCGTTGACGTCACGGTGTCTGCGCCTCCTTCTCTGCGGCCGGGCCGGGCGGCTGCGGCAGGCTCTTCGGCGCCGCCACCGGTCACGTGAGGTTCGTGACGCGGCAGTCGACCCGAGGGAGGGCCCGCCGTGGCCGAGGAAGACACCGACGAGCGTACGTACCGCGTCGTCCGCAACGACGAGGAGCAGTACTCCGTCTGGCTCGCCGACCGCGAGCTGCCGCTCGGCTGGCACGCCGAGGGCACCGAGGGCACCCGGGCCGAGTGCCTGGCCCACATCGGCACCGTCTGGACCGACATGCGCCCGCTCAGTCTGCGCCGGCAGATGGAGCGGGCGGAGCGCGGCTAGCGTCCGGCCCGGCCGGACGAGGAGGGTGACGGATGACGAGCCCCGACACGAGGACGCCGGCGGGTGCGCCGCCGCCGGGCGCGGCGGACGCCGGTCCACTGGTCCCGCTGCACCGCAACCGCGACTTCCTGCTGCTGTGGGGCGGCTCGGCGGTCTCCCTGCTCGGGTCGACGGCGACCACCATCGCCTACCCGCTGCTGGTCCTGGCCCTCACCGGCTCGCCGTTCGCGGCCGGACTGGCCGGCTTCGTGGCGCTGCTGCCCGCGCTGCTCCTGCCGCTGCCGGCCGGCGCCCTGGTGGACCGCTGGCCGCGCCGGCGGCTGATGATCTGGTGCGACGCGCTGCGCGCGCTCGGCGCGGCGGCCATCGCGGTCGCGGCCGCCCTCGGCGTTCTCGGCCTGCCGCTCGTACTGGCCGTGGGGTTCACCGAGGGCGCGCTCACGGTGTTCCACGGGCTCGCCGCGCACGCGGCCGTCCCGAACGTCGTACCGCCGGCGCAGCTCTCGCTGGCGCTGTCCCGCAACGAGGCGCGAGGCCGGGCCGCGGTCATGCTCGGGACACCGCTCGGCGGCGCTCTGTTCGGTCTCGGCCGGGCCGTGCCGTTCCTCGCCGACGCGCTGACCTACCTCGTCTCGCTGACCGGACTGCTGCTCATCCGCAAGGAGTTCGAGGCCGAGCGGTCCGCCCGCACCGGCAGCATGGGCGAGCAGGTCCGCGAGGGCCTGCGGTGGCTGTGGCGACAGCCCTTCCTGCGCACCTCCACCCTGCTGGTGGCCGGCAGCAACCTGATGTTCCGGGCGCTGTTCCTGGTCGCCATCGTGCTGGCCACCGATGTCGGCGCGTCCTCGGCGGGGGTGGGCCTGATGGTCGGCTTCGCGGGGGCCGGGGGCGTCCTGGGCTCGCTGGTGGCGCCGTGGTGCGCCCGCCGGGTCGCACTGGGCGCCCTGGTGATCGGGGCGAACTGGGCGTGGGCGGCGCTGATGGCCGTGATCGCCCTCAGCCGCGATCCCTTCACGCTCGCCGCCGCCTACGCCGCGATGTGGTTCGTCGGACCGCTGTGGAACGTGGCGCTCGGCAGCTACCAGCTGAGCATCACCCCGGACCGGTTGCGCGGCCGGGTGCTCGCGGCGATGAGCACGCTGTCCAACGGGGTGCTGCCGATCGGCTCGCTGCTCGGCGGCCTGCTGCTCGACTCGGGCGGCGCGCGGACCGCCGCGCTGGCCCTGGCGGGCTGGATGGTGCTGGTCGCCGTCGCCGCCTCGGCCGCACGCTCCGTACGCACCACGCCCGGCGCACCGGCGCGGTGACCCGCCGGACCGGCCGCACGCCCTGTGCGCGGCGGCGGCCGCACCACCCCTCGATCCAGTGCTGACAGGAGGAACTAGCGTGTTCCGCACCATGTTCGGGCCGTGCCCCGATCCGACGGGGCGAGGCCACCATGCCGGAACCTGACGACGGGCCGGCCGGTGTGCTCGGCACGATCGGCGGCACCCCGCTGGTCGAACTCGCCAAGCTGGCCCCGGGGCGGCACTTCACCACCTACGCCAAGCTGGAGGCCTTCAACCCCGGCGGCAGCATGAAGGACCGCTCGGCCCTGGAGATGCTGCGCGAGCCGATCCGGTGCGGCACCGTCGTGCCCGGCCGCTCGGTGGTCGTCGAATCGAGTTCCGGCAACCTCGGCATCGGGCTGGCCCAGGTCTGCGCGTACTACGGGCTCCGGTTCATCTGTGTGGTGGACCCCCGCACCAACCGGCAGAACATCGCCGTCATGCGGGCCCTGGGCGCGGAGGTCGAGGTGGTGAGCGAGTGCGACCCGGGCACCGGCGAGTACCTGCCCGCCCGGATCCGCCGGGTCAGCGCCCTGGTCGCCCGCATCCCGGGCGCCTACTGGCCCAACCAGTACGCCAACCCGCTCAACCCCCAGGCGCACCGGCAGACGATGCGCGAGATCCTCCAGGCGGCGCCGGGCGGGATCGACTACCTGTTCTGCGCGACGAGTTCGTGCGGCACGCTGCGCGGCTGCGCGGAGTACGTCCGCGACCGGGGGCTGCCGGTGACCGTGGTCGCGGTGGACGCCCTGGGCAGCGCCATCTTCGGCGGCGTGCCGGCGTCCCGGCTGATCCCGGGCCACGGCGCGGCCGTCCGCCCGGCGCTCTACCGCGACGGGCTCGCCGACGAGGTGGTCCACGTGACCGACCTCGACTGCGTGGTCGGCTGCCGGCGGCTCGCCGCACGGGAGGCCGTCCTCGCGGGCGGCTCCTCCGGGGCGCTGGTGGCGGCGGTGGACCAGCTGGCCGACCGCATCCCGGCGGGCGCGCGGTGCGCGCTGGTCCTGCCCGACCGCGGGGAGCGGTACCTCGACACGATCTACGACGACGCGTGGGTCGCCCGCCACTTCGGCGACGTGTCCCACCTGTGGAAGGAGAAGAAGCCGGCGATGAAGGGGGCACCATGCTGATCCTGGGGTCCGGGGAGGTCCGTCAGGTCCTCGACGGCGCCGAGGACGAGGTCCTCGCAGCGGTGCGCCGCGCGTACCTGCTGCACGAGCGGGGCCGGACGGCCCTGCCGCACTCGGTGTTCCTCCGCTTCCCCGACGACCCGCGCAACCGCATCATCGGCCTGCCGGCCTACCTCGGCGAGGACGAGCCGGTGGCGGGCATCAAGTGGATCGCCTCGTTCCCCGGCAACACCGCGTCCGGCCTGGAGCGCGCCTCCGCCGCGGTGATCCTCAACTCGATGGCCACCGGGCAGCCGGAAGCCCTGCTGGAGGGCTCGGTGATCTCGGCCCGGCGTACCGCGGCGAGCGCCGCCCTCGCGGCGGCGGTGCTGGGCTCGTCCGTCCCCGACACCGGGGTCTCCCTGGTCGGCTGCGGCGTGATCGGTTTCGAGATCCTGGCCTGCCTCCGGGCCGTCCTGCCCGGCCTCGCCGCCGTCACCGTGTCCGACCTGGACCGCTCCCGGGCGGAAGTCTTCGCCGCCCGCTGCCGGGACCGCTGGCCGGGGCTGAGGACCGAGGTCGCCGGGAGCGCCGAGGAGGCGCTCGCCGCCCACCGGCTGGTCTGCCTGGCGACCACCGCCGCCGCCCCGCACCTGACCACCGACGCCTGCCGGCCCGGCACGCTGGTCCTGCACGTGTCCCTGCGCGACCTGGCACCGCGGAGCATCCTGGCCGCCGTCAACGTGGTCGACGACGCGGACCACGTGTGCCGCGAGTCGACCTCCCTGCACCTGGCCGAACAGCTCAGCGGGAACCGGGACTTCATCTCCGCCTCGATCGGCTCCGTCCTGGACTCCGGAACACCCTTCCGGCGCCCCGGGGACCGCGTCACCGTCTTCTCCCCGTTCGGCCTGGGCACCCTCGACCTCGCCCTCGCCGACCTCGTCCGCCGCCGGGCCGGATCCCTGGGACTGGGCACCTGGATACCGGACTTCCTGCCGGCCGGCGCCGGAGCCGGCGCGGTGTCCGGCTGACCGGCGGCGGCCGGGGCGGGCCCCGGCGCCGCGGCCTGCCCGGTACGCGGACACGCGGACGGCGGGCACGGACCGCGGGCGGTGCGGCGGGAGCGCCTGTGCCGGAGGGACGGGTGACGCCCGTCCGTCACCGCCTCGTCCAGTCCCGGGTGGGCAGGGCGGGCAGCCCGGACGAGGCGGTCCAGGGCATCACGCGCGCCAACTCGCGGTGTATGCGGTCGGCTTCGCCGCGTACCTGGGCGGGGATGTCACCGCGCTCGGCGACGAGACGGCTGAAGATGGGGGTTTCCTGGAACACGGTGCGGTCTGCTTTCTACGGGGCGGCCGGCCACGGAGGCCGGGCCGTGCGGGTACTTACAGGTGCGGGCAGGACTGGACTCGGGTGCGGGTAGGACTGGACTCGATCATCACGTCGGTGAACAGTCTCCCTCAACCCAAGTGCTCCGCACGCGCGGGCCGGTGTCCGCGTCCGGGGACCGAGCGCACGGGCGCCGTAGGGCTCCGGGGCCCGTACGTCCCGAAGCGGTGCCCGTACTGCGGATGCCGGCCGGCGCGGCATGGGGCAGGCTGGAGAGATGCCTCTCACGTCGAAGCTGTTCCGCGACGACCCGGCGCTGCAGCGGTGCCTGGTGTCCGACGCCGGTCATGTCACGCCCGGCGCCCAGGGCGAGCACGTCACCAGGATCCAGGCGGCGCTCGTCACGCTGGGTGCCGGCGTGATCGCCCCCGACGAGGTCGAGAGCAGCCGCTACGGCCCGACGACGGCGCAATCCGTCCTGGCCTTCAAGGGACCGCCACGCGACATCCTGGGTCCCGGCCAGACGACGCCCGACGACATCGTCGGGAAGAAGACGATCGCCGCGCTCGACCACGAGATCGTGGCGTTCGAGAACCGGCCGCCGCCCGCCGTGGACAGCCTGTTCGTCTCGCTGACCCACGAAGGAGCCCCGCACGACCACGGCACATGCCCGCTGGACCGCAGCGGACGCCTGGTCGACCACATGGCCACGCCGGTCAACCCGGGCCCCGGACGGAAAGTGAACATCGGCGGCGAAGGAGAGGCCCGGTACCAGGGCTTCGAGGACTTCGTCACGAACACCGGCGTCGTCGGCGGGCCGCCTCGCCCGCTGACCGACACCATCGCGAGCGACACGGCCACGGACATCGCGCTGCGCTCCTCGCCCATCACCACGCGCGGGGAGGGCGAGATCCGCCGGATCGCGGCGTCCGGCGCCCGCCTCACCATCGCCACGAACTCGTTCACGCTGCCGACGATGGAGCAGATCGTGCAGCGGCTCGGCGGGGTCGTCATCGAACGCATCTCGCTGCCGGACCCCACGGTCGCCGACGGACTCGGCTACCAGATCCTGGTCGTCGTCCTCCCGGTCAAGTTCTGAGACGGCGGTTCCTACTCGAAGAACTTCAGACTCCAGCCGGTGTTCGTGTTCGCTCCCGGAACGTTGGCGCGGCTGTAGGTCGTGTCACCCCACCAGCAGAAGGTGCCGGTGTACCAGTAGCGGTTCTCCCAGGTGTACGGCGTGCCCTTGGGAACCGCGTGGTACATCAGCGGGAACCTCGGACCGGCGGGTGGGCTCGTGCCGATGTCGCCGTCGAGGAGCACGAAGCTGTGGTGACCGGGTCCGTCGACGTACAGAGTGGGGTCCCAGCCGGCCATCATCGTGGCCCGGTTGGAGCCGAACAGGCAGCCGTTGGACTTGTACCAGTCCCAGACGTACGCCGGGTCGCCGCCGGCCCGCAGCCGCAGCTCGCCCAGACAGTACTGGTCGCTCCAACTGCCGTTCGCGGAGTAGACGATGTGCAGCTGCCCGTTCGGATCCCTGATGGGCTCGGGGCCCTCGTTGACGAACGGGCTGCCGACCACCCGCTCCCAGCTCTCCCGGGGCTGCGAGATGACGCTGCGCGCGCCGGTCGGCGTGGTGGGGCCGCTCATCCGGGCGATGTACAGGTTCTGTTCGACGTTGGTGTCACCGGCCCAGCCGGACCAGACGAACCATCGCTGCCCGTTGAAGGTGAACAGGGTGCCGTCGATGGCCCACTTGTCGTCCGGGAGGGCCAGTTTCGTCTCGCCGGTGTAGCCGCTGTCCGGGGTGGCGGAGCTGATGACGTACATGCGGTGGGCCGATCCGCGGCCGGCCGAGAAATAGATGTAGTAGCGGCCCGTGTCGCGCACGATCTCAGGAGCCCAGACCTCACCGAGGCCGCGGGTGTCCGACCAGACCCGCCGGGCGGTCGCCGAGGCGAGCGCGTCCGTCGAGGGGGCCTGCCGCACGAGGATGCCGTCACCGGCGGACTGCACCGCGATGTAGGTGCCGCCGACCCTGAGCACGCTCGGGTCGGCGGCCCGCAGACTCGTCTGGCCGGCCCGGGCGGGCGCGGCGGACACGAGGGCCAGCACGGCGGTCAGCAGGCCGGACAGCAGGAGGGCGGCGGCGCCCGTCAGACAGCGAGGTGGCTTCATCGTCCCGTTTCCTGGTCGTGTCCTGGTCGTCCGCGCTTCGGCACCGGGCCGACGGCATGACGGCGGTGTGCGGACGGCGTCCGGTCGCGACCGCCTCGGTGAGGACGCGTGGCACTCCTGACCGCCCGGCACCGGCCTTCGTGCCGGCCCTCTTCACATCGACTTGCCTCGACAGAACCTGTGTCCTCAGGATTGCGAGGGGTGTTGAACATGTCAACGCCGCGTAGCGTCCGAACCGCCGAGGAGGCGCCGCCTGCCTTCCCGGCACCGCCGACGGCGGTGCCGGGGTGTTGCTCACGGTGGGGCTTTCCCGGGTTATCCCTGGTCCGCCGCGAAGGAGGCCATGCGGGCCAGGGCCGCGTTCCAGTTGATCGCGGTCTCGTTGGTCGACCAGGACTGGATGTCGTCGATGTAGCAGAACTGGCCGACGCAGCCCGTGAGCTTGGACTGGGCGTACGGGTCCTGGATGCTCGAGTTGGGGCCGCCGGCGAGGGTGCCGGACGGCGGGTTCGGCAGGCTCGGGTCGAGCTCGTGGGCGTACCAGCGGCTGTGCTGGTTGTGGGAGCTGACCTCGCCGTAGCCGGTGACGTAGGAGATGTTCAGGGCGTTGCGCCCGAGGATGTAGTCCATGGCCTGCAGTGCCCCGTCGCGGTACTTGCGGGCGCCGGTGAGGTCGTAGGCGGTGGCGAGGACCACGGCGTTGTTGAGGACCTGGTGGCTGGAGCCCCAGTCGTAGCCGTTGCCGGCAGGGGCGTACGGCATGCCGTACGGGTGGGCGGTCAGCGTGGCGAGGTAGGTGTCGGCGCCCTGGATCACCGAGCGGCGCACCTGGTCGCGGCCGGGCAGCCGGCTGGGGACGAGGGCGAGGTCGAGCCGGCCGGCGGCGGCCGTACGGCCCCAGTCGAAGCCGGTCGGGCCGAAGATGTCGGCGGTGTGCTCCGGGGAGCCGAGGACGTGGCCGGCGAACTGCCGCTCCCCCGTGGTCAGGTACAGCTCGGCCGCGGCCCAGTAGAACTCGTCGGTGACGTCGTCGTCGCCGTAGGCGCCGCCGCCGGTGCCGTCAGCGGGGTCGGCGTAGCGGTCGGGGTGGGCGAGGGCGGCGTTCCACGCCGTGCGGGCGGCCGTCAGCGCCCTCGCGGCGAACGCCTTGTCGTAGGGGCGGTACAGACGGGCGGCCTGCGCGGCCGTCGCGGCCAGGTTGAGGGTCGCCGCGGTGGTCGGCGGGTGCAGTTCCCGCTTCTGCGGGTCCTGGCCGGGCAGCAGGGGCAGTCCGGTCCACTGCTCGTCGTGGACCTTGTGGTGGGCCATCCCGGCCAGCGGCTGCCCGGCGGGCACCTGCATCTTCAGCAGGAACTCCAGCTCCCAGCGGGCCTCGTCGAGGATGTCCGGCACCTTGTTGCCGCTCTCGGGCAGCGCGAGGCTGCCGTCGCCGAGCGCGGCGGGGTGTCCGGTGCGGGTCAGCAGCGACCGCTCGTAGGTGCTCAGCAGCTCCCAGGTGGCGATGCCGCCGTTCACGACGTACTTGCCGTGGTCGCCGGCGTCGTACCAGCCTCCGGTGACGTCGGCGGTGTAGTCGCACACGCCCGGCTGGCAGGGGACGTTCGCGTCGCCCTGGTTGGGGGCGACGTTCAGGTGTCCGGCCGCACGGCCGTAGCCGGGCCGCAGGTCGTCGCGGATCGCGATGCCGCTGCGCTGCGTGTAGTAGTACTTCACGGAGTCCAGCCGCAGCCGGCGGTAGGCCGCCGTGTCGATGTCGAACGGGTGGCTGGTCTCGCCGTCGGCGACGAGGGTGTAGCCGGTTCCGTGCCCGCCGTAGGAGCCGAAGTCGATCGAGTGGACGTTCTGCCCGGCGGAGGCGTCGACGCCCCGCGGCACGGTCAGGCCCCGGGCGACCGTCGCGCCCTCGGCGTTCCTCAGCTGCCAGGGCAGCCGGGCGGTGGCGTCGGTGACGAGGGTGGCGTTCTTCGGCCCGGCGGGCAGGTAGGCGACCTGGTTGACGCGCACCCGGGGCCCGGTGTCCGGCTCGTAGACCTCCGGGGGCACCCCGCCGAGCAACGACACGTCGTCCACGCAGAAGCGCCAGGCGTCGGCGCTGCCGCCGACCTGGAAGGCGACCTGGCCCTGGGTGGTGTCGACGGGCGCGGTGAAGGTGTAGGAGTACGAACCGCCGGCCTCGGTGAGGATAGGGCTCGCCTCCTGCCAGGTGTCGTACGGCGACACGGCAGGCCCACGATCGCCCGCACGGCATGCCCCTCGGGGACGCCGGAGGCGTCGAAGGAGAAGCGGTACGTCTCCCCCTTGACCAGCGTGATGTCGTTCTGGCCGATCGCGGAGTCCCAGCGGTTGGTGGTGCCGCCGGGCACGTCCGCGCACAGCCGGCCGTCGCTCAGGCCCGCGGTGACGTTGCTGGACCACCAGGGGTCGGTGGCGGTGTCGAAGGTGCCGTTCCTGACCTGCTCGACCTCCTCGGCACCGGCCTGCTGGACGGGCAGCGCGGTGAGCGCCGTGCCCAGCAGGGCGGTGAGGGTCAACAAGGCGGTTGTGCGTCGTTTCACGTCTGGGCTCCTCGGGACGTGCGGGTGCGCCAGGTGCGTGGGAGCGCTCCCAACATGCGGACGCCGGCCATGCTTGCCGCGGTCATGACCCTTCGTCAACGGTCCGGACACGACGGATTGCGCGCGGACCGCAGCCACACGGGCTCAAGAGGGCAACTCCGCACGGTGCGGCGCGTGTCGCGGCGCGTCGCGGCGGGAGCGCCGGTGCGCGGGCGGGTGAGCGGCACCGGGAGGCGTTCGAGGTCGCCTTGTACCCTGGATCGAAGTTCGTCAAGATAGAAGAATGTCGAATCAAGAGCTGGCCGTGCTGGGCCAGGACGGCGGGTGCTGCCCGACCCTGCTGGCCGTGCCCGTGGACGAGGACCGGGCCGTCGAGCTGGCCCGGGTGTTCAAGGCGCTGGGCGATCCGGTGCGGATCAGACTGCTGTCGATGATCGCCTCGCGCGCGGGCGGTGAGGTGTGCGTCTGCGACCTGACCCCGGCCTTCGCGCTGTCCCAGCCGACGATCTCCCACCATCTGAAGCTGCTGAAGCAGGCCGGGCTCATCGACTCCGAGCGCCGCGGCACCTGGGTGTACTACCGGCTCGTCCCGGAGACCACCGACCGTCTCGCCGCCCTGCTGACCCGCCCCGCCGAGACCGCGGAGGCCGCGTCGTGACCGCTGTGACCGCCCCGGAGACAGGTCCGGTCGCGGGCCGGCTGTCGTTCGTCGACCGCTTTCTGGCGGTGTGGATCCTGGCCGCGATGGCGGCCGGCCTCGGCCTGGGCCGCCTGGTGCCCGGGCTCGGGACCGCGCTCGCCGAGGTCACGGTCACCGGCGTCTCGCTGCCGATCGCGCTCGGCCTGCTCGTGATGATGTATCCGGTGCTGGCCAAGGTGCGCTACGACCGGCTCGGCACCGTCACCCGGGACCGGCGGCTGCTGCTGCCCTCGCTCCTGCTCAACTGGGTGCTGGGCCCGGCACTGATGTTCGCCCTGGCCTGGCTCCTCCTGCCCGACCTGCCCGCCTACCGCACCGGACTGATCATCGTCGGGCTGGCCCGCTGCATCGCCATGGTCGTCATCTGGAACGACCTGGCCTGCGGCGACCGCGAGGCCGCCGCCGTCCTCGTCGCCCTCAACAGCGTCTTCCAGGTCCTCGCGTTCAGCCTGCTCGGCTGGTTCTACCTGACCGTCCTGCCCGGCCGGCTCGGTCTGGAGCAGACCGCACTGGACGTGTCGGTGTGGGAGATCACCCGCTCGGTGCTCGTCTTCCTGGGCATCCCCCTGCTGGCCGGCTTCCTCACCCGGCGCCTGGGCGAGCGGGCCAGGGGCCGCGTCTGGTACGAGACTCGACTCCTCCCCCGCGTCGGCCCGTTCGCCCTGTACGGACTGCTGTTCACCATCGTGGTCCTCTTCGCCCTCCAGGGCGACGCCATCACCTCCCGCCCGCTCGACGTCGCCCGGATCGCGCTGCCCCTGCTGGCCTACTTCGCGCTGATGTGGGCGGGCTCCCTGGCGCTCGGCCGGGCCGTCGGCCTGGGGTACGCGCGCGCCGCCACACTGGCGTTCACCGCGGCGGGCAACAACTTCGAGCTGGCGATCGCGGTCGCCGTCGCCACCTTCGGCGCCACCTCCGGCCAGGCCCTCGCCGGCGTGGTGGGTCCGCTCATCGAGGTCCCGGTCCTCATCGGCCTCGTCTACGTCGCGCTCGCCGCCCGGCGCTTCTTCCCCGGTCACCAGCACGCCCCGGCCGGGAAGGCCGCCGTACCGGAAGGGTCGTTCCGTGTCTGACTCCCCCGCCGCCAAGCCGTCGGTGCTGTTCGTCTGCGTCCACAACGCCGGCCGCTCGCAGATGGCCGCCGCCTGGCTCGCCCACCTCGCCGGGGACCGGGTCGAGGTCCGCTCCGCCGGCTCCGCGCCGGCCGGCACGGTGAACCCGGCCGCCGTCGCGGCCATGGCCGAAGCCGGCATCGACATCTCCGCCGAGGTCCCGAAGATCCTCACCGCCGACGCCGTACGGGCGTCCGACGTGGTGATCACGATGGGCTGCGGCGACACCTGCCCCGTCTTCCCCGGCAAGCGCTACCTCGACTGGGCGCTGGACGACCCGGCCGGGCAGGGCCTGGACGCCGTCCGGCCGATCCGCGACGAGATCGGCCGGCGCGTCCAGGCCCTCGTGGCCGAACTCCTGCCCGGCCACGCCTGAGCCGCCGGGCGGCGCCGGGCTCCTCTACCGCACCGGTCGGCTCCCGGGGACCCGCCGGACCGTCCTCACCCGTCGGCCCGGGAGGCTCCCGCGCCGTCCGCCGGACGCGGCCGGCGCTGTGCGGTGGGCGGGTCCCCGGTCAGCTCAGCCACCCGTCACCACGCCGGTCAGCCACCCGTCGCCAGGCGGTAGAAGGCCGCGAGGGCGGCGTCGATGGGATGGGGCCGCGGTGTGCCCGAGGCGTCCAGCCTGTTCCACCTCTGCGCGTTCACCGCGACGCACAGCTGCCGCTCGCCGTCGGCCCGGGTCATGGCCAGCGCCCCGCCACCCCACACCGTGCCGCCGTGGCCCCAGTAGGTGCCCTGGCCGGGGATCTCCATGGGGTGCAGGCCGAGGCCGTAGTCGATCGTCCGTCCCTCCTGGGAGACGACCGGCACGGTGTGCCGCATCTGCGCCAGCGACCACGGACTGACGACCTCCCCGGCGAGCAGCAGGCGGTAGAAGCGGTTGAGGTCAGCGACGGTCGATATCAGCGAGGCGGCCGGTCCCACCCATGACATGTCGAAGACGCTGTAGTCGCGCGGTGGGTCGATCATGCCGAACCACTCCTCGTAGAGCCGCGAGTGCGGTCCGTCGACGTACGGTCCGGTGGGCAGTGCGGTGTCCTGGAGCCCGGCGCGTTCGATGACGTTCCGGGTGATGCACTCCTCGGCCGTGGCGCCGGTCACCTCCTCCAATAGCGCGCCGAGGAGGAGGTAGTTGGTGTTGGAGTACACACCCGGAGTGCCGCCCGGGGCGCCGGCGGGGGGCGCGGCGACCCCCATCCCGATCAGTTCGGTGGGGTGGAACCGGGTGAACCGGTTGTCGTCCAGGCTCTCGGGTCCGGTGTCCGCGAAGACGGGGAACCCCTTGAGGGAGGGGTAGGCGTAGGGGAGGTACTCGGCGAGGCCGCTGGTGTGGTTGAGCAGCATCCGGACCGTGACGGCCTGGCCGCGTGCTCCGGGAACCAGCCTCGGGAGGTACCGGCCGATCGGCGTGTCGAGACCGATGCGGCCGCTTTCGACCTGCTGGAGCACCGCGGCGGCGGTGAAGGTCTTGGTGATGCTGCCGACGCGGTGGCGCATCCCGGCGGTGACGGGGCGGCGGGTGGCGACGTCGGCGACCCCGGCGGCGCCGCGCCAGGTCCGGTCGCCGTCCCGCACCTCGGCGAACACGCCCGGCATCCCGGCGCGGTGGACGTTTTCGAGGGCGGTGCTCAGCTCCGCGGGGTCCGGTAATTTCCGCACGACAGGCGTCCTTTCGTCTTCCACGGGAGGAACTCCACGTCGGCGCGCCCGCCTTGGGCAGGGCGGCACGAGGGGACACGCCGGCCGGCTCCTCGCGGGACCGTCCGGCACATGCATGTCCTCATTATGCACGCGGTGCGTGCAACACCAAGTGCACAGATAGACTGGGACCCGTCGAGAGGAGCGAGATGGCAGGGCGAAGGCGCTGGTCGACCGAGGAGATCCTGGACGCGGCGGCGGAGCTGCTGCGCACGGGCGACACCGAGTCGTTCAGCGTGCGCAAGCTGGCCGCGACGCTGGGGACCGATTCCTCCAGCCTCTACCGGCACTTCCGCAGCAAGACCGAACTGCTGCGCGCGGTCGCCGACCGGATCCTCCTGGCCGCCATGGACGGCTACCGGCCCGAGGGCGACTGGAAGCAGCGCATCACCGCCGTCGCCCTGCGCGTGCGCGAGGCCTTCGGGCAGCAGCCCCAGCTCGCCGCGGTCTGGGGGCGCTACGCGTCGAGCGGCACCGGTTCCCGGCTCGTCATGGAAGAGGTGCTCCAGGCCCTGCTCGCCTCGGGACTGCCCGACGAGGAGATCCCGGAGCGCTACCACCGCATCGCGGTCCTCATCGCCGCGTTGACCGCCTCCGAGGCCGGGGTCACCGCCCTCACTTCCGAGGCGTACGAACAGGGCATGGAGCTGTTCCGTGTCGCGGTGCTCGGCGCCGACCCCGACCGCTTCCCCGCCCTGGCGCACTTCGCCCGCGAGGTCCGCCCCCTCGGAGCGGACCGCCGCGCCGCGTTCGAGGAGATCCTCGCCGCCCAACTCGCCCGCATCGAGGCCGCGATCCCTCCGGGCTAGGCCGTTTCCTTTGGATCACCTCGCCGACCGGATGAAGATGGCCGCGATGTGGAGTCCGGCCAGGAAGATGGTGGCGGTCTTGTCGTAGCGGGTGGCCAGGCCGCGCCACTGCTTGAGCTTGTTGATGCACCGCTCGACGGTGTTGCGCTGCTTCATATGCCTCACGGTCGAAGGTGAGCGGTCGGCAGCGGCTGTCCGCGGCGAGGTGGATCTTGGTGGTCGGACCGCCCCGGGACCGTCCGAGGGCATGGCCGTCCGGCTCGCCGGCCGGGGCCCCTTTTGACGGGCCCCGGCCGCATGCTGACGAGCCCGGACGATCGTGGAGTCGACCGCGACGGTCCAGTCGAGGTCACCTTCGGTGTCGGCCTGGGCGAGCAGGGCGGTGAAGACCTTCTCCCAGGTGCCGTCGGCGGCCCACTTCCGCAGGCGGTTGTGGGCGCCCTTCCAGGAACCCAAGTGCTCGGGCAGGTCCATCACGGCGTGCCGGTGCGGTACTCGAACGCGATCGCGTCGATCACCTGCCGGTGATCAGCCACCGTCCTCGCCGCTTCGGTGTCCGGTCCGGCAGCAACGGCTCGATGCGTGCCCAGTGGGCATCAGTCAACGACACACATCAACCAACGATCAGATGATCCGAAGGAAACGACCTAGTCCTCGTCGTGCTCGCCCACGACTCCATCGTCCTCCGCGCCGGCGGGCGGGTCCAGGGTGTGTGGAAGCAAGGGCGCGGGCTCCGCCTCGCAACCTCACAGCCTCATAGTTCACCTCGTCCACCTGGGGGAACGGCCTGTGAGTCTGCCAGCCTCACAGCGTGACACCGTGCGGTGCGCGGGTCTGTCACGCTGATCCGGACGGCGGGCGCGGGCCCGCCACACGACGCGAGGAGGCCAGGTGGCGGGGATCGAGCGGGAGCCGGCGGAGGTGCGGGTCCCCAAGGCGGCGCTGGACGCCTTCGCCGCGGCGCTGAGCGTGCGCATGGTGGCGATGCGGACCTGGCCCGACGGTATTGAGTGGATGTACCCGGTGGGCACGTGGGACGAGGCGCACCTGGAGGTGGCGCTCATGCCCGGCGGCGAGGAGGTGTGGCTGCGGATGTCCACCGACCGCTCCAGTGTCGCCGTGCGGACCATCGAGCAGTGGCGGGGCCTTCTCCGGCGAGCTGCCCGGCGCGACGCCGCCGCAAGCCTGAGCCGCGAGGCCCGAGGCGGTTCGGCCGGCAACACGAACGGCGGCGGTCAGCGTGGCTCCGGCGGGTCCGGGTCGTTGGGCAGCCGGAAGCGACCACGACGTCGTCGAGCCGCCGGCCGCACGCCGTGGCCCTGTGGCGGGGCGCTGACCGCCACAGCAACGCGAGCGAGGACCAATGCCGAAGAAGCCCGCGCACGACCCGCCGTACGGCTATGACCACGACACGCGGACCGTGCGCATGGGACACCCTGACCCCATCGCCCACGTCAGGAACAGGGAACCGTGATGTCGTAGGACTCCGGGCCGAAGCTGATCTTCCGGTCCTCTCCCCAGACCGGTCTGGTCGTAGGTCAGAGTGACGCTGTAGAAGCCGCAGCCCGGGATCTGCTCGCGATGATGCCCTCGGAAGAGCGGGAATCGATCCGACTGCCTCCGTAGGTTTCGAAGACTTTCTGGCCCGACTCGCTCATCGACACGTCGGTCCGGAACGAGGCTTCGTAGGCTGGCGCGGCGTTGTACCAGGCACCTCCCCACCAGTAGGTGACCCGGTCCATCTTCAGGTTCACATCCATGACATTCTGCTCGTCGACCTGGAGACACACCTGGATGTCGGCGAAGGTGTAGCGGCCGGCGCCGTAGAGGTGCTCCTGGGGACCGCAGTACACGCCGGCTGCGGCGTGTCCGTCTGCTGCGACTGCCGAGCTCGCGCCAGGCAAGGACAACAGGGACGATTTGGTGAGGACGGCTGCGCCGAACGGGCCACGGCGTGTCCTCCGGCCACCGAATCAGTTATCCGGGAAGGCGATCTTCTCCAACCAACCCGGAGGGACCGTGAGGTACGGGCAATGGGCGGTCAGGGCACACCGGGCCGCAGTCCGGTTCATGCTCTGCGCGGTAACAGCGATCGTGGCCACGCTGGGCGGGACCAACCCCGCCGCGGCCGCGTCCCAGGACTTCCACGTCACCTACGACAGCGGCGTGGGTACCTACACTCGCAACTCGTACTGGGTGGACATTCACGGCACCGTCACCCGCGACGATTACCAGTACGAACTGACAGCCGTCGTGGAGTCCCATTGTGTCCGGGACCAGGGCTCCTCTCAGGAATGGGGTATGGCTTTCGGGTCGAGTATTGAGAACTGGCGGTACCTGTCGGGGCCCTCCAGCGACAGCGTCCCGTATGCGCGGGAGAAGGTCACGGTGACGGGCCTCCTGGGCGAGGACGGCCGTGTGTACCTCCAGGCAGGCGCCTGGGGCGGAACCAACTTCGGTAGTTGGGGTTGGGGATCCCCGCAAAGCGTCTGGGTGTGACAGCAGTGGCGTCATCCTCATGAACCCGACAGCGACATAGGTTGAAGGACAACGGCCGCTGTCTCGTATGTGGAACATTCCACCCGTACGAGACAGCGGCCGTCGTCCTTCAACTCTCCAGTAGCCACCCGTGCGTCCCCGGCAGCCACCTGGTTGAACGCCACCTCCGTCCGGCATGGCCTTGTTCGGTTCCTGAACTGGCCAGACCCGCATCCGAGGTTCGAGCACAGGCACTGAATGTCAGTGGCTGTCTCCCTAGGCCAGTGCCCTCGATGAGACAGCCACTCGCCTCACGGGAGCTGTCAGAACCAGATCCAGAGTTTGTACTGGGTGCCCGAAGGCGTGCACTCAGCGCGGTAGTAGCGGTCGGGGTTGGACTGCACGACCATGATGCCAGCCACGGTGCAGTCGGTGAGAGTGTTGTAAGTGGCCCAATAGTGCGCGGTCCCCGCCGCGATGCCGGCCTCTTCCTTCCCCTGCGCCACACGGATGGACCCGACCGTTGCGGCGGTGGTCGCGTCGGACGAGGCGGCAAGCGCCGGCCCGACCGAGACGCCCAGCACAAGTGCGGCGCCGACGGCCGCGGTTGCGATAGCACGGCGATTACGCATGCATCTCTCCCTCAGTAGGAACACAGAGTTCGTGTCTTGCCTTGTCGCTTCTGCCATACGAGCGCGAAACGGCCACGCTGTTCCGGCGGCTGTTCACGACGCTCGCCATCCGGCCCATGCGTGATGCGGCCCACAGGCTCCGCTGGTCCGCCTGGCGACGCCGTCGTTCCTTGCGGCATCGAGCTTGCCGACACTGGCCCAGTTGGAGGAATAGTTCGTGACTGTCCCGGACAGTCGTTGCTTGTCCGACCTGGTCAGCGTCGTGTCCCGGACACTGCCTGGGCTCGCTGTGCGCAACGTCGTGGTCCTCGCGCACAGCACCGACGTGCCCATGCACCGCCTGCTGTCTGTCCGACGACAGCAAGCTAGCCCGCGCCATCGCGGTCCTAAGCCGCGCCCAGCAAGACGCGATCTGCCCGGCCCCCGGCGGCCGTGTGCGGGCCGCCGGGACGGGCCCATGGTCCTGCTGCCTGTCCCGGGAGCAGCAGACGTTGGCTGGGTAGCAGCGGGGCCCGAACACCGGCCGGGGCCGGCCTGCTACCCGTGCAGCGCCCGTGTGCCGCCCGGCCCGTGCAAATGCTGCGACGACCAGGAGCAGCGGCATCTCACTGCCCTCTGGCAGGTGATCTTGACCGATTGCCAAGCGAGTCTGACCGACGGAAAGACCTCAGATCAGGTGTAGACGTTCCGTCCGTACTCCTCGCGGCTTACCTGGAAGTCGTCCGGCCGGTCGCGGCGGAGTTCCTCGTATCGCACCTCGAACATGTCGATCGCCTCCTGGAGCGTGCAGCCGGAGGCGGCCATGATCGCCTTGAGCGCGAGGACGATCCGATGGCCCAGGATGTGACGGTCCGCGCTCTCGGGCAGGTTTTCCATGAGTCGACCGTACCGACAGGCGTCCGGCCGGTGCCGGTCAATTTCACCTGGCAATCGGTCAAGATCACCTGTCAGAGGACACTCACGGCCGCAGGCCCGCGCCTCAATACCCACAGCCTCACCGGCACCGCGCCCGCCTGGGGAAACGGGCTGTGAGTCTCACAGGAACGGCCGGGATGGGAGGTCTACAGGACGGTGCCGTGCAGGGCGCGGCGGTCGTCGGACATGGCGTAGCGGCGGGCGGCGAGGCCGTGTTCGAGGGGCTCGCCGATCTGGTCGCACAGTAGCGCCAGGACGTCGGCGGCCTCGATGTCGGAGAGGTAGGCCGGCGCGACTTCGAGCATCAGCTCAGTGGCGCGGCCCGGCCACCCGCTACGACAAGACCGCCACCATCTTCCTGGCCGGACTCCACATCGCCGCCATCTTCATCCGGTCGGCGAGGTGATCCAAAGGAAACGGCCTAGCGGTCTCGGGGCTTCGGTCTCGGGGCGTCGCGCCGTTACCCCGGAGGTAATGGCGCCGGTCCGCCGGCGGCGGTGAGAATGCGACGCACCGCGTCAGTCGTGACGCGGAGACCGGATCGGAGTGATGCGTCATGTCCCCAGCCGCACCCGCTGGCACCCGCGCCGTCGTGGAGGAGCTGCTGCGCCGGATCGGCGAGGGCGATCCGGAGCGGATCGCCGAGATGTACGCCGCGCGGGCCGACTGGAAACTGGACTGGCCGGCGGCCGAGCACGGCCGGGCCGCCACTCCGTGGATCCGTCACCGTTCCACCCGCGCCGATGCCGCCGCCCACTACCGCGCACTCGCCGAGCACCACGTACCCGGGCAGGCGGCGACCGGGATCGAGCGCATCCTCGTCGACGGCCACGACGCGGTCGTGCTCGGTGAGATCCGGCAGACCGCCCGCTCCACCGGACGTGCCTACCGTGCCCGGTTCGCTCTGCACCTCACCGTCGAAGACGGCCTCGTCACCCGGCACCATGTCTACGAGGACAGCCTTGCCGTCGCCCAGGCGTTCGCCACGACGGCGCCGGGCGAGGCCCGCTGAGGCGTCCGGCGACGGCTCCGGGTGGCACCCTGCGCCGTACGTGCCGGTGGTTCAGCGGATCTCGAGGTCCGCGAAGTCCGGGTGGCGCAGGGAGCGCCACACCTCGGCGGCGGAGAGGGGGCACTGGGTCGCGGTGCGGTCCTGTTCCGTCCAGTAGTAGTTGCGGGCCCGGGGATCGCTCCAGGTCTTGCCGAGGTTGCGCCGGTCGACCTCTTCGTTGTACCGCCGGTACGGTTCCTCCCGCACGGTGACCGCCTTCTTGCCGTCGAGGATCAGCCGCTCGACGCATTCGAGGGCGTGGACGGTGATCAGCTCGTGGTAGGTGGGGATGTTGAGCATGCTGCTGGTGTTCGGGCCGTAGATGGTCCACAGGTTCGGGAAGCCCGGCATCATGCAGCCCTTGTAGGCCCGCGCCCCGCCCTCGCTCCACAGCTCGTCCAGCGTCAGTCCGCCGCGACCGGTGATCTTCATGGGGAACAGGTAGTCCCCGGCGCGGAAACCGGTCGCGTAGACGATCGCGTCCAGGTCGTGCTGTATGCCCTCGCTGGTCTCGATCCCGGTCCGGTTGATGCGGCGGATGCCGTCGGTGACGAGTGTGACGTCGTCCCGCTGAAGGGCGTCGAGGACGCTGTACTCGGGGTCCACCAGGACCGGCCGCGCCGAGAGCACCGGGTGCGGCGGGGTCATCTTCCGCACGAGTTCCGGGTCGTCGAGTTTGTGTGCGAGGAAGGCCAGGGCGGCGTCCCGGGCCGCCTTGTTGGCGGCGCTCAGGGAGTGCGGGTCGTGGAAGCCGGGGTCGATCTCGGTCGCCGTGGCCAGGCCGTTGGTCGCGTAGGTCGCCCTGAAGCGGGTGAAGTTGGTGTGGTACGGCAGGTTCCGGTCGAGCCAGGTGACCTGCTCGGGGAAGGGCGAACGGTAGCCGGGCACCGGGAACAGCCATTGCGGTGTGCGCTGGAAGACGGTGACGTGCCCGGCTTCCAGGGCGAGTTCGGGGATGAGCTGGTAGCCGGTGCAGCCCGTTCCGACGACCGCCACCCGCCGGCCCTTCAGGTCGGCCCCGTCCGGCCACCGGGCCGTGTGCCAGGACGGGCCGGCGAACTCCTCGGCCCCCTCGATCGGCGGAACGTGCGGGCGGTTCAGGAAACCCACGGCGGAGATGACCGCGTTCGAGCGGACCGTGTACGCGCCCCGCGGGCCATTGACGTGGACCGCCCAGGTCCCGGAGTCCTCGTCCCAGTCCATGGCGCGCACTTCGGTGTCGAACACGATGTCGGCGCGGACACCGAACTCGTCGGCGACCCAGTCCAGGTACTCGGCGTTCTTCTCCGCCGGGCAGAACGGGTACGGAAGGCTGAAGCCGGCGCCGTACAGGTGTGTGTAGGCGCGGCTCGGGGAGTCGACGCGGCAGCCCGGGTACCGGTTCTCCCACCAGGTGCCGCCGGCGCCGGAGTTCTTCTCGATCACCGTGTACGGGATGCCGGCCCGCTTGAGCTGGACGGCGGCGTTGAGGCCGCCCAGGCCGGCGCCGACGACCGTGACGTGGAAGCCGTCCAGCCGCTCGCGGGGCGGCGGGGCCTGCCACCGCAGGGCGCGGGCCCACGGGTCCAGGGCGAGGTCCTCCAGCCAGAGTCCCAGGTCCTCTGCGGGTATGTCCTGGCCGGCGGCCAGCGCCAGGCTGACGGGCAGCCGGCCGGCCGGGCCGGGCCCGAGGCCGGCGGCCCCCGCGGCGCGGTAGTCCTTCAGGAACCGGGCCGCCTTGTCCTGGAGCAGCGCGGTGTCCTCGTCCCGGGACGGCACGCACATGTCGAGGGCGCCGGCCCGCACGGTCTTCACCCGGGTCGCGGCGACCTCCTCGTCCGCGGTCAGCTGGTAGAGCAGGCCCCGCAGCACCATCGGGTCGGCGTACCGGACGGCGTCCTCGATGGTCTCGTCGCTCGCGTCGGGCAACTCCGTGCGGGGCACGCCAAGTGCCGCCATGGGGCATTCCTTTCGGTAGGGGTGTGCGCGGTGCGGGCAGCGTCGCCGGGTCGCCCGCCGCCCCGGCCCGGGAGCGGTCCGGCCGGGAGCCGGCGTGCCGCTCGGGCCGGGGCGGGGGGTGACCCGGGGGTTGCTCAGCCGTAGCGGCGTTCGCCGTCGGCTCCCAGCGGGGACCACCACTGGTCGTAGTTGGTCGCGCCGTCGCCGAAGAAGCCGGCGCGGCCCTCGACGATCCGGCCGTCCTCCCAGCGGAACACCTGCACGCCGTGGGCGTCCAGGACGTCGAAGGGCGAGGTGCTGCCCGCCGGGGCGCCGGGGCGGACGGCGTGGACCTTCACCACGTCCATGTTCTCGTTCCCGCTGATCATGGAGGTGACCAGCTCGACCTCGAAGTTGCCGCCCGCCGTTTCCGCGAGCGCGCGCCGGAAGGCGAGGAGGGCGTCGAGGCCCACGTGCCAGCCCGCCTGCGCGTGGCGGCCGGGGACCGAGAAACGGACGTCCTCCGACCAGTACTGGGCGGCCTCCTCCCGGTCCAGGGCGACGAGAGCGACGTACGCCTTCTCGACCAGTTCGGGGGTTACCTCGGTCATGTCATGCGCTCCTGTACGTCGGGTGTCGGTCCGTCCGGCCCGTGAGCCAGGCGTGGACGGCTTGTGCGGTGGCACCGGCGTGCTCCTCAAGAAGGGAGAAGTGGTCGCCGGGGGTCTCGTGCGCGGTGGCGTCCGCGGCCCAGGCCGGATGCGGTCCGGCCTCGGTGCCGGGCAGCGCGTCGGCGGCCCGCACGAAGAGGGTGGGCACACCGGTCCGGGTGGGGGTCCATTCCTCGAACACGCGGAAGTAGGCGCCCATCGCGGTCAGTGAACGGGAGTCGACGGGCGCCGCGGCCTGGTGCCGGTCGAACAGTCCGTCGGTGAAGGCGGTGGCCAGGGTGTCGCTCGTCTCGCTCTGGAGATAGGTGTCGAGCAGGACCAGGGCCTGCGGGGCCTCCCCCGCCGCGGCGAGGGACGCGGCCACCGCGTGGGCGATCCAGCCGCCCGACGAGTAGCCGAGCAGCGCGACGGGCGCGCCGGCCGCGTACCGCCGTACCGTCGCGGTCTGTGCCTCGACCACGGCCCGCCAGTCGGCGGGGAGGGGTTCGCCGGGCAGGAATCCGGGCTGCGGCACGGCGACCACCTCCCGCCGGCCGCGCAGCGCGCCCGCGAGCCGGGCGAACTGGTGCGGGCCGGACAGGGCGACCACCGCGGGGAAGCAGACCAGCGCGGGTGCCGTGCCGTCGCCGCCCGCCAGCCGGACGGGCTCGGGCCGCTCGCCCAGTTCGGCGGCGCCGCTGAAGGACGGCAGGAGCCGCGAGGCCGTGCGGAGCAACTCGATGCCGTCCAGGGTGCGGCCGGCGGCGCGGGCCCGCCGGAACAGCGCCCCGACGCCGTCGTCCTCGGGCGGCACGGCCGCCGCGGCGGTGCCGGCCGCGAGTTCGGTCCGCAGGTGGCGGACGAGGACGGGGACGGTGGGGTGGTCGAAGACCACGGTCGCCGCCAGGCGCAGGCCGGTGGCCCGCTCCAGCCGGTTGCGCAGTTCCACCGCGATGAGCGAGTCCATGCCCAGCTCGGGCAGGGACCGGTCGTCGTCCACGTCGCCGGGCGAGGTGAAGCCGAGGACGGCCGCCGCCGCGGTCCGGACGGCGGAGCGCAGCGCGGCCTCCAGTTCGGCCCCGCGCAGCGCGGCCAGGTGTGCCGGGGGCGGTTCGGCGGCGGGGTGCCCTACCGCAGCCGGGTGTGCGGGCCGTGCCGGCCGGGCGGGGTGCCGGGCCAGGAGCCGCAGCGGTTCGGGCAGTGCCGGGTCGCCGGCCAGGGCGCGCAGCCGCTCCTGGTCGGTGGCGAGCGGGGCCAGGACCGGGTCGGGCGCGACGGCGCCGACGGCGGCGTCGAACAGCGCGAGCCCTCGCCCGGGTGTCAGCGCCTCGATGCCGGCGCGGGCCGTGCGGCGCAGTTCCGGGGCGCCCGCCATGCCGTCGCCGCCTTGGTCCCACGGTCCCCAGGCCAGGCTCAGCGCGGCCAGGCCGTGTGCCCTGCGGTGCTGGGCCAGGGCGTCCAGGAAGGTGTTGGCGGCGGCGTAGTTGGCCTGTCCGGGGGCGCCGAGCAGACCGGCGGCGGAGGAGAACAGCACGAAGGCGGTCAGGCCGGCGTCCTTGGTCAGGTCGTGCAGGTGCCAGGCCGAGGCCGCCTTGGCGCGCAGCACGCGCTCCAGCCGGTGCGGGGTCAGGGAGGCCACGACCGTGTCGTCCAGGACGCCGGCGCAGTGGACGACCGCGGTGAGCGGACGGTCCGCCGGGACGCCGGCCAGCACCGCGGCCAGGGCGTCGCGGTCGCCGACGTCGCAGCCGGCGGCCGTGGCCGCGCCGCCGAGCCGTTCGATCTCGGTGGCCAGCGCGGCCAGCCGGGGGTCGTCGGCGCGCCGGCCGACGAGCAGGACGTGCCGTACCCCGTGCGCGGCGACCAGATGGCGGGCCGTCGCCCCGCCCAGCGCGCCCGCGGCGCCGGTGACCAGGACCGTGCCGTCGGGTCCGAAGACGGACGCGCCGGGAGTGAGCGCCGAGGGAACGAGCCGGAGCGTGCGCGGTGTGCCGCCGCGCAGCGCCACCTGGGCCAGGCCCGAGGCCACGGCGGCCGGCAGGGCGTCCCAGGACGCCTGCTCGCCGTCCACGTCCACCACGGCGAACCGGCCGGGGTGTTCGGAGGCCGCGGAGCGCAGCAGTCCCCACAGCGGGGCGTGGGCGAGGTCGGGCACGTCGTCGTCCGGTGCGGCCGCCACCGCGCGGCGGGTGACGGCCACGAGCCGGGACCGCGTCCACCGGGCGTCGGACAGCCAGGTCCGGATCAGCTCCAGCGCCCGGTGGGCGGGCCGGGGGTCGAGCGGGTCGTGCGGTGTGAGGAACGGTGCGAGGACGGTGTCGGTGCCGTCCGGGAGCAGTGCCAGGGTGTCGGCGCGGGGCAGGGAGCCGATCGGGGTGGGGCCGAGGACGGCCCACGAGCGGGTGCCGGGGTCGGCGGCGGGCGCCGGGTGGTCCGCGGGTGTCCACTCGACGCGCAGCAGCGGCCGGGCGGTGTCGGGTGGCGCGGACACCGGGCGCAGGGCCAGGGCCGCGACGGAGGCGACCGGGGCGCCGTCGGGGTCGGTCAGTTCCAGGCTCACGGTGCCGGGGTCGCCGGCCGGTGTGAGGCGTACCCGCAGGGTCCGCGCCCCGGTGCCGTGGAGCCGTACGCCGCGCCAGGAGAACGGCAGGACGGGCGGTGCGGGCCGGTCGTCCTCGCCGAGGGCCAGGGGGTGCAGGGCCGCGTCCAGCAGGGCGGGGTGCACGCCGAAGGCGTCCGGGTCCGTGCCGTCCGGGAGGGCGACCTCGGCGAGGAGCGCGTCGCCGTCGCGCCACACGGCCCGCAGGCCCCGGAACGTCTCGCCGTACGACAGGCCCGCCTCGGCCATCCGGTCGTAGACGCCGGTGAGGTCGACGGCCACGGCCCCCGCGGGCGGCCACGGCCCGGTGGTGGCCGGCGGGTCCTGGCGGGCGGCGGACAGGGTGCCGACGGCGTGCCGGTTCCAGGTGTCCCCGGCCCGCGCGTAGACGCCGAAGGACCGCCGTCCGTCGGCGTCCGGTTCCTGCACGGACAGCCGCAGGGGCAGGACCGTGTCGTCGGGGACGGGCAGCGGGGCCTGGAGGACCAGGTCCTCGACGGTCGGGCAGCCCAGTTCGGCGCCCGCGCGCAGGGCCAGCTCCGCGAGGGCCGCGCCGGGCAGGACGGCCGTACCGGCGACGCGGTGCCCGGCCAGCCAGGGCCGGGCCCGCGTGTCCAGGTCGCCCGCGAACACGGAGCCCTGGATGTCCGGCGCGGACACGGCCGGGCCCAGCACCGGGTGCTCCCTCGCCGTCCGCCGGGGGCCGGCCGCCAGCCAGTACCGGCGGCGCTGGAAGGGGTAGGTCGGCAGGTCGACGCGGTGCGCGCCGGTGTCCGCGAAGTACGCGGCCCAGTCCACGTCCACGCCGTGGACGTGCGCCTCGGCGAGCGCGGTGGTCAGCGCGCGGGTCTCGGGGAGGCCGGGGCGCAGCAGGGGCACCACGGGGCGGGCGCGGTCGGCGAGGCTGTCCCGGGCCGCCGCGGTGAGCGTGGTGCCGGGGCCGATCTCGACGAAGACGGCCGCGCCGTCGGCCTCCAGCCGCGCCACGGCGTCCCGGAACCGCACCGGCTCCCGCAACTGGCGCACCCAGTACTCCGGCGCGCACAGCTCGGCGGCCGGGGCGGGCCGGCCGGTGGTCGCGGAGACGACCGGCAGTGCCGGCTCCCGGAAGGACACCTCCCGCGTGATCCGCCGGAATTCGTCGAGCATGCCGTCCATGTGGGCGGAGTGGAAGGCGTGGCTGACGCGCAGCCGCCGGGTCCGGCGGCCGGCCGCGGCGAGCCGGGCGGTCAGCGCGTCCACCGCGTCGGCGTCGCCGGACACCACCACGGAGCCGGCGCCGTTGACGGCGGCGAGCGTGACCCGGTCCGTCAGCAGCGCCACGACCTCCTCTTCCGGGGCCTGGACGGCCGCCATCGCGCCGTGGACCGGCAGGGCCTGCATCAGCCGGCCGCGCGCCGCGACCAGCGTGGCCGCGTCCTGGAGGCCGAGGACGCCCGCGATGTGCGCGGCGGTCAGCTCGCCGAGGGAGTGCCCGGCGACCACGTCGGGGCGTACGCCCCAGGAGCGGAGCCGGTACGCCAGCGCGGTCTCCAGGGCGAACAGGGCCGGCTGGGTGTAGTCGGTCCGGTCCAGCAGCGCGGCGTCCGCGGTGCCCGGCTCGGCGAACAGGACCTCGCGCAGGGGCCGGTCGAGGAACGGGTCGAGATACCCGCAGACCTCGTCCAGGGCCTTGGCGAAGACGGGGTCGGCGGCGGCCAGTTCGCGTCCCGTGCCGGGCCGCTGGCTGCCCTGGCCGCTGAAGAGGAAGGCGACCGTGCCGTCGGCGGCGCGCCCGGTCAGGGCGCCGGGCCCGGGCAGCCCGGTGCCGGCGAGACGTTCCAGGGCGGCCGTACGGTCCTCACCGCCGACCGCGACGACGGCGGCGCGGTGGCGGAGCGCGGAGCGCGTGGTGGCGAGGCTGAAGGCGAGGTCGGCGGCGGGGGTGTCCGGCCGGGCGCGCAGCCGCGTCAGCAGGCGCCGCGCCTGGTCGCGCAGGGCCGCCGGGTCCGCGGCGGACAGCAGCCAGGGCGCGCCGTCGTCCGCGGGCTGCCGGGCGGGGTCCGCCGGCCCGGCGTCCGGGGCGGGAGCGGCCAGGTCGTCGGGGGCCTGTTCGATGATGGCGTGGGCGTTGGTGCCGCTGATCCCGAAGGACGAGATCCCCGCCCGGCGCGGCTCTCCGGTGGCGGGCCAGGCGACGGCGTCGGTCAGCAGCCGCATCCCGCCGGCCGACCAGTCGACGTGGGGCGTGGGCCGGTCGACGTGCAGGGTGCGCGGCAGTGTGCCGTGGCGGATCGCCTGCACCATCTTGATCACGCCGCCGACGCCGGCCGCGGCCTGGGTGTGGCCGATGTTCGACTTGAGCGAGCCGAGCCACAGGGGCCGGTCCGGGCCGTGCTCACCGCCGTACGTCTCCAGCAGGGCCTGCGCCTCGATGGGGTCGCCCAGCACCGTGCCGGTGCCGTGGGCCTCGACGCCGTCCACCTGGCGGGCCGTCAGTCCGGCGGCGGCCAGCGCCTGCCGGATGACCCGCTGCTGCGCCGGTCCGCTGGGCGCGGTCAGCCCGTTGCTGGCCCCGTCCTGGTTGACCGCGCTGCCGCGCAGCACCGCGAGGACGCGGTGCCCGTTGCGGCGGGCGTCCGAGAGCCGTTCCACGAGGAGGACGGCGACGCCCTCGCCCCAGCCGGTGCCGTCCGCGCCGGCCGCGAACGACTTGCACCGGCCGTCCGGGGCGAGGCCCCGCTGACGGCTGAACTCGATGAACGGCCCCGGCGTCGCCATGACGGTGGCGCCTCCGGCGAGGGCGAGGGAGCACTCGCCGACGCGCAGCGCCTGGGCGGCGAGGTGCAGGGCCACCAGCGAGGACGAGCAGGCGGTGTCCACGGTGACGGCCGGGCCCTCCAGCCCGAGCGCGTAGGCGATCCGGCCGGAGGCGACACTGCCCGCGGTGCCCGAGCCGAGATAACCCTCCACGTCGTCGGGGGTGTCCGCGGCCCACGATCCGTAGTCGTGGTACATGACACCGGCGAAGACGCCCGTGTCGCTGCCGCGCGCCGACTGCGGGTCCAGGCCCGCCCGTTCGAACGCTTCCCACGACACTTCCAGCAGCAGCCGCTGCTGCGGGTCCATGGCGAGGGCCTCGCGCGGGCTGATGCCGAAGAAGCCGGGGTCGAAGTCGGCGGCGCCGTCCAGGAATCCGCCGTGGCGGGTGGCGAAGGTGCCGCGCCGGCCGGGTCCCGGTCCGGGGTCGTAGCGGCCGTCGATGTCCCAGCCCCGGTCGCGGGGCATCTCACGGACGGCGTCGCGGCCGGACAGCACGAGGTCCCACAGGTCTTCCGGGGAGGTCACGCCGCCGGGGTAGCGGCAGGCCATGCCGATGATGGCGATCGGCTCGTCGGCGGGCGCCGCCGGGCCGCGCGCGGGCGCGGCGGTGGCCGCCGTGCTGCCGAGCAGCAGTCCGCGCAGGTGCCCGGCGAGGTGGGCGGGGGTCGGGTGGTCGAAGACCAGGGTCGTCGGCAGCCGCAGCCCGGTGTGGGTGCCGAGCCGGTTGCGCAGTCCGATCGCGGCGAGCGAGTCGAAGCCGGCCTCCGCGAACGTGCGGTCCTCGGGCACCTCGCGCGGACTGTCGTGGCCCAGGATCGCCGCGGCCTCGGCCCGTACCAGTTCGGTCAGCTCGCGCAGCCACTCGGCCTCGGGCAGGGCGGCCAGGCGCTGGGCGAGGCCGGTGCCGTCCGGGCGCGCGGGGGCCGCGGCGGCGCTCCGCTGCGGCGCGGGCCGCACCAGGGCGCGCAGCAGCGCGGGCGCGGTGCCGGCGTCGAGCCGGCGCGGGTCCAGGTGGAGCGGTGCCACCAGCGGCTCGGTCCCGGCGAGGGCGGCGTCGAACAGGGCCAGGCCGTCCGCCGCGGGGATCGGCCGCATGCCGAGCCCGGCCAGCCGGTGCCGCGCCGGGCCGTCGAGTCCGCCGACCATGCCCGTGGTGCCTTCCCACAGGCCCCAGGCCAGGGACAGGGCGGGCAGTCCGAGCGAGCGGCGGTGCAGGGCCAGGGCGTCGAGGAAGCCGTTGGCCGCGGCGTAGTTGGCCTGTCCGGGGGCGCCGAGCAGGCCGGCCGCCGAGGAGAACAGGACGAAGGCGGTCAGGCCGGCGTCCTTGGTCAGGTCGTGCAGGTGCCAGGCGGCACCGGCCTTCGGGGCCATGACGCGGCGGACCCGGTCCGGGGTCAGCGTCTGCACGGTACCGTCGTCGAGGACGCCGGCCGCGTGGACGACGGCGGTCAGCGGCCGGTCCTGCGGTATCGAGGCCAGCAGCCCGGCCAGGGACTCCCGGTCGGCGGCGTCGCACGCGGTGACGGTGACCCGCGCGCCCAGCGCGCGCAGCGCGTCGGCGAGTTCCGGGGCACCGTCGGCGGCCGGGCCGCTGCGGCTGGTCAGCAGCAGGTGGCGCACTCCGTGCTCGGCGACGAGGTGCCGGGCCAGGAGGCCGCCGAGGGCGCCGGTGCCGCCGGTGATCAGGACGGTGCCGTCCGGGTCGAACGCCGGGGGCCGGCCGGGCGGGGCGCCGGCCGGCACGAGCCGGGGCAGGAGCGGCTGGCCGGCCCGCAAGGCGAGGGCCGGCTCGTCCGTGCCGAGCACGGCGGGCAGGTCCCGGGTCAGATCCTCGGGGGCGTCGGTGTCCACTAGGACGATCCGTCCCGGGTGCTCCGACTGCGCCGACCTCAGCAGCCCCAGGGCGGCGGCGCCCGCCAGGTCGGTGACGTCCTCCTCGGGTCCGGCGGCCACGGCCCCGCTCGTCACGGCGACCAGGCGCGTGGCGGCGAACCGGTCGTCGGCGAGCCAGGCCCGCACCTGTTCCAAGGCGTCGGCGGCGCACTCCCCCGCAGCCCGGTCCGGCCGGGCGTCGCGCGGGGTGCCGGTCAGGGGCAGCAGCAGTATGCCGGGCGGCGGTTCGGCGGAGTCCAGCGCGTCGGCGAGGGCGGCCGTGGCACCGTACGGCGCCGGTACGGCCGGTGTCCGCGGCGGTGTCCAGGTGAGGTGGAGCAGCGGCTCGCGGGTGCCGGCGCCCGCGGTGATCCGGCCGGCCGGGCGCAGGGCCAGCGCGTCGACCGCGAGGACCGGCCGTCCCGTCGGGTCGGTCACGTCGATGGCGACGGTGCCGGGTGCGTTCGGGGCGAGCCGGACGCGGGCGGCGGCGGCACCGGCCGCGAACAGGGACACGCCGTGCCAGGAGAACGGCAGGGCCGCGGTGCCGGCCACGTCCGGGAGCGTGCCGAGGCCCAGGGCGTGCAGCGCGGCGTCCAGCAGGGCGGGATGCAGGCCGAACGAGCGGGCGCCGTCCTGCTGTTCGTCGTCCAGCGCGACCTCGGCGAACAGTTCCCGCCCGCGCTGCCACACCGCGCGCAGCCCCTGGAACGCGGGGCCGTAGTGCAGTCCTTCGGCGGCGAGGCGGTCGTAGAGCCCGTCCAGGCCGAGGGCGGTCGCGCCGGCCGGGGGCCAGACCGCGGGGTCCTCGTCCCGGGGCGGGTGCGGGGCGGCGGCGGACAGCGTGCCGGTGGCGTGGCGGACCCAGGGCTGTCCGGGCAGGGCGTCCTCGTCGCGGGCGTACACCTCGACCGCCCGCCGGCCGTCCTCGGCGGGCGCGCCGACCCGGATCTGCAGGACCACCGCCCGGTCGTCCGGGATCACCAGCGGGGCGGTGAGGGTCAGTTCCTCGACGCGGTCGCAGTCCGCGTGCCGGCCCGCGCGCAGCGCCAGCTCCAGGAACGCGGTGCCCGGCAGCAGCACGGAGCCGCCCACGGCGTGGTCGGCCAGCCAGGGCTGGGCGGCGGGTGTCAGCCGGCCGGTGAACAGGTACTCCTCGGAGTCGGCCATGAGCACGCTCGCGCCGAGCAGCGGGTGGTCGGGGAAGCCGAGGCCGGCCGCGGAGACGTCGACCCGGTCGCGGACCGGTGCCCGCAGCCAGTGGCGCCGGCGCTGGAAGGCGTACGTCGGCAGGCCGACCCGGCGCGCGTGCGTGCCCTGGAAGAACGCCTCCCAGTCGACGGCGGTGCCGCGCGCGTGGAGGTGGCCGGCGGCGGCGGTCACCGCGGCGGTCTCCGGGCGGTCGGCGCGCTGCGCGGGGACTGCGGCACAGGCGGCGGTCAGGCAGGCCTCGGCCATGGGCGTGAGGGCCGCTTCAGGCCCGAGTTCGAGGAAGGTCCGCACCCCGGCGGCTTCCAGATGGCGTACGGCGTCGGCGAACCGGACGGGCCGGCGGGCGTTGCGCACCCAGTACTCGGGGGTGCACAGCTCGGTGGCGTCCGCCGGTCGTCCGGTGACCGTGGAGACGAAGCCGATGCGGGGCGGCCGGAACTCCAGACCGGCGGCGACCTGCCGGAGTTCGTCCAGCATGGGGGTGACGCGGGCGGAGTGCGAGGCGTAACTGACGTTCAGCCGACGGGTCTTGCGGCCCTGGCGGGCGAAGTGGGCGGCGAGCGCGGTGACGGGCTGCTCGTCCCCGGTGAGCACCACCGCGCCGGGGCTGTTGACCGCCGCGATCTCGGCGCCGTCGGCCAGCAGGGGGCGGACCTCGTCCTCGGCGGCGGCGACCGCCACCATGACCCCGCCCGGGGGCAGTTCCCCGGTGAGTCTGCCGCGCGCGGCGACCAGGGCCGCCGCGTCGGCGACGGAGAGCACGCCGGCGACGTGGGCCGCCGCCAGCTCGCCGCCCGAGTGGCCGAGGACGTGGTCGGGTTCGACGCCCCAGGAGCCGAACAGCCGGAACAGCGCGACTTCCACGGCGAACAGGGCGGGCTGGGCGAAGGCCTGCCCGGCGAGCAGGGCGTGGCCGTCCTCGTCCGGCCCGGCGAAGACGACGGGACGCAGCGGGGCGGGCAGGTGCCGGTCCAGTTCCGCGCACACCTCGTCGAACGCGTCGGCGAAGGCGGGGAACGCCTCGTACAGGCCGCGGCCCATGCGGGGGCGCTGGCTGCCGCCGCCGGTGAACATCATCGCGAGGCCGCCGGGGGCGGTACGGCCGTGCAGCAGCGCGGACGCGGGCCGGCCGGCGGCGAACGCCTCGACGGCGCGGAGCAGTTCCCCGGGGTCGTCGCCGGTGAGGACCGCCCGGTGCTCCAGGGGGGCGCGGGTGGTGAGCAGGGAGTAACCGACGTCGTGCGGGCGGCGGCCGGGGTGGCGCCGCAGGTGCTCCGACAGGCGGGCGGCCTGGGCGCGCAGGGCCGGTTCCGAGGCGGCCGTCAGGGCCCACAGGGCGGTGGTCCGCGGGGTGCCGGCCGGCGCGGGGGCCGCGTCGGGCGCGGGCCGGGGTTCCTCGGCCGGGGGTTCCTCGATGACGACGTGGGCGTTGGTGCCGCTGAACCCGAAGGAGGAGACGCCGGCGCGGCGCGGGGCCTCGCCCCGGGGCCACGGGCGGGGTTCGGTGAGGAGTTCGACGGCGCCGGCGGACCAGTCGACGTGCGGGGTGGGCTCGTCGACGTGGAGGGTCCTGGGCAGCAGTTGCTCGCGCAGGGCGAGGACCATCTTGATGACGCCGCCCACGCCCGCGGCGGCCTGGGTGTGGCCGATGTTCGACTTCAGGGAGCCCAGCCGCAGGGGCTGTCCGGGGGCGCGGCCCTGTCCGTAGGCGGCCAGCAGGGCCTGGGCCTCGATGGGGTCGCCGAGCGTGGTGCCGGTGCCGTGCGCCTCGACGGCGTCCACGTCGGCGGGGCCGAGGCCGGCGTCGGCGAGGGCCTGCCGGATCACGCGCCGTTGCGCGGGCCCGTTGGGGGCGGTCAGTCCGTTGCTCGCGCCGTCCTGGTTGACGGCGCTGCCGCGGACGACGGCGAGGACGCGGTGGCCGTTGCGGCGGGCGTCGGAGAGCCGCTCCAGCAGCAGCATGCCGGCGCCCTCCGCCCAGCCGGTGCCGTCGGCGGCGGCCGCGAAGGACTTGCACCGGCCGTCCGACGCGAGGCCCTCCTGCCTGCTGAAGTCCACGAAGGGCAGCGGGGACGCCATCACGGTGGCCCCGCCGGCCATGGCGAGGGAGCACTCGCCCTTGCGCAGCGCGGTGACGGCGAGGTGCAGGGCGACCAGGGAGGAGGAGCAGGCGGTGTCGATGGTGACCGCGGGGCCCTCCAGGCCGAAGGTGTAGGCGACGCGGCCGGAGGCGATGCTGCCGGAGGTGCCGGTGCCGAGGTAGCCCATGACCTCCTCGGGCAGTTCCTTCAGCCGGGCGGCGTAGTCGTGGTACATGATCCCGGCGTAGACACCGGTCCGGCTGCCCCGCAGGGCCGACGGGTCGATGCCGGCGTGCTCGAAGGTCTCCCAGGCCGTCTCCAGCAGCAGGCGCTGCTGGGGGTCCATGGCCGTCGCCTCGCGCGGGCTGATCCCGAAGGGTGCCGGGTCGAAGTCGGCGACGTCGTACAGGAAGCCGCCCGCCTGGGCGTGGCTGGTGCCGGCGTCCCCGGCCTGCGGGCCGTGCAGGGCGCCGAGGTCCCAGTCGCGGTCGGTGGGGAAGGCGGACACGGCGTCCCGGCCGCCGGCGACGAGCCGCCATAGGTCCTCGGGGCTGCGGACGCCGCCGGGGTAGCGGCAGGCCATGCCGATGATGGCGACGGGTTCGCGGGCCGCGTCCTCGGCCTCCCGCAGCCGCTTGCGGGTCTGGCGCAGTTCGGCGGTGAGCCGCTTGAGGGAGTCCAGGACCTTGTCGGTGGGCGGTGTCCGGTCGGTGCCCGTCATCAGGCGTTCCCCAGTTCTTCGTCGATGATGTCGAGCAGTTCGCCGAGGTCGGCGGCGTCCAGCGCGTCGTCCGCGCCGTCGTCCGCCGCGTCGGCGGGGGCGGTGGCCTCGTCCCAGGCGGCGAGCAGGCCCTTCAGCCGCAGCCGGATCTGCGCGGCGGCCTCGGGGTCGCCGGACAGCGGCGGGAGGGTGTCGCGGAGCCGGTCGAGGTCGGCGAGGGCGGCGTCGGCCGGGCGGGCCGGGGCGGGCACGAGGGTGTCCTTCAGGTGGGCGGCGAGAGCGGCGGGCGTGGGGTGGTCGAAGACCACGGTCGCCGGGAGGCGGACGCCGGTGGCGGCGTCGAGCCGGCCGCGGATCTCCACCGCCGCGAGGGAGTCGAGTCCGGACTCGGTGAAGGGCCGGTCCGCCGGGACGGCGCGCGGCGAGCTGTGCCCGAGCACCGCCGCCGCCTGGGTCAGGACCAGTTCGAGCAGCAGACTCTCCCGTCCGGCGTCGTCCAGCGGGAGCAGCCGGTCGGCGAGCGGCGGGCCGTCGCCGGCCGCGGGGGCGGCGGGGGCGGCGGGGGCGGCGGCCGACGGGATGCGGGCCGGTGGCACCAGGCCCCTGAGCACCGGCGGGAAGTCGGGGTTCTGGGCGCGCGGGCGCAGCAGCGGCAGGTCGAACCGGGCGGCGACGAGGACCGGGTCCGGCCGCCGCAGCGCGGCGTCGAACAGGGCGAGTCCGGCGGCGGGCTCGATCGCGCCGAAGCCGGCGCGGGTGATGCGGTCGCGTTCCGCCTCGGTCAGCCCGCCCGCCATGCCACCCCGTTCCTGGTGCCACAGGCCCCAGGCGAGCGAGGTCGCGGGCAGCCCGGCGGCCCGGCGGTGTACGGCGAGTCCGTCGAGGTAGCTGTTGGCGGCGGCGTAACCGCCCTGCCCGGCGGAGCCGAGGACGCCGGACGCGGAGGAGAACAGGACGAAGGCGGACAGCGGCAGGTCCCGGGTCAGCTCGTGCAGATGCCGGGCCGCGACCGCCTTCGGCGCCATGACGCCGGCCAGGCGCTGCGGGGTGAGGGAGCCGAGCACGCCGTCGTCCAGGACGCCGGCGGCGTGCACGACCGCGGTCAGCGGCCGGTCGGCCGGAAGGGCGGCGAGCAGCGCGGCGAGCGCGTCACGGTCGGCCGCGTCGCAGGCGGCCACGGTGACGTCGGCGCCTTCCGCGCGCAGGGCGGCGGCGAGTTCGGCCGCGCCCTCGGCGGCCGGCCCGCGGCGGCTGGTCAGCAGCAGGCGGCGGACACCGTGCGCGGTGACCAGGTGCCGGGCCACGAGCGCGCCCAGGTCGCCGGTCCCACCGGTGATCAGAACCGTACCGGCCGGATCGAGGCCACCGGCGGGTGCGGAGTCCGCGATGGGTCCGGTGCCCGCAGCGGGTTCAGTGTCCGCAGCGGGCCCGGTGTCCGCAGCAGCTCCGGTCTCCGCGGCGGGTCCGGTGTCCGCGGCGCGTTCCAGTCGGGGCACGAGTATCTGGTCGCCGCGCAGGGCGAGTTGGGGTTCGCCCGTGGTGAGGGCGGCGGGCAGGGCGGCCCAGGCGGCGGCGCTGCCGTCCAGGTCGGCCACGACCACCCGGCCGGGGTACTCGGCCTGGGCGGCGCGGGCCAGCCCCCACACCGCCGACCGCGCGGGGTCGTCCACCGTCTCGTGCGGGGTGCAGGCGACGGCTCCCGTGGTGAGCAGCACGAGCCGGCCCCGCGCGGACCGCTCGGCATCGGCCAGCCACGACCGCAGCGCGGCGAGGGCCTGCGCCGCCGGAGCGTCCGGGGCGCCGTCACCGCCGGCCGTGATCGGTACGAGGGTGCAGTCGGCGCCCGCACCGGAATGGACGCCGGCCCGGCCGACGAGTTCGTGGAGTGCGGTGGGTGGGTGGTCCGTGCCGGTCCAGGTGAGGGTGGGTGGTTCGGCGGGCCCGGTGGCGGGGCCCGGCACCCAGGCGAGGCGGTACAGCTCCGCCGGCTCGGAAGCGGGCCCGGCGCCGATGTGCCGCGCGGACGCGCGCCGCGCCGTCAGGCGGGCGACGCCGGCCACCGGGTCGCCCCGGCCGTCGGCGATCTCCATGGTGACGGTGTCCTCACCGGCCGGCGCGATCCGCACCCGCAGGCGCGTGGCCCCGCCGGCGTGCAGCCGTACCCCGGCCCAGGAGAACGGCACCGCCGCGCCCGAGCCGGAGCCCAGTCCGTCCATCGCGGCCAGGTGCTGGGCGGCGTCCCACAGGGCGGGGTGCAGGGCGAAGGCGCCGGTGCCGGTGCCGTCCGGGAGGGCGACGTCGGCGTAGAGCACGTCGCCGTCGCGCCAGGCGGACCGCACGCCCCGGAACAGCGGGCCGTAGCGCACACCCTGCGCGGCGAAGTCCTCGTACAGACCGTCGACCCGGACGGGGACGGCGCCCTCGGGGGGCCAGACCCGCAGGCCGGGTCCGGGTGCCGGGTCCTCGTCGGCGAGGGCGCCGCTCGCGTGCAGGGTCCAGCGGCCCGCGTCCGTGCCGTCGTACGGGCGGGCGTACAGGCGCAGGGACCTGCCGCCGGCGGCGTCCGGCTCGTCCAGCAGCAGCTGGAGTTCGAGGTCGTCGTCGGGGCCGAAGACGACGGGCGCGTGCAGGGTCAGTTCCCGCACCTGGGCGCTGCCCACGGCCTCCGCGGCCTGCACGGCCAGTTCCAGGGGCAGGGTGCCGGGCACGACCGTCGCGCCGAACACCTCGTGCTCGGGGAGCCACGGCACGGCGGCCGTCGAGAGCCGGCCCGTGGCCAGGTACCGGTCGCTGTCCCCGAGCCGTACCACCGGGCCGAGCACGGGGTGCCCGGTGCCGGGGCCGGTGCCGCGGGTGACGGCGCGCCGCGGCCAGTAGCGGCTGCGCTGGAAGGCGTACGTGGGCAGCGGTACGGTCCGCGCGCCGCGTCCGGCGAGGACGGCGGGCCAGTCCACCGGGGCGCCGTGGGCGTGCAGGGCGGCGACGGCGTGCAGCAGCGCGGCCTCCTGCGGCCGGTCCCGGCGCTGCGCCGTCACGACGGTGCCGCCTCCGGCCAGGCAGTCGACGGTCATCGGGCTGAGCGCGCCGAGGCCCAGCTCGACGTAGAGGGTCGCCCCGGCCTCGTCCAGGGAGCGTACGGCGTCGTGGAAGAGCACGGTGTCCCGGACGTGGCGGACCCAGTGGGCGGGCGAGCACAGGTCCTCGGCGGTCGCGGGGCGCCCAGTGAGGGCGGAGACGACGGGGACGCGCGGCGGGCGGTAGGCCAGTCCCCGCGCGACCCGCTCGAACTCGGCGAGCATCGGGTCCATGAGCGGGGAGTGGAAGGCGTGGCTGACCCGGAGCCAGGAGACGCGCCGGGCCCGTTCCTTCAGCACGGCGACCACCTCGGCCACGGCGTCGCGCTCCCCGGACAGCACGGTCGCCCGGGGCCCGTTGACCGCGGCGACCGCGACCCGGCCGCCGGCCGCGGCGAGCAGATCGGTGAGCTCCGCCGGTCCGGCCTCCACGGCGGCCATGGCGCCGCCCTCCGGCAGGGCCTGCATGAGCCGGCCGCGCGCCGCGACCAGCGCGGCGGCGTCGGCGAGGGAGAGCACTCCCGCCACGTGCGCGGCGGTGATCTCGCCCACCGAGTGCCCGGCGAGGAGGTCCGGGGCGACGCCCCAGGACTCCAGCAGCCGGAAGAGCGCCACCTCGAACGCGAACAGCGCCGGCTGCGCGTACTCGGTGCGGTCTAGCAGCGCGGCGGCCGCGGGGCCGTCCTCGGCGAAGACGACCTCGCCCAGCGGCCGGGGCAGGTGCGGGTCGAGGGCGGCGCACACCGCGTCGAAGGCGTCGGCGTAGACGGGGTGTGCGGCGTGCAGGTCCCGGCCCATGCCGACGGCCTGGCTGCCCTGGCCCGCGAAGAGGAACGCGGTCTTGTGGTCCTCGCGCGCCTGTGCGCGGACCACGCCGGGAGCGTCCTGGCCGGCGGCGACGGCGGCGAGCGCCTCGGCCGCCTGCCCGGCGTGGTCCACCAGGACGACGGCCCGGTGGCGCAGGGCGGCGCGGGTGGTGGCGAGGGACCAGGCGACGTCCAGCGGGCGGGGCGCGGGTCCGCCGGCCGCCAGGTGCGCGGCCAGCTCCCGGGCCTGGCCGCACAGCGCCTCCGGGCTCCTGGCGGACAGCGGCCAGGGCACCGGGCGGCCGTCCGGCCCGGCCGGGGTGTCCGGCTCGGGGGCGGCGGGGGGTTCCTCGATGATGACGTGCGCGTTGGTGCCGCTGATCCCGAAGGAGGACACCCCGGCCCGGCGCGGACGCCCGGAGCGGCGCCAGTCACGGGCGGCGACCAGCAGCTCCACCGCCCCGGCCGACCAGTCGACGTGCGGGGTCGGCTCGGTCACGTGCAGGGTCCGCGGGAGCCGTTCGTGGCGCATCGCCTCGACCAGCTTGATGATCCCGGCGACCCCGGAGGCGGCCTGGGTGTGGCCGATGTTCGACTTCAGGGAGCCCAGCAGCAGCGGGGTGCCGTCGGGGCGGTGCTGCCCGTAGGTGGCGAGCAGCGCCTGCGCCTCGACGGGGTCGCCGAGTTTCGTGCCGGTGCCGTGCGCCTCCACGGCGTCGATGTCGGCGGGGGTCAGGCCGGCGTCGGCGAGCGCGCCGCGCACGACCCGTTCCTGGGCGGGGCCGTTGGGCGCGGTCAGGCCGTTGCTGGCGCCGTCGGAGTTGACGGCGGAGCCGCGCACCACGGCCAGCACGCGGTGGCCGTGGCGCCGCGCCTCGGACAGCCGCTCCACGAGCAGGACGCCGACACCCTCGCTCCAGCTCGTGCCGTCCGCGTCGGCGGAGAACGACCGGCATCTGCCGCCCGGGGACAGCACCTTCTGCCGGTTGAACTCCGTGAACAGCAGCGGGCTGGTCATCAGCGTGACGCCGCCCACCAGCGCGAGCGAGCACTCGCCCCGGCGCAGCGCCTGCGCGGCCCAGTGCAGCGCCACCAGGGAGGAGGAGCAGGCGGTGTCGACCGTGACGGCCGGGCCGCCGAAGCCGAACGCGTACGCGAGGCGGCCGGCCAGGACGCTGGCGGCGTTGCCGGTTCCGACGTACCCCTCCAGGTCGTCCTTGCCGGTGGCCAGCACCCTCGGGTAGTCCTGCCCGTTGGTGCCGACGAAGACGCCGACCTGGCCGGGGGCCGCCTTCGTGGGATCGATGCCGCCGCGTTCGAACGCCTCCCAGGTGGTCTCCAGCAGCAGCCGCTGCTGGGGGTCCATGGCCAGGGCCTCGCGCGGCGAGATCCCGAAGAAGTCCGCGTCGAAGTCGGCGACGGTGTCGAGGAAGCCGCCCTGGCGGGCGTAGGTCGTGCCGGGCCGGTCCGGGTCGGGGTGGTGGAGTTCGGCGAGGTTCCAGCCGCGATCGGCGGGGAAGTCGCCGATGACGTCGGTCCCGGTGTCCAGCAGCTCCCAGAGCTGTTCCGGCGAGTGCGCGCCGCCCGGGAAGCGGCAGCTCATGGCGACGATCGCGATGGGGTCGTCGTCCGGGGCGGGCCGGTCCCCGGAGTGCGCGGGCGCGCCGTCGGCGGACCGCGCGGGCGGGCCGCCGGGGTGCGCGGAGGCGGCGTCGGCGGGCCGCTCGCCGGCGCGGGCGAGGACGTGTGCGGCGACCGCCCGGGGTGTGGGGTGGTCGAAGACGAGGGTCGCCGCCAGCCGCAGTCCGGTCGCCGCGCGCACCCGGTTGCGCAGCTGTACCGCGGTGAGCGAGTCGAGCCCGAGTTCCTGGAAGTTCTGGTCGTACCCGATCGCCCGCGCGTCGTCGTGGCCGAGGACCGCGGCGACCTCCGTACGGACGAGGTCCAGCACGAACGCGCGGCGGGCGTCCGGGTCCAGCTCGCGCAGCGCGGTGGACAGCGCGGCGGAGGGAGCGGCGGGGCCGGGGCGGTCGGGCGGGAGCAGGACGAGGACGGCCTGTCCGGCGTGCCGGTCGGCGGCGAGCCGCTCCAGCGCCTCGGCGGCCCGGTCGGCGTCCCAGACGGGTACGGACGGCGGGGGCAGCGTTCCGTCGGCGAACAGCGCGGCCAGCTCGGTCAGGGCCGCCCGGACGCGGTCCGGTCCGGTGTCGGCCAGGTCGGCCACCAGATAGGCGACGCCGGGGTGGCCGGCGGCGACCCGGCCGGCGTCGCGGACGTCCGTGCGGCCGGTCTCCACGAACCGCCCGCCGTGCGGCAGCAGCCGCAGGGTGGCGTCGGTGAACTCCCCCGTCAGGCAGTTGACCACGACGTCGGCGCCGTGGCCGCCGGTGGCGTCGAGGAGCGGGGCGACGAAATCGGGGGTGGCCGAGGAGGCGAGCTGTTCCGCGGGCAGTCCGAGGGCGCGCAGGGCGGTGCGGTGGTCGGGGGTGTCGGTGGCGAGCACCCGGGCGCCGTGGTGCAGGGCGAGCTGGACGGCCGCGCGTCCGGTGCCGCCGCTCGCGGCATGGACCAGGACCGTCTCGCCGGGGCGCAGCGCGGCGAGCGTGAACAGGGCGTGGTGGGCGGTCAGGTAGGCCAGCGGGGCCGCCGCGGCCTGGGCGAAGGTCCACCCGTCGGGGACCGGGACGGTGAAGCGGTGGTCGGTGACCGCGACGGGGCCGGCGGCGCCCCGGGGGAACAGGCCCATCACCGCCTCACCCACGGCGACACCCGTGACGCCGGCTCCGGTCTCCAGGACCACACCGGCGGCCTCGGTGCCCGGTGCCGTGCCGCCCGCTCCCTGCGGGGCGAGGCCCAGGCCGGCGAGTACGTCCCCGAAGTGCAGCCCGGTGGCACGGACGCCGACGCGGATCTCGTGCGGCGCCAGTTCGTCCCGCGCGTCGGGCGCGGGTACCGGGGCGAGACTGGCGAGGTCGCCGGGCTCCGTCACCTGGAGCCGCCACGGTGTGCCGGGCGGGTACGCGGCGGCGGTGCGCGGCGCCGGGGCGGCGTCGGCCGGCAGCCAGAACCGGGTGCGGCGGAAGGCGTAGGTGGGCAGGTCGACGCGGTGCGCGGCGCCGAAGTACCGGTCGGCGTCCAGGCGTGCTCCGCCCGCCACCGCCTCGGCGACCGCGGCGGCGAACCGGCGCGGCGCGGTGGCGTCGTCCTGGGCCGGCATGCCCACGACGACGGCGGCGGTATCGGCGGCACCCGTGGCGTCGGTGCCGCCGGTGGCACCGGCGGCACCGGCCACGGTCTCGCGCAGGGCCTCGGTGAGGACGGGGCGCGGGGCGCACTCGATGAACAGGTCGAAGCCGTCGGCGAGCATGGCCCGCGCCGCCTGCTCGAACCGTGCCGGCTGCCGCAGGCCGCGGTACCAGAACGCGCCGTCCTGGGCGGCCGGTTCCACGAGCCCGCCGGTGGCCGCGGAGTACACGGGCAGCCGTCCGGCCCGCGGCACCACCGGGGCGAGCGCGGCGGCGAGTTCCTCGCGGACCTCCTCGATCCGCGGCGAGTGGGCGGCGGCGTGGGACAGGGGGACGCGCCGCGCCGGGACGCCCTCGGCCGCGCACCGCGCGCGCAGCGCGTCGAGGTCCTCCTCGGGTCCGGCGACGGTGACGGACCGGGGCCCGTCGACCGCCGCGAGGGTCAGGGAACCACCGGTCTCCCCGAGCCACCCGCGTACGTCGTCGGGTGCCGCGGACACGGACAACAGACCGCCGCCGCCCCCGAGGGAGCCGAGCGCCCGGTTCCGCAGCACCACCACGCGGGCGGCGTCCGGCAGCGACAGGGAGCCGCTGACGGCGGCGGCGGCCAGGTCGCCCAGCGAGTGGCCCAGCACCGCGGACACGGTGACACCCGCGGCCTCCCAGAGGGCGGCCAGGGAGACCATGACGGCCCACAGCACGGGCGGGCCGGCCTCGGTGTCGTCCGGCGCCGGTGCCCCGGGCACGCCGCGCAGCACGTCGGCCGGCGACCAGCCGGTGTACGGGCGCAGCGCCTCGGCACACTCCGCGAACCGCGCGGCGAACACCGACGAGGCGTCCAGCAGGTCACCGGCCGGACCGGCCCACCCGCTGCCGGTGCCGGGGAAGACGAGGGCGGCCCGGCCGGTGCCGGCCGGGGCCCGGAGGCCGCCGGGTTCCGGGCCGGCGGCCAGCGCGTCGAGGGCCGTGAGCAGTTCCCCGCGGTCGGCGCCCACGACGGCGGTGCGGTACGGGAACGCCGTGCGGGTGCGGACGAGCGACCAGCCGATGTCGGCGGGCCGCAGCTCGGGGCGGGCGCGTATGTGGGCGGCGAGCCGCGCGGCCTGGGCGGGCAGCGCCTCGGGGCTCTTCGCGGACAGCGTCCACAGCGGGGGCAGTTCCGGCACCGCACGGCCGGCCGGGTCGAGAGCGGTCGGTTCCCGGTCGGCCGGGGCGAGGCCGGTCGGCTCGGGGGCGGTCGCCTCGGTGCCGGCCGGCTCGGGCTCCGCGGCCGGCGCCTGTTCGAGCAGGACGTGCGCGTTGGTGCCGCTGATCCCGAACGCGGAGACGCCCGCCCGGCGGGGCTCGCCGCTCTCGGGCCAGGGCCGCGCCTCGGTGAGCAGCGCCAGCGGTCCGGAATCCCAGTCCACGTGCGGGGACGGCTCGTCGGCGTGCAGGGTCCGCGGCAGCACGCCGTGGCGCATCGCCATCACCGTCTTGATCACCCCGGCGACGCCCGCCGCCGCCTGCGCGTGCCCGATGTTGGACTTCAGGGATCCGAGCCACAGCGGGCGGCCGGCCGCCCGCTCCGCGCCGTACACCGACCGCAGCGCCCGGGCCTCGATGGGGTCGCCGAGCACGGTTCCGGTGCCGTGCGCCTCCACGGCGTCGATCTGGTCCGGCCGCAGCCGGGCGTTGGCCAGGGCCTGGGCGATGACGCGTTCCTGCGCGGGTCCGTTGGGTGCGGTCAGCGCGCCGCTGGCGCCGTCCTGGTTGACCGCGCTGCCCCGGATGACGGCCAGCACCGGGTGGTTGTTCGCGCGGGCGGCGGAGAGCCGTTCGAGCAGCAGCAGGCCGGCGCCCTCGGCCCAGCCGGTGCCGTCCGCCCCGGCCCCGAACGCCTTGCACCGGCCGTCGGGCGCCAGGCCGCGCTGCCGGCTGAAACCGATGAAGGTGGCCGGGGTGGCCATGAGCGACACCCCGCCGGCCAGGGCGAGCCGGCAGTCACCCTGGCGCAGCGCCTGGACGGCGAGATGGAGGGCGACCAGCGACGAGGAGCAGGCGGTGTCGACGGTGACGGCGGGGCCTTCCAGGCCGAACGTGTAGGCCACGCGGCCGGAGGCGACGCTGCCGGCGCTGCCGGTGCCGAGGTAGCCCTCCAGGTCGTCGGCGGGGTGGCGGACGCGGCTGCCGTAGTCGTTGTACATCACCCCGGCGAACACTCCGGTGCCGCTGCCGCGGACCTGTTCGGCGGGCAGTCCGGCCCGCTCGAACGCCTCCCAGGCCAGTTCCAGGAGCAGCCGCTGCTGGGGGTCCGTCGCCAGCGCCTCCTTCGGGCTGATCCCGAAGAAGGCGGGGTCGAAGTCGGCACAGCCGTCGACGAATCCGCCGTGCCGGGTGTACGACGTGCCCGCGTGGTCCGGGTCCGGGTGGTACAGCGCCTCCAGGTCCCAGTCCCGGTCGGCGGGGAAGCCGGTGACGGCGTCGGTGCCGTCGGCGACCAGCCGCCACAACTCCTCGGGCGAGCGGACGCCGCCGGGCAGCCGGCAGCTCATCGCCACGATCGCGACGGGCTCCTGTGCGGCCTGTTCCACCTCGTCGAGCCGCCGGCGGGTCGCCTGCAGATCGGTGGTCATCCACCGGAGGTACTCGACGAGCTTCTCGTCCTCGGCCATGGAACCTCACTCGTTGTCTTGTGTCGCCGGGCTGGCTGTCGGAGGGCGGTCAGGGCCTTCTGAGGTTCTTGTCGATGAAGGCCAGGAGTTCGTCGGCGGTGGTGGCGTCGGCGAGGCCGCCGTCCCCCGCCGCCGGGGCCGGAGAGCCGGCCGGCACCGTCTCGGCCGGGGCGGGCTGTTGCCGCCACGTGGACAGCAGCTCGGTCAGCCGCCGCTCCACGCCCTGCCGCAGGCGCGGTTCCGGAGGTGTCTCGGCGAGGGACCGCGCCAGCCGGTCCAGCTCGGCCAGGAGGCCGCCGCCTGATCCGGCCGGGGGGCCACCGGCCGCTACTCCCAGCGGGTCACCGCCTGGGTCACCCAGCGGATCACCGTCCGGTACGCCCGGCGGATCACCGTCCGGCACGGCCGACGGCTCACTGCCCGGCACGCCCCGCGCATCACCGTCCGCTACGCCCCGCAGGTCACCGCCCGGTGCGCCCCGCAGGTCACCGCCCGGTGCGCCCAGCGGGTCACCGCCCGGCGCGGCCGGCGGCTCACCGTCCGGTCCGGCGGGCCGGGGTCCGGCCTCGTCCGGCAGAGATGCCGACAGGTGGCCGGCCAGCCGCGCGGGCGTCGGGTGGTCGAAGACCAGCGTGACGGGCAGGTGCAGGCCGGTCAGCTCGTCGAGGCGGTTGCGGAGTTCGACGGCCGTCAGGGAGTCGAAGCCCAGGTCGAGCAGCCGGTCGTGCGCGTCCACGCCGGCCGGCGAGGGCCTGCCGATGACCGTGGCCACCTCGCGGCGCACCAGGGTGAGCAGGACGTGTTCGCGCTGGTCGGGGCCGGCGTCCCGCAGGCGTTCGCGCCACGGCGCGACGGCCGGCGCCCGGCGCGCGGGGGCCGGCGCCTCGTGGGGCGGGGCCGCCGGGCCGGCCGCCAGCGCGCGCAGGACCGGGGCGAGCGTGCCCCGCCGGGCGTGCGCGCGCAGGACGGCGGCGTCCAGGCGGACCGGCACGAGCGCCGCCGTCCCGCGTCCGAGTGCCGTGTCGAACAGGGCGAGCGCCTCGGCGGGCTCGAAGGCGGTGACGCCCGTCCGGGCCAGCCGGGCCCGGTCGGCGGTGCCGAGTCCGCCCGCCATGCCCTCCGTGCCGTCCCACCAGCCCCAGGCCAGCGCCGTGCCGGGCAAGCCCTGCGCACGGCGGACCTCGGCGAGGGCGTCGAGGAAGGCGTTGGCGGCGGCGTAGTTGCCCTGTCCGGCGGCGCCCAGGACGCCCGCGACGGACGAGAAGAGCACGAAGGCGGTCAGGTCCCGGTCCGCGGTCAGCTCGTGCAGGTGCCAGGCCGCGTCGGCCTTCGCCCGCAGGACCCGGTCGACGCGCTCGGGGGTGAGCGAGGCCAGCACGCCGTCGTCGAGCACCGCGGCGCAGTGCACCACGGCGCGCAGGGGCCGGTCGGCCGGCACGGAGTCCAGGAGCCGGGCGAGGGCCTGGCGGTCGGAGACGTCGCAGGCGGCGACGCGCACCTCGGCGCCCAGCCCGGCCAGCTCGGCGGCCAGGTGGGACGCGCCCGGGGCATCCGGCCCGCGCCGTCCGGCGAGCAGCAGGTGCCGTACGCCGTGCGCGGTGACCAGGTGGCGGGCGATCCGGGCGCCCAGCCCGCCGGTGCCGCCGGTGACCAGGACCGTGCCGGCGGGGTCGAACACCGGGGCGGCGGGGCCGGGTCCGGCCGGGGCGGCGGCGAGCCGGGGCACGGTGACGGCACCGGCGCGCACGGCGAGCTGCTCCTCCCCCGACAGCGCGGCTGCCGGCAGTACGGCGGCCGAGGCGGGGTCCCGGTCGGTGTCCGCGAGGACGAGCCGGCCGGGGTGCTCGCTCTGCGCGGAGCGGCCGAGCCCCCATACCGCGCCGGCCGCCGGATCGGGCGCCGGGTCGCCCAGGGCGGCGGCCACCGCGCCGCGGGTCAGCAGCACCAGGCGGGTGCCGGCCAGGCGCGGCTCGGCCGACCAGCGCCGCAGCAGGCCGGCGGTGCCGTCGAGCGCGGTGCGCGTGCGTGCGGGGAGGGTGTCGTCCGGGTCCCCGGTGGCGGCCGGCGCGAACAGCACCCGGGGTGCCTCCGCGCCCTGGTCGAGCGCCGCCAGCAGGGTGTCGAGGCCGGTGTACCGCACGGCGCCCGGCACGGTGTCGGGGCCGTCCGCCGGGTCCGTGCCCAGCAGGGCCGCGTTCGTGGGTGCCGGGGCGGTGCCTGCGGGCAGGGCCGGCCACCGCAGCTCGTAGAGGGACGGCAGCGCGGCGGGCTCTCCTCCGGCCGGTGCGGCCGGGCGCAGCAGCAGCGAGCCGACGGTGCCGACGTGCTCCCCGTCGGCGTCGGCGAGATGGAGGGACAGGGTCTCGCCGCGCGCGGTGAGCCGTACCCGCAGCCGGTCCGCGCCGACGGCGTGCAGCGCCACGTCGGTCCAGGCGAAGGGCAGGCGCGGGGCCGCGTCCTCGGTGCCGGCGGTGCCGCGCGGCGCGAGCAGGGCGGCGGCGTGCAGGGCCGCGTCCAGCAGGGCGGGGTGGAGGCCGAACCGTCCGGCGTCGGCGGCGGCGTCCTCGGGCAGCGCCACCTCGGCGAGGACGTCGCCGTCGTGGAGCCACGCGGCGCGCAGTCCCCGGAAGGGCGGGCCGTACTCGACGCCGGTCGCGGCCAGTTCGTCGTACAGGCCCTCGACCGGCACCGGTACCGCGCCGGGCGGCGGCCAGGCGCCGGCGGGCGGCCGCTCGCCCGCGGGTGCCGGCCGGGTCAGCAGGCCGGTGGCGTGCAGGGTCCACGGCTCCTCGGGTACGGCGGCGCCGCGGGCGTGCACGGACAGCCGGCGCCGGCCGTCGCCGTCGTCCCCGCTCACGCGCACCCGCAGGTGTACGGCGCCGGGGCCAGGCAGCGCCAGCGGAGTGTGCAGGGTGAGGTCGGCCAGGTGGCCGCAGCCGAGCCGGGCTCCCGCGTGCCGGGCCAGTTCCACGAAGGCGGCGCCGGGCAGCAGGACCTCGCCGCGCACCCGGTGACCGGCCAGCCAGGGGTGCGTGCCGGGTGACAGCGCGCCGGTGAGGACCAGTTCGTCGGTGTCGGGGAGGTCCACGCAGGCGCCCAGCAGCGGGTGGTCCGGGGAGCGCAGCCCGGAGTCCGCCGGGACGGACGGTTCCGTCGCCGCCTCCAGCCAGAACCGCTCCGGCTGGAAGGCGTACGTCGGCAGGTCGACGCGCCGGGCGCCGGTCCCGGTGAAGTACGCCTCCCAGTCGACGGCGGTGCCGCGGACGTGCAGCCGGCCGAGTGCGTCGGCCAGTGCCTCCGCCTCGGGCCGGTCGCGGCGCAGCGCGGCGACGGCCGCCACGGCCGGGTCCCCGGTGGTCGCGGCCAGGCCGGCGAGCGAGCCGTCGGGCCCGATGTCCAGCAGGGTCCGCGCGCCGTCCCGGACCAGTCGCCGTACCGCGTCGTGGAAGCGGACGGGCCTGCGCGCCTGTGCGGTCCAGTACTCCGGTGAGCACAGCTCCTCGGCCGTCGCCGGGCGTCCGGTCACCGTGGACACGAGGGGGATGCGCGGCGGGTGGAAGGTCAGGCCCTCGGCGACGGCGCGCAGGCCGGCGAGCATCGGTTCCATCTCGGGCGAGTGGAAGGCGTGGCTGACGCGCAGCCGGGTGATCCGGTGCCCGCGGTCGTCGAGCCGGTCCGCGACCGCGAGGACGTCGGCCGCCCGTCCCGACAGCACCACCGCGGCCGGGCCGTTGACGGCCGCCACCCCGACGTGCTCGGTGAGCAGGGGCAGCACCTCGGACTCGGGGGCGCCCACCGCCACCATGGCCCCGCCGGGCGGGAGCGCCTGCATGAGCCGGCCCCGGGCGGCCACCAGCGCGGCGGCGTCGGGCAGGCTCAGCACGCCGGCGACGTGGGCGGCGGCCAGTTCGCCGACGGAGTGTCCGGCCAGCACGTCCGGGCGGACACCCCAGTGTTCGAGCAGCCGGAAGAGAGCCACCTCGACGGCGAACAGGGCCGGCTGGGTGTACGCGGTGGTGTCGAGCAGTCCCGGCTCCTCCGTGTCGTCCTCCGCGTCGACGACTTCGCGCAGCGGGCGCGCGAGATGGCCGTCCAGCTCCGCGCAGACCGCGTCGAACGCCTCGGCGAAGACGGGGTACCGGGCGCGCAGTTGCCGGCCCATGCCCGGCCGCTGGCTGCCCTGGCCCGCGAACAGGAAGGCCAGGCCGCCGCCGGCGACGCGGCCCCGTGCCGGTCCGGGCACGGCTTCCCCGGAGCACAGGTCGTCCAGTCGCTCCAGGAAGTCCTCGCGGGTGGCGCAGACGAGGGCCGCCCGGTGCTCGAACGCGGTACGGCCGGTGGCCAGCGAGTAGCCGACGTCGAGCGGGCGCAGGTCCGGGCGGTCGGCCAGGCGCTGCCGCAGCCGGGCCGCCTGGGCGCGCAGCCCGTCGGCGCCGCGGGCCGACAGCAGCCAGGGCACGGTCTCACCGGCGGCCGGCACCCGGGGTTGCGCGCGGTGGGCGGCGGCCGGGTCCGGCGGAGCCTGTTCGAGGATGACGTGGGCGTTGGTGCCGCTGATGCCGAAGGAGGACACACCGGCCCGGCGCGGTCTGCCGGTCGTCGGCCACGGCACGCTGTCGTCGAGCAGCCGCACCGTGCCGGCGGACCAGTCGACGTGCGGCGTCGGCTCGTCGAGGTGCAGGGTCCTGGGCAGGGCGCCGTGCCGCATGGCCATCACCGTCTTGATGACGCCGGCGACGCCCGCGGCGGCCTGGGTGTGGCCGATGTTGGACTTGACCGAGCCGAGGAGCAGCGGCCGCTCGGCCGGGCGGTCCTGGCCGTAGACCGCGAGGACCGCCTCCGCCTCGATCGGGTCGCCGAGCGAGGTGCCGGTGCCGTGGGCCTCCACGGCGTCCACGTCGGCGGCCGTCAGCCCGGCGGCGGTGAGCGCCTGCCGGATGACCCGCTCCTGGGACGGTCCGTTGGGCGCGGTCAGCCCGTTGCTCGCGCCGTCCTGGTTGACGGCCGAGCCGCGGACCACGGCGAGCACGGGGTGGCCGTGGGCGCGGGCGTCCGACAGCCGCTCCAGCAGGAGGACGCCCGCGCCCTCGCCCCAGCCGGTGCCGTCGGCCGCCGCGGCGAACGGCTTGCAGCGCCCGTCGGCGGCGAGTCCGCGCTGGCGGGAGAACTCGACGAAGGGCGTGGGGGTCGCCATCACCGTCACGCCGCCGGCCAGCGCCAGGTCGCTCTCGCCCGACCGCAGGGACTGCACCGCCAGGTGCAGCGCGACCAGCGAGGACGAGCACGCCGTGTCGACCGACACCGCGGGCCCTTCGAGGCCCAGCGTGTACGCCACCCGGCCGGACGCCACGCTGCCCGCCGTGCCGGAGGCGAGGTAGCCGGCGACCTCCTCGGGCACGCGGCGCGCCCAGGACCCGTAGTCGTGGTACATCACCCCGGCGAAGACCCCGCTCCGGGTGCCGCGCAGGGCGGCCGGATCGATGCCGGCCCGTTCGACGGCCTCCCAGCTGGTCTGCAGCAGCAGGCGCTGCTGCGGGTCCATGGCCAGGGCCTCGCGCGGGTTGATCCCGAAGAAGGCGGCGTCGAAGTCGGCCGCGTCGCGCAGGAACGCGCCCCGGCGGGTGTAGCTGCGGCCCGGACGGCCCGGCTCGGGGTCGTAGAGCTCCGCCAGGTTCCAGCCCCGGTCGGGCGGCATGTCGCCGACGGCGTCGGCGCCGGCGGCGACCAGCGCCCAGAAGGCGTCGGGCGTGGTGATGTCGCCGGTGCCGGGGGTGCCCGGGTACCGGCAGGCCATGGAGACGATCGCGATCGGTTCGTCGTCGGCGGCCCGGCCGCGCTGCCGTGCCGGGCCGGGTTCGGTGGCCCCGGAGCCGAGGAGCGCGTCCGTCAGCCATCCGGCCAGCTCGCCCGGTGTGGGCTGGTCGAACACCAGCCCGGCCGGGAGGGTGAGCCCGGTCAGCGCGGCGAGCCGGTTGCGCAGTTCCAGTCCGGTGAGGGAGTCCATGCCCAGGTCGGCGAAGGCCCGCGTGTCGTGTGTCTCGTCCATCGGGTCCAGGCCCAGCACGGCGGCCGACTCCTCGCGCACCAGGGCGGCCAGGAAGCGCGGGCGTTCGGGTGCGGTCAGCGCGCGCACCCGTTCGGCGAGCGCGCCGGCCGGGGCGGCGGTGCGCCGGGAGCGCCGCGGGCCGCCGGCCGGGGCGGGGCGCGGCAGACCGCGCAGCGGTGCCGGAACGGACCGGCTGCCGGCGTCGGCCGCGCGGCCGGCCCGGAGGGCGCCGGGGTCCAGGTGCACCGGCACCAGGGCGGGCGCGTCGGCGGCCAGGGCCGCGTCCAGGAGGGCGAGTCCGTCCACGGTGGTCAGCGGCCGGACCCCGGTGCGGGCCAGGCGGTGCAGATCGGTGGCGTCGAGTCCGGCGGTCAGCCCGCTGCGTTCCTCCCACAGTCCCCAGGCCAGCGAGGTGGCGGGCAGGCCCTGGGCCCAGCGGTGGGCGGCGAGGGCGTCGAGGAAGGCGTTGGCCGCCGCGTAGTTGCCCTGTCCGGCCGAGCCGAGCACTCCGGCGGCGGAGGAGAACAGCACGAAGGCGGACAGGTCCAGGCCGCGGGTCAGTTCGTGCAGGTGCCAGGCCACGTCGGCCTTGGGGCGCAGCACGCGGTGCAGGCGCTCGGGCGTCAGCGTCCCGACCGGGCCGTCGTCCAGCGTGCCGGCGGCGTGCACCACGGCCGTCAGCGGGTGCTCGGCCGGGAGCGCCGACCAGAGCGCGGCCAGGGCGTCGGCGTCGGTCAGGTCGCACGCGGCCACGGTGACCTGAGCGCCGTGCCCGGCCAGTTCGGCCCGCAGTTCCGCGGCGCCGGGGGCGTTTCCCCCGCTCCGGCTGACCAGCAGCAGGTGGCGTACGCCGTGCCCGGTCACCAGGTGGCGGGCGACGAGCCGGCCCAGCAGACCGGTGCCGCCGGTGACGAGGACGGTGCCGTCCGGGTCGAACACCGGGGAGGTCCGTGGCGCCGGGGTGGTGTGCCGGACCAGGCTGGGCACGTGGACGGTCCCGTCCCGCAGGGCGAGTTGGGGCTCGTCGCCGGCGGCCGCGGACGCCAGCACGCGGGCCGAGGCCTCGGTGCCGTCCACGTCGGCGAGGACGAAGCGGCCCGGGTGCTCGGTCTGGGCGGAGCGGAGCAGTCCCCATACGGCGGCCCCGGCGGGGTCGGCCGCGTCGGCGGCGGACACCGCCACGGCCCCACGGGTCACCAGCACCAGGCGCGCGTGCGCGAGCCGGTCGTCCGCGAGCCAGTCCTGGACGAGCGCGAGGACCCGCGCGGCCGCCTCCGCCGCACGGAGCGGCGGCACGGCACCGGCGGCGCCCGGCACGGCACCGGCGGCGTTCGGTACGGCACCGGCGCGGACGGGTTCCGAACCATCGTCGCGGACGGCTCCCGGGGCACCGGCACGGACGGCTTCCACGGCATCGGCGCGGACGGCTTCCGAAACCGACGTGGCACCGGCAAGGACGCCTTCCGCCACCGGCGTGGCATCGACGAGGACGAGTTCCGGCACCGGCTCACCGGCGTCCAGCGCTTCCTGGAGCGCGGCCAGGCCGGCGTAGCGGTGCGCCGGCGCACCGGCGGCCGGCCCGGCGAGGACCGGACCGGTGTCCGCGCCGAGCACCACCGGGCGCGGTACGGCCTGCCCGTCGGGCGCGGCGAGGGCCGGCCAGTCCAGGCGGTACAGCGCCGCCGGGCCGGCGGGCCGGCCGGCCGTCAGGTCCTCGGGTACGGGCCGCAGGACGACGGAGCCGACGGCCGCGGTCCGCCGCCCCTGCGTGTCGTACGCCGTCAGCGACGCCTGTCCCGGTCCGGTGAGCGTCAGCCGTACCCGCAGGGCGGCGGCGCCGGGGGCCGTGACGGAGACGTGCTGCCAGGCGAACGGCAGCACGGCCGGGGCGCCGTCCGGGTCGTCCGCCGCGAGGCCGATGGTGTGCAGGGCGGCGTCGAGCAGGGCCGGGTGCAGTGCGTAGCGGTCGGCCTCGGCCGTCTCGGGGTCGGCGAGGGCCACCTCGGCGAGGACGGCGTCGCCGTGCCGCCAGGCCCGGGTCAGGCCCTGGAACGCGGGGCCGTAGCCGTAGCCGCGGTGGGTCAGCCGCTCGTAGAGGTCCGTGACGTCGAGGGGGGTCGCGCCGGGCGGCGGCCACGCGGCGAGGCCGGGGGTGTCGTCGTCGGTCTCCGTGCCGGCCATGGCGAGGAGACCGTCGGCGTGCCGGGTCCACGGCTCCTCCGCGCCGCCGTCCTCGTGCCGGGAGAAGATCCGCACGGGCCGGCGGCCCGCCTCGTCGGGTGTGCCGACCGTCACCTGGAGGGCGGTGTGGCCGGAGGGCGGGGCGAGGAGCGGGGCGGTCAGGCTGAGTTCGTGCAGGACCTCGCAGCCGACGTGGGCACCGGCGCGCAGCGCCAGTTCGGCGAAGGCCGTGCCCGGCAGCAGGACGGTGCCGGCGACCCGGTGGTCCTCCAGCCAGGGCTGCGCCCGGTCCGTGAGGCGGCCGGTGAGGACGTGTTCGCCGGTGGCCGCCAGGTGCACGGCCGACGACAGCAGCGGGTGGTCCAGCGGCCGGCCCGCGCCGGGCGCGGCCGGGGCGCCGGGAGCGTCCAGCCAGTACCGCTTGCGCTGGAAGGGGTAGGTGGGCAGTTCCGCCGGCGGCCCGTCGGCGTGGCCGAGGACCGCCGTCCAGTCGACCTCGCCGCCCCGGGCGAAGTCCTCGGCGGCGTCCGCCACCGGGCCGGCTGTGGACACGCCGTTGCCGGACGCGGGGTGGGCGACCACGCCCCGGGCGCCGGCGGCCACGGCGGCCAGGCCCGCGAGCAGGTCCTCGCGGCCGGTGCCCAGGACCACGGCCCGGTGTTCGAACGCCGAACGGGTGGTGGCCAGGGCGCGGGCGACGGCGTGCGGGTCCGCGGTGTCCGGGTCGCGCGTCACGGCGCCCGCCAGCCGCTCGGCCAGGGCGCGCAGCGCGCCGGGGGTCCGTGCGGAGAGCATCCAGGGCACGGTGTCCGGGCCGCCAGGCGACGGGGACGGCGGGCTGTCCGGGCCGCCGGGCGACGCGGACGGCGGGCTGGCCGCGGGCCGGAGACCGGGCTCGTCGTGCGGTTCCTCAAGGATGACGTGGGCGTTGGTGCCGCTCATCCCGAACGAGGACACGCCCGCCCGGCGCGGTCCGTCCGCCTTCTCCCAGGGTGTGTTCTCGGTCAGCAGCGCCACCGCGCCGGCCGACCAGTCCACCTCGCGCGACGGCTCGTCCACGTGCAGCGTCCTGGGCAGCACCCCGTGCCGCATCGCCAGCACCATCTTGATCACGCCCGCCACACCGGCGGCGGCCTGCGGATGCCCGATGTTGGACTTCACCGAGCCGAGCCGGACGGGCTGCGCGGCGCCCCGGTCCCGGCCGTAGGTGGCGAGGATGGCCTGTGCCTCGATGGGGTCGCCGAGCCGGGTGCCGGTGCCGTGGGCCTCCACGGCGTCCACGTCGGCCGCCGTCAGCCCGGCGACGGTGAGCGCCTGCCGGATGACCCGCTCCTGGGACGGTCCGTTGGGCGCGGTCAGCCCGTTGCTCGCGCCGTCCTGGTTGACGGCCGAGCCGCGGACCACGGCGAGCACGCGGTGCCCGTTGCGCCGCGCGTCCGACAGCCGCTCCAGCACCACCAAGCCGACGCCCTCGGCCCAGCCCGTGCCGTCGGCGGCGGCCGCGAACGCCTTGCAGCGCCCGTCCGGCGACAGCCCGCGCTGGCGGGAGAACTCCAGGAACACACCGGGACCGGACATGACGGTCACGCCGCCCGCCAAGGCGAGCGAGCACTCCCCCTGGCGCAGCGCCTGCGCGGCCAGGTGGAGCGCGACCAGCGAGGACGAGCATGCCGTGTCGACCGACACCGCGGGTCCTTCGAGGCCCAGCGTGTAGGCGACCCGGCCCGAGATCACGCTCGGGGCGCCGCCGGTAAGGGCGTAGCCGTCCGCGCCGCCGGCCGGGTCGGCCAGGCGCGGGCCGTACTCGCCGGCGGACGCGCCGACGTAGACCCCGGTGTCGGTGCCGCGCAGGGCGGCGGGGTCGATGCCGGCCCGTTCGAACGCCTCCCAGCTCGTCTCCAGCAGGAGCCGCTGCTGCGGGTCCGTGGCGAGCGCCTCGCGGGGGCTGATGCCGAAGAACTCGGCGTCGAAGTCGGCGGCGTCGTACAGGAATCCGCCGCTGCGGGTGTACGTGGTGCCGGGCCGGCCCGGTTCCGGGTGGAACAGCCGGTCCAGGTCCCAGCCGCGGTCGCCCGGCATCCCGCCGATCGCGTCGCCGCCGGACGCGACGAGGGTCCACAGGTCCTCGGGGGAGGTCACCGCGCCGGGGTACCGGCAGGCCATGCCGACGATCGCGACCGGTTCGGCGGCGGCCGGACGCGGGGCGTCCGGGTGCGCGGACCGCTCCCGGCCGCCGTCGTCCTCGCCGGTGAGCAGGCCGAGGACGAGCCGGGTCACGGCCTGGGGCGTGGGGTGGTCGAAGACGAGGGTGGCCGGCAGGCGCAGTCCGGTGGCGGCGTTCAGCCGGTTGCGCAGTTCCACCGCGGTGAGCGAGGTGAGGCCCAGTTCGTGGAAGGTGCGTCGGTCCCGGATCCGCCGCGAGGAGTCGAAGCCGAGCACGGCGGCGACGGTCCGGCGGACGACGGCGGCCACTTCCTCCGTGCGCTCCGCGGGCCCGAGCACGGTGAGCCGCCGGGCCAGGCCGGCGGCGGAGGGCTGGGCGGCGGCCGTCCGGCGGGCCTCGGGCAGCGTGTCGAACAGGGGCCGGGGCCGGGCCGCCGTCGCGGCGGGGAGGAAGGTGTCCCAGTCGACCCGGGCGACGGTGACGCAGACGTCCTCGCCCGCGAGGGCCCGGTCCAGCGCGGCGAGGCCCTCCTCCGGGCTGAGCCGTCCCAGGCCGAGCCGGGCGAACGCGTCCGCGACGGCCGTGCCGTCCGCCATGCCGCCGCCGTCCCAGGCGCCCCAGGCGATCGAGGTGGCGGGCAGGCCCTCGGCTCGCCGGCGTTCGGCGAGGGCGTCGAGGAAGGCGTTGCCGGGGGCGTATCCGCCCTGTCCGGCCAGGCCCCAGGTGGCGGCCACGGAGGAGAAGAGGACGAAGGCGGCCAGGTCCCGGTCGCGGGTCAGCTCGTCCAGGGTGCGGGCCGCCGCCGTCTTGGCGTGCAGCGCCCGTTCCAGCTGAGCCGGGGTCAGCGCGTCGAGCAGGGCGTCGTCGAGCTGTCCGGCCGCGTGCACCACGGTGGTCAGCGGCAGCTCCGCCGGTACGGCGGCGAGTACGGCGGCGAGGGCGTCGCGGTCGGCGGCGTCGCACGCGGCGAACGTGACGCGCACCCCGAGCGCTTCGAGGCCGGCGCGCAGTTCCCCCGCTCCGGGCGCCTCTTCCCCGCGGCGGCTCACCAGCAGCAGGTGCTCGGCGCCGGCCGCGGCCAGCCATCGCGCGACCCGGCCGCCCAGCGCGCCCGTGCCGCCGGTGACCAGGGCGGTGCCGTGGGTCCGCCAGGGCCGGTGGGCGCCGGCCCGGGCCGGCGCGTGTTCCAGGCGGCGGGCCAGCACGCCGTGCGGCCGCAGCGCCAGCTGGTCCTCGTCGCCCGCCGCGCCGGCGAGCACGCGGCCCAGCCGCTCGGCCGAGGCGTCGTCGGGGTGTTCGGGCAGGTCGAGGAGGCCGCCCCACCGTTCGGGGTGCTCCAGCGCGGCGATCCGCCCCAGTCCCCACCACTGCGCCTGGCCGGCGTCGCGGACCGGATCGTCGGGTCCGGTGCCCACGGCCCCGGTGGTGGCGCACCACAGGGGGGCGGGCACCTCCAGGTCGCCGAGCGCCTGGGTGAGGGCGAGGAGGCTGGACGGTCCGGCCGTACGACTGTGGGCGGGTCCCGGCAGGAAGAGGACGCCGGCCGGCGGGGCCGCCTCCAGGTGGGGGCGCAGGAACGCGCCGACGGCCGCGCGGTCGGCGTCCGGGGGCAGGCGCATCTGGCGTACGGCGGCGCCGTGGGCGGTGAGCGCGCGCACCGCCGCCTCGGCCCACGGGGCGGGCGGTGTGCCGTCGGGGAGGACGACGAGCCAGGTCCCGTGCGCCGTGGCGGCCGGGGCGGGGGCCAGGCGGCGCCAGGCGATCCGGTAGCGCAGGCCGTCCAGGCCGGCGTCGGACCGCCGCCGGCTGTGCCAGCGGGACAGCGCGGGCAGCGCGGCGGTCAGCGCCGCGACGGCGGGGTCGTCGGGTGTGCCGGGGCCGTCGAGGCCCACTTCCTCGGCGAAGGCCTCCGGGTCGCCCTGCTCCACGGCCGTCCAGAACCGCCGCTCCCGCTCGTCGGACGTGCCCGTGCGGGGCCGGGGCGTCTCCAGCCAGTGCCGTTCCTTGCGGAAGGGGTAGACGGGCAGCTCGGCGTGGCGCGCGTCGCCGCCGGCGAAGAGCACGTCCCAGTCCACGCCGACGCCCTGGGCGAAGTCCTCGGCGGCGGACGCCACCAGGGCGGGGACGGCACCGGCGTCACCGGCCGTCCCCCGCGCCACCACGCCCCGGGCGCCGGCGGCCACGGCGGCCAGGCCCGCGAGCAGGTCCTCGCGGTCGGTGCCCAGGACCACGGCCCGGTGTTCGAACGCCGCACGGGTGGTGGCCAGCGTGTACGCCACGTCCACCGGCCGCGGCGGGTGCTCGGCGGTCAAGTGCCGCGCGAGCCGCAGGGCCAGCTCGCGCAGGGCGTCGGGGTGCTTCGCGGACAGCACCAGCGGCAGCGGGGCCGGGAAGGCACCGGCGTCCGGTCCCGGAGCGGACGCGCAGGGTTCGGGTTCGGGTTCTTCGAGGATGACGTGGGCGTTCGTACCGCTGATCCCGAACGAGGACACGCCCGCCCGGCGCGGACCGTCCGCCTTCTCCCACGGCGTGTTCTCGGTCAGCAGCGCCACCGCGCCGGCCGACCAGTCCACCTCGGGCGACGGCTCGTCCACGTGCAGCGTCCTGGGCAGCACCCCGTGCCGCATCGCCAGCACCATCTTGATCACGCCCGCCACACCGGCGGCGGCCTGCGGATGCCCGATGTTGGACTTCACCGAGCCGAGCAGCACCGGGCGGCCCGCCGGACGCTCCTGTCCGTACGTCGCGAGGATCGCCTCGGCCTCGATGGGGTCGCCGAGCCGGGTGCCGGTGCCGTGGGCCTCCACGGCGTCCACGTCGGCCGCCGTCAGCCCGGCGGCGGTGAGCGCCTGCCGGATCACCCGCTCCTGGGCGGGGCCGCTCGGCGCGGTCAGCCCGTTGCTGGCGCCGTCCTGGTTGACGGCCGAGCCGCGGACCACGGCGAGCACCCGGTGCCCGTTGCGCCGCGCGTCCGACAGCCGCTCCACGAGCAGGACACCGACGCCCTCTCCCCAGCCGGTGCCGTCGGCGGCGGCCGCGAACGCCTTGCAGCGCCCGTCCGGCGACAGCCCGCGCTGGCGGCTGAACTCCACGAACGTGCCGGGCGTCGGCATCACCGTCACGCCGCCCGCCAGCGCGAGCGAGCACTCCCCCCGGCGCAGCGACTGCACGGCCAGGTGGAGCGCGACCAGCGAGGACGAGCACGCCGTGTCGACCGACACCGCGGGTCCTTCGAGACCGAAGACGTAGGCCAGCCGGCCGGAGGCCACGCTTCCGGCGGTGCCGGTGAGCAGGTGTCCGTCCGTGCCGTCCCCGGCTTCGTGGAGGCGCGGTCCGTAGTCGGACGCCATGAGGCCCGTGAAGACGCCGGTGCTGCTGCCGCGCAGGGCGGCGGGGTCGAGCCCGGCCCGCTCGAACGCCTCCCACGCCGTCTCCAGCAGGAGCCGCTGCTGCGGGTCGGTCGCCCGGGCCTCGCGCGGCGACATCCCGAAGAACTCGGCGTCGAACCGGTCGGCGTCGTGCAGGAAGCCGCCGTGCCGGGTGGTGGAGGTGCCCGGGTGCGCGGGATCGGGGTGGTAGAGGGCGTCGAGGTCCCAGCCCCGGTTGTCCGGGAACGGGGTGATCGCGTCCCGGCCGTCGGCGACCAGCCGCCACAGGTCGTCGGGGCCTTCCACGCCGCCCGGGAAGCGGCAGGCCATCCCCACGATGGCCACGGGTTCGTCGTCGGGTACGGCCACCGGCCGGGCGGCGGGCACCGCGGCGGGGGCGGTGCCGGACAGGGCGGTCCGCAGGTGGGCGGCCAGGGCGCGCGGGGTGGGGTGGGCGAAGACGGTGGTGGCGGACAGGCGCAGGCCGGTGGCGGCGTTGAGGCGGTTGCGCAGTTCCACGGCGGCGAGCGAGTCGAAGCCCAGCGCCTTGAAGTCCAGGTGCGGGTCGACCGCGGCGGCGGAGTCGTGGCCCAGTACGGCGGCGGTCTCGTCCTCGACCAGCCCGAGCAGCAGGGCCTCCCGGTCCTGCTCCGCCGCCGCGGCCAGCCGCTGCGCCCAGGACCGCCCGGTCCCGGCGTCGGGCCCGGCGACCGCCTCGGTGCTGGCGGCCGTGGTGCCGGTCTCCGCGGTGGCGGGCCGGTCCGTGGGCAGCCAGTACGTCCGGCGCTGGAAGCCGTACGTGGGCAGGTCGGCCGGGCGGGCGCCGGGGAACACCGGTGCCCAGTCCACGCCGGCCCCGGCCACGTGGGCCTGGGCGAGCGAGGTCAGCAGCCGGGCCCGGTCGCCCTGGTCGCGGCGGAGGGTGCCGAAGACGGCCGCCGGGTCGTCCGCGGCGGTGGCCAGATCGATGGTCTCCTGGACACCCACGGCGAGGACGGGGTGCGGGCTGGACTCGACGAACAGCCGGTGACCGTCCGCGAGGAGCGCGCGGACGGTCTCCTCGAACCGGACGGTCCCGCGCAGGTTGCGGTACCAGTACCCGGTGCCCAGCTCCGTGGTGTCCGCCACGCGGGCCGCGGTCACGGTCGAGTAGAAGGCGATGCCGGCGGCGGGCCGGGGGGTGATGTCGGCGAGGGCGTCGAGGAGTTCGTCCCGTACGGCCTCCACGCCCGGGGAGTGCGAGGCGTAGTCGACGTCGATACGGCGGGCGCGGACGTCCTCCGCCTGGTAGGCGGCCAGCAGCCGGTCCAGTACGGCGGTCTCGCCCGCCAGCACGGTGGAGGACGGGCCGTTGACGGCGGCGACGGCGAGCCGGTCGCCCCAGGGCGCGATGCGGTCCGCGACCTCGGCGGCCTGCAGCGGTACGGAGATCATCCCGCCGGTGCCCGCGAGCCGGGCGAGGGCCCGCGAGCGCAGCGCGACGATCTTCGCGGCGTCGCGCAGCGTCAGCACGCCGGCCACCTGCGCGGCGGCGATCTCGCCCTGGGAGTGGCCGACGACGGCGTCGGGTGTCACGCCGTGGGCCCGCCAGACCTCCGCGAGCGCGACCATGACGGCCCACAGCACGGGCTGCACCACGTCGACCCGGTCCAGCGACGGCGCGCCGGGTTCCTCCCGCAGCACCGCGGTCAGGGACCAGTCGACGAACGGGGAGAGGGCGCGTTCGCACTCCGCGATCCGCCGGGTGAAGGGCTCGCTGCTCTCGAGCAGGCCGCGTCCCATCGCCGCCCACTGCGAGCCCTGGCCGGGGAAGACCAGGACGGTCCCGCCGCGCGCGGCCGGTCCGGCGGAGACGACGGCGTTCCTGGCCGGCCGGCCCTCGCCGACGGCGGCGAGTCCGGCGAGGAGCTCCTCCCGGCCGGCGCCCACGACCACCGCACGGTGCGCGAACGCCGTCCGGGTGGTGACCAGGGAGTGCCCGACGTCGGCCGCGTCCAGTGCGGGCCGCTCCGACACGAACTCGGCGAGGCGCGCGGCCTGCGCCCGCAGTGCCTCGCCGGTACGCGCCGACAGGACCCAGGGCACGGGGGCCGTCTCCTGCGGATCGGGCGTCCGGTCCGGCCCGGGGGCGGGGGCCGTCTCCTGCGGGCCGGGCGTCCGTTCCGGTCCGGCGGTGGGGACGCGTGGCGCTTCGGCGAGCACCACGTGGCAGTTGCTGCCGCCCAGGCCGAAGGAGCTGACGCCGGCCACGAGGTCGCGTCGCTCGTCCGGCCACGGGGTCAGCTCCGTCTGGACGCGCAGGTTCAGCTCGTCCAGCGGGATACGGGGGTGGGGGCTCTCGTGGTGCAGGGTCGGCGGCAGCCGCCGGTGCTTCAGGCTCAGGGCCACCTTGACCAGCCCGGCGATGCCCGCGGCGCCTTCCAGGTGACCGATGTTGGTCTTGACGGACCCGACGCGCAGCGCGGGCGTGTCCGCGCTGCGGTCGCGGCCCAGGGCCGCTCCCAGCGCGGCGGCCTCGACCGGGTCGCCGGCCGGTGTCCCCGTGCCGTGCAGTTCGACGTACTGGATGTCGTCGGGGGTGGTGCCGGCGCGTGCGTGGGCCCGCCGGATCACCTCTTCCTGGGCGCGGGGGTCGGGCGCCGTCAGGCTGTCGCCGCCGCCGTCGTTGTTGGTGGCGCTGCCGCGGATCACGCAGACGACCGGATCGCCGTCGGCGAGGGCCCGGTCGAGGGGCTTGAGGACGACGAGCGCGCCGCCCTCGCCCCGGACGTAGCCGTTGGCGCGGGCGTCGAAGGTGCGGATCCGACCGTCCGGGGACAGGCCGCCCATGGCGTCCGACAGGGCGGTGCTCTCCGCGGCCAGAACCAGGTTGACGCCGCCGGCCAAGGCCAGTTCGCTCTCGCCGCGGCGCAGGCTCTCGCACGCCAGGTGCACGGCCACCAGCGAGGACGACTGCGCCGAGTCGACCGTCAGACTCGGCCCGCGCAGGCCCAGCCGGTAGGAGACGCGGTTGGCGATGATGCCGCGTTGCAGTCCCGTGAGCCAGTGCCGGCCGACGGCGCCGGTGCCCTGCCGGTGCAGCAGGGTGGCGTAGTCGTCCCAGATGGCGCCGACGAACACACCGGTGCGGCTGCCCGCGAGGCGCTCGGGGAGGAGGCGGGCGTCTTCCAGGGCCTCCCAGCCCAGTTCGAGGGTCAGCCGCTGCTGGGGGTCCATCGCCAGGGCCTCGCGCGGACCGATCCCGAAGAACGCCGCGTCGAACCCGGTGACGGCGGACCAGTCCAGGAAGCCCCCGTGCCCGCTGCCCCACCGCTCGGGGGGCGTGGGGACGACGGCGTCCGTCCCTTCGCTGAGCAGACGCCAGTACGCGTGCGGGGAGGGCGCTCCGGGCAGCCGGCAGGAGACGCCGATGACCGCGATGGGGGTGTCCGCCGCGGGGAGCCGGCCGGCGCCTGCCGTGTGTCCGCTGTCCATGGGAACGCGACCTTTCGGGGTTCTCGGCGGTCAGCCGGTGACTGACGGGGCGGCCGGCCGCGTGGCCGGTGAGCGGTGCGGTTCTCGTGGCCGTCCGCGGCGGCGGACGAGCGGTGAGCGTGCGGCGCGGCCCCGGTGCGCGTTCCGCGAGCGGCCGCTCTCCCGGCACGGCGGGACGCGCGGCTGCGACGCGGTACGCGGTGCCGTATGGGGCCGGTTGGGGACGGCGGTGGCGACGGAAAGGTCACAGTCCGCGGCGGCACCACGGAGGCGTGGCCGGGATCACCACGACGACCCCGCACCCACCGCGTGTCAACACCAACGGATAGCGGCCGGGCGATGGGATTGCGTCAGCGGAACAGTCGCCGAAACAGGCGGGAACGCAGGCGGGAACGAGCCAGTCGTCCTCTTCGAACCCGTATCGCCTTCACTGCGGACAACGGCGGAAGAACTCATAGAGCGTCATCTTTCGGTGTCGGACTCGCTGGAACAGGAGCGACATCGAAGTCAACCGGACCACACTGTCCGCTGTGACGGTATTGCTGCGCGATGCGCTGCCGGAAGAAAGCAAATGGATCATCACTTGCTCTCCGAGTACATGTCAACCGACATCTGGCCGGATCCCTTTCTCCACGCCAGGGTGGCGGAAAAGGCCCGTCGATTTCCGGCCGTCGCGCAATCGGGGCTGATCTCCGCGACTCGTTCAGATAAGCCCGGACAAAGGTCGATGTGTGCGACGGATGAACGGCGAGCACGCGTTCCCGGCCGCACGAGGGCACTGGCTGATAAAGGAGCGGGCGGCCGGCGCAGCGAGCCGGGGTCACCGCTCGCTCCGCCCCGTTCCGCCCAGGCTCTGGACGCAGGTGAGGGCACGCAGGACGTAGACGTCCGCGAGGGCGGGCACGTCGAAGACCAGTCCGCGCGGCCCGGTGGAGTCGGGCCGGCTGGGGAAGGATCCGTCACCGGCCTGCCGGGAGAGCAGATAGCCGAGGCCGCGCCGCAGCGAGGGTTCCGAGGCCGCGCCGGCGACCGCCTCGGTGCCGAGGGAGAAGGCCGTGCTGACGGGATCGCTGGGCTCGCCCGGCCGCTGGCCCCACCCGCCGTCCGCGTTGCGGCTGACGGCCAGGTAGCCCAGGGCGCGGCCGGTCGCCTCCCGCGCGGCCCGGCGTACCGCCGGGTCGGGGACCAGGGCGGCGCGGCGCAGCGCCCACTGCGTCCGCAGCAGGGCGTTGGCGTCGCTGCGGCTCCATCCTTCCTCGTAGGTTCCGGCAGGGTTCTGGCGTCCGGTGATGAACGTGAGGGCGCCGGCGAGCACCTCCGGTGCGCCGGGTGCGGCGGGGTCGAGCGTGCCGGCCGCGGCGGCGGTCATCACCACTTCGGACGGCGCGCCCGCCCGGTAGGTGGGAAAGCCGCCGTCGGCGCCGCGCAGCGCCAGGAGGTAGCGCTCGCCCGCCCGGACGGCGCCATGGTGGCGGGCGGGGTCCGTCGCGCGCAGTGCCTCCAGCACCACGCAGGTGGTGTCCACGTCGGTCTGCTCGACCCGGGGCGCGTACGCCCAGCCGCCGTCGTCGCCCTGGAGGCGGGCGAGACGGCCGCAGACGCGGTGCGCGGCGCGACGGGCCGTCTCGTCGGCGCTGCCGGCCAGGGCCGACGCGGCGAGGGCGGAGACGAACACTTCCTCACCGCAGATGAACGGGAACCCGCCGTCGGCTCTCTGATGGGCCGGCAGCCCTGCCACGCCGGCCGTGACCACGTCCTCGTGTCCGCCCAGACGGGCGAGTGCGTGCAGGGTCAGCAGGTGGCACAGCACGTGCCCCTCCCAGATGCCCGGGCCGCGCTGCGCGGCGAGCAGCAGCCGGCGCTGGGCGGTGTCCGCGCGGCCGGTCTCGATGACCAGGCACGCCGTCACCACGGCCGCGCTCCACGGATGCAGGTCCGCCGTCGTCCCGCCGAGGTCCGCGGGTGACGCGGAAGCGGGGGCGGCCCCGGGGCCTGCCAGCGCGGTGTCCACGGCGCGCAGCAACAGGCGCTTGCGCGCACCGGTGAAGTGGACGAAGCCGTCCAGGACCGAACCCAGCGCCCGCCCGGATCCTCCCGGCCGCAGCGCGGCGGCGGCGACCAGCGCGTCGAGTCGGGGCTCCGGCCGGGCTGCGGCGCGGTGCCGCAGATGGCCGGTCAGCCTGGCCGCGGCGGCCGGATGCGGCGCGTACCGGCGCAGCAGGGGCAGCGCCAGCGCGGACTCCAGTGCGCGACTACGGCAGGGGGCCTGGACCAGCCCGTCCCGGCCGATCCGCGCCAGAACGCGCCCGGCCAGCCGCTGCCGGGCCGCCGTCAGACCGTCTCGCGGGGAGGGGACCACGCCCATGGCTGTCACCATGCACCCGCACCGGTGCCGCGTCCAAACCGTCCCGGCTGCCGTACGGACACCGGCTCCCATGGTTGCGCCCCGGCCGGGGCCGGTCCGCCGGTGAGATGCCCCGGGCGGGCGGTGCGCCGTCCGCCCGCCCGGGGGCCGTACGCGGCGCGGGGCGCCGGTGGTCCGGTTACTTCAGTCCGTCGTTCAGCGCGGTCATCAGCTGACCGTTCGGCGTGTCGCCGGACATCTCCCAGACGAAGCCGCCCAGCAGCCCCTTGGACTTGATCCAGGCCGTCTTCTTCCCGATCGACCAGGCGTCGTCGAACGTCCACCACTGGCCGCCCGGACCGGTGTAGCCGTACGTCGACACGGACTGCTCGTCGTGCCGGACGGTCAGGGACGGGAAGCTGGTGATCAGGTTCTGGTAGCCGCGCACCCCGGCCTCGGTGTCGAACTGGCCGGGCGCCGCGCCGCCTGCGTCCTGCCACTCACCGGCGACCCCGCCGTCGGTCACGCCCTGCCAGCCGCGCCCGTAGAACGGGAAACCCACCGTCAGCTTGCGGGGGTTGACCCCGGCGTCGAGATAGACCTTGATCGCGTTCTCGACGCTGAAGTGGAAGGGGTACGGGTCCTGCGCGTCGGCGTACAGGTTGGAGCCGTGGCCGGCGCGCTTGGGCTCCCAGGAGTTGTCGCTGCCGGCGCCGTGGAAGTCATACCCCTGCACGTTGGCGTAGTCGAGCGAGTCGAAGATCCTGCTCAGGTCCCAGCCGGCGGAGATCTTCGCCGGGTCGGCCGGGGTGAACGCGGTCAGCAGCCGGTGTTCGCCGCCGAGCGCGTCGAGCTGCTTGCGGAACTCGGCGAGCAGCGCGGTCAGGTTGGCCTTGTCCTGGGTGCCGTAGTGGTTGCCCGGGTGTCCTTCGGATCCGGGCCACTCCCAGTCGATGTCGATGCCGTCGAAGATCCCGGCGGCCGTGCCCGGGCCGCCCGCGCCGTTGTAGACGGGCAGATCGCCCTTGATCCACACGTCGACGCAGGACCTGACGAACTTCTCCCGGGAGGCCTGCGTGGCGGCGGCGTCCGAGAAGAACTTCGAGTACGTCCAGCCGCCGAGCGACACGACGGCCTTCAGCTTCGGGTACTTGGCCTTGAGCTTCTTCAACTGGTTGAGGTTGCCCCGGAGTTTGCCCCAGCCGTCGTCGGCGACGCCGTCCACCGACTGCGCGGCCGACAGGGGACGCGCGTAGTCGGCGTCCGCGTCGCCCGCGCCGGTGCCCTCGTCGGGGTCCTGCGGGTTGGCGGAGACGCCCTTGGTGACCCCCGCCTGGCAGGTGAGGTTGGCCGGATCGAGGTTCTCGAAGGCGTAGTTGACCACGTCCAGCTTGGCCGCGGCGCCCGAGGTGTCGAGGTTCTTCACGAAGTACTGGCGGCCGTAGATGCCCCACTGCGCGAAGTAGCCCACCTTGAGCTGCCTGCCCGCCCCGGCCACGTCGTCGGTGGTGGCGGTCACCGCGTTGGAGGCCGGTGAGCTGTTGTCGGCGGTGTCGCGGGCCTTGACGGTGAAGGTGTAGGCGGTGGCGGGTGAGAGCCCGTCGACGGTGGCCGTCGTGGTGTCCGCGCCGACGGACTTCACCAGGGTGCCGCCGCGGTACACGTCGTAGGCGGCGACGCCCACGTTGTCCGTGGACTTGTCCCAGGCCAGGGCGATGCTGGAGGCCGTCTTGCCGGTGGTGCGCAGGGTGCCGGGCGCGGTCGGCGGGGTCGGGTCGGTCGCCGGGTCGACGGTCTTGACGGTCAGCGGCGCGCTCGCCGGTCCCACGTTCCCGCGGGTGTCCTTGGCGCGCACGGTGAACGTGTAACCCGTCGCCGGGCTCAGGCCGGTGACGGTGGCGGAGGTGCCGGTCGCGGTGGCCACGGTGTCCGAGCCGCTGAGCACCTCGTACGAGGCCACGGCGTGGTCGCCGCCCTGTGCGGCGGTCCAGCCCAGCGCGACCGAGTGCGCCGTGACCGCGGTCGCCTTCGGCGTGCCGGGCGCGGTCGGCGGCACGTCGGGGGTGCCGTCGCACTTGTCGCCGTTGACGGTGCAGCCGGTCGGGGCGGCGATCGGCCCGTTGGCGATGAACCAGTAGCTGTACGGTTCGGTGCTGCCGCCGGCCGGGACACCGGCGTTGTAGAAGGCGTTCTTCACGGTCACGTGCCGTCCGGAGACGGTCGCGTCACCGTTGTAGTGGCCGGTCACCGAGACCCCGGCCGGCAGGTCGAACTCCAGGCTCCAGCCGCTGACGGCGGCCGGGCCGCTGTTGCGGACGACGTACGTGCCCTTCCACCACGAGCCGTTGTCCTGGGTGGTGAACGCCGCCGTCAGCGTCCCGGCCGCGTGGGCGGGCGCGGCGAGCGCGGTGAGCAGTCCGAGCGGCAGGAGCAGCGCGGTGCCCAGGGCGGCGATCCACCGCCGCGACCGGGCATCACGACGCCGGACGCCTGGTACGGCGCCGGTGCCGGGGCTGGGGAGTGTCCCGCGCGGGTGTCTGCGGGACGGGGTGAGCGGTGGTCTGCGCCGGTGGAACATGGTTCTCCCTGTTGTCGTGGGGTGGTACAGGGGTGAGGTGAACCGTGCGTGCGCGTTGCCTGACCGAGCGCTCACAACGTAGAAGGTCTGGACCAATGCGTCAACGGGCTGGGGAGCAGGGGACGGGTCCGGCGGGGAGACGTGGGTCCGCGCGGGTCGCCGGCGGCTCACCCGGGAGCGTGCGGTTCCGTCCGGCCGGGTTGGCGGGCGTGGCGGCGGGGAACCCCGGACAACGCCACTGGCGGCCTGGGCAGAGAGGACCGAGCACGTATGACGGCGAAGCGTGACGACCGCGGCAAGAGCAGGGACCTCCAGGTCAACCCCATCTTCAGCCGGGAGCCCGTCACGGTGCCCCGGTACGCGATGCCGGACGGAGAGATGGAACCGGACACCGCCTACCAGGTGGTCCACGACGAGCTGATGCTCGACGGCAACGCCCGGCAGAACCTGGCGACGTTCGTCTCCACCTGGGCCGAACCCCAGGCGCAGCGGCTGATGGCCGAGTGCGCCGACAAGAACATGATCGACAAGGACGAGTATCCGCAGACCGCGGAACTCGAGAACCGGTGCGTCCACATGCTCGCCCGGCTCTGGCACGCCGCCGACCCGCGCCACACGATGGGCTGCTCGACCACCGGATCGAGCGAGGCGGCGATGCTCGGCGGGCTGGCGCTCAAGCGGCGCTGGCAGCACCGGCGGCGGGCCGAGGGCAAGCCCGCCGACCGGCCCAACCTCGTGATGGGCATCAATGTGCAGATCTGCTGGGAGAAGTTCACCGACTACTTCGAGGTCGAACCGCGCTACGTCCCGATGGAGGGCGACCGCTACCACCTCACGCCGGACGAGGCGGTCGAGCTGTGCGACGAGAACACCATCGGGGTCGTCGCCGTGCTCGGCTCCACGTTCGACGGCAGCTACGAGCCCGTCGCCGGCATCGCCGCCGCCCTGGACGGCCTCCAGGCCCGTACCGGCCTCGACATCCCGATCCACGTGGACGGCGCCTCCGGGGCCATGATCGCGCCCTTCCTCGACCCGGACCTCGTCTGGGACTTCCGGCTGCCCCGGGTCGCCTCCATCAACACCTCCGGCCACAAGTACGGCCTGGTCATGCCCGGCATCGGCTGGGCGCTGTGGCGCGACAAGGATGCCCTCCCCGACGACCTCGTCTTCCACGTCAACTACCTCGGCGGCGACATGCCGACCTTCGCGCTGAACTTCTCCCGGCCCGGCGCCCAGGTCGTCGCCCAGTACTACAACTTCCTGCGCCTCGGCTTCGACGGCTACCGGCGGGTCCAGCAGACCTGCCGTGACGTCGCCACCCGCCTGGCCGCCGAGATCGCCGGGCTGGGCCCGTTCGAGCTGGTCACGGACGGCAGCGAGATCCCCGTCTTCGCCTTCCGGATGCGCGACGGAATCGACGCCTTCAGCGTCTTCGACGTCTCCGCCGCCCTGCGCGAGCGCGGCTGGCTGGTGCCCGCGTACACCTTCCCCAAGAACCGCACCGACCTGGCCGTCCTGCGCGTCGTGGTCCGCAACGGCTTCAGTCACGACCTCGCCGACCTGCTCCTGGAGGACCTGCGCCGCGTCCTGCCCCGGCTGGGGAAGCAGCGCGAACCGCACCGCGACGCCGACGACGCGGGCGGTTTCGCCCATGGCGCGGAGACCAAGAACCCCCGGCGCCCGGGCCGCCACTGACCCCGCCCCCACCGGACACCCGCCCGGCGCGCACCGCACGGGCACACGACCGGCCGGCTGTCCGGCGACCAAGGAGAAGAAGCATGTGCCGCCTGTTCGGTCTCAGCAGTGCGCCGCGGCGCACCCGCGCGACGTTCTGGCTGCTGGACGCCCCCGACAGCCTCAGCCGGCAGAGCCGTCACGACCCTGACGGCACGGGTCTGGGCTACTTCACGGCGGACGGCGCCCCACGGGTGGACAAGGCGCCGATCGCCGCGTATCAGGACCGCGCCTTCGCCGAGGAGGCCCGCCTGGTGGAGTCGGCCACCTTCGTCGCCCATGTGCGCTACGCCTCCACCGGCGGCCTGGACGCCCGCAACACCCACCCCTTCGAACAGGACGGACGGCTCTTCGCGCACAACGGCGTCATCGAGGGGCTCGACCTGCTCGACGACCACCTGGGCGAGGACCGGTCACTGGTCGGGGGCGACACCGACTCCGAGCGTCTCTTCGCCCTGATCACCCGGGAGACGCGCGAGAACGGCGGCGACGTCGGCGCCGGCATCCGGGACGCCGCCCGGTGGGTCGCCCGCCACCTGCCCGTCTACGCCCTCAACCTCGTCCTCGTCACCCCAGACCGGCTGTGGGCCCTGCGCTATCCCGACACGCACGAGCTGTACGTCCTCGAGCGCCCGGCGGGCGGACAGCACGGGGTGCGCCACCTGGACCACAGCGGCGGTCACGGGCGCATGCGCGTCCACTCCACGGAGCTGGCCGGACTCCCGGCCGTGGTGGTCGCCAGCGAGCGCATGGACGACCACCCCGACTGGCGCCTGATGGAGCCGGGCGAACTGCTCCACGTCGGGCCGGACCTCGGCACGGCCCGCCAGGTGGTCCTGACCGAGCCCCCGGCGCACCAGCTCGCCTTGGCGGATCTGCGTCCCGACGCCGCCGCCTCGCAGAAGACGGCGTGACCCGGCCCCGCCCGGCCGGCTCCCCGGCCCCGCCGCGCTGTCGCCGGCCTCGCGCGGGCCGCGGCGGATGTCCGTCCGTCAGCCGGCGTGGTGCTCAGACGCTGCTCGTCGACGGGTACTCGCCGCGCCGGGCACGCAGTTCCTCGTTGATGCGCCGGGCTTCTTCCAACTGGTCTTCCAGGATGACGATGCGGCAGGCGGCCTCGATGGGAGTGCCCTCGTCGACGAGTTCGCGGGCGCGGGCGGCGACGCGCAGCTGATAGCGGGAGAAGCGGCGGTGGCCGCCTTCGGAGCGCAAGGGGGTGATCAGACGGTGGTCGCCGAGGGCGCGGAGGAAGGCCGGGGTGGTGCCGAGCATCTCGGCGGCGCGGCCCATGGTGTAGGCGGGGTAGTCGTCGTCGTCGAGATTGTCGACGGGACGGGAAGCGGCAGGGGGCATAGACCTCTTCTTCCTGGGGACGCGTCGGGGGGCCCGGGTGCCGTGCGGCACCCGGGCCCCGAGCTTTCACCATCATCTACCGGCACACCGTGCCGGCCCTCTTCGTTCCGCTGCGCCGCCGCGGGGGGCGGGGCTGCGGGGATCGCGGATGCTCGACCGTGGACCACCTTCCCATCCGGGGCCTGCGGTACCCGGGCGGACGTCTTCCTCGCCCGGGCGATCCTGATGGCGTTCGGCTCCTTACCTTCGGTTACAGGGTGGTACTGCTGGACAACGCGGGTACTGCTCAGTACTGCTCGCGGCCCGGTCGTGCCGGACTGCTTCCTACTGGTCCTGCTGGCACGACGTCCGTGCCGTGTTCTCATCGACTTCCTGAGTACACGAGAAACAGTAGCCCTCTCATGAAGCAATGTCTACTGTGACGGAGATAGTTTTCCTCCGGAGTCCAGGCCATGGCCACGCAAACGCGTTGTGGCTCCCGAGGCGCCGCCATAAGGTCGTCCGCATGCCTCTACGCCTCCGTATGCGCCGAGCACTGCCGGAAGCGCTGCGCGCCCGCGACCATGCCGCGGTGAGCGCCCTGCGCACCACGCTCGCCGCGCTGGACAACGCCGAGGCGGTTCCCGTGGACGAAGCCGCGCCGCGCGGCCTGGCCCTGGAGCAGTCACCGGCCGGTGTCGGCGTCACCGAGGCGGCGCGGCGCGAGCTGAGCGAACGCGCCGTGGTGGATCTCGTACGGACCGAGGCCACCGAACGGCTGCGCGCCGCGGCACAGTTGACCGCTCCCCCGCACGCCGCCCGGGCCGCCCGGCTCCGCGCGGAAGCCACGGTGCTGCTCCGCTTCCTCGACGGTCCGCGCGCCGAAGAGAGCACGGCATCGGATGCCGACACGGAGCCGGGGCCGGTCACCGCCTGATCCCCGGGCCCGGGTGGTGTCAGGCGGACAGCTTCGCGTGCAGGGCGTCGAGGCCCTCGCGGTAGATCCCGGTGAACAGCTCGACCAGTTCCTCCTCGCCGACGCCGTCGGAGGTGAAGCGGCCGGACCACTGCACCTCGGCGGCGTCCTCCCGGCCGGGGATCGCGTGGACCCGGAGGGTGGCGAGGTAGCCCGTGACGGGGAACGGGGCTTCGACGATGGTGTAACTGTAGTGACGCTCGGCCTCGTTGAAGTCCACGAGACGTTCGACGACGACCCCGCCGTCCGCATTCGTCAGCCGGCGGACCCGGCCGCCTTCGAGCGCGGTGCTCCCGGGGATGGAGGGGAGCCAGTCGGGCAGGGAGCCGAACCCGCCGATGAGGTTCCAGACCCGCTCCGGCGAGGCGGGCAGGACGCGGCTGACCGAGGTCGATGCCATGGTCGTTCTCCTGTTCTGGTTCGGGTGGTCTGGGAGGCGGCCGGGGTCAGGCGCCGTCGGGGAGCGGGGCCGCCGGGCTGACGAGGCCGCTCTCGCGGAGTTCCGTCCAGAAGGCGGCCGGGATGTCCTCGTTCAGGGCGGCGGTGTCCTCGGCGATGCGGCTGGGACGCGTGGCGCCGGGAACGACGGCGGCGGCGGCCGGGTGGGCGAGGGAGAACTGAAGGGCGGCGGCCTTGATGCCGACGCCGTGCTTGCCGGCGAGCGCCTTCAGCGCACCGACGCGCTCGATGATCTCCGGCGGGGCCTGCTGGTACTCGAAGTGGGTGCCGCCGGCGAGGACGCCGGAGCTGTAGGGGCCGCCGACGATCATCTCGGCGTTCCGCTCCTGGGCCATGGGCAGCAGGCGCCCCAGGGCGTGCTCGTGGTCGAGGAGGGTGTAGCGGCCGGCGAGGAGGAACCCGTCGGGCCGGGGCTCGTCCAGGGCGAGCGTCAGCTCGATGGGCTCGGTGCGGTTGACACCGAGGCCCCAGGCCTTGATGACGCCCTCCTCGCGCAGGCGGGACAGGACGCGGAAGGCGCCGGTGCGGGCCTCCTCGAACTTCGCCAGCCACAGGTCGCCGTGGAAGTCCTGGGCGATGTCGTGGACCCAGACGATGTCGAGGCGGTCGACGCCCAGGCGCTTGAGGCTGCCCTCGATCGAGCGCTCGGTGGCCTCGGCGGTCCACTGGTGGAGCACCTTGTGAGGGTTGCCGTGTTCGAACAGCCCGCCCTTCTCGCCGAAGTCGGGGACATCGGTCTCCGGCTCGTCGAGGATGACGCGGCCGACCTTGCTGGACAGCACGTAGGAGTGGCGGGGCTTGGCCGACAGGACCTTCCCCAGGCGCTCCTCGGCGAGGCCGGCTCCGTAGAAGGGGGCCGTGTCGTAGTAGCGGACGCCCTGGTCCCAGGCCGCTTCCACGGTGGCGAGGGCGTCCTCCTCGGGTATCGCGCGGAACATGTTGCCGAGCGGGGCGGTGCCGAATCCGAGCCGGCCGGGAAGGATTTCCTTGAGGGACATGCGGGTGCCTCTCCATCTAATTGCAGGCGCTGTTTATAAGCCTAGACAATAGTTGCAGGCGCGGGGTAATGCAAACGAGCCCGGCACCGGCCGCCGGCCCCCGTCTGCCGCTCCGGACACCGAGGCGTCCCGTCCTGCCGGTCACCGGCACGCCGTGGGCCCGCTGCCTGCCCGGTCCCCGGACGGGGCTCCCGGGGATGTGGCGCGCGTGTCCTCCCGCCGCGCGGTGTCCTCCTCGGGTCGCCGCGCGGTGTCGTCCTCGGGTCGCCGCGCGGGGGGCCGGAGAGCCAGGGTCACCAGGGCCACGGCCGCCGTCACGAGGAACGCGGTGCGCACGCCGTAGTGGTCCGCCACCGCGCCCAGGGAGACCGGCCCCGTCAGCGTCCCGAGGCCGAGTGCCAGGACGGTGGCGCTGAAACCGGTCGACGGCTGCCCGGGGAAGACGCGGTAGCTCCACAGCGCGAGCAGCGACGACGCGGCCATGAAGGCCGGACCGTACAGGACGGCCGACGCGACGACCGCGGCGAGGGCGCCGGGGGCCAGTCCCAGCAGCGCGATCGCGGCGGACAGCGCCAGGAACAGCACCGCCTGGCCGAGCCGCAGTCCGAGGCGCAGGAAGAAGGCGCCGGCGAGCACGCTGCCGATCCCGGCCAGCCCCATGAGCGTCCAGAAGAGCGGCGCCACCGGGGAGTTCTTCCCTGCCGCGTCCGAGACGGCCTCCAGGGCGAAGGTCCAGTAGAAGGCGCCGATGACGCCGTAGACGAACGCGGTGAGGTACAGCGGGGCGGCCGCCGGGCGCAGGAACCAGCGCGCCGTGACGGTCCTCCCGCCCTGGTCCGCCTTCCCCTCGTGGCGCCCGGCGGGCAGCACCCGCGCCGCGTACCAGGCCATCGCGAAGGCGACGAGGGCGAACCCGAGCCAGGCGTACCGCCAGTTCGCCCCCCGGGTGACCAGGGCCAGCGGTCCGGCCACGGTGACGCCGAAGGCGGTGCCGCTCGGGATCAGGGCCATGACCCGTTCGCGGGTGCGGTCCGGCAGGAGGCGGTCGGCGGTGTCGGAGAACGGCGCCCAGGAGAAGCCGGAGGCCATCCCCGCCACCACGAACCCCACGACGAGGACCCAGGTGCTCCCGGCCAGCGCCACCGTCACCATGCCGATCCCCGCCGTCACCCCGGCCGCGACCACCATGGGACGCGGACCGAGCCGCGAGACGAGCGTCCCCACCAGCAGCAGCGCCACCAGATACCCGGCGTTGGACACGCTGTTGACCAGACCCAGGACCGAGGTCGAGAGTCCGAAACGGTCGCGCAGGTCCGGGAGGAACAGCCCGTATCCGTACCGGGCGAAGCCGTAGGCCACCGCCTGGGCCGCCACCCCGACACCACCGACCTGCCAGGCCGTACGCGACACGGCTGACGTACCCCGTCCGCTCACGCGGTCACTCCCTCGCCTCGTGCCAGTGGGAAACGCCCGGTTATCCAGTCGGCGTCCTCATACACCGCGGTACGGCCAGGAGGTGTGCCGCGGTGCCGCGTCGACGCGCGGCTGACCGGCGGGGCGACGAGGTGACGGCGTAGCGTTCAGCCCAGGGGGATCACCGTGCGGGAGTCGCTCTTCCGCATCGACTGGCCGTTCGGTGTGGACAGCAGCCGGACCTGGCCGGCGCCGAGCGTCTCGTCGACCGGCGAGGGTTCCCCGAAGGATGCCGGGCCCCGGTTCGGATGACCGTCTCCCGGTGCATCGGGCGAGCCGCCACGGGCAGGGGCTCCGCCAAGACCGCCGTCCACTCCCCCGGTGGCAGCGGCCACCGGCACGGGACATATTGGCGGGAGAGTGCGATCCGCCGCGCTCACACGGTCCGGGACCGAGCCCGGTCCCCCACGCGTTCCCCACCGAAGGGACTGACGGTAATGCCGGTCTGCACGACGCGCGACGGTGTGGAGATCTTCTACCAGGACTGGGGCCGGGGCAGGCCCGTGGTGTTCATCCACGGGTGGCCGCTCAACGGTGACGCCTGGCAGGACCAGCTCAAGGCGGTCGCGGACGCCGGGTTCCGCGGCATCGCGCACGACCGCCGCGGCCACGGACGCTCCACGCCCGTCTGGGACGGCTACGACTTCGACACCTTCGCCGACGACCTGAACGACCTGCTGACCCACCTGGACCTGCGGGACGCCACGCTGGTCGCGCACTCCATGGGCGGCGGCGAACTCGCCCGCTACGTCGGCCGGCACGGCACCGGGCGGCTGCGCTCGGCGGTGCTGCTGTCCGCGGTCCCGCCGATTATGGCGAAGTCGGAGAGCAATCCCGAGGGTGTGCCGGACGAGGTGTTCGCATCGATCAAGGACGGCATCCTCACCGAGCGCTCGCAGTTCTGGAAGGACGCCGCGGAGGGCTTCTTCTCCGCGAACCGGCCCGGGAACAAGGTGACACAGGGCAACAAGGATGCCTTCTGGTACATGGGCATGGCGCAGACCATCGAGGGCGGCGTGCGCTGCGTGGACGCCTTCGGCTACACGGACTTCACCGACGACCTGAAGAAGTTCGACATCCCCACCCTGGTGGTGCACGGCGACGACGACCAGGTCGTCCCCATCGACGCCACCGGCCGCAAGTCCGCCCGGATCATTCCCGGCGCCGACCTCAAGGTGTACGAGGGCGGCTCCCACGGCATCGCGTTGGTGCCCGGCGACAAGGAGCGGTTCAACCGGGATCTCCTCGACTTCCTCGCACGCTGACCTGCCCCCGCCGGGCCGGCCCCGAGGTCGCTCCGCTGGGCGTCGAGGTCACGATCCCCCTTCCGAGGGAGCCGTGACGCGCCTATTCTAGGTAGACCTACCTACCTAGTTTGGATGGCGATGAGCGAGACCAGGGTGAGTTCCGGCAATCCGAGGCGGCGTCCGGCCAGGGCTCGGCTGCTGGAGGCGGCGGCCCGCCGTTTTTATGCCGACGGCGTGGCCGCCACGGGCATCGACACGATCACCGTCGAGGCCGGCGTGGCGAAGATGAGCCTCTACAACAACTTCGCCTCCAAGGCGGAGCTGGTCCGGGCCTACCTCGACGCCCGCCACGAGGAGTGGCTCGGCCTCTACCGGAAGCGGCTGGAGCACGCCGAGGGCCCGCGCGACGGTGTGCTGGCGGTGTTCGACGCCTACGCCGACCACGCGGCGTTCGCCTACGAGCACGGTTTCCGCGGCTGCGGCCTGCTCAACGCCGCCGCGGAACTCCCCGTCGGCGACGAGGGCCGCGCCGTGGTGCGCGCCCACAAGGAGGAGGTCGAGCGGCTGATCGCGGGCCACCTGGAGGAACTGCTGCCCGGCCGTGCCGACGAGGCGCGCGCCCTGGCCGAGCACCTCGCCTTCCTCCTGGAAGGCGCGATGGCCCGGGCCGGCCTGGAAGGCGACGGCGACCGCCTCCGGCACGCCCGCCGCCTGGCGGTCGGCCTGCTGGACCGGCTGTGAGGCGGTCCGGCGGACACGACCGGTCCGCGCCGACCGGCGCGCTGTGCGTACTGGCCGCCTCGGTGCTGTGGGGCACGACCGGCACCGCCGCCACGTTCGCCCCCGGGGTGGGCCCGCTGGCGATCGGCGCCGCCGCCATGGGCCTGGGCGGTCTCCTCCAGGCCCTCCTCGCCGCCCCGCGGATCGCGCGCGACACCGCCCGCCTGCGTGACCAGCGCGGCACGGTCCTGCTCGGCGCGGTCTCCGTGGCGGTCTATCCCCTGGCCTTCTACAGCTCCATGCGCCTGGCCGGGGTCGCCGTGGGCACCGTGGTCTCGATCGGCACCGCCCCGCTCGCCTCGGCCCTGATCGAACGCGTCGTGGACGGCCGCCGGCTCACCCGCCGCTGGACACTCGCGGCCTCGCTCGGTCTGCTGGGCACCGTCCTGCTGTGCGCCGCCGAAGCCGCCCGCTCCGCCCGCACCTCCCACGGCACCGGGCAGTCCTCGGTGGCCGCCACGCTGGCCGGCGTCGGCCTCGGCCTGGTCGCCGCCGTCACGTACGCCCTCTACTCCTGGGCGGCTCACCGGCTCATCACCCGGCAGCTTCCCTCCCGTACGGCGATGGGCGCCGTCTTCGGGCTCGGCGGACTGCTCCTGCTGCCCGTCCTGCCGGCCACCGGCGCCCCGTTCCTCGACTCCTGGTCGAACGCGGCCGTCGGCGCCTACATGGCGCTGGTCCCCATGTTCGGCGGCTACGTCCTGTTCGGCTGGGGACTCGCCCACGTCCACGCCAGCACGGCCACCACCCTGTCCCTGCTCGAACCCGCCGTCGCGGCCGTCCTCGCCGTCCTGATCGTCGGCGAACGCCTCCCCGTCGCGGGCTGGACCGGCGTCGCGCTCGTCATCGCCTGTCTGGCGGTCCTGACCGCCCCGGCGCCCCGGCTCCGCCGCCGGCCCGAGGCGGGCACGACGGGCCCGCGCGAAGCGTCCGGCGCGGCGCCTCCGGGCTCCACCGACGGCCGGACAGCCGGTGACAGTCGTAGACCGTCTTCTCCACCCCCCGGACCGTCCGTCCCGGTGCCTCACGCCCCAGCACACGCCGTCGACCGCCCGCCGGGACCGCCACCGGCCGCGGCGTCGTAGCCGCGGATGTCCTGGCCGCGGACGTCCTAGCCGCGGACGCGCCCGGCCAGCCAGGGCGTCAGGGCCAAGCCCGGGATCAGTTCCCTGTACGTCTCGTCCGCGGGCAGCGGTACGACGAGCCACTGGCCGAACGGGAACAGCCGGCCCTTGGTGAAGGCGAGCCCGCGATAGACGGACCGGAGGAACGCGGGGACGGAGTCGCGGGGCACGTCGTCGAACTCCACACCGTCGACGGTGATCTTCGCGTCGTCCTCGGGGAAGAGCCGGACGCTCACCGACGGCGGTCCCGCCAGCTCCACGAACGCCTCGTGCGGCAGCGAGCCGTCGGGATCGAACACCGCGAAGGGCGCGGCCGACGTACGACGCGACGTCCGGTCCGCCCCGATGTCGTCGGTGACCGACATCGACAGCCGGAAGTCCGCCGCGACACCGCGTATCGCGGCGACCGCGGCCTCGGTGGTCGGCAGATGTGCGTGTCTCATGCACTCGATCATGCCCGAGCGGATCCGGCCGCGGGCACCTCAGGAGAGCGCGGTCGGTCTGCGCGGCGGCGGTACGGCGCGCAGCAGCTCCCACAAGGGCCGTGCGCCGGACGCCCACACGCCGAGGGTGTGGCGGTCCACCACGTGGAGGCGCTGCTGCCTGGCGAAGGCCACGGCGGGTGCGGTCACCCGTCCGTTGGTCACGATGACCGCGACGTCGGCGCCGTGGACCTGGCGGGCGGTGCCGTTGAGGATCTGGAGGTCCGGCGTGCCCACCGCGGAGCCGGCGAGGCCGCTGCGCCGGTGTTTGCACTGGATCACCCAGCGCCGCCCGTAGGGATCGGTGGCCTTCACGTCGGCGCCCAGGTCTCCGCCGCCCCCGACACGGACCGCGTCCGGGCAGCCGTCACGGCGCATCAGGTCCCGCACCGCCTCCTCGAACCGGGAGTGGTGCAGGGCGTCCAGGTAGGGCAGCCCGTAGCGCAGGCCCTGTGCGCGGACGGCCTCCCACCGGGTCCGTTGCCGTCTGCGGTACAGCAGGCCGCCGCCGGCGAGCACTCCGATCACGCCGATGACGACCAGGACCCACCAGTGGTCCAGGAGCCAGTCGACGACGGCCACCAGCAGGGCGACGGCCAGGACCCCGGCCACGAGACGGCCGGTCAGCCGGTCGTCCGCGCGCTGCCGTCGCCGGCCCGGCCCGCGGCTGCCGCGCCGCGCCGGCGCGCGCCGGGTCGCCGGCCGGCGCCCGCGGGTGTGGGGGCGGGTGCGGGGGCTCATCGGCCGGCCTGGGTGACGCCGGCCGCGAGCTGGCGCAGGATGTTCTGGATGCCCTGCCCGAGCGGAGTGGGTGCGATCAGGATGCCCAGTGCCAGCACGATGAGGACGGTCGTCTTCTCGTCGCTGCGGCTACGGGACTGCGTTCGCCGCCGCAGCCGGAAGAACACGATGACCGCGAGCAGCACCGCCACATTGATGGTCAGCAACCGTCCGGACCTCCCCCACGACCCGTCATCGCCCCCCGGGACGGCGGTGCGCCGCCCCGGATCTTCTTGTGTAGCCGGGCGCCGGTGACGCGGGAGGAGGATTGCCGACGAATGGCATGAAACCGTCGGGTCTGGCCGGATACCGTGCGGTGGGCCACCGGGGGCCGGGTCCGGGCTTCCGGGCTTCCGGGCTTCCGGGCTTCCGGGCTTCCGGGCTTCCGGGCTTCCGGGTGATGTCACCGGGCCGTCCTAGAGTCCACGCCATGACGACTCTCATGATCGAGGCGGGCCCGGTCGCGCCGGCCGCCCGGGTGACCCGGACCGGCGGAGTGCCCCTGGCACCGGCCGGCACTCCGTGGCCCCGCTGCACCTCGTGCGACGGTCCGATGCAGTTCCTCGCCCAGGTGGTCCTGGCCGACCTCGGGTACGGGACGACGGACCACGCGGTGCTCGCCTTGTTCGCGTGCCAGAACGATCCGGGCATGTGCGACGACTGGGAGCCGGACTCCGGCGGGAACCAGGCCCTGCTCTTCCCGGCGGACGCCCTCCAGCCGCTGCCCCGGCCCGCGGACGGTGCCGACGAGGCACTGCTGCTCGGTTCCGTCCGCGCGGTCGGCCTGGTGCGGGTGGACGCGCCGGACTACGGCCGGGCCCGCGAGGAGTGGGCCGCGGCGCACGGCCGGCCCGCGACATCCGTGCTCGGCCAGTTGGGCGGCCGCCCCGCCTGGCTACAGGGCGACGAGACCCCGTCCTGCGCCTCGTGCGCCGCTCCCATGCCCCTGATCGTCCAGCTCGAGGAAGGGCCGGACCACAGCACCGCCATGAACTTCGGCGGCAGCGGCAGCGCCTACGCGTTCGCCTGCGCACCGTGCGGCCACGCGAAGTTCCTGTGGCAGTGCTGAGCAACCCGCCGATGTGCCGCGCCCAGGGAGCAAGTCCTGCCCGGCGAGGAGGGATGGCGGCTGTTCCGTACCCTGGCTGCATGCGGATACGCCCCACTCTGAGCTGGACCCCCGCCGAGGACCTGCCGCCGGGCACCACGGACCTGGGGCCGGTCGTCGAGGCGCTGGGCACCGGCGGTGTGCTGGTGCTCAGCGGCGCGGGCATCTCCACCGAGTCGGGCATCCCCGACTACCGGGGCGAGGGCGGGAGCCTGAGCCGGCACACCCCGATGACCTACCAGGAGTTCGCCGCCGACGCCCGGGCCCGGCGCCGGTACTGGGCGCGCAGCCATCTCGGCTGGCGCACGTTCGGGCGTGCCAGGCCCAACGCGGGGCACCGGGCCGTGGCCGCGTTCGGGCGGCACGGCCTGCTCTCCGGGGTGATCACCCAGAACGTCGACGGGCTGCACCAGGCCGCCGGCAGCCAGGACGTCGTGGAACTCCACGGGGGCCTGGACCGGGTGGTCTGTCTGTCCTGCGGCGACCGCGGCCCGCGCGCGGAACTGGCCCGGCGGCTGGAAAAAGCCAACCCGGGCTTCGAGCCGGTGGCCGCCGGCATCAACCCGGACGGCGACGCCGATCTCACCGACGCACAGGTCGGGGACTTCCGCGTGGTGCCCTGCGCGCGCTGCGGCGGCATCCTCAAGCCGGACGTGGTGTTCTTCGGCGAGAACGTGCCGCTGCTACGAGTCGAGCACTGCCGCGCACTGGTCCGGGAGGCTGCCTCGCTCCTGGTCCTGGGCTCCTCGCTGACCGTGATGTCCGGGCTCCGCTTCGTCCGCGAGGCGGCCCGGGCCGGCAAACCGGTCCTGATCGTCAACCGGGATCCGACGCGCGGTGACCGGCACGCCGTCACCCGCGTCGCGCTCCCCCTGGGGCCGTCCCTGACCACCGTGGCCGCCCGGCTGGGTCTCCACGTCGCCGAGGACGCCTGAGAGTTACGGCCGCGACCGGGGCCCGGCCGAGACGTTCGCTGCCGGGGCACTCGGGTGACGTGCCGCGACGCTCCCCGGAAGCACCGCGTGCCCGGGGAGCGTCTCTGTTCCGCCTACGTGCCGCCTACGTGCCGCCTACGCGGACTGTCCCGCCGGCACGCTCTCCGGCTCGTCCGCCGGCCGGCCGGCCGCTGTGCGGGACAGCAGCGCGATGACGGCGAGGGCGGCGAGGGAAACGCCGGTCAGCAGCCACATGGCGGCTTGCATGCCATGGCTGAAGACCGCGCCGAAGACCCGGTCGACGTCAGCGGGGGCGAGGGAGGTCTCCCGGGCCAGCACCCGGGTGGCGTGCTCCGGGTTGGTGACCACGGATTCGGTCCAGGAGCCGCCCTCTTGGTGGTGCCGCGCCAGCTCCGTCGTCAGCCGGTCGGAGGCGAAGGAGCGGAAGAGGACCACGGAGACGGCCAGGCCCACCGCGCCGCCGAGGTTGTGGAAGGTCCACGAGGAGCCGACGGCCAGCCCCGCCTGCCTTTCCGGTACGGCCGACAGCGCGGAGACCGTCGCCGGGCTGAGGACGCAGCCCCAGCCGATGCCCATCGCCACGAGTGCGACCGCCAGCCGCGTCAGGGAGGTGTCGGCGGTCAACTGGGTCTGGAGCAGGGCGGAGACGGCGAAGGCGACGAAGCCGACCGCCAGCAGTGGCCGTGGTCCGAACCGGTCGATCAGACGGCCGATGAACGGGGACAGGACAGCCATCACCGCCGTACAGGGCAGCAGCAGGGCGCCGGTGGCGTAGCCGTCCAGGCCGCGCACCGTGCTCAGGTACAGCGGGACGAGGAAGAGCACGGTGGTGTAGAAACAGGCCAGCGCGAAGTCGGAGGAGAGTGCCGCGACGAAGGCCGGCTTGCGGAACAGGCCGAGGTGGAGCAGCGGGGCGCTGCTGCGGCGCTCGACGAGGGCGAAGGCGACGAGAGCGACGACGGCGAAGACGGCGAGGCCCAGCGTCGCCGGGCTGGTCCAGCCCCAGGTGCCGCCGAGGGTGAGGGCGAGGACAGCGGCCGGGATACCCAGGCCGGACAGGGCAAGACCGGGCCAGTCCAGTCGGCCGGTCGCCGTCTCGTCGCGTGACTCGCGGACGCTGAAGGAGCACACGGCGAGGGCGATCGCCACGAGCGGCACGTTGAGCCAGAAGATCCAGCGCCAGCCCGCCGCCGACACCAGGACACCGCCGAGCAGCGGGCCGATGGCGAGGCCGAAGCCGTTGACGCCGTACAGGGCGCCCATGGCCCGGCCGCGCTGCCCGGACGGGAAGGCGTTCTGCACGATGGCACCGGTGGACGTGTACAGGATCGCGCATGCCGCTCCCTGGAGGAACCGGAAGACGATCAACCAGCCGATGTCGGGAGCGAGTCCGGCACCGAGCGAGGCCAGGCCGAAGACGACGGTACCGGCGTAGAGGACGCGACGGCGGCCGTGCGCGTCGGCCAACCGCCCCATGGCCACCATGAACATCGACAGGGCGACGATGAACATGTTCACGATGAGCTGCAGTTCCGCCACCGAGGCCCCCAGGTCGGCCTGGATGCGCGGTGCCGCGGTGTTCACGATGGTCAGGTCGATACAGCCGAGGAAACTGATCAGACCCACGCCGGCGAAAGCCCACCATTTACGGTCAGTTGTTGCTGGAGTCACAGAGTGCGTCCTCTACGCCGGATTGATTGTGTACAGTCAGGCAGCCGCCGGAGAGGCCGCCGCCCGTTTCTTGAACTTCAGGGAGAGCCACCCTCCCTTACCCGGGTATTCCCGGGCGACGAACAGCCGATGGGTTTCAGCCATGGCCTCCGTCATCGGCTGCGGGTATACGACATGGTCGTATCCCTGGTAGGCCCACATCGGCTGGATGATGGGGCATTCCTCGACGAGATAGGCCAGGCAGGCTTTGAACGCCTCGTCGGTATCGACGTCCGGATCCCTGGCCACCATGCGCTCGATAAATCTCCGGATCGTGGCGTCCACTGCGGCACGGTAGTGAGAATCATCCCGGTAGGCGTTTTCCACCTGCTGGAGGAAACGGGGATAATCGGGATCCCGCAATGCCTCGTCCCAGCGGAGCACGTCATTGGGCACACTGAGCCGGCCGAGAACCTTCCCGTTCCGCTCCAGCCATTCGTCGCCTTCACGCAGGGCACGACGACGCGCCGCCCCGGGATCTAGTTCCAGATAGTTGGTGCGTTGCAGCGTGTCCGCCACCGCGATGGTGACGTGGCGGAATCCGCTGCGGTTGAGCAGTTCCACGGTGGCGCGGAGTTTGTCGCCCTCGTGGTAGCGCTGGCCCACGCTGATCAGCAGGATGGTCCGGCGGCCGGCCAGGTCGATCTCTTTGCCGGCCTGCCCGAAACTGGCCTTCGTACGTCCGTCCACGGTGTACTCGGTCATCGGTGTCAGCTCCACAGCTGGAGCGGACGGTCTTCGCCGTGGAAGCCGATGAAGTGACCCAGGGTGATCCGCGGGCGGTCACCGGACGGGCGCACCGCGTGGATCTGCCGCGGGTTGAGCAGCAGGAGGTCGCCGGGAGCCGGTTTGATCACGGTGCGGGGTGGTCCGGCCTTGTCCCGGTCGATGCCCCAGGTACGCTCGCCGCGCAGGCGGGCGTACTCGTCCTCGGTCGGCTCGACGCCCCACAGCTCCAGTTCGCCACCGCTCTCGGGGATGTCGATGTAGATGTTCGCCGACAGCTGCGCCTTGAGCGAGTGACCGGACTCGGCGGGCAGGTTCCGCTCCAGGGCGTCGGTGTGCGGGTTGAGGTCGACGTTCTTGTCCTGGTAGCGGCAGATGCCGATGAACGCCTTGCGTCCGTCGAGCCGGAGCAGATGGGCGCCGGCGCCCCACGCCTCCTCCAGCAGCAGCCGCAGGACGTCGCTGGGGCAGGCGTACGGGGCGAACAGATCGCGCATGCGCTGGATGTTGTCCCGAGCTTCCGCGTAGTACCGGTCACGGGACGCTTCGTCGCTTATCTCGGAGAACGCGAAACCTATGCGCTGGAACTCCGACGCCTGACTGAGCCCACCCCGGTCGGGATGCTCCACCAACTTCTCCCGGACGGTCTCCAAGACGAGACCGGGGATGAACTGCGGGATGTGAACGGCTAGGCATGTCCCGTCGATGACGGATTGGATGTCGGCATGCGAGAAGACGCGGGCAGTGATTTCCCTGATGTCTGACACGGGAGCACCCTTTGCAGTTTCCAGGTGATTTCGCCGCAGCGGAACGGCCTGACGGATACCCATTGCAATCACTTGGCAACGAGACAGTCAAGCGATGTTAGGTGCGATCGGAAACTATCAGCGGCTGGCTCGGAAACGATCCTTACTCATGACCTTTTAATGCCCTTGGCATATGCCAGAGGAAAAAGATGTGCAGAGCAATCATTTTACACACAAGAAACAATGACGCCTCGGCGGCACGTTCATGCGGCAAAGGCCAGCCGGGATCCGCCAGTATGCGCGCCAACCGTTCCGGGCGCCCGGTTTACTGACTAGGGTTTCTCGTAAAGATGCGCCATCACCGGATGAAAAGGCTTCACCGATTCACTCCGGCTTGCGCAGAATGTGAGCAGACAACCCGGAACGGATCGTGGCCGAATCATGCACCGCTGGACGATAATTAACAGGTTGCCTGCCCCGTCCACAGCGGCTCGCTTTACTGCCCCGACCGCCCGGGATCGCCACGGCCGCCGCACAGGGCGCCCGGCCTCGGCAGCCCACGGGTTGACTTACGCCCGACAGGCCGCATGGAGCCGTTGCTGCCGGACCGGGCCTGTGCACCCAGGCCAACGCCGAAGGCGATCTGGTCCGGGCTCCACCTCGCCGCCATCTTCCCCTGGCCGGCGAGGTGGCCGAAGGCAACAGCTCAGAAGAGGCCCTTGTAGCCTTGCCAGCCGGTGCCGATCTTCACGCGGGCCGCGAAAGAGCCCTTGCCGTCACCCGCGTTGCGGTACAGGTTGCCTGCCTTGTCCCGTTCGATCAGGTCGCTCCTGCCGTCGCCGGTGATGTCACCGACGCCGATGATCGCGTCGTACGAGCCGCCCCAGTCGGAGAAGAGCTTCACGCGCGCCTTCAGGCTGCCGTTGCCGGCGCCGGCGTAGCGCCAGAGTGTGCCGGTCCTGTCCCGGGCCAGGACGTCCCCGATCCCGTCGCCGTTCAGGTCTCCGGCGCCGACGACCTTCGTATAGCCCTTCCAGGCCGAGGCGATCTTCTTGCCGGCCGCGAGCGTGCCGTTGCTCTTGGCGGCGAAAAGATACAGGTCACCGGTGGAGGCCTTGCGCGCCAGGAGGTCCGCCCGGGCGTCCCCGGTCAGATCACCGGGCGAGGTGAGCACGTCGTACGCGTTCCAGCCTGTGCCGAGCTTCGTGTACGGCGTCCTGCTGCCCAAGTCGCTCTGGCAGGCAACCTTGTAGCCGCGCAGCGAGCCGTCGCTCATGCGCACCAGCACGTCGTTGCACCGGTCCTTGTTCAGGTCGCCGAACGGTACCGCCACGGCCTTCGTCGACCAGCCGGCTCCTGAGGTCTTCCCGGAGAAAGTGCCCTTGCCCGTCCCCTGGTGGAAGGTCATCAGACCCGAGGAGTCGAGGGTGAGAAGGTCACCGATCCCGTCGGCGCCGACGTGGTCGTGACGCACCGGGGTGCCCGCCTCGATCCGGACGGAGCCTCTCACGTCCACCGGTGCGCCGACCCCGTCGGCCGGGGCGACGGACAGCGTCCACTCGTACGTCCCGTTGGGCAGCGGCACGTCCCCGGGAAGGGCCCGGTTCATGCCGAACCAAGGCACGTCCAGCTCGCCGCGTGCGACAGCCGTGCTGCCCGCGCTGTCGACGACCCTGCCGGTCGCCTTGGAGCGCACGGTCAGCCGCCAGCCGGCTGCCGGCTTCGACAGCAGCACCCGGGTCAGGGTATCCGCCGTGGTGTCGACCGGGTGCGGGGTGACCGAGGACGAGTTCTGAGCGGGCGCGAGCAGTCGCAGCGGCTGCGGGGCGACACCTGACGGCACGAGATGGATCTGCTCCTGGTCGTCGACGTAGGCCGCGTTCGGCCCGGACTCGTCGGCCGTCCAGCGCACGTCGCGCTGCGAGACGCCGGTGTCCGGCAGGTCGCCGATGACCCGGCTGACCGGCGTCGCGTCAACGACGGTCGTCAGTACCAGCTTCCCGGCCCGCTTGTCGTGCGTGACGACATACCCGTCCCCGAGCTTCGCCTCGTCGGCCGGCACCGGCACGGACGTCTTGGTCGTACGGTCGTACACCCCGGCCCGGTCGCCGCAGGTCCAGTACAGATAGCGGCCGAGCGCCTGGAGTTCGGTGGGCACGCAGTCGGTGTCGAGTACGAGGGTCTCCACGGTCTTCCTCGTGGTCAGGTCGAACGCCGTGACCTGACCGGGGGTCGCGCCGGCCGTCCAGAGCAGGTCTCCTGAGAGGGCGGCGGCGCCGGAAGGGCGAGTGACCTTGTCCGGTGAGCCACCGCCGATCTTGTAGACGTACTGCTGGGTGGCGGTGGTGTAGAGGACGTATGCGCCGGAGACGTCGGTGATCCGTCCGTCGGCCGGCACCCCGCGCTCCCACCAACCGTATTCGGGGCCGTCGACCCGGAGCAGGTCGTAGGCCCCGGACTGGCGGTTCAGCCACACCGTCGCTCCCACCGCGGTGCCGAACAGCTGTGAGCAGCCGACGTCCTTCGCCGGGCAGCCGTACAGCCGGATGCCGGTGCCGTCGTAGTTCGACCGCGCCCCGAATTCCGGCGTTCCGGTCACGGCGACGGTCCGCCCGTACGTATCCCGCGTGCCGTCCACACTGGCGTCGGCCTCGACCAGCCGTCCCTGGTCCAGCGACAGTCCCTGAATCGGGTATGGCGGCTGGGGCAGTGCCTTGACCATGGTGACGACCGGTCTGCCGTCCGCGCCCGGGTGGATGCGCTGGACGCCCCAGTCGTCGGCGCCGGTGCCACCGACGACGAGCGCGGTGCCATCGGGGGCGGCGGAGATCCCGCTGTTGGAGGAGGCGGCGAGGACGACCGGGGCGCCACCCGCCATGGGTACGGCCGTCACCTGCTCCTTGCCGCCCGGTCGGTGGACGATCCAGTCGCCTACGACGGAGAGGCCGTCGGCCGTATGGGTGCCGGTCGTGTTGTCCAGGGTGACCTCGGTCGGGACGGCCGACAGATCGGCGCGGGAGTACACGTAGGCCTTGGTGGCGTCCGAGCCGGCGTAGACGACGAGGCGCTCGGGCGAGATTTTGACGAAGGCGTAGTTGTGCAGCACAGGCGTCCAACTCCCGAGCCGGCCCGTTTCCGGGTCCACCTCGACCAGACGCGAGCCGTCGAAGCCGGCGAAGAAGAACAGCCCGGAGCTGTCGCCGCGCATCGGCCGACCGATCTTCATGCCTTCCGGCACGCCCTTCACCGTCACATCTCGAAAGCTGCCGTCGGACTCCGGAGTCAGCAGATGCTGGATGCGGGTGACCGCACCGTCCTCGGCGGTGACGTCCTGGTAAGTCACGAGGGTGCTGCCGAAGATGCCTCCCAGGGTGTGGCCTTCGGGGACACGGAGCACGCTCGTGGTTCCGTCGACCGCGTTCCAGAGGCCGATCCGGCCATCAGCGAACCTGTAGGCGAGAACGTCACTGCCGGTGCCCTGGCGGACTCCACCGGCCAGCGCCGGCGGCTCGTCGAAGGACCGGCCGTCCGAGTACCGCGTCCACACCACGCCCGGATGGCCCTCCAGCCTATGGAAGACGCCGCGCGCGCCCGCTCCGTCACCTCCGGCACGGGTGTCCGGACTGGTGAGTGGAGCCACCAGATGCGTGCTGCGGTAGGTGGCCGGGACGACAGTCTCCCGCGCCTCGCCGACCGCGGCGGCCTCCGACGGCCCTAAGGCGGCGATCAACGCGGCGGAGGCGGCGACGGCCACCGCCGCCCGTCCGGCGCGGGAGTGGTGAACATGGGTATGGCTGGCCAAAGCGGGTCCTCCCCGAAAAGCATCTGGGGGGACGTACACCGCTCACGCTCTTCTCCGGCCGCGGCCTGTTCCGTCCCCCTCGGAAGTCGCTTGATATTACAGGGCCTTCACAGCTTCTTGAGAAGTTCATTTGCAGTTCATCGACAACCCGGCCACGTAGGCGAAAACTGGCGTCAGCGACGCGTGGGGGCCGGCTCCAACGGGTTGAAATCGGTCCGCGCCAGCCCGGTCAGCAGGGCGACGATCCCGACGATGGCGTCGAGTAACCACAGCAGGACGGCGAAGAGCACGTCTTCACCCGTACCGCGGCGGGAAGGTGAATGGTCGGCCCGCGCCTACGACCTGCTGCGTGTGTTCGGCCGTGAGGGAAGCCCCGCCCCGCCGAGGCAGGTGTTCGCCGAGTACGGGCGCATCGCCGGGGTCGGACACCTGCTCCGCGTGGTCGCCCGTTGGCGACGCCTACCGCCGTCGGATGAACCGCCGGCTCGCCGTGCAGGGGGCCGCGCCCCGAGCCGGCCCGAGACGCCGAGTATGACGGGGCGGCGCTGCGCCCGTGGCACGTGAGACGGTTCGATGCCGGCGCCTCCTCTCCTCCTCGGCCGCAACAGCGCTTACGCCGCCGTAAGGTGTGTGTGCGCCCAGTCGGCGAACGTGGTCAGCGGGATGCCCAGTGTCCGGGCGTAGTCGGGGTGGGCCGACGGGGCGACGAGGTTGTTCCAGTCGTGTCCGGCACCCCAGCCCGGCATGCCCGCCGCGAGGGCTTCCCCGAGGTTCATCGACGGGGCGGTCACCCGCACCCTCCACACCTCGGAGAGGACCCGCGCGATCTGCTGCATGGTGAGGCGGTCGCCGGCCAGTTCCAGCTCGACCTCGTGGAAGCGGTCGGGGTCGGCGATGGCGCGGGCGGCTGCCGCGCCGATGTCCTCGCACGCGACCAGAGCGAGCTGCGTGCCGGGCTTCACGATGGTGGCCAGGCCGCCTTCGGGTCCGTGGGGCACGAGTGCGGGGACGTTCTCCATGAAGAACGCGGGCTTGATCACCGTCCAGCGAGGAAAGTCAGCGCGGCGTACGGCGTCCAGGATCGCCTGCTTGGTCTCGAAGTAGGGCTGCATGAAGGCCCAGCGGCCTTCTGCCCAGCCGGGTGCCCGCGTGTGTGTGCCGACCCCGCTGGTGGAGGACTGCACGAACTGGTGCACGCCCGCCCGCCGGGCCGCGTCGATCAGGCTGGCGGCCTGGGCGAGTTCCCCGGCGAAGTCGAAGCCGTCGCCCGTGAACGGCGGCATCTGCACTGAGAAGACCGCGCGGACTCCCTGGACGGCGCGGTCCAAGGAGGCGGGGTCGGTCAGGTCGCCGGTGACCAGTTCGGCGCCCAGGGCCCGGATGGCCCTGGCTTCCTCCGAGTGCGGGTTACGTACCAGGGCCCGGACGGGCGCCTGTGCGGCGAGCAGCGCACGGGCGGTCGCGCCGCCCTGGCGGCCCGTGCCGCCGGTCACCAGAACAGGAGCAGGGGTTTCAGGCATCGTCGGGTCTCCTCGGACGTCTCGACGGCATAAGCGGCGGGGGCCGCCGTTTATCCTGCCGCTACGATATGGCGGGGCCCACCACTTAGCAAGCAAAGGGGAGTCATGCCCGGTCAGCGCGCTGACGCACGCCGCAACTACGCCCGTATCCTCGAAGCCGCCGAAGCGGAAGTGGCCGCCTGCGGAGCCGACGCCTCCGTCGAACAGATCGCCCGCGTCGCGGGCGTCGGCTCGGCCACCGTGCGGCGGCACTTCCCCACCCGCCAGGCCCTGCTCGAAGCCGTCTTCCACGAGCGCGTCCAGACACTCGCCGAACAGGCGCGCGCCGGCAGCGCCGCCGAGGACAGCCACGCGGCACTGCTGGCCTGGATGCACGACCTCCTCGCCTACGCAGTGTCCGCGCGCGGACTCGCCGACGCCCTCACCTACGAGCCACCGGTCCAGGACGCCGCCCCCGACACCTGCCAGGGCATCCTGGAAGCCGCAGGCACCCCGCTGCTGCGGCGCGCCATCGACGACGGGACCGTCCGGAGCGATTTCACTTTCCGCGACCTGGTCACCCTGACCGCCGGCATCGCCCTGGCCACCGAACACCAGGACACTCCCCTGGCCTACGCCAGCCACCTGCTCGAACTCACCATCCAGGGACTGGACCCGGCTCCCACCGGCTGACCGGGCCCACACGGTATAAGTCCCGGCGATGGTGAGATTCTGCCCCGCTGGAGCGGAAGATGACGCTATTCAAGAGCGCACCTCCCACGATCAGGCAACGGCAGCCCTGAGGGAGTTCCCTGCGCATATGCCGCTGGCTATCGCGCGGACTTACACCGGCGGAGGCATTCCTCGGGAAACCGACGGAAGGTGAATACGAGTGTTCACCGGTACCGGGGCCGCCCGCCTCCTCCACCAGCCCCCAGCCCCACCTAGCACTCCCCTCGGGACCAAACAATGGGCCATATCCAGCCGGTTATGCCTGGCTACCAGCGGTAGGCCCGCTCTTGATGCAGCGTTAAATTATGATACGTCCGGATAGTTTCCAGGTTTATTGGCGAACGTATGTCCTTGTCGTTGGTGACGATACGAGCTTAGGCTCCTGCGCCTAAAGCGCCCCGGGGGGCCTTACTTGGGGGATGGGTGGCCGTGTTGCGCATACACCTCACCAGCAAAGACATTCAGATTCTGAGAATGGTTCACACGTTGGGCCCGGTATCCGAGGCGGTCTTCGCGCTTCACCGCTTCGGACGTGACCGGGCACGCAGCGGTGTGGGTTGGCACAAGGTCGTACGCGAACGGCTCGGCGACGATCTTCCCGCCATAGACGAGGTCGTGTCCGAGCACCGGGTCATCCCCGATCTCCTGTGGCTGCTCGAACGGGACGGAGCCGACGCGGACGCGGTGCCCTCGGCTGTGCGCGCCCGGGCTCGCCGCCTCGCCCAAGTGGTCTTCCTGTTCTGCTCTGCGGGCGTCCTGCCCTACTGGTCGCGGATACAGTCCCGGTTGGAGACGGAGCGTGACATGCGCGGGCGGATGGCCATCACGCACGGCATCGAGTTCCTGCTCGCGGGCCTGCACCCCAAGGTGACCTGGGAGTCCTCGGAGTTACGGGTCGCGTCCAGCTTCGACCTCGACATCAAACTCGACGGGCGCGGCCTGATCCTGAGCCCGTCGGTCTTCCTGCCCGACAAGACCTGCGTGCTCGTGCGCTCCGAGCGGCAGTCCGGTGTGCCCGCACTCGTCTTCTCCACGCCCCTGGACCTCAACGACCTGGAGTCGCCCCCCGAGGAAGCGGAGGAGGAGGGCGACCGGGCGCTGGCCGCCCTCGTCGGAGCCACCCGTGCGGCCGCCCTGCGCGCGCTGGCCGAGAGCGGCACCACCGGCGATCTGTCCGACCGGCTCGGCATCTCCCTCTCCGGCGCCAGCAAGCAGGCCACTGTGCTGCGGGAGGCGGGTCTGATCACGACGTTACGCAACCGCACCACCGCCACGCACACCCTCACCCCGCTCGGCTTGGCCCTTCTGCAAGGGGAGTTGCCCGCCGAACTCAGCCGTGCGCTGGGCACACCACCCGGCCCGGTCACCCCACGGGTGGGAGAGCCGCGGGGTGTTCCGAAGCCGCGGGACTAGGGCATCGTCCGTGTCTCGACCACGCGTCCCCCGGCGAGCAGCACCACCACATCGGCCCGTTCCAGAGAGGCCAAGTCGGCGGCCGAGGCCACGACGCAGAGCCGGTGCCGGTCCACCTGGTCGCGCAGCAGGTCGAGGACCGCCGCCGCGGTGGCGGGCGGAAGTCCACTGATGAGATCGTCGGCGAGCAGCACGTCGGGGGCGTCGGCGACCGCGACCGCGACCGCGACCGCGCGTTGCCGACTCTCCGTCAGGGCACCTACGGGCGTGTCCCGCTCCTCCCACAGGTCCAGCCGGTGCAGTGCCTCCCGCAGCAGTTCGGCCGCCGGTGCCGGCAGTCGGGCGAGCGCCGAGGCGAGCGTGTCGATCGTCGCCAGCTGTTCCGTCAACGGCCGGAGTCCGACATGCGCGAGCCGCAGCCCTTCGGCCAGCCGGACCTCACCCGCGGTCACCGGGTCCAGTCCAGCCGCGCACCGCAGGACGCCGGTCCTGTCCGCGGCGGCCGGCCCGGCCAGCGCGGTCCAGGTGCCGGCCTCGCACGCGAAGGTCACATCCTCTATCTCAGATCCAGACTCGCTGCCCCCGCCTCCGACCGTGCCGACATGGCACAGCCGCAGAGCCGGACGCTGGTCAGTCATGGTGGTCCCTTTCAACGCATCGGAGGCAGGTTGTGCAACCCGTCCGCCATCCCCGTTCAACTCCGGTGAAGATAGGCCGAGTCTATCCGCCCCCGGTTTCGGAAACCCGGCCTGAACAGCAGGTTATGGTCTCCGGTGCCCACAAGGCCATACCCTCTGCCGCAGGGGCGGAACTACAGCCTCCTGTAATACGCGGGGCGTCCTGGCCTCTTCTTGTGACCCGTTTCCGGACACCTCCGGTGCGGGCCACCGTCTATCTGCTCGCGGGATTCAGCACCGCGGCCATGAGCCTTCTGTCGTTCGTACTGCTCTGTCATCCGAGCATGCGTCAGTCGTGGGCGGAATGGCACCGGCAGCGAGCCGGTCGATTACTGGGGCGCCCGGTCCGCGCGCAGCGCATCGGCCTGCCCCGTCATCTGTACTGGCTCGTCCTGCACCTCACGCTGGGCCTCGCCTGTGGGCTGGCCACGGTCATCTGCGTCAGCAACGCGCTGCTGGTCGTGGTGACACCGCTGCTCTGGTGGGCGTTCCCGGTCAAGGACGACCCGCAGACGGTACTGGACATGCCGGTGGTCGGCTCGTACGGGGAGGTCGTCATCGGTCCGTCGGTGGGGAACCTCATGTTCGCCTTGGGCTGCCTGGCCCTGCCGTGGTGTGCCACGGGGTACGCCCGCCTGACGCTCGCCGTGCTCGCGCCGTCGCGGACCCAGAGACTCGCCGACCGGGTGACCACGCTGACCCGCACCCGCAGTGACGCGCTGGAGGCGCACGCGGCCGAACTGCGGCGGATCGAGCGGGATCTGCACGACGGCACCCAGGCACGGCTGGTGGCCGTGGCCATGCGGCTCGCGGTGGCCCGGCGGTGCCTCGACGGCGACCTGACCACCCTCGCGCGGATGCTGCGCGAGGCCACCGACATCACGGAGGAGGCGATGGTCGAGCTGCGCGAGGTGCTCCGCGGGATCTACCCGCCCATCCTCGCCGACCGCGGGCTGGGGGGCGCGCTGCGTACCGTCGCCGCTCGGGGCGGGGTGCCGGTCTCGATCGATATCGGCGAGGTGCACCGCATCCCGGCAGCCATCGAGACCATCGCCTATTTCGTGGTCACCGAGGCGCTGACGAACGTGGCCAAGCACAGCCGGGCCACCAAGGCGGGGCTGCGAGTGTGGCGTACCGGGGACGTGCTGACGATCGTCGTCACCGACAACGGCGTGGGGGGCGCCCGGGAGAAGGACGGCAGCGGACTGGCCGGTCTCCGGGGCCGCGCGCAGGCGCTCGACGGCTGCCTCACGATCCTGAGCCCGGCGGGCGGTCCCACCACGATCACCGTGGAGCTGCCGTGCGGATAGTGATCGCGGAGGACAACGTCTTGCTCGCCACCGGTCTGGAGCTGCTGCTGACCAGTTGCGGCCACGAGGTGGCCGAGGTCGCCGGCGACGCCGAGGGGTTCCTGGCCGCGGTGGACCGGCATCGCCCGGCGGTCACCATCGTCGACGTGCGGTTGCCGCCCGAGTTCCGCGACGAGGGCATCCGGTCCGCGATCGAGGCCCGGCGCGTCCATCCCGGCCTGCCGGTCCTGGTCCTGTCCCAGTACGTGGAACAGACGTACGCGGCCGAGCTGCTCTCCAGCAGCGGGGGTGGCGTCGGCTATCTGCTCAAGGACCGCATCAGCCGGGTCGACGAGTTCCTGGAGGCGCTCGACCGGGTGTCCACCGGCGGCACGGCGCTCGATCCCGACGTGGTGGCCCAGTTGCTCGCCCGGCAGACGCAGCCGCTGTCCACGCTCACCCGCCGGGAGCGGGAGGTCCTGGCGCTGATGGCGGAGGGGCACGACAACGCCACCTTGGCCAAGAAGCTGTGCATCACCGACAACGCCGTGCACAAGCACATCGGCAAGATCTTTTCGAAGTTCGAGCTTACCGAGCCCGACGCCGGTCACCGCAGGGTCCGGGCCGTGCTGACCTATCTGGAAGCGCGCTGACGGCGGAGGACCCGCACGGCGAAGCGGCGGGCCCGTCCGAGACGGGGCCCGCCGCTTTCGGAACGGTCCTATTCCTGCCGGACGCAGAGCCTCCCGGTGATCTGCATACGGTCGACGTCGCCGGTCTCAGCTTCGCGCAGGAACCGCCCACGGTACGGAATGGCCGTACGGGCACCGCCGTCCGAGGGGGTGCGGAAGGAGAGGTCCTTGCCCACGAGGAGCCGGACCGGCGCCGCTCCGGCGACCGAGAGCAGGAGTGCACCGTCGTCGGACTCGACCCGGCAGGACCAGGCACCGTTCGCATAGTGCCCGGCGCACTCCGGCGGCGCCGGCGCGGGCTCGGCGTCGATCGTGTCCCGAGGATGGTCACCGACCTCCAGGCCGGCCTCGCCGAGCCGTTCGAGCAGCGACTCCCACAGGCGCGCGCCGGTACTGCCGTTGGCGGTCAGCGCCACCACGGTCCGCGTCGACGGGTGCACGCGCAGGTGGCTCCACGCTCCGTCACCGGTGCCGTCATGGCCGGACCAGGTCCCGTACCGCGACCATCCGGCGCCCCATCCGTCCGCCAGCCCGTAGGCGCCCACGGCGAGCCCCTCCGTGACGTCCTCGCGCATCGACCGCGCCGTCGCGGAGTCGAGCAGGGCCGCGCCCGGGCCGAGGCCCAGGTGCGCGGCGCCGAACAGCGCGAGGTCGCGGGCGGACAGGCGCAGGCCGGCGGCCGGGTCCTCCAGCGGCGGCACGGACTGCGCCGGGATGGGCCGGGGCGGGAGGTCCGGGCGTACGAGATGCCCCAGCGCGACCGGTGCCGCGGCGTCGTGCCCCAGCGGGCGCAGCAGCATCGCGTGCACGGCTTCCGCCCAGTCGAGCCCGGTGATCTCCTCGATCAGGCGGCCGGCGATGACGTAACCCGGGTTGGAGTAGGAGAACACCGAGCCCGGTTCGTACACGGCCAGCTCACAGGCGTGGCGGGCGAGCCACCCGGCGCGGGTGGTTCCGAAGGGCAGCTCGGCGGTGTTCGCCGCCAGGCCCGCGGTGTGGCTGAGCACCTGCCGCAGTGTGCGGTCCGGGCCCGCGCGCAGTTCGCCCAGGTGCTCCGCCAAGGGCTCGTCCAGGTCCGCGTCGCCGTCGGCGGCCAACAGGGCCGCGAGCGTGGCGGTGAACGGCTTGGTGAGCGAGCCGAGCGGGAACGCCGTCGCGACCGTCACCGGCCTGCCCGATCCCGCCTCCTCCTCACCGGTCTCCGCGGTGAGCAAGCGGCCGTCGCGCCAGATCGCCGCCTGGGCACCGGGCACGCCGTGCCGGCGGGCAAGCTCCGTCAGCAGATCGTTCACCGTGGGTCCTCCGCCCCGAGGGTCGGCTCGCAGAGACGGGCGATCGACCGCAGTGCCGCCGCGAATGCGGTACCGAGCCGCGCGATCGTCGCGGGCTCGTGCAGGTTGACCGAGTAGTAGAGGTCGAAGCCGAGCCGGCCGCTCTCGACCGCGCCCACCACCTCCAGCGCCTGCACGACCCGCTCCCGGTCGTCCTGTTCCCGGCCGATCGGCTCGTGGAAGGCGTGGAACAGCGAGTGGCCGGCCGTCCGGGTGATCTCCTCGGTCTGGCTGTGGTAGTTGAACAGCACCGCGGGAGGCGTGCGGTCCGCCGGCACGGTGCCGGCCCCGGCCAGGTGGTGCAGAGCGCCGTAGCCGAGTCCGTTGCCGGGGACGGCGCGCAGGCAGCGGCGCACCGACCGCACGACGGCGGGCCAGTCGGCCTCGCCGTCCGTCCGGCCGGGGACCCTCAGGGCGACGGGGTACGAGCTGGTGAACCAGCCGACGGTGCGGGACAGGTCGACGTCGTCGAAGATCTCCTCACGGCCGTGGCCCTCCATCTCGATCACCAGCCGGTCGTCGCCGGACCAGCGGCACAGCGTCCAGGCCAGCGCGGAGAGCAGCACGTCGCTGGCCCGGGCCCGGAACCTGCCCGGCGCCACGTGCAGCAGCGCCGCGGTCTCGTCCCGTTCCAGCCGTACCGGCACGATCCGCCGCGACGACACCACGTTCGGTCCGGGGCCGTCGGCCGGCAGCGGCGCCGCCTCGGGCACCGCGTCCCAGTGCGCGGCCTGATCGGCGAAGCCGCCGTCGGCCGCATGCGCCGCGAGCCGCGTGGCCCACTGCCGGAACGAGGAGGTCTTCGCTCCCAGATCGATCGCCTTGCCGTCGAGCGCCTGGCGGTACGCGAGGTCCAGGTCGTGGTTGAGGATCCGCCACGACACCGCGTCGATCACCAGGTGGTGCACGGTCAGGTGCAGGTGTGCCCGCCGGTCCGGGCCGAGGTCGAAGAGGACCGCTCTCAGCAGCGGCCCGGTCGCCAGGTCGAGACCCGCGTCGGCCGCCGCGGCGAGGCGGTCCATGGCCGGGTGCAGTTCCTCGTCGGACAGCCGTGAGAGGTCGTGGCGCTCGAACAGTTCGCCGGTCTCGGCCGCGGCGTTGCGCTGGGACCAGCGGCCCCGCCCGTCGCGCGTGTACCGCATCCGCAAGGCGTCGTGGTGGGCGACGACCGCCGTGAGCGCGGCCCGCAGCGCCGTCTCGTCGGTGTCCGCCGCGAGCTCGACGTGGACCGACTGGGCGAGGTGCTGCGGGGCGACCGTGTTGCGCGCGAAGAACTCGTGCTGGATCGGGGTGAGCGGCACCTCGCCGGCCTCGGCCTCCTGGGTCGCGGCGACCCGGCGGTCCCGGCCTGCGGCGGCGACGAGCTGTTCGACGGTCGGGTGACGGAACAGGTCGCTGGAGGAGACCTGCAGTCCCGCCCGGCGGCTCCTGAACACGACCTGGATGCTGAGGATCGAGTCGCCGCCGAGGTCGAAGAAGTCGTCGGTGACCCCGACGCGCTCCACACCGAGCACCTCCGCCCATATCGCGGCCATCGTCCGTTCGTCGGGCGTACGGGGCTCCACCGCGGCCCGGCCGGCCGCCGCGGTCGCGGGCTCCGGCAGGGCGCGGCGGTCGACCTTGCCGTGCGCGGTGAGCGGCATCCGCTCCAGCCGGACGAGCGCGGCGGGGACCATGTACTCGGGGAGGCGGGCGGCGAGGTACGAGGTGAGTGCGGCCAGTGCGGCCGGGTCCTGCTCCGAGACCACGTACCCGACGAGACGGCGGCGGCCCGGCTGGTCCTCGCGGAGGATGACGGCCGCGCCGGCCACGTCCGGGTGCCCGGCGAGCGCCTGCTCGATCTCGCCGAGTTCGATGCGGTAGCCGCGCAGCTTCACCTGGTCGTCGGTCCGGCCGACGAACTCCAGCGTGCCGTCGGGACGCCAGCGCATCAGGTCGCCGGTGCGGTACATCCGGGAACCGGGTGGCCCGAACAGGTCCGGCACGAAGCGTTCGGCGGTCATCGCGGGCCGGTTCCGGTACCCGCGGCACACGCCGTCCCCGGCGAGGTACGCCTCCCCGGTCACGCCCACCGGCACCACGTTCAGGTCCCGGTCGAGCAGGTAGACCCGGGCGTCCGCGCTGGGCCGGCCGACCGGAACGGTCCCTTCGGGGCGCCCGTCGCGCTCGACCGGGAAGCAGGTCGCGGTCACCGAGCACTCGGTGGGCCCGTACGCGTTGACGATCCGCAGGCCGGGCAGCCGGTCGAGGACGCGTGCGCAGTGCGCTGCGGACAGCGCCTCGCCGCCGACGACGACCTTGTGCAGCCCCGCGAGGATGCCCGGGTCGGTGTCGGCGACGGCGTGGAAGAACCCCGCCGAGAAGGACATGGCCTGCACCTCGTGGTCGCGCAGGAACGCGTCGAGTTCGTCCACCGAGCGGAAGTCGCCTGGTCGCACGGCCAGGCACGCGCCGCTCAGGAGTGCCTGCCACAGCTCGTTCTGCGCGGCGTCGAACGAGATCGAGTGGTGCTGGGCGATCGTGGCGGCGTCTCCGAAGGTGTGCTCGCCGGCGGCGTGCACGAGCCGGACGAGGCCGCGGTGGGTGACCATGCTGGCCTTGGGCGTGCCGGTCGAGCCCGAGGTGTAGACGAGCACGGCGAGGTTGTCCGGGACGGTCGCCGAGGGCGGCGGCCCGACGGCGGGGCCCGGCCGCAGATCGTCGGTCAGCAGTACGTCGGCGCCGGTCTGCGGCAGGCCGGGCGCCAGCGCGGCGCTGGTGAGCAGCAGCCGCACGCCCGAGTCGCGGAACAGATAGGCGAGGCGCTCGGACGGGTAGCCGGGATCGAGCGGCACGTACGCGCCGCCCGCCTTCAGGACGCCGAGCATGGCGGTGATCATCTCGGCGCCGCCCGGCAGGCAGATGCCCACCGGCACCTCCGGACCGACGCCGCGGTCGGCGAGGTGGTGGGCGAGCCGGTCGGAGCGGGCGTCCAGCTCGGCATAGGTGAGCCGGGTGTCGCCGGCGACGACCGCGAGCCGGCCGGGGTGCCGGCGTGCGACCACCCGGAAGATTTCGTGCAGGCACTGGCCGGGGTAGCCGGACGGTGTGCCGTTGAACTCCCTGACCAGCCGGTCGTGTTCGGCGCCACGGACCATCGGCAGGTCCCGCAGGGTGGTGCCGGGTGCCGCCCCCGCCATCGCGTCCAGCATGCCCAGCAGATGATCGGCGAACCGGCGCGCGGTGGCGTCGTCGAACAGTCGCGGGTCGTAGCCGAGCCGCAGGTGCAGTCCGTCCATCAGGTGCGCCACGCAGGTGAGCGGGAAGTTCGACGTCTCCAGGCCGGCCAGCGACCGTACCGCCAGTCCGTGGCGCTCGGCCGCGTGCTCGTCGTACGGGAAGTTCTCGAAGACCACACAGCTGTCGAAGAGGCTGGTGCCCGCCGGGATCGCGGCCCAGTCCCGCACCTGGGCGAGTGACGCGTACTCGTACTGGCGGCTGTCGGCCTGCTGCTCCTGGATCTCGCGCAGCCAGGTGCGCAGCTCGCTGCCGGGCGAGACGGCCGGCCGGGCGGGCAGTGTGTTGATGAACAGGCCGGCCATCTCGTCCGAGCCCGGGAGTCCGGCGGGCCGGCCGCCCACCGTGGTGCCGAAGCAGACGTCCCGGTCGCCGCTGTAGCGGGACAGGAGAAGGGCCCAGGCGCCCTGGATCAGCGTGTTGACGGTGACCCGGGTGTTCCGGGCGAAGCTCTCCAGCCGCCCGGTCTCCGCCGCCGTGAAGACGAGGTCGAGGTGGCCGGTGTCGCGGGACTGGTGGGAGCGCAGCGGCACCCGGTCGTACGGCAGCGCGGTGGGCGCGGAGAACCCGGCGAGCAAGCCCGCCCAGTACGCCCGCGCCGCGCCGGTGTCCTGCTCGCCGAGCCAGCGCACGTACTCGCGGAACGGACGGCGCGGGCGCGGCGGCGCGACCTCGCGTCCGCTGAGCGCGGCGTGCTCCGCGAAGACCTCGCCGAGCAGGTCGGCGAAGCTCCAGCCGTCGAGGAGCAGGTGATGCGAGGAGCAGCGCAGGTGGACGCTGGAGGCGGAGAGCCGGGCCACGTGCAGCCGCAGCAGCGGCGGACGTGCCAGATCCAGTGGTTCCCCCGGGGACTCGGTCAGCCGGCGGATGCGTTCCCGCTGCTGTTCCTCGGTCAGCTCCGACCAGTCCTCCATGCTGACGGGCACGCGTACGTCCCGGTGGACCACCTGGAGGGGGCGTCCGCCCTCCGCGTCGACGATCGCCGTGCGCAGCACGGGTGTGCGGTCGACGACCCGTTGCCAGGCCTCGGCCAGCAGAGCGGGTTCGGTGACGCCGTCGAGGACGAGATGGAGGTGGGTGAGGTAGATGTCGTCCTCGTGCGCGTCGAGCGAGTGGAACAGCAGGCCGCTCTGCATCGGCGTGAGCGGGTAGATGTCCTCGACCGTGCGGCCGTCCCCGGCGATCCGGTCCACCTCGGCCTGGTCGAGCCCGGCGAGCGGGAAATCGGACGGGGTGCGGCCGCCCGCCCGGGAGCAGTGCGCCACGATGTCGGCGAGCGCGGCGGTGAACCGCGCCGCGAGGCCGGCGATGGTCTCCTCGTCGTGCAGCGCCGCCGAGTACTCCCAGGAGAACGCGAGCCGGCCGTCCCGGACCATCCCGGTGATCTCCAGCAGGTTCGGGCGGGCCAGGTCCGCGCTGCGGTCCGGTGCCGGACTGGGCCGCCAGCGGCGCAGCAGGCCGTCGCCGGTGGTCACGTCGAAGTGGCCGTGGTAGTTGAAACCCACCTGGCAGCGTCCGCCGCCCAGCCCGGCGTCCTTGGTCAGATAGCGCAGGGCGCCGTACCCGATGCCGGCCTCGGGGACGGCTCTCAGGGTCTCCTTGACGGTCTTGAGCCGGGTCCCCCAGTCCTCGGCCGGGACGGGCAGCACCACGGGGAAGAGCGTGGTGAACCAGCCCGCCGTGCGGGACAGGTCGACGTCGTCGAAGAGGTTCTCGCGGCCGTGGCCCTCCAGCTCGACCGCGACGGCGTCGCCGCCCGTCCAGTCGGCCAGCACCGCCGCGAGCGCGGTCAGCAGCACGTCGTTGATCCGGGTCCGGTACGCCGCCGGCACGTCCCGCAACAACGCGCGGGTCAGCTCGGCATCGAGACCGGCCTCGACCGTACGGGCGTGCGCGAGCGTGTCCGGTGCCGTGCGGCTGACCGGCAGCGGCGGGCAGGCGGCGGACGCGGCCTCCACGGCCTGCCAGTACGGCCGCTCGCTGTCGAACCGGCCGGACGCAGCCGCCTCGGTCAGCCGCGTCGCCCAGTCCCGGAAGCCGGTCGACTTCTCCGGGAGGCCGACCGGCAGGCCCCGCGCCGCCTGCTCGTAGGCGAGTTCCAGATCGGAGAGCAGCACGCGCCAGGTGACCCCGTCGACGACGAGGTGGTGCGCCGCGAGGAACAGCCGGTCGGGTTCGGGTGCGCCGGAGAAGAGCACCGCGCTCAGCAGGGGCCCGGCGTCGAGCCGGAAGCCGGTCTGCGCCGCCGTGACCGCCTCGCGGACCGCCCGCTCGCGGGCGGGACGGTCGAGGCCGGACAGATCGACCGTGCGGAACGGCTCGCCCGTTTCGGTGCTCGCGCAATGCTGCTGCCAGGCGCCGTCGGCGAGGACGGCGCGCAGCCGCAGCGCGTCGTGGTGGCCGAGCAGCGCCGTCACCGCCGTGCGCAGGGCGGCCGGACCGGTGCCGGGCGCGAGCTCCACGAACATCGACTGGTTGAAGTGGACGGCGCCCTCGGGGTACTGCTCGAAGTACCAGCGCTGCACCGGGGTGAGCGGCACGTCCCCGACCGCGGCGGCGGCCGCCCGCGGCGCCGGCTGATCCATGGTCTGGACGATGGCGGCGAGATCGGCGACGGTCTGGTGCCGGAAGATCTGCTGGGCGGTCAGGTACAGGCCGGCCCGCCGGGCCCTCGACACGACCTGCAGCCCCACGATCGAGTCGCCACCGAGTGCGAAGAAGTTGTCGCCGACGCCGACCGTGCCGGGTGGCAGGCCCAGCACTTCCGCCCAGATGGCGGCCAGTCGGGACTCGGTCTGGTCGCGCGGCGCCACGTGGTGTGCGGCGGCGTGGTCGGTGAGCGCCGGGGCCGGCAGCGCCTTGCGGTCGAGGGTGCCGCTCGGTGTCATCGGAAGCTGGTCGAGGACGACGAGCGCGGAGGGTATCGCCGGGTCGGGCACGATCCCCGCGAGGAACGCGCGCAGCTCGGTGAGCGTGGGCGCGGCACCGTCCGCGACCAGGTACCCGACGAGCCGGGCGCGGCCGGCCGTGTCGGCTCGTACCGCGGCGGCCGCGGCGGCGATGCCTGGGGCGCGCAGCATGGCGGCCTCGACCTCGCCGAGTTCCACCCGGAAGCCGCGCACCTTGACCTGGTCGTCCGCGCGGCCGAGGTACTCCAGGTCGCCGTCGGGCCGCCAGCGCCCGATGTCGCCCGTGCGGTAGAGCCGTCCACCGGTGAACGGGTCGTCCAGGAAGCGCTGCGCGGTCAGCTCGGGCCGGTTCCAATACCCTTGTGCCACCCCGTCGCCGCCGATGTGGATCTCGCCGGGCACACCGACGGGAACGGGACGCAGACGGTCGTCGAGCACGTACGTCCGGGTGTTGCCCAGCGGCCGGCCGACCGGCACGACCGCCGGGCCGCCCGGACCGCCGGGGCGCACCCGGTATGTCGTGGAGTCCACGGTGGTCTCGGTGGCACCGTAGTTGTTCGTGACGACGGCGTCGGGGGGCAGGACTTCGAGGACCGTGGCCGCGTCGTCGGCCAGCCACGCTTCGGAACCGACCGCGAGGACGCGCAGCGAGTCCGCCCGGCCGCCGGTCCAGGACAGCTCCTGGGCGACCGCCTTGGCCAGCGACGGGGTGGTCACCAGCAGGTGCGGGCGGACCGTGGTGATCAGCTCGGCCAGTGCCGGCGGATCGGTGATCACCTCCGCCGGGCAGATCACCATCTCGCCGCCGTACATCGCGGTCATCAGGAAGTCGCCGAGGAACAGGTCCACGGCGAGGCTGGACACCGACAGGCAGCGGCCTCGCAGCCCGGTGAGGCCGTAGCGGGCGTCCCAGGCGCGCATCATGTGGACGGCGTTGCGGTGGCTGACCATCACGCCCTTCGGGCGGCCCGTCGAGCCGGAGGTGTAGACGACGTACGCGAGGTCGTCCGGCCCGGCGGCCGTGGGGGGCGGCGTGGCCGGGTGGCGGTCGATCGTGTCCTGGTCGGTGTCGAGGCGGACGGTGGTCCAGGCGCCTTCGCCCACCGCCGCCGAGTCCGTGATCAGCACCGGCGCCGCGGCATCGCCGAGCACCAGGGCCAGCCGCTCTGCGGGGTGGCCGGAGTCGAGCGGCACGAAGGCGCCACCGGCCTTGAGTACCGCCAGCAGCGCGACCATGGCGTCCACGCCGCGGCCGAGGCAGACGCCGGTCAGCACTCCGGGGCGGACGCCGACCGCGACGAGGTGGTGCGCGAGCCGGTTGGCCCGCGCGGCCAGCTCGGCGAAGGTGAGCCGTCGGCTGCCGTCGCTCACCGCGACGGCGGCGGGCGTCCGCGCCGCCTGCTCGTCGAAGATCCGGTGCAGGGTCGGTGCGTCCGCTGCCGGGAGGGCCGGGCCCTGCCAGTCGACGGTGAGCGTCCGCAGCTCGTCGGCCGGCAGCATGGACAGACCGGCGAGCGGGGCCGTGGGCTGCTCGGACACCGCGCGCAGCAGGGTGACGAGGTGGCCGCCGAGCCGCTCGACGGTCGCCCGGTCGAACAGGTCGGTGCTGTATTCCAGGTAGCAGGTGAGCGAGGAGGCGTCCTCGTAGAAGTCGAATGTGAGGTCCAGCTTGGCCACGTCGATCGGCGGCTGGATCTCGGTGACGTCCAGCCCCCGGAAGGCCGGCACCGTGTCGGCCAGGTTCTGGAGGTTGACCATCACCTGCACCAGCGGCGGCCGGGACGCGTCCCGGTCGGGCCGCAGCGTGTCGACGAGGCGCTGGAACGGGACCTCGTCATGGGCGAACGCCTCGAGCAGGCCCGCGCGCACCCGGCCGAGCAGTGCGGTGAACGACAGCGACTCCTCCACCTGGGAGCGCAGCACCACGGTGTTGATGAAGAAGCCGATCAGGCTCTCCAGCTCGGGCCGCTGCCGGCCCAGGGTGACGGTGCCGACCGCCACGTCGGGTTCGCCGCAGTACCGGGCCAGCACCACCTTCGTGACCGTGACCAGGGCCATGAACAGCGTCGCGTCGTGCTCACGGCTCAGCTTCCGCAGCCGGCCCAGCACGTCGGCGGGTATCTCCACCGGCAGGATGGCGCCCGCGGACGTACGGACGGCCGGCCGCGGCCGATCGGTGGGCAGGTCGGCCGTGCGCATCCCCGCGAGCCGGCCGCGCCAGTAGTCGAGCTGCTCGTCGAGCGCGGCGGACCGCTCGCGCTCCCAGACGGCGTAGTCGGCGTACTGCACGGGCACGGGCGGCAGGCCCGCCGCGACGCCGGCGACCGCGGCCTCGTAGGCGGCGGCCAGCTCGCCGAGGAGCCGACCGGTCGACCAGCCGTCGCAGACGATGTGGTGCATGGCCAGTACCAGCACGTGCTCGTCGGCGTCCACGCGCAGCAGGGTGGCCCGCAGCAGCGGTCCGCGGCGCAGGTCGTACGGCGTGTTCATCTCCGCCGCGAGGAAGCGCTCGACCGTGGTCTCGGCATCGGGCCCCGACACGTCGACGGTCGGCAACGCCTGGCCGGTGTGCTCGTGCACGACCTGGACGCCACGGCCGTCGACCGCGTCGAAGGTGGTGCGCAGCATCTCGTGCCGGCGCACGACCTGGTCGAGCGCGGCGGTGAGCGCCGCGGTGTCGAGGCAGCCCCGCAGCCGCAGCGCGCGCAGCGCGTTGTACTCGGCGCTGTCCGGTTCCAGTTCGGCCAGGAACCAGAGCCGTTCCTGCGCCGACGACATCGGCGGCAGGCCGTCGCGCGGGGCGATCGGGATCGGCAGGTCCTCGGGCGCGGACTCGCCGGCGAGGCGGCGCAGCAGCTCCGCCCGGAGATGTGCCGGTACGGACGCGAACTTCTCGTCGAGCTGGGTCACTTGCGTTCCTCCCTGGGTCAGATCCGGCCGGGAGCCGCGGCGCCGGACACGGCGGCGAGGCTCGCGAAGACGCGCTCTTGGACCACTCCGGCGAGGTCGCTCACCCGACGGTGCTCGAACAGATCTCTCGGGGAGACCGGCACGCCGAACGCCGCGCGCAGGCGGACGGCCAGGCGCATCGCGTTGATCGAGTCGCCGCCGAGGTCGAAGAAGCTGTCGTGTGTGCCCACCCGGGGCACGGCCAGTACCTCGCCCCAGATCCGGCAGAGGGCTTCCTCGGTCGGGTCGGCCGGCGCCACGTACGACTCCTCGTCCGGACGGACGCGCGCCACGGGCAGCGCCGCCCGGTCCAGCTTGCCGTTGCGGTTGACCGGCAGCTCCGCCAGCGGCACCACGGCAGCCGGGACCATGTACGCGGGCACGTGCCGGGCGACGTGTGCGCGCAGCTCGTCCGCCGGCACGCCGGTACGCGGTACCACGTACGCGACGAGCCGCTTGCCGGCCCCGTCGGCCTGCACGACGACCGCCGCCTCGGCCACCGCCTCGTGTCGCAGCAGCACGTGCTCCACCTCGCGCGGCTCCACCCGGAAACCGCGGATCTTGACCTGGTCGTCCGTCCGGCCGGCGAACACCAGCGTGCCGTCCGGGTTCCAGCGCACCAGGTCGCCGGTGCGGTACAGGCGGGCGCCCGGCTCGCCGAACGGGTCGGCCACGAAGCGCTCCGCGGTCAGACCGGGCCGCCCGATGTAACCGCGGCCCACGCCGTCGCCGCCGAGGTACAGCTCGCCCGTGACGCCGGGGGGCACAAGGCGCAGCCGGTCGTCGAGGACGTGGACACTGGTGTTGGCGATCGGCCTGCCGATCGGCACGTGGTCGTACCGGACGCCGGGCTCCACGGCGAACAGCGTCGCGGCGACCGCGCATTCGCTGGGACCGTACCCGTTGAGCAGACGGCGTCCGGGCGACCACGAGGCGGCGAGGTCCGGGGTGAGGACCTCGCCGCCGCACAGGATGGAGTCGAGGTGCGGGAGCGCCGCCGGGTCGAGCGCCGGCAGGACGGTCGGCGGCCCGGTGACCGCGCTGACATCGGCCTCCCGCAGCCGCTCGATGAGTTCGGCGCCGCCGTAGGTCCCGGTGGTCGCGGGGGCGACCAGGGTGGCGCCTCCCGCGAGCGTGCTGAACAGGACGAGTGAGGCGGCGTCGAAGCTCATCGGGGAGAGCTGGTAGATCCGGCTGCCGGGGCGCACGTGCAGGGGAGCGACGGCCTCGACGGTGTTGACCATGGACCGGTGCTCGACCATGGTGCCTTTGGGCTTCCCGGTCGAGCCCGAGGTGTAGACGGTGTACAGCAGATCGCGGGGGCTGCCGTGGTCGGGCGGGGCGATCGCCGGCCGGGTGGCGATGGCGGGCCAGTCCGCGTCGAGCAGCACGAGTGGGGTCGTGGTGCCCGCGAAGAGGCCGCGGTGGCGGGTGTGGGTGAGGACCACCGCCGGGCGCGCCTCCGCCAGGATCGCGGCGGTGCGCGCGGCGGGGTAGTCGGGGTCGATCGGCACGTACGCGCCGCCGGCCTTGAGGGCGCCGAGGACGCCGACGACCAGGTCCGGGCCGCGCTCGACGGACACGCCGACCATCACGTCCGCGCCGACGCCGAGGCCGGTCAGGTGGTGGGCGAGCCGGTTGGAACGCTCCTCGACCTCCGCGTAGGTGAGCCGGTGCTCGCCGCGCTCGATCGCGACGGTGCCCGGCCATCGGGCGGCGCGCTCGCTGATGATCCGGTGCATGCGCCGCTCGATGGAGTACTCGGAGGGAGCGGCCACGCCCCACTCGCCGAGGACGAGCTGCCGCTCGGCACCGGTCAGCGCGGTCACGTCGCCGACGCTCGGCGCGGAGCCGGCGGCCAGTGCGTCCAGCACCGTGATCAGACGCGCGGCGGTCCGCTCCACGGTGGCCGGCTCGAAGACCGTCTCGTCGTAGAGCAGTCGCATGGACAGCGACTCGTCCGGGAACACGCTCAGCGCCAGGGGGTAGTTCGTGGCGAACTCCACGTCGAACGCGCGGATCATGGTCCGGTCGAGCGGATAGTTCTGGAAGACGACGACGGTGTGGAACAGCGCGGTGCCGGGCGCCGTGTCGGCGAAGGACTGCACGCGGTTCAGCGGAGCGTGGCCGAACTCCCGCGCCACCGCCTGCTCGCGTTGCAGCTCCGCTAGCCAGGACCGGGTGTGCGCGTCGTCGTCCACCCGGACCCGGACGGGCTGGGTGTTGATCATCATGCCGACCATCGACTCGACGTCGGGCAGGTCCGCCGGCCGTACCGCCGTGCTCGTGCCGAAGCAGACGTCGCGTTCGCCGCTCAGACGCGCCAGCAGGATCGCCCAGGCCGCCTGGACCAGCGTGTTGGAGGTCAGCCCGGTGCGCCGGGCGTACGCCGAGACCCGCGCGGCCGTCTCCCGCGGAACCGTCACCTGCACCGCCTGTCTGGCCGCGGGACGGTGGCCCTCGGGCGGCTGCCGGTCGCCGGGCACGGAGACCGGCGTGGTGAAGCCGGCCATCCGGCCGCGCCAGTAGGCGTCGGCGGCGTCCAGGTCCTGGTCCGTGAGCCAGTGCACGAAGTCCTGGAACGGCGGCCGTGTCCGCACCGGCTCGCCGCGGTATGCCCCGAGCACGTCCTGGAGCAGCTCCCCGGCGCTCCACCCGTCGGTGAGCACGTGGTGCATCGACCAGACGAGCTGGACGGAGTCCGGGCCGAGCCGCACGAGGGTGACCCGGCTCAACGGCGCCCTGGTGAGGTCGAGGCCGGCGGCGCGGTCGGCGTCGAGCAGCTCCCGCAGCCGCGCGGGGTGCTCCGTCTCCGGTACGGCGCTCCAGTCGAGCCGGCTCACCGGCAGCGTGACCTCGTCCCTGACCAGTTGCACGGGCTCCTCGACGTCGGCCCAGCGGAGCTCGGTCCGGAGCACCGCGTGGCGTTGCGCGGCCTCCTGCCAGGCCCGGCCGAGACGCCCGGGGTCGGTGACGTCGCCGAGCCGGACGACGAACTGGACCAGGTGCAGCGACGGGTCGTCGAGCATGAGGGCGTCGAAGAGCATGCCGCTCTGCATGGAGGTCAGGGGGTAGCTGTCCGCCGGCGGCGAGCCGTGCGGTACCGCGGGGACCTCGTCTAGAGGCGTCGCCGCGGCGGCCAGCGCCTCGACCGTCCGGTGGTGGAAGACGTCGGCCGTGCTCACCCTGAGCCCTCCGGCCCGCGCCCGCGCGACGATCCTCATGGCCAGGATGGAGTCGCCGCCCAGGGCGAAGAAGTCGTTCCGCACGCCGATCCGTTCGGCTCCGAGGGTCTCGGCCCAGATCGTGGCGAGTGCGCGCTCGGTGTCCGTGCGCGGCGCGCGGTACGCCTCGGCGTCGTCGGCCGGGGGCTCGGGCAGCGCGGACCGGTCCACCTTGCCGTTGGCGTTGACGGGCAGCCGGTCCATCCAGACGACGCGCGCGGGCACCATGTAGCCCGGCAGGCGTCCGGCCACCTGGTCGAGCAGTTCACGTGCGGCGAGGGGGCTCGGTCCGGTCGGATACGCGACGATGCTGCGCGTCGGGCCGCTCTCGCGCACCACCACCACGGCGTCGGTGACGCCGGGGCAGTCGCGCAGCGCGGCCTCGATCTCGCCCAGCTCGATCCGGAACCCCCGCATCTTGACCTGGTGGTCGGTACGGCCGAGGAAGTCGATGAGGCCGTCCTCGGTCAGGCGCACCCAATCGCCGGTGCGGTAGAGGCGGCTGCCGGGCGTGAACGGGTCGGCCACGAAGCGTTCGGCGGTCAGCGCGGGGCGTCCGAAGTAGCCGCGGCCCGTGCTGTCGCCGCCGAGGTAGAGCTCTCCCGTGCCGCCGGGTGCCACGGGGCGCAGCCGCTCGTCGAGCACATACGTCTCGGTGTCGTCGAGGGCCGTGCCGATGACGGTGGCCCGGACGTGCTCCTCGTCCGGTGCCGTGCGGTGCGAGGTGGCGAAGACCGTGGACTCGGTCGGGCCGTACCCGTTGACGAGCGTGATGCCCGGGCAGGCGCGCCGCACCCGTTCCACGGCGGTCGCCGACGGGGCTTCGCCGCCGGCCCACACCTCGCGCAGCCCCGCGAAGCAGCCGGGCTGCTCCTCGGCGAAGAGCCGGAACAGCGTCGCGGTCAGGAAGACCGCTTCGAGGCGGTGCTCCGCGACGAGTGCGGCCAGCCCCGGCGGGGTCAGCTCCCCGGGCCCGATGACCAGACGGCCTCCGTTGAGCAGCGGCAGCCAGACTTCGAGGGTGGAGAGGTCGAAACCGAGCGGCGCGATGAACAGCGCGCTGCGGCCGAACGAGGCGCGCATACGGGGTTCCCGGGCCAGCGCCACGATGTTGCGGTGGGTGATGGACACGCCCTTGGGCCGGCCGGTCGAGCCGGAGGTGTGCATGACGTAAGCGAGCTGCTCCTCGTCCAGGATCACCTGCGGGGCGTCGGCGCGGCGGCCCGTGTCCGCGCCGTCCGCGAGGAGCACGGGCGTGCCGGCGGTCGCCGCCCGGCCGGCGGTCGACCGGTCGGCGATCAGCGCGACCGCGTCGGTCTCGGAGAGCATCCAGCGGATCCGGTCGTCGGGGTAGCTCTCGTGCAGCGGTACGTAGGCCCCGCCCGCCTTGAGTACGGCGAGCAGGGCGACGACGGTCTCGGCCGAGTGGCCCGAGCGGCCCGTCAGCATGCCGACCCGCGACTCGGCGGTCACTCCGGCGCAGACGAGGCGGTGGGCCAGGTGGTTGGCGCGTTCGTCCAGCTCGCGGTACGTGAGGGTCGTGCCGGCCTCGACGACGGCGGGCGCGTCGGGTTGCTGCCGGGCACGCGCGGCTATGAGGTGGGGAAGAGCCCGGTTCTCCGGAGCGGCGGGTGCGTTGTCGAAACCGTGGGGCATGCTCGGCCCTTCACTAGAGACACACGTGGCGCGCGGATAGTGGACGGTCGAGCTTGGCGCGCGCGGGCGTACCGGCTCCACGTAGTTGAGCGGTGAGGAAACTGCCCGTTCGGCTGCCGGTCCCGCGGGGAGCACGCGAAACAGGTGAGGCGTGGCCGAAGCCACGCCTCACCTGCGCCAGCGGTCGTACGTCACTCGGGCCGTGCGATCGCCTCCACGGCCGGCGGCCGCAGTGCGAGCCGGGCCGGCAGCATCACGGCGGGCCAGGCGATCACCGCGGCCGCGACCACGATGCCGAGGTACATCAGGGGCGGAATGGACGGGAACACCGAGTGGCGTATCGCGTAGCTCATCCCGATCAGCGCCGGCAGGGCGGCCAGCGTGCCGACGACGACCGCGCAGAGCACGATGATGCCCGCCTCCTGGCGCATCATCGACCGGACCTGGCTGGTGCGGGTGCCGACGAGGCGCAGCAGGGCGAACTCGCGCCGGCGTGAGATCGTCGCCATGACCAGCGTGTTGACGACGGCGATGGCGAGATAGCCGAGCAGGACGGCGTTGAGTACGAGGCTGGTCCCTCCGCCGCTCGCGTCGTCGGTCGGTGCGGCGGTGACCGCCCCGGCGTCGTGCACGCCCAGCGTCGGGTACGGCTTCAGCGCCGCGGTCAGGTCCGCCTCCCGGCTGGAGTTGACCATCAGCCACTGGTCGAGGTGGTCGGTGGTGTGCGCGATGACCACGTCGTGGGGCAGGGTGACGTCGCCGAAGCCGAGTCCGTTCTCGTAGACCGCGACGACCTTGGCCTTTTCGACGGTGCCGTCGCCGAGGTGCACGTCGACACGGCCGCCCACGTCGACGCCGACGGTTCCGGCGACGAGGCGGCTGAGGGCGACCGTGGACCCGGTGAGACCGTCCAGGTCGCCGCGCAGCACGTCCAGGTCCAGGGTGTCCGGTACGGCCGCGGGGTCGACGCCCTGGGCCGTGGAGAGCCGGTACTGGATGCTGTCGCCGTCGGGCCAGGTGAGGATCGTCGAGGTCCGGGCGACCGGGCCGACTGTGCGGACACCGGGGACGCCCCGCAGCTCCGCGGCCAGGCCGGGTGAGATCCCCGTGCTCGCGGAGGTCACCACATGGTCGGCGATCACGCCGTCGACGGCCTGGTCGTGCGCGGCGGCGGCGAGCGTCGTGCCGCTGAAGAGCTGTGCGGACGCCATGGTCACGCCCATGATCAGCGGGGTCGTGGCGGCGCTGAGCCGGCGGGCCCGGGCCCGGGAGTTGGCGAGGGCGAGGAACCGGGTGGCGTTGCCCGGGCGACGGCCGAGCAGCGTCACGACGCCGCCGAACAGCCTGGGTCCGAGCAGGCCGACGGCGATCACCAGGACCAAGGCGGAACTGGCGGCGCCGTCGATGGCGGACTCGCCGGGCAGCGCGATCGGCAGCACGATCGCGGCGGCCAGGCCCCCGGGCACGAGCAGCGCACCGAGCGAGAGCCGGAACCAGCCCAGCTTCCTCGATTCCACGGCCACGTCGCCGAGCGCCTCGACGGGACTGACCTTGGCCGCGCGCCGGGCCGCGAGCCAGCCGCCGATCCGGGCCGCGAGGACACAGATCAGCAGGGCGCACAGCACGGGCAGCGGTGTGATCACCAGCGAGAAGCCGGACGGCAGCGTGCCGGCCGCCGTGAACACGGTGTGCAGCAGCTTGGCGAGCAGGATGCCGGGGACGGCGCCGAGCACGGCGCCGATCCCGCCGACGAGCACGGCCTCGCCGCCGATCATGCGCAGCACCTGCCGGGGGGTGGCGCCGACGGCCCGCAGCAGGGCCAGCTCGCGGCGGCGCTGCTGCACCGACAGGGCCAGCGTGCCGGAGACCACGATGATCACGAGCAGGATCATGGTGGCGCCGAACGCACTGGCGATCTCGATGACGAACGCGCGCATCTGCCCGACGTCGAGCGTCTCGACATCGCTGCGGTCTTCGCCGGTGTACGTGACCACGCCGGGCACGGCCTTCTTGATCCGGCCGGCGAGGTCGCCCGCGTCGGTCCCCTTCGAGGCCAGCACACCCACCGCGTCGATCTCGCCGGAGGTGCCGTAGAGCCGTGCCGCCTGGTCGTCGGTGAAGAAGACCGCGGACTGCCGGCCGAGCGCGGTCGCGGGCTCGGCGACGCCGCTGACCCGGTACGCCCTCGGTTGCGATCCGGTCACCAGCGTGACCTTGTCTCCCGGGGCGGCTCCGGCTCGCCGGGCGAGGTCGCCGTCGAGCACGACGTCGCCGGCCGCCCGCGGCCGGGTGCCCGCGCGCAGCGTGAACGGTGCCAGCACCGAGGCGGACCAGCCGTGCCCGTAGACGGGCGGTCCGCCGAGGACGGCGTCCTGCTTCAGCACGGTCGTACGGACGCTGACGTCCCCGACCGCGGTCTCGACGCCCTTGACCGCAGCGACCTTCGCGACCGTGCCGGCGGGCAGCCTGACCCGTTCGGAGAGCCGGGGGTCCGTATCGCCCTCGACGGGCATGGTCTGGGTGCCGCCGACGACCACGGCCGCCCGGTCGTACCGTTCGGCGGCGACTCCGGAGCTGATGCCGGTCTCCAGCAGCACACCGCACGCGGTGATCACGGCGGAGCCGACCGCGACGGCGATCAGCACCGCCGCGAAGCCGCCCTTGCGGCCGCGGATCGTGCTCCAGGCCAGCGAGAGGTTCCGGCGTGACAGCGTGCGGACCTTCTTCTTCGCCTTCTTGGCGGCCGGCGGATCCGCCGCCTCCGCCTTGCTCTTGCGGCTCACCACTCACCCAGCCTGGTCATCCGGTCGGCCACCCGCTCGGGCGTGGGCCCGACGAGCTCGCCGGCCAGCCGGCCGTCGGCCAGGAAGGTCACCGCGTCCGCGTGTGAGGCGGCGACCGGGTCGTGGGTCACCATCACCACGGTCTGGCCGGTCCGGTCGACGACCCCCCGCAGCAGTTGCAGGACCTGCCGGCCGGTGCGGGTGTCGAGCGCGCCCGTCGGCTCGTCGGCGAAGATCACGTCGGGTCTCGTGATGAGGGCGCGGGCGATGGCGACGCGCTGGCGCTGACCGCCGGAGAGCTGCCCGGGGTAGCGGTCCCCCATGTCGGCGAGCCCGACGTGCGCCAGTTCGGCGTGTATCCGGTCGGTGGGGATCGGGGCGTCGGCCAGCCGGAACGGCAGGCCCACGTTGTCGGCGATGGTGAGCGAGTCGAGCAGGTTGTACGCCTGGAAGACGAACCCGACCCGTTCCCGGCGGAGTTCGGTGAGCTGCTCCTCGTTCAGGCCGGCCAGGCGGGTGTCGCCGAGGGTCACGCCGCCCTTCGTGGGTTTGTCGAGACCTGCCGAGCAGTGCAGGAACGTGCTTTTCCCCGAGCCGGAGGGACCCATGATCGCGAGGAACGTCCCGCGCGGCACCCTCATCGTCACGTCGTCCAAGGCTGTGACCGCGTTACGGCCGGAGCCGTAGATTTTCGTCACGGATTCCAGTAAAAGAGCAGACCCGCCAGCCACTTCACACCCTTTCCCCGTTTCCTGGGACGGTAACGCCGACGCCCTCCCCGATCAACCCTGCCCCAAGGAAGAAACGTTTTCGAGCCGCACCTCGAAGGCAGGAGTAACGGCCTCTCGCCAGCACGCCTCTCTTTTCGGCCACGGCTTTCCCGATCGGCTGCCCGACTGGATATTTACGCCTGATATACACCCTTCTGTCGGTAACGACTGGGCGCGGCGAGGGCCGGGTGGTGCCGTCACCGAGCGGACCGGCGTGGACGTGGGGTGCCATGGGGTGCCATGGGGTGCCATGGGGTGCGTCGTCCGGCAAGCGGCTCTGAACTGCGGGTTTCGCTCTGCGGTCAACAAGATGGCCGAACCGTCGGGCACGCCGAAATACTTCTCGACGCCCCGGAGGATTCTTTACCCCCGGGTGGGCCGACAGCGCTTCACAATTCCCTTGCAGCGATGGGCAGCGAAAACAATGATTCCTGCGAATCTGGAACGCGCCGTCTACGGAATGTACGCCACGCACGCTCTGCGAGTCGCGGACGGACAGGGCGTCTTCGCGCACCTGATACGGCACAGCGGCGACAGCGCCGGGAAGATCGCGGCAGCCCTGGCCGTCGACGAGGACACCCTCGAACGGCTCCTGCTGGTGCTGTCGTCCTTCGGCGTCCTCGACGCGGACGGCGATCGGTACGCGCTCGCGGCGGGCGTACGGCCGTACGTCGACCGCGAGGACCCCCGTTACCTGATGGGGTTCGTCGACCATCTGATCAGCGACACCTCCGAGCAGTTCGGACGGCTGAGCGGCTACCTTCGCGCGGGCAAGGCCGAGAGCGACCGGGACACGCCGGCTCCGTTCGAGGCCCTCTACCGCGACGACGAGTCGGTGGGCCGCTTCCTGAACGCGATGTGGGGCCTCAGCCATCACGTCTCGCACGAACTCGTGGCCCTGGCCGGTCTGAGCGACGCCCGGCGGCTGATCGACGTGGGCGGAGCGAGCGGACCCTTCTCGGTGGCCGCCCTGCACGCCTGCCCACAACTGCGCGCGACCGTGTTCGACCTCCCCCAGGTCCGTCCGCACCTGGCCGCACGAGCCGCCGAGCACAAGCTGGGAGACCGGCTGGACTTCGCGGCCGGCGACTTCTTCCGCGACCCGTTGCCGGCCGGCGACTGCCTCGCCTTCGGCTACATCCTGTCCGACTGGGACGACGAGACCTGCGCGACGTTGCTGCGCAAGGCGTACGAGGCCTGTCTCCCCGGCGGCCGGGTCCTGGTCATGGAACGGCTCTTCGACGAAGACCGCGGCGGCCCCCTGGCCACGGCCGTCATGAACCTCTCCATGCACGTCGAGACCCGGGGCCGGCACCGCACGGCGACCGAGTACCTGGGCCTGCTGCGTCGTGCCGGCTTCGTGGACGGCACGGTCCGGCGCTCCGGCGGCGACAAGCATCTGATCATCGGCCGGCGCGCCGAGAGCGGGTCCGGGCGGTGAGCGCCGTACCCGCCGTCACTCCCGTCCGCGCGCGGGAACTGCCCGTCCGCTGCGCCGAGCTGGCTGCCCGGCTGCACGCCACGCCCCTCGCCGAACTGCCCGACGAGGAGGTCCTTCGGCTGTCCGAGCGGTACGACGCGGCCGTGGCCGGGCCGGACACCGAGGAGAACGAGATCCTGCGGCTGCTGACCCGGCCGTTCAGCCGGCGCCTCGACATACCCGAGTACTACCGCTACACCGGACTGCACGTGACCGCCTGGTACCTCGCCCGGCGGGAGGACGCGTACGAGGCGAGCCTGCTGCTTCTGCACGCGCTCGTGACCGACCTGATCGCGCTGGAGGAGCGCGAGGCCGGGCGGCACGAGACCACGGTCGAGGAGGGCGCGGAACGCGTGCGCCGTCTGACGGCCGTGCTCGACCACCTCGGCCGGTCCCCCGTCGGCCCGGACCGCACCATGGCGAGCGCCGGGCTGGTCCGGCGCGCCGGCCACGACGACGTGCTGGTCCGCGACCTGCTGGTGGTCAACCGGTGCTCGGGATTCCGCTGGTCGGACAAGCACGACGAGCACATCTTCATGCGTGCCGTGCAGGCCTGCGAGATCGCCTTCTTCCTCGTCCGCTGGACCGCGCGCCGCGCGACCGAGGCCATCGGCCGTGACCGCGGCGCGTACCTCCTGAGGATGAGCCAGCTCACCTCGGCGGCCGACTTCTTGAACGTCGTCTTCCACGCGCTGCGCACGCTGACCCCGGAGCTGTTCATGGGCTTCCGGGACGCGACGGGGAGTGCCAGCGCGGTCCAGTCGCTCAACTACCACCTGATGGAGCTGGTGGTGTACGGCTACGACGAACGGAAGGCCGGGATCTACCAGCGGTTCGCGCACCTGGCCCCGGTCGGCAGCCCGCTGCTCCGCGCGTTCACGTCCCTGCGGGACGCCGCGGCCGGCGCCCGCGATGCCGACGTGCGCGAGGCCTTCGCGGCGAGCGAGGCGCCGCTGCACATCTGGCGCGGCCGGCACTACGGGTTCGGCCGCCGCTACCTGCCGGAGATGACGGGGTCCGGCGGCACCGAGGGCGCCGGTTACCTCAAACGCTTCGTCGGAAAAGCCGGACTGCCGTCCGGTGACCGTACGGACGACGCCGGGCACCTGCTCACCCGGTTCGCCTTCTGCTGACGGAGGTCCCTCGATTCCTATCCCGGCGCCCCGGCGCCGGTGAGTCCCGGCATCGCCGTGGCTCCAAGCACGCTTCGCCCGACACTCGTATGAGAGGTGCTTGTGAACAGAATGCTGCCGACGGTCTCCGCGGAGAACCTGACCCAGTTCGAGACCCTCGCCCTGTCCAGTTCGATGAACCTCGCCGACGGGCACGCCCGCCAGCAGCTCACGGCCGCGCAGAGCAAAATCGTCGCCGAACTGCCGGACATGTGGGCCGAGGCTGCCGTGCGCCCGGTGGACGAGATCGAGCAGGAGGCCGCCGAGTCGTTCTTCGGCATGCTCGGCCAGCACAGTCATCCGTTCGCCGCCGGCCGGACGCTGAGCTGCTACTCGTCCTCGCTGGCCATGGAGATCCTCGCCCGTTCGCTGGTCACCACGTCCGACGCGGTGGCGCTGATCCACCCCACGTTCGACAACATCCCGGACATCCTGCGCGGGGTCGGCCTGCGGCTGGTGCCGGTCGAGGAGGAGCAGGCCCACGACGAGGACCTGCCGGCGGAGCTGCTCGAACAGGTCGGCTGCGTCTTCATCACCACGCCGAACAACCCCACCGGCCGGGTGATGAGCGAGGCCCGCCTGCGCAGGCTCGCCGAGCAGTGCGCCGAGTACGGAGTGGTGCTGGCCCTGGACACCTGCTTCCGGGGGTTCGACCCCGACGCGCAGTTCGATCACTACGCCGTGCTCGACGCGAGCGGCTGCCGCTGGGTGGTCATCGAGGACACCGGCAAGCTGTGGCCCACGCTCGAACTCAAGATCGGCTGGCTGGTCCGCTCGGCCAACGTGGACCTGCCGGTCGAGAAGGTCCACTCGGACATCCTGCTGGGCACCTCGCCGCTGATCCTGCTCATGGTGAAGCGGTTCGCCGACGACGGGGCGGACGGCGGCCTGGCCGAGTTGCAGCGCACGATCGCCGAACACCGGGCCCTGGTGCGTGCCGAGTTGGCGGACGTGCCGGACATCGGTTTCGTCGACGACCGGGCCCGGGTCAGCGTGGAGCGCCTGCACGTCGGCTCGCGGCTGGGCATGGACGTCTGGTCGGCGGTCCGCTCGCAGAACCTCTATGTGCTGCCCTGCCAGAAGTTCCACTGGGCGAGGCCGCGCGAGGGCGAGCGGATGCTGCGCCTGGCCCTGTCCCGGAACTCCCCCACCCTGCTCGCGGGCGCGCGGGTGCTGCGCTCGGCCCTGCTGGGCGTGCCGGAGCTGCGGGGCTGATGGTGCGACCGGACACGACCGTCTCCCCGCTTCCGCAGGCCCGGTGGTGGCGTGCGGGAGTGGTGCAGGCCGTCTCCCCGCCCGGCGTCATCGACCTCGGGCCCGGCTACCTCGAACCGGCTCTGCTAGCGGTCGACGAGGTGCTGCCGCTCTACGCGGAGGCCCTCACCATGTTCGGCCCCGCGGCGCTCAGTTACGGCGCGAACGCCGGAGCCGAGCCACTGCGCGCCTCGCTGGCCGCCCGGCACGGCTGCACGGCCGAGGAGATCATGGTCACCGCCGGCAGCTCCCAGGCGCTGACCTTGCTGTGCACCGTGCTGGGGCGGCCCGGCCGGTTCGTCGTGGTCGAGCGTACGTGCTACGACCTGGGCCGGAGCATCATGACGGACCACGGTCTGCGCCTGCGGGAAGTGGACGCCGACGGCGAGGGCGTACGGCCCGATTCCCTGGACCGGGCCCTGTCCCACGGCGACGACGTGGCGTTCGTCTATCTGACGCCGACCTTCCACAACCCGACCGGCACGGTCGCGGGCGAACAGCGCCGCCGGGAGCTGCTCGCCGTCGCCGCCCGGCACGGCGTGCCGATCGTGGAGGACGACGCGTACACGGAACTGTGCCTGGACCGCCCCGCCCCGCCGCCCTCGCTCGCCGCGCTGGCCGGGCGCCAAGGGGTGATCCGGCTCGGCTCGTTCGCCAAGACACTCGGACCGGGCCTGCGGCTGGGCTGGCTGGAGGCGGAACCCGGCCTGATCGACACGCTGGCCGGGCGCGGACAGCTGGTCAGTGGCGGCGCGCTCAACCACCTGACCTCGCTGGCCGTGTCCATGCTGATGGGGGACGGCCGCTACGAACGGCGCCTGTCGTGGCTGCGTGGGCAGCTCCGGCTGCGGCGCGCGGCGCTCGTGGCCGCCCTGCGGTCCGGCCTGGACGAGTCGGTGACCGTCAGCCGTCCGGCCGGCGGCTTCTTCGTCTGGCTGACCTTCGACCCGCGGCGCAGCGAGGCGGCGCTGCTCGCCGCGGCCGGCCGGGCAGGCGTCGCGGTGGCACCGGGCTCCCGCTTCGGCAGCGCGGTCGGCACTCATCTGCGCCTCGCGTACAGCCTCAACCCGCCCGACCGTCTGGCGGAGGCGGCCGCGCGGCTCGCCGCCGCCTGGAGAACGGAGGAAACCCTTCGATGACCACTTCCGTCGCCAGCAGCCTGCGCGGCTACAGCCTTCCGCTCTCCCCGTCCGGTACGTCGGCCACGCTCACTCCCCCGCCGTGGCACTTCTCCGGCGAGATCGTCATGGTCGACTACCACGTGGATCCCGCGGCGGCGACGCTGTTCCTCCCGCCCGAGCTCGACCCCGGCGCCGATCCGGGGCAGGCCGCCGCGGTCTTCGCGCACTGGCAGTGGTGCTCGGAGCCGGGCACCGAACTCGCCGACCCGGGGGCCAGCCAGTTCAGCGAGTTCCTGATCCTGCTGGGCTGCGAGTACCGCGGGCGCCCCCTGGCCCGGTGCCCTTACGCCTGGGTCGACCAGCCCGTGCCGCTGCTGCGCGGCTGGGTGCAGGGAATGCCGAAGCAGTTCGGCGAGGTGCATCAGACCCGGCCGATGCGCGTCGGCAAAGCGGGGCCCCTGGGCTCTGCCGCGGGCGCCTACCACGGCACCGCCGCGGCAGGAGGCCGCCGCATCGCCCATGCCTCGGTGCGCGTGACCGGCCCGGCCGCCGAACCGCCGGCGCTGCACACCGTGCCGCTGGTGCACAGCCGGGTCCAGTCGCCCTGGCTCGCCGGTGAGCAGCCGCCCGTGGAGCTGGTGACCTCGACCGTCACCGGAGTCGAGTTCTCCGAGGTGTGGTCGGGCGACGCGAGTCTCGAGATGTTCGACGTGCTGGACGCGGACTTCGCCTCGCTGCGGCCGGTCTCGGTCGGCCGTGGTCACGTGTTCGGATACGCCGAGACACTCGTCTCCGGCCAGGCACTCGCCTGAAACCCTCCCGGAAGGAGCAGCACATGACGAACCCGTTCGACGACCCTGACGCGACCTTCAAGGTGCTGGTCAACGAGGAAGGCCAGCATTCGCTCTGGCCCGCTTTCGCCGCCGCCCCCGAGGGGTGGTCGGTCGCGCTGCCCGACACGGACCGCGACACCTGCCTCGGGTACGTCGAGGAGCACTGGACCGACATGCGCCCGAAGAGCCTGGCCGACCGCATGGCCTCGCGCTGATGGGAGTCGCGACCGTCGGCGGCATCCGGCTGCACTACGACGACCCCGTACCCGACGGCGGCGCAGGCGGGGAGCCGGTCGTCCTGGTCATGGGCGCCGGCGGTCGCGGCCGGACCTGGCATCTGCACCAGGTGCCGGCGCTCACCGCGTCCGGCTGTCGAGTGATCACGTACGACTCCCGGGGCGTGCCCCCCAGCGACCCCGCCGAGGCGGGGTTGACGGTCGGCGATCTCGCAGCCGACCTGGCCGGGCTCATCGAGCACCTGGGGGCCGGGCCGTGCCGTCTGGTGGGCACGTCGCTCGGCGCGCACGTGGTGCAGGAGCTGCTGCTGACCCGGCCCGACCTGGCCACCGCCGCCGTCCTGATGGCCACCCGCGGCCGCGACGACCGCCTGCGCGCGGCCGCCGCCCGGGCCGAGATCGAGCTGCTGGATTCCGGCATCACGCTGCCGCGCCGCTATCACGCGGCCCGGCAGGCGATGCTCAACCTGTCGCCGCACACGCTGGACGACGACCTCGCGGTGTCCGACTGGCTCCCGGTGTTCGAGCAGTCGCAGTCGACCGGCCCCGGACTGCGGCACCAGCTCGCCATCGAGCCGGACCCCGGTCGCCTCGCGGCCTGCGCCGCGATCACCACGCCGTGCCTGGTCCTCGGCTTCGCGGACGACCTCGTCACGCCCCCGCACCTGGTCGCCGAGGTGGCGCGCGCCATCCCCGGGGCCGTCTACCGGCTGATCGACCACGCGGGTCACTACGGGTACCTGGAGCAACCGGAGGAGGTGAACCGGCAGATCCTCGAGTTCTTCGACGGCGTCGGCGAGCGACGGGGCTGACCTGGCCGGAATCCCTCCATCGCACGGCCGGCCGACCCGATGCGAAGTACCATCCTGCGCGGGGGAGGGAGGCCGGCGTGGAGGAGTGGGCCCTGCCGACTGCTGTGACGCGTCGTGATGATGCCGGTGCCGAACGTGGGGCACCTGATGCCGCTGTGACGCGTCGTGACGACGGTGGTGGTCCCTCCGCGCTGCTGCGCTTACCGTCGGTGCTGGCCGAACGGTTCGTGGTGGTAAGGGAGTTGCCGCACCAGGGGCGAGAGGCGGATGTGCTGCTGGTCCGCGACGCGGCGGGGGGCGAGTTCGTCGCGAAGGTGTACCGCAGCGGGGTGCGGGTCGCTCCCGAGGTCTGGGAGCGGTTGCGGGGACTGGACACCGGCCATGTGGTGCGCGTGGTCGAAACGGGATTCTCGGACGGCCGTGACTTCGAGGTGTCGGAGTACCTCCCCGGAGGGTCGCTGGAGGACCTGGTCGGGGCTGGGACCGTACTGTCGCCGGCTGTCCTGTCCGGGCTCGTCTCCCAGTTGGCGGAGGCGGTCGAGCAGCTGCACGCGGCGGGGATCGTGCACGGCGATCTGAAGCCGTCCAACGTGCTCCTGCGCCGGAGGGAACCACTGGAGCTGGCGCTGGCGGACTTCGGTGTGAGCAAGTCCCTGGACGCGACGTCCCGGTTCACGCAACGCGTGTTCGGGACGCTGGCGTATTCGGCACCGGAGTACGTGTTCGGCGCGGAGGTGTCCGGTGCACAGGACTGGTGGGCGGTGGGGATGATCACCCGGCAACTGGCCACCGGCCGTTCACCGTTCCGGGGCCTGTCGGAGCAGGCCGTCCGGCATCATCTGGCGACCCGGCCGGTCGATGTGTCGGATGTGGCGGACGAACGGTCACGGCTGTTGTGCAGGGGGCTGCTGGTCAGGGACCCGGTCCGGCGGTGGGGTGCCGCCGAGGTGCGCGGGTGGCTCGACGGCGGCACCCCGGAGGTGGCGGAGGAGTCACCGGCTCCCGGCACCGAACCGGCGAGCGCCACCGGTCTCAGGCCCCTGCGGTTCCACGGGGTGAAGTACACCGAGAGAAGGGCACTGGCCCGGGCACTGGCAGCGGACTGGGAGACCGCCGCACGCCGGTTCTTCGTGTCCATGGGAGACCGGGACGACCCCAGCCAGGGCTGGCGCCAACTGCGCGCCTGGCTGGCGCAGTTCGAGGATCCCGACCGCGACGACGTCGAAGACCTCGTGGACCTGATCGACCTCCACCTCCCGGGAACCGACGCGCCGGACGTGAAGCTGCTGCGGCTGCTGCACTGGCTCGATCCGACGATGCCACCCGTGTACCGCGGCAAGCGCCTGCTCCCCGACGATCTGCTCACCCTCGCCGAACACGCCTCGTCCGCCCACGACGAGGCCGGGCGCCGGACCGCACGCGGGCTCGTCGACGAGTTGTACACCCGCGACCTGCTCGCCACCCTTGCGACGTTCGGCGAAGGCGCTCACCAGCTCGCCGGCGTAGACCGTCGTTGGCGTGATCTGCATGCCCGGTGGGAACGACTGCGGGAGTCGGCCGCGCTGCCGTCCAGGATCCGCAAAGAGCTCATGGGCGCCGAGATCCGCGTGGAGGCGCTGGCCATCGCGGTGTCCCCGGAATGGGCCCGGGCGCTACGACAGCGGATCGAATCCGCCGCGGCGCCCGTACGCGGCAAGACCGGCTGGTTCGACGCGCTGCTGGCCGACGGCGGCGACCCCGTCCGTCACCTGGCAGCCACGCGCACGCTGCCGACGGCTGTCGCCGAAGCCCGCCGCCTGGAGGAGCTGCGCCGCGCGCACGCAGCCGCGGCGACGGACCATCCACCCGAGTGGCAGGACCCCGGGGACCGCGGCCGGTCCGGCACCCGGGAGGCGGTGCTGCGCGCCCTCGGCGGGGTGGCCCTGCTGTTCGCCCTGCCCGTCGGTGTGCCGCTGTTGCTGGGAACCCTGATCGGCGACGGAGACTTCCTGCAGCGGTTCATCCCCGCCGCCACAGTGATCTGCGGTGTCCCGCTCGCCTGCGAACTGGTGCTGGCGGCGAAGCTGGGACAGGTCTACCACCCGCGGTGGTCCCTGCAGTCCCGCCTCGCCGGCATCTTCCGCGGCCTGCCCGGCCGGCGGCACACACTGGCAACGCACCTGTGGCCCATGCGCAGGCGCACGAAGGTCCTGGGCGGGGGCTGCCTCCTGTACATGGCCATCGGCACCGTGACCTGGGTGATCGTCACCCTGCGGGTGTGGTCACCGGTTCCCCTCGTGGTCGCGGCGGGGTACGGGCTCTGGACCTTCGTCCGCTACCGGGAGGGGCGCACAGCGCACCAGGCACAGCGGACGCAGCCTCTGGGGGAGCGATGAGCGGGCCCAAATGCACGACGTACCGGCGTGACCGGTCCCTCACCGCCGCGGCGTTGCGCGCGGCCGCACGAGACGCCGCGGTGCGCGAGGCCACGCGACGCCGTGCGGAAGCCGCCCGCGAGGCAGCCCTCCAGGCCGCGGCCGCCCGGGACGCGGCGGTACGCGGGGTGAAGACACGCAACGCTCGCATCACGGCCCTCTCCGTGTCCTGCCAGGACCTCAGGGAGCAGTACGGTGCCGCCATCGTCGTGACGCCTCCCGAGCCCTTGCAGATCGGCACGCAGTCCACGTCCCGGCTGGAGGCCTGGTGCGCCGAGGCCGACCGCGCGCTGGCCGCCGCGGAGCGGGAACTGCGGGAACAGGCCGCTCGCGCCGTCGCGGCCGCTCTCTTCTCCAGCGTGACCGGGCACACCGCCGAGCGCCGTCTGGTCGACGCCGCCGAGCTGTTCGCGGCGTACGCAGAGGACACCGAGGACGCAGAGGACACAGCCGCGCGCGAGGATGTCGGACAGACCCTGACCCGGGTCCTGTCGCGCCTCCTCCCGGACTGCGACGAGGGCCACCGGGCGGAGGCTCGGCAGGCCGCCGCGCGGGTGGCCGAGGCGGCCACGGCCGACGAAGCACGCACCTGGCTGACCGAGACGAGGCTCCGGGTCCAGCGTGCCAATGCCGCCGCGGAGGCCGGGCGACGCGAGGCCGGCGAAGCGATCGCGCTCCTGCACGACCTCCAGGACGCCCGGGCAGCGGACGCGGACCCGGTGCGGGCCCTGCTCACGGAGGTCGTGGCCGGCCGCCGTACCCTCGACGAGCCGCTGCGCCGACGCGTGGCCGACTGCCAGGCCGCGGCCGAAGCGGAAGCCGAGCAGCAGTACGTGGTCAACACGGTGGCCGACGCCCTCACCGACCTCGGCTACCAGGTCAGCCAGGGATTCGAGACGCTCACCGTCGCCGACGGCACCCTGCGCCTGTCACGGAGTGAATGGCCCGAGCACGCGGTCAACCTGGTGGTCGACCAGCAGAGCGGTCAGCTGCGTACCGCCGTGGTGCGCACCGTTGCCGGAGGCGACGACGACGCCGCACACACCGACGTCGAACGAGAGGAACAGTGGTGTCAGGACTTCCATGAACTGCGGGGCCGCCTCGCGCAGGCGGGACTGAGCACGGACGTCCAGGTCGCGGTCCCGCCCGGACAGGTTCCCGTGCCCCTGGCCGTCTCCCCGGTCGCCCCGGACACGCGGGCCCGGCCCAGGCACCGGGAGCGTGACCGGTGACCCGCCCGACGGACCGCACCCGCGCCTCCGACGGATCGGCGCCGGCGGGGCCGTCGTTCGTCCGGGAGTTCGAGGCGACTCTTCCCGTGCACTCGCAGTTCGTGCTGTGGGGGAACCGCCATGACAGCTTCCTGTTCCGGGGGTCCGCCGACGCACGCCCCCGTCTGCTGTCCTTGCCCGACCTGCTCTGGGAGACGCTCCGTACGAACGGATACGCGTTCCTGCTCGTGCACGACCCCGTCGACGGCCTCCGGGTGCACCTGCCGGCCGGTGCCACGGCCGAGGAGGCCGACCGGGCCGAGGCGGCCGTGGCCCGGCTGCTTCCCCGGTTACCCCGGCCGGGAACACGGCCCTCGCTGGAGACCCTGCGCGGCCTGATGGCCGAACTGGCCCGCCCCGCACAGCCGGTCCGGGCGGCGCTGGCGATCGACGACGCCTCCCGCATCGCGCGCAGCGCGACGGACATGGAGCCGAACGAGCGCAGCTTCTTCAGGTTCTGTGCCGGGCTCTCCCGGACCGCCGTTGCCGTGGGTGCGCCGAGCGGACGTACGACCCCGCTCTACAACCCGGTGATCTGGCTGGCGGACCGTGAGGGCGATCTGCCGGTCTGGCTCACGTCGGCCAACGACCAGGTGCGGTCCATCGGGGTCCCGGTTCCGGATCTGGGCGACCGGCAGGCCACCGCGCGCCTGCTGATGAAGCTCTTCGGCGTCACGGACCTCGGCGCCGACCCACAGGCGTCCGAGGTGTGCGACGCGTTCGCGGCCCAGACGGACGGACTCACTCTGCAGGCGATGATCGAGGTCACGCGGCTGGCCCGGGACCGCGGCCTGACGATGACGGAGCTTCCGGACGCGATCCGCATCTACAAACTCGGCGTCATGGACAACCCCTGGAAGCGGGAGTACCTCCGCAGACGGATCACGGACGGCCAGCACTCGATCCCGCGGCGCGTCGTCGGACAGCCGCAGGCCGTCACCAAGACCCTCGACATCCTGAAGCGGGCTGCCCTCGGGCTGTCCGGCGCGCAGCAGTCCACGTCCTCCACCCGGCCGCGCGGCGTGCTGTTCTTCGCCGGCCCCACGGGCGTCGGCAAGACCGAACTGGCCAAGGCCGTCTCGTCGTTGGTCTTCGCGGACGAGTCCGCCTATCTGCGGTTCGACATGAGCGAGTTCTCCGCGGAGCACGCCGGGGACCGGCTGATCGGGGCACCGCCCGGGTACGTCGGCTTCGAGGCGGGCGGCGAACTGACCAACGCGGTGCGGCAACAGCCGTTCCGGGTGATCCTCTTCGACGAGATCGAGAAGGCCCATCCGCGGATCCTGGACAAGTTCCTGCAGATCCTCGAAGACGGCCGGCTGACGGACGGACGCGGCTCGACGGTGCACTTCACCGAGTCCGTCCTCGTGTTCACCTCCAACCTCGGCATGTACGTGGACGACGGCAGCGGCCGGCTCGTGCCCCACGTCCACCCCGACATGCCGTACGACGAGATCGAGGAGCGTGTGAAAGCGGCGATCAGCGACCACTTCACCCGGGTCCTCGGCCGGCCCGAGCTGCTCAACCGCTTCGGGGACAACATCGTGGTGTTCAACTTCATCGACCACGAGGCGGCCACCCGCATCTTCGGCCTCCAGCTCGACAACATCATCTCCAGGGTCCACGAGGAACAGCGCATCGTCCTGGAGGTGGACCCCGAGGCCCGGGCCGCACTGCAGAAGTCCTGCACCGGCAATCCGCGCATGGGCGGCCGGGGCATCGGCATGGCCCTGGAATCGCAGTTCGTCAATCCCCTCGCCCGGGCCCTGTTCGACCGCGGCTCGGCGGCCGGCGCACACGTCCGGGTGACCCGCCTGCGGCGCGAGGGCGACATCGTCTCCGTGGAGCTGGCATGACGGACTCCCCCGCCGCTCCCCGCCCCGTCGAGCTGATGCTGAACAAGGCGCACTACCCGGTGACCTCGCTGGGCCCCGGGACCCGGGCGGGCATCTGGACGCAAGGCTGCACGATCGGGTGTGCCGGCTGCGTCTCCCAGGACACCTGGACGGCCGACCCGGGCACGCTCGTGGACCTCGCGGCACTCCAGGCCTGGCTTTCCGGCCTGCCCGATCCGCTCGACGGGATCACCGTCTCGGGAGGAGAGCCGTTCCAGCAGCCGGAGGCACTCGCGGCGCTCCTGGAGTGGGTCCGCGCCTGGCGCCGAGAGCGGCCCGCGCCCCTGGACGTGCTCGTCTACAGCGGGTACTCCCTCGCCCGGCTGGAGAGGGAGCACGCCACGCTCCTCCGCCAGTGCGACGCGGTGATCACCGGCCCGTACGTCGAGCGCCTCAACACTCCGGGACTGCGCTGGAGAGGTTCGAGCAACCAGCGCCTGACCCCGCTGACCGATCTCGGGCGCGAGCGGTACGAGGGGACCGGCTCCGTCGACTCGGCACCGCCCATGCAGGTCGCGGTGGCCGACGGCCGCATCTGGTTCATCGGCGTACCCCGCCGGGGCGACATGGACCGCCTGGGCTCCCGGCTCCGCTCGGCCGGCATCACCCTGGAAGAGGTGTCATGGCGCAGCTGATCTGTCTGTCCTGCGGCCTGGAGGCGGAGGAGGACGATCTCGTCTGCCGGGGATGCTCCGGGAACCTCAGCCGTCCCGCCGTCGCCCGGTACCCCCTGCCCGGGCAGCCCCCGCACCCGCCGGCGGCCGGGCCGGAGACCTCGGGAGCGGTGGGCGAGGGCGATCCGGCCGAGGAGAGGCAGCCCCGGCTCTGCCCGCACTGCGGGGCCCCGGTTCCGGTGCCGGCCAATCAGGTGTGCGTGGTCTGCCAGCGGATACTGGTCGAGCCGCGCCCGTCCCGTACGGCCGGCTCCGGCGAGCGGGCCGCGGACGTGCAGGCGACCCGCCACGACGTGCCCACCACCGTCCTGCGGATCCGGTTCGGGGCGGTGGAGCGCACCGTGACGCCGGGCAGCACGCTGCTCCTCGGCCGCGCTCCGGCCGCCTACACGACGCACAGCCTGCTGGAACGCCACGACAACGTCTCCCGTCAGCACGCGACCGTCGGTCTGGAACCGGACGGCACCGCATGGGTGCGGGACGAGCACTCCACCAACGGCACCTTCGTGAACAGCAGCCCGGTCAGCCCCGGTGCGCGGACGCCCCTGCGGGACGGCGACGTTCTGCGGCTGGCCGCGGACTGCACGCTCTCGATCACCGTCGATCAGCCGGGTGAAGCGGACCGGCGATGACCAGGTCCCGGGAAACGGCCGAAGTGACCAGCACCGCGACGACCCGGGAACCACGGTCGGTGGCCGCTCACTGAAAACCGAGGCCGGCCTGGCCGACGCGGCGCTCTGCCGCACCGGTTCAGTCGCACCCCTTGGTGCTGTCGGCCGTGACCGCCTGGGCCGTGTACGGGCACTGGAAGCCGATCCACCGCAGTTGCTCCCACAGTTGTGACCAGGGCTTCAGCGGGCCACGGCACACCATGAACTTCTGGCCGTCGTCGGACACGGGCAGGTCGTTCTCGTACGCGCCGCGCTTCTCGCAGGACTGGAAGAGCTTGCCGAACTGCTCCGGGTCCACGCCGATGGTGATCACGGTCGTCTTGTCCTCGCCGGGCCGGCCGAAGTCGGCGTACGAGTTGTGGCCGCTGTACGCCTTCGGCAGCCCGTACCGCGGCCCCCACTTGTCGATCGCGCCGGCCTGGCCGTAGTGGTTGCCGTAGATGACGGTGTGGGCCTGCTCATCCGGTGGCAGCGAGTGGTAGATGGCGCCCACCTGCCGGGTCATCGCGGGCCAGCCGGCCTGGTCGAACTGCGTGATGGCCGCACTGCTGAGGACGGCGTTGCCCGCGTACGCGTCGATCGGGAGCGTCGGCAGCAGCAGGATCGCGCAGCTCACCGCGTTGAGCCCGGTCAGCCCGCCGATCACCGCGAACCGCTTGACGCTGCGCGCCCACCGGTCGACGACCACGGCCCCCGAGGCGAGGAGGACGTACTGCAGCGAGGTCGTGTAGGCGCCCTGTCCGCCGACGGCCAGCAGCAGGACCACCATCAGCAGGTACGACCAGCCGACGAACCGGTAGGCCCGCCACTCGGGACGGCGCAGCAGCGCGACCAGCCCGGCGATCCACACCGGGCTCAGGAAGATGCCGACGAGGAGGAGCTGCATCGGGACGAAGGTGCTGCGGGACAGGGTCTCCAGCGCCTTGGACAGCGCGGCGCTCATCTCCAGCTGCGGCAGGCCGTGCGTGATCTGCCAGATCAGCACCGGCGAGGCGATGGCCACGGCCACGCCGACGGCGGCCGGGAAACGCCAGGTCCGCAGCACCCACCGCGGACCGGACACCAGCAGCGCGGCCCCGAGGCAGAGGAGCAGGAGAACCAGCAGGTACTTCGCGGTGAGGCCGACGCCGGCCACGACGCCGATCGCCCACCACAGCCGGGTGTCGCGGGTGCGCACCATCCGGATCAGCAGCCAGGACACCGTGACCCAGGACAGCTCGTCCCAGTTGTTCGTGCCCATGATGTGGCCGGTGAACATGACCACGCCCGACGCGAACGCCATGCACGCCGCGAGTGTCTGCGCCCGGGAGCCGCCGCCCAGCTCGCGGGCGATCAGCGGGGCGAGCAGTACGGCGACGGAGGCCAGCAGCGCCGGCACCACGCGGAAGCCGAGGAGGTTGTCCCCGAACACCGCCGTCTCGGCCTTCGCGACGAGCGCCACGAGCGGCGGCTGGTCGATGTAGCCCCACGCGAGATGGCGGCTCGCCACCCGGGTGTACAGCTCGTCCACGTGGTAACCGTGCCGGGTGGCCAGCGCCAGCAGGCACACCGTCATCGCGGCGGCGGTCAGCGACACCGGCCGCCACGGCACGGGGGTCGGCCGGTCCGGCGGCGGGGACGCCTCTTGTTCCGGGGAAGCCGTCGCTGTCGCGGAAGTCATAAGGGACTCCGTTCCGTAGTGGCTCGCTGCCGTGCCGGTGCCGGACACGACTCAGCGCTCCACTATCGACGCGTGCACGGCTGTCCTCCACGAACTTGAACCGTGCCGACAATGCGCAGGCCGTGGGCTACGCCGGGGACGGGACGCGGCTGGCCTCGGAGTTTCATCCACGGGGCAACTTCGTGGCGATGGCCGCCCCGCCGCCGGGAGACTCGGTGACGTCCGCTGCCGTCACGCGGGAAAGGCACGGCATGACCGCATCCCTGTCGCGCAACCGGAACTACCGCATCCTCTGGTCCGGCATGTTCCTGTCCGAGATGGCCGCCGAGATCGCGTACATCGCGTTCCCGCTGCTCGTGCTCGCCCACGGGGGCTCGGCGGCCGCGGTCTCCGGTGTCGCCGCGGTGCTCGCCGGAGCCCGTACGCTGGTCAGCCTGCCCGCCGGAGCGCTGGCCGACCGTGTGCACCGCAAGCGGGTGATGGTGCTGGCCCAGAGCATCCGGACGGCGGCGATGCTCGGTGTCGCCGTCACCGTCCTGCTGGGCACCTGCCCGCTGTGGCAGATCCTGCTCGTAGCGGTTGTCGAAGGCGCGGCCGCCGGCGTCTTCGTACCGGCCGAGAACGCGGCCCTGCCCCAGGTCGTACCGGAGCACCAGTTGCCGCAAGCGCTGGCGGGCAACGCGGCCCGGCCGTTCGCCGCGCTGCTGATCGGTCCGGCGCTGGCCGGCTTCACGTTCGGGCTGCACGAGGTGCTGCCGTTCGCGCTGAACACGTCGGTGCTCGCGGTGTCGTTCGGGGCGCTGGCGGCGCTGCACCTGCCGCGCCGTGCCGCCGGGCCCTCGGCCGGTGAGACACCTGCGGCGGCCGCCGCGCCCCGGCCCGGCGGGTTCGGGCCGCTGCTGCGGATGCGCACCATACGGGCGACGATGGCCTGGATCGTCGGCGTGAACCTCTCGTTCCACACCCTGGTCGTGCTCGTCCTCATCGTGTCGGGCGAGGACGGCGTCGCGCCCGGGCAGATGGGCCTGATGATGACGTGCTTCGGCGCGGGCGGCTTGGCCGGCGCCCTGGCCGCGGGCCGGCTGCACGCGGCGGCACTGTCGCCGGCGGTGCTCGTCATCGGCTCGACCTGGGTCTTCGCCGCTGTCGCGGGCGCCATGGCGTACGCACCGCGGGGCGTGCCGCTCGGCATCCTGCTGGGCGTGGCCGCGATGGCCATGCCGGTCGGGAGCACCGCCGTGATCACCTGCCAGCTGGCGGCCGTGCCCGACGGCTTGCGCGGGCGCCTGTCCGGTCTGGTCGGTACCGGCTCCGAACTGGCCGCCACGGCCGGCCCCGTGACCGCCGGTGTGCTGGCCACCGCCACCCGGGACGGCTCCCTGAGCATTCTGGGCGCGTCCGCGCTGCTGGTGGTCGTCGCCACCGGCGTCACCTCCAGCCCGACCCTGCGCCGTCTCGCGCTGCCCCGGCCGTCGGCCGCGTGACCGCCGGCGCGCTCCTGACCACCGACAACGGAGGACGATGATGCTGAAGCTGCGGTTGCGCGACGAGGACATCGCCGCGATCGAGAAGATCACCGCGGAGGTCGCGGGGCGCTTCTCGTCCATCGAGGATCCCGCGCTGCACCGGGCCGCCCCGGTCTACGCGCACGAGCTGCCGCGCGCACTGCGGACGGCGCTGGTCGACTTCAAGCTGACCGAGCCGTCGGGCGTGGTGGTCGTGTCCGGCCTGCCCGTCGACGACGCGGCGCTCGGACCCACCCCGCCGGACTGGCGCGACAAGGCCGCACCGGACGCGACGCTGCGCCTCGACATCCCGTTCCTGCTCATCGCCTGCCTGCTCGGCGAGCCGATCGCCTGGGCCACCCAGCAGGACGGGCGGGTCATGCACGACATCTTCCCGATACGTGCCCACGAGCACGGCCAGATCGGCTGGGGAAGCGCGGAGACGCTCACCTGGCACACCGAGGACGCCTTCCATCCGCTGCGCACCGACTACCTGGGCCTGATGTGCCTGCGCAATCCCGACGGGGTGGAGACGACCTTCGCCGACATCGCCGACGTGCGGCTCGACGACGTGACGCGCGAAGCCCTGGCGGAGGAGCGTTTCAAGATCCTTCCGGATGACTCGCACCGTCCGCAGAACCAGGTCGCGGGCGGCCAGGAGGATCCGGAAGCGGCCGAGCTGATGCGGCGCAGCGCCGAGCGGGTGGACAGCGCCCTGCGGTCCCCCGAGCCGGTCGCGGTTCTCTTCGGCTCGCAGCGGGACCCGTACCTCCGACTGGATCCCTACTACATGCAGGGTGTGCACGGTGAACGCGAGCAGCGGGCCCTGGAGGAGATCGGCAAGGCGCTGGACAGCGTGATGGACGGGGTGGCCCTGCGGGCCGGCGATATCGCCTTCATCGACAACTACCGTGTGGTGCACGGCCGTAAGCCCTTCCGGGCGCGTTTCGACGGCACCGACCGCTGGCTGCGCCGGCTGAACGTCACCCGTGATCTGCGCAAGTCCCGGCACGCACGGCTCACGGCTCAGTCACGGGTCATCTACTGACGGGACGCCGCCAGGTGACGGGCGCCTCACGTGGCGGGGCCGACGAGGTCCTGGGTGCCGAGGACGGTGACGAGGGCGAGGCGTTCGGCGTCCTCGGTGCCGGGTTCGGCGGTGTACACCATGATCCGCAGGTCGCTGCCCGCCACGGTGAGGATGTCGCAGTCCAGTGTGACCGGTCCGGCCTGCGGATGGTCGATCGTCTTCCGTGAGCCCTGGTGGCGGCCGGCGGCGCCCGCGTCCCACAGCTCGGCGAACCGCTCGCTGCCCGCGCGCAGTTCGGTGATCAGCCGCCGCAGCCGCCGGTCGGCCGGGTAGCGTTCGGAGGTCTCGCGCAGATCGGCGACGAGTGCGGCCTCCTGGTCGCGCTCCGCCTGCGGCGTACGCCGGGCGCCGGGCCCCGGACCGAGGAAGTGGCGCCACACACCGTTGCGTTCGTAGCCGCGCCGGCCGGACGGGTCGCCCATCAGGGCCGCGTAGGGCGCGTTGGCCAGGAGCAGGTTCCAGGAGGCGTCGAAGACGGCCACGGGCGTCCCCGTCAGGCGGTCCAGCAGCCGCTGGACGCTCGGGGTGAGGTACGTCGGCACCGTCTCGGGGCCCGGCGGCACGAGGCCGGCGAGCCGGAACAGGTGCGCGCGCTCCTCCTCCGTCAGCCGCAGCGCGCGGGCCAGGGCCTCCACGACCTGGGACGAGGGGTGGGTGGCCCGTCCCTGCTCGAGCCGTGTGACGTAGTCGACGGAGATCCCGGCCAGCATGGCCAGCTCCTCGCGGCGCAGCCCTGCCGCGCGCCGCTGTCCGCCGGCCGGCATCCCCGCCGCCTCGGGCCGGACCCGGTCGCGCCAGCGGCGCACCGCCTTGCCGAACTCCGCCGTCGTCATGCGCCCAGTCTGCCCCGCCGAGCGGGTGCGTGCCTGGTACCGCTGGTCCCAGGAAGGCGGGACTCCTGGCTGCGCGGGCGGCCGGAATGGACGGTGGGGGCATGACGACGACACTGATCACCGGAGCGAACAAGGGTCTCGGCTACGAGACCGCCCGCCGCCTCCTTGGCGCGGGACACACCGTCTACGTCGGCAGCAGGGACGCGGACCGCGGCCGCCGCGCGGCCGGGCGGCTGGGCGCCGGAGCCCGGGCCGTACAGCTCGACGTCACCGACGACGCGTCCGTCGCGGCGGCGGTGCGGACCATCGAAGCCGACGGCGGTCTCGACGTGCTGGTCAACAATGCCGGCATCGAGACGCGCGGCCCGGCCAACGAGGTGCCCACCGCCGCGAACACCACCGCCGGCATGATGCGGGAGGTCTTCGAGACGAACGTCTTCGGCACGGTGCGCGTCACCCACGCCTTCCTGCCGCTGCTGCTGCGGTCCGCGTCGCCGGTCGTGGTCAACGTCAGCAGCGGCCTGGCCTCGCTCACGCTCGTGACGCGGCCGGGCCACCCGGCCGCCGCCTATCCCGGGGTGGCGTACCCGGCATCGAAGACGGCGGTCAACATGATCACCGTCCAGTACGCGAAGGCGTTCCCGGCCGCGCGGATCAACGCGGTGGAGCCGGGCTTCACCAGGACGGACCTGAACGGGAACACCGGGACCCAGACGGTCGAGGAGGGCGCCGAGATCATCGTCCGCATGGCACGGCTGGGCCCGGACGGCCCCACCGGCGGGTACTTCGACGCGGCGGGTCCCCTGCCCTGGTAGCCGTCCGCAACAGGACAGGCGTGGCCCCGCGTCGCACAGGGCGAGCGTGGCCGGGGCGGGCCGGCTGATCGTCGCCCACGCCGGCCGGTTCCTCGCTGCCGGACAGCCTTCAGGCCGCCTCGGTGTTGTCCCGCTCCAGTGCCGTGCGCAGCCACTCGTCGGCGGAGCCCGGGGTCGGTCGTGGCCGGCCGCCCGGGGGCGTCAGCACCACGGACGTCAGTTCCCAGTAGCGGTCCAGGCGCGGCGCCGCCGCGAGCCGCGCGGCCAGCAGGCGGCGGAAGTCCCGGGTGTCGGGGCTGCGGCAGGCGGTCGCGTACGCCGTCACGTAGGCCTCCAGTGCCTCGCCCGGGTGCGGCTGCCGGGCCCGGCGCAGGTGCGGGGCGGCCAGTTCGTAGGCTTCGGCGAGTCCCTCGTACAGCGCGGCCGCGCCGCGGGCCCCGGCCGTCCGGTGGATCTCCGGCTGGGGCTGCCGGCCGGCGGGGCAGGGGGCTGTCGTCATGGCGTGCAGCCGGGTGAAGGCGAGTACCTGCGCCGGGTCCGGCTCGTCGGGCGGCTGCGGAACGGCGACCTCCAGGAACCGGGCCGTCGCCCGGGCCGGCATCCGCGGCGGCAGCCAGGCACGCCAGAACCGGGCCAGCGCCGCCGTGCTCGGCGGGACGCTCACCGCGCCGATCAGCCGCAGCCGGTCGGCGCGTTCCGCGGGCGGGCACTCCCGCACCAGCCGCAGCGCCGCCTCCCGCCAGCGCAACGCCTTCAGCTCGCCGCCCAGTTCGCGCAGCCGGCCCGCTACGGCGTCCTCCAGCACACGGCCCGCCGCGTCCTCGTCCTGAACGATCCGGCGCACCTCGGGCAGCGGCAGGCCGAGGGCGCGCAGGGAGCGGATCAGCCGCAGCCGCTCCAGCGCCTCGGGGCCGTAGCGGCGGTGTCCGCCGCCGCTGCGGGACGCCTCGGGCAGCAGACGCCGGTCGGAGTAGAAACGGACGGTCTTGACGGTGACGCCGGCGCGCTCGGCGAGTTCGCCGATGCTCCACAGCACCTCGTGCGACGCGGACAGTTGAACCTCCCTCTGGGGGAGTTCCTACGGTACCGGCCTGCGGGTCCGGGCGGAGGTCCCGGTCCGCCGGCCACGGCGCGCGATCGGCGCGGTGGCGTGTGACGAACCGAGGAGAGGGCCGATGGCCGTATTCATCATGGTGGCGGGCGTGTTCACCGGCGCCCACGTGTGGCAGGAGACGGCCGCGCGGCTGGTCGCGGCGGGCAGTGAGGTGCACGCGGTGCCGCTCAGCGGAGTCGGCGCGGGCCGCCCCGCCACGGCGGCCGGTGTCGACCTGGAGACGCACATCGCGGACGTGGTGTCCGTGATCGACGCGGTGGACCCGGCGTCCGGCCCGGAGATCGTGCTCGTCGGCCACGACTACGGCATCCATCCGGTGCTCGGCGCGGCCGACCGGCGGCCGCAGCGTGTGGCCCGCGTGGTGTACCTGGACTGCGGGATGCCGCGGGACGGTGTCCCCGCCCTGGCCGCCGTGCCGGACCAGGCGCTGCGCGCACGGCTGGCGGAATGGGCCGAAGACGGTGTGAGCGAGGGCGAGTTGGCGCCGCCCGGCCGTGACGAGTGGCAGCGCTGGGGCAGTACGGCCGGCGTCGGGGACGCGGCACTGGACCGGCTCACGGCCCTGGCCGCGCCGCAGCCCCTGGGCACCCTGCTCCAGCCGCTGCGGCTGACGGGAGGGGAGGCCGCCGTGCCCACCACCGGGGTGCTGTGCACCGGGAACGGCGTCAGCGTCGACCTGGTCCAGCGGCTCGTCGACTTCGGCGACCCCGCGCTGGCCGCCCTGACCGGCCCTCGGGTCACCTTCTTCGAACTGCCCACCGGACACTGGCCGATGCTGTCCTGCCCGGCCGAGCTGGCGGACGTCCTGCTGCGTGCCGCGGCCGGCGAGGGGCGCCGTCTGCGGCCGGCCGGCGCCGGCGCGCCGCCCCCGCACCTGCGGCCGTTCCCGCTGGACGTGCCCGAGGTGCCCCGGGACCGCGAGGGCCGTGTCGACCTCTACGCCCCCGACGCCGGAGGACCGCGGCCGGCCGTGGTCTTCGTGCACGGCGGTCCGGTCCCCGCCGGCGCCCGGCCGACCCCGCGCGACTGGCCGACGATGGTGGGCTACGCCCGGCTGGCGGCCGCCGAGGGCATGGTCGGCGTGACCCTCGACCACCGGCTGCACGACATCGGCGACTACCCGCGCGCCGCCGCGGACGTCAGCGCCGCGGTGGAACGGGTGCGGGCCGATCCCCGGGTGGACGCCGACCGGATCGCCCTGTGGTTCCTCTCCGGCGGCGGCCTGCTCACCGCGGACTGGCTGGCCGGTCCACCGGCCTGGCTGCGCTGCCTGGCCGCCGCCTATCCGATCCTGGCGCCGCTGCCCAACTGGGGGCTGTCCGGCACCCGGTTCCGGCCCGACCTGGCGGTCGCGGGCGCGGGCGCCCTGCCCGTCGTCCTCCTCCGGGCGGGGCGGGAGACACCCGAGATCGCCGCCACCGTGGAGCAGTTCGTGGCCGCGGCCGGGGACTGCGGGGCCCGCCTGGAACTGGTCGACGTCCCCGACGGCCACCACGGCTTCGAGACCGTCGACGCTCCCGGGCAGGTCCGCCCGGCCCTGCGCCGCGCCATGCGCTCGGTGGTGGCCCACCTGACCGGCTGACCCCCGCGCGTCACACCGCCCGGTGTTCCGCGCGGGGCCGGACTCCGCCCCCGGGCGGGCTCAGTGGCCGAACGTCAGGCGCGGTACGGCGTTGCGGGCCAGGGCGTGGGCCTGGTCGGGCCACCAGGCGCCGGCGGGCGGGTCGACGACGCCGTACTCGGGGTCGACCGTGCCGCCGGTGCCGCGCGTGCAGCCGCCGTCGGACTCACCGGGGACCTTGACCCACAGATAGGCGTCGACGAGCTGGGTGCCCGTCGCGGAGGTGGGGCGCGGGCCGAGACCACGGCCGGGCGCGTTGCACCAGGCCTCCGGGTCCCCGCTGTACTTGCCGGGCTCCGGGGTCCAGGCGCCCCGGCCGTTGCGGCTGGTGTCGATCACGAAGTGGCGCAGTGCGCCGGCCGGCGGGGTGCCGGCGTATCGGTCGAACCAGGCGTCGGTCCACTTCCAGGTGGCGGGGTCGGCCGAGGAGACGCTGCCGCCGGGGGTGCCGTCGTTGGGGGCGGCGGACGAGTAGTACTGGTCGGCACACCAGTCGGTGTGGCCGCGTGCGGCCTCGGGTCCCTCGGTGGCGTACCACATGCACGTGGCGATCCAGGTGCCGTACCGGGCGTTGTGGTCGGTGGGGTGGGTGTTGGACACGTTCAGGGCGAAGCCGTCGCTGTACCTCACCCCGGCGTCGAGCAGCCGCTGCGCCATGTCGCCGACGGACCGCCACTGGACGTTGCCCGCGTCCAGGTAGACCGCGGTGTGCCCGCCGGCCTTCAGGGTCCGGACGGCGTAGGCGAGGTCGGCGATGCGGGCGGCCGTGCGTTCGCCCGTCGGGTCGGTGGCGGGACCGCACTCCCTGGGCAGCAGGGCCAGGCCGTCGGGTTCGACGACGACCACCGCCTGGTCGCCGGCGATGCCCGCGGCGAACGCGTCGATCCACTGCCGGTAGGCGGCGGAGGAGGCCGCTCCCCCGCTGGAGTACTGCGCGCAGTCCCGGCCCGGGATGTCGTAGGCGACCAGGACGGGGGTCCGGTGCGCGGTCCGGGCCCGGTGGACCAGCGTGCTCACCTTGGCGCGCACCTCGTCGGGCGTGCCCTCGGTGAACCATGTGGCCTGCGGCTGGCTCGCGAGCCGGGCCATGTTCGCGGCGTCCTCGATGTCGCCGTCCCTGAAGTCCGCGAGAGCCTGCTGCGCGGCCTTGCCGTGCGGGTCCGCGTAGAACTTGGTGGCGGGGGTGAGCGCGTCCTGCGTGGGTGTGGGCGTGGCCTGGGCCTGGGTGGCGGTGAGGGCGGCGCAGGCGGTGAGCGCCGCGATGACGGCGCCCACGCGGCGTCGTAGGGTGCGTGGTGGCATGGCTGCTCCTGGTGGAGGGGCGGAGGGGAGAGCGCCCACCGCCCGGCGGGGTGCCGGCCGCCGGGCCGCGGGTGTCCCGGATCAGTAGCCGTAGATCATCTTGTAGGCGACCTCGGGGAGGAACTGTCCGGCCGAGGAGCCGGCTCCGACGCCGCAGTTGCCGTCGGACTCGCCCGGGGCCTTGATCCACAGCAGCATCTCGGCGCCGCCGCCCGTCCGGGTGGGGGTGCCGATGCGGCGCCCGGACGGGTTGCACCACTGGCCGTTGGAGCCGTTGCCGTTGCGGCTGGTGTCCACGACGAACGGCTTGGTGTAGCCGTAGCGGGCGCTCAGTTCGCTGTTGACGGCGTTGCCGAACGTGACGTTCTCCGCCGTGGTGAAGTAGTTGGAGATGTTGAGCGAGAAGCCGTGGGCCTGCCGGAGGCCGGCTTCGTGGAGGCGCTGGGCCATGGTCGCCGGGGAGACCCAGCCGGGGTTGCCGGCGTCGAGGTAGACCCAGGTGTTGGGGGCCTGCCGGCTGAACTGGGTGAGGGCCCCGGTGAGCATGCTCTGGCGTTCGGCGATCTGGGCCTGGGTCATGCAGCCGTAGTCGCCGAGGGAGTCCGGTTCGAGGATCACGGCGGCCGGGCGGCCGGCGATCCCGCCGGCGAACTGCGCGATCCAGGTCGCGTAGGCGGACGGCGAGGAGGCTCCGCCCGCGGAGTGCCCGCCGCAGTAGTCGCGGTTGTAGATGTTGTAGGCGACGAGGAGGGGCAGTTTGTCGGAGGAGTCCGCCGCTCCCGCGTACGCGCCCGTGGCGGTGCCGATGGAGCCGCTCCACGACCCGAACCAGCGGGCCATCGGAGTGTTGGCGATGGAGGTGTTGATCGCGGACGCCCGGCCGTCGCCGGGGTTGGCGGCGACCCACCTCTTGGCGCTGGAGTCGGGGTCCACGTAGAACCCGCTGGTCATCGTGGTCGGGTCGGCGGCGTGCGCGGACGGGGCGACGGCGAGCGCGAGCGGCAGCGCGAGGAGCGCTGCCGTGAGGGCGCGGATGCTGCGGCGCATGGCTGTACCTCGGTTTCCTGGCAGGGATGCGTCGCACGCTCTCGTCCCGTGCGTGCGACGCGCTGAGGAAGTGCGGTGGCACGGCGTCCCCGGGTGCCGGCGGGCTCTTCCGGCGGGAACGACACGCCGAGGGACCGGCGATACGTACTGGGAGCGCTCCCATTGGAAGCGCTCCCAGTCGTATCGAGAGCCCTCGGGTGTGGTCGGTATCGTGGGACGGGCCGGAAAGACTGTCAAGAGGCGGCGTACGACGATCCGTCAGATGATCGCTCTTCACAGGGCGGTAACAAGGCTCTACAGTCCGGGAACTGGAAGCGGTCCCAGTGTCCGCGCCCACCTCCGCACCCGCCTCCGTATCCGCCCTGTCCGGCCCAGAGGGAAAGGTCCACGGTTCATGACCGAAGCCGCGCCGCGTCGGCAGCCGACGCTCGACGAGGTGGCCCGGCGCGCGGGCGTCTCCCGTTCCGTGGCCTCCCGCGCCCTCAACAACGCCCCGCACGTCAGCCGCGCCAAGCGCGAGGCGGTCGAACGGGTCGTCCGGCAACTGGGGTACGTACCGAACCCGACCGCCCGCGCCCTGGCCACCCGCCAGACGGGAGCGGCCGCCCTGGTCGTCTCGGGAGAGGATCCGTCGATCTTCGCCGACCCCTTCTTCGCGCAGGTGATCGTGGGGGCGTCGGCCGCTCTGGAGGAGGCCGACCTGCATCTGATGCTGTGTCTGGCCGCGTCCGACCGGGGCCGCGAGCGGGTGGGGGAACTGCTGCGGTCCAAGGGCGCCGACGGCGTCATGCTGATGGCGCTGCGCGAGAACGACCCGCTGGTCCGGATGGCCGAGCAGGCCGAGATCCCCGTCGTGTTCGGCGGACGCCCGGTCGGTCCGGCTCCCCGGTGGTACGTGGACGTCGACAACGCCGGCGGGGCGCGCGAGGCGACCGAATACCTGCTCTCGCGTGGCCGGACCCGCGTGGCCGCCCTCTGCGGGCGCCTGGACACCGAGGTCGGGCGTGCCCGCTACCGCGGCTACCGGGACGCGATGCTGGCGGCCGGGCTCGCTCCGTTCCCGCCGCAGGAGGCGGACTTCACCGAGCCCGGCGGAGCCGCCGCCATGGCCGCGCTCCTGGCGGAACACCCGCTTCTGGACGGGGTGTTCGCCGCCAACGACAACATGGGGGCGGGGGCGCTGCGCACACTGCGCGCGGCCGGCCGGCCGGTGCCCGCCGCCGTCTCCGTGGTCGGCTTCGACGACCTGGCCGCGGCCCGGATCGCCGATCCCCCGCTCACCACCGTCCACCAGCCCGTCGAGGCGCTGGGGCGGGAGATGGCGCGGATGCTCGTCGCGCTGATCGGCGGGCAGGACCCCACCCCGCTGATCCTGCCCACCCGCCTCGTCATCCGCTCCAGCGCCTGAGCACCCCGCCCGGCCGGCCCGGCGTGCCCCGCGCCCCCGGCCACCTGCCCCTCCCCCGGCGGTCCGGCCGGCTTCCCGTACGGGTGGTCCGGCTCCCCGCGAGAACGCGCTCGTGGGACCGTTTCAGGGCGTGGTCAGCTCGAACCGCGTGACGCGGACCGCGCCGCCGAGCGCCTGCGTGGCGTGGTTGAAGAGGGCGAACCGGTACCCCATGAAGAACCGCCAGTCGTTGCCCATGGAGAAGGCGGGTCCCAGGCGGGTGAAGGTGGTGCCGTCGGTGCTGTAGGAGAAGGTGCCCGGACGTGCCGAGCCGGGACGGATGTCCGCGTTCGCGCGCAGCCAGATACGGCCGCCCGGCACGACGGCGCTCGCCAGCTCGGTGCCGGTGGCCGTGGTGTTCCAGTTGCTGTCCATGGCCAGTCCGCCGACCATGACCACCCGTGTCACACCGCCGTCGCGCTTGACCCCGATCCAGGCGGAGGAGTCGCGCAGCAGCGCCAGCCCGGCCCGGTCGCCGTCCCGCATGGCGGAGTGGTCGAGCTGGACCGTGGCGGTGGAGGTGGGTCCCTGGATGCGGTGCGTGAGGGTGTTGCGGGCCCAGTACAGGTCGTCGGTGACGGTCGCGGTCCGCAGGGTCAGGCCGCCGCCGACCGACCACTTGGTGTTGTCCGGGTTGTGGTTCCACTCCCACCTCGGGTTGAGGGCGGGGCCGTCGAAGGTGTCGACGCCGGTCATGGGAGCGACCTGGCGGGGCGGAGCGGGCACGGCCGGGCTGGGATACGTGGTGCCCCACGCGCCGTTGACGAGTTGGACGACGGGCCAGCCGTCCGAGGTCCAGGACACCGGGGCGAGGACGGGCATCCGGCCGCCGGGGTACGCGTCGACGAAGGCCATGTAGTACCAGGCACCGCCCTGTGTCTGCACCAGCCCGCCCTGGTGCGGGACCCCGCCGCCGGGCAGCGGCCCGCGCAGGTCGAGGAGCACCTGACGCATCGTGTACGGGCCGAACGGGCCGCTGGAGGACTTCAGGACGTACTGGCCGTTGGCGGGCCGGGTCACGAAGATGTAGTACTGCCCGTTGATCTTGTAGAAGCGGGAGCCCTCGAGGGTGCCGACGCTCGACGGTGCCGTGAACACCTGCTGCGTGCGGACCTGGGTGCGGCCGTCGGACGAGAGCTGGGCCACGCTGAGGGTGGTGTTCCCGTACGCCACGTACAGGGAGTCGTCGCTGTCGACGAGCAGCCCCGCGTCGTAGTAGGGGGTGCCGATCGTCGTCAGCCTGTTCCACGGCCCTTCGGCGGCGGTGGCGGTGTAGACGTACGTCCGGGCGAAGTCGATCTGGCCGAGCCAGTAGAACGTCTTGTTGCTCGGCCGGTAGGCCAGTGACGACGCCCAGACGCCCCGGACGTAGCCCCGGGCGCCGTTCAGGTCGTACTTGGCGCCGAAGTCGAGCACGGGTACCGAGTGGCCGGCGATCTCCCAGTTCACCAGGTCGTACGAGCGCAGGACCGGCGCGCCCGGCGAGAAGTGCATGGTCGAGGCGGAGGCGTAGTAGGTGGCGCCGACGCGGATGACGTCGATGTCCGCGAAGTCCTGCCAGATCACCGGGTTCGTGAACTCCGTGGCGGCCGCGCGGTCCGGCCCCCGGGCGGGAGCGGCGGCGGCGCCGGAGGCCCCGGCCAGCGGGAGCACGGCACCGGCGGCCAGGCCGGCGGCGGCTCCCAGGGCGCTGCGGCGCGACACGGGCGACTGACCGGTACATGACATATCCACGGCACTCTCCTGCGTGTTCGTCATTTCGAACGATGGTCGACTTACCGAGCAACTCGGATGATAGGGGGGTGGTGAACCACGTCAATACCCCTCGCACGCATCGGATGACCGCACGCAACTTTCGAAGAGTCGGGTGCCGAGCACGCCCTCGCGGTCGCGGGCCCGCGCACGAGGCGCGTGAACTCCCCCGTAGGCTGCGGAGGTTGGGATCATCCCCGGGAGAGGGAGCGGCACATGGCGACGGCGATCACGTTCGCGGCCTACGGAGGGCCCGAGGTGCTGGCGGTGTCCGAGGTCGAGGAGCCGGTGGCGGGCCCCGGCGAGGTGCGGGTGCGGGTGCGTGCCGCGGGGGTGAACCCGGTCGATGTGAAGGTGCGCCGCGGTGAGTTCCACGGCATGACCCCGGCCTCGTTCCCCCAGCGGCTGGGCAACGAGTTCGCCGGGGTGGTCGACCAGGTCGGCGCGGACGTCACCGGGTGCGCCGTGGGTGACGAGGTGCTCGGCTACACGGCCATGCGGGCGTACGCCGACGTGCTCACCGTCCCCGCCGACTCGGTGGTGCCGAAGCCCGCCGGGCTGCCCTGGGAAGTGGCCGGCGCGCTCTCCGCCGCCGGGCAGACGGCCGTCAACGCGCTGCGGGAGCTGAAGGTGACGGCCGGTGAGACCCTGCTCGTCCACGCCGCGGCCGGCGGTGTGGGCACCGTGGCCGTGCAGTTGGCCCGCCGCCTGGGGGCCCGCGTGATCGGCACCGCCAGCGAGCGCAATCACGACTACCTGCGCTCCCTGGGCGCCGATCCGGCGGCCTACGGCGACGGACTCGTGGAGCGGGTCCGCGCACTGGCACCCGAGGGGGTCGACGTGGTGCTCGACGCGGTCGGCGGGGCGGCGGTCACCGCGTCCCTGGAACTGGTGGCGGACCGCAGCCGGATCGGCACCACGGTGGACCAGCGGGCGGCGGACGAACACGGCATCATACGGCTGCGGGGCGCGCGCTCCGCGGCGGTCCTCGCCGAGTTGGCGCGCCTGGCGGCGGCCGGCGAGCTGGTGCTCCCCATCACGGCCGCCTATCCCCTGGCGTCCGCCGCCGACGCGCACCGCGACGTCGAGTCCGGCCATGTCCGCGGCAAGGTGGTGCTGACCGTGCCGGCCGCCGGCTGAGACCGGGCGCGCCGCCCGGCGGGACGCTCGCGGGCACGCCCCCCGCGCGGTGCGCCGACGGCCCGCGGGCGCGCCGCCCGGCGGGACGCTCGCGGGCACGCCCCCCGCGCGGTGCGCCGACGGCCCTTCCGCCGGGCGGGGCGTTCCGGCGCGCCGTGCGCGCCCCCCGACTCCGCCGGAGGAACCGGCTCACACGGCTGACAGCGGGTACCGGGCGAGGCCCGTGACGCCTCGCACGCCTCCCTGTACGCTCTGGTGGCAGCCGTTCACGGTACGTGACACTGAGAGCCATCGTCCGCGGACACCGACGATGGAACCAGTGGGAAGGAACCACCCCTCCATGCACCGTGTCGCTTCACTCGCCCTCGCCTCGGCCGCCTTCGCGGCGGCAGCCCTCGGCACAGCAGGTCCCGCCACGTCCGCCCCCGCCACCACCGTTGCCGCCTCCGCCCCGTCCGCCTCCGGGAGCGGTGCCGCCGCCACCTACAGGTGCGACCCGGGGAACTTCTGCATCTACAGCAGCTGGGACGGCGGCGGCACCCGCTGCCAGTGGACCTCGGAGAAGATCGCGAACACCGCCGACCAGTGTTCCTTCATCCGCAACGGCAAGAACGTGCTGTCCCTGTGGAACGGAACCGGACACCGCGTCCAGTACTACACGCAGACCAACTACCACTCCCGGGTCGGCTCGACGCCCGCCGGCCACGGAGGGAACCTCCAGGGCAGCTACCAGATCCGCTCGTTCAAGAAGCAGTAGGTCCCGCGCGGCGGCGCACGGGGCGGGGCACCGCCTCGGCGCGCCGCAGGACGCGCAGCCCCTCGTGCCGCTGGCCGACGATCCGCGCGGCGAGGGTCTCGGGGTACACGCGGTGCAGGTGGTCCACCAGCAGCTTGTGCTGGGTGTCCGGGTCGGCCTCCGGAGGCAGGGCGTAGGCGTGCGGTTCGAGCACCGAGCCGCGGGTGCGGACCGCGGGCGTGCCGTCGCGGCCGGGGCACGCGGTCACCGACCGGTTCCCCGGGTGGGGCGACGGGCGACGAAGGTGTGGGTGATGCCGGTCTGCCAGCCCGGCAGCGGCAGGACGCGCACCCGCTCGAAGCCCGCGTCGCGCAGGCGTACGGCGAACCGGGCGGCGGTGTCGAACTCGACCACGCTGCGCCACAGGTGCCGGTACAGCCGCCCGTCGCCGAGTGCGGTGGCCACGGGCAGCACGAGGCCGCCGCACACCGCCGTCCACACCGCGCGGTCCACGCGCCGGCCGCCGAGGGTGTACTCGTGCACGCCCAGCCGGCCGCCGGGCGCGAGCGCCGCGCGTACGGCGTGCAGGACGGCGTCGGGATCGGCGGTGTTGCGCAGCAGATAGGCGGCGAACACCGCGTCGAACGGGCCCTCGACGCCCGCCCGGCGCAGACCTTCCGCCGGGGCGTGCACGAAGGAGACGCGGCGCGGCCACCGCTTGGCCGCGGCGCGCCGCAGCATCCCGGCGGAGGCGTCGACCGCGGTGATCTCGGCTTCGGGCAGGACGGCGGCGAGCGCCGCGGTCGAGGCGCCGGTGCCGCAGCCCAGGTCCAGGACGCGGCGCCCGCGCCCGCCGTCGGGCAGGCCCAGCCGGCGCACGGAGCGCCGCAGCTGGGAGTGGTAGCCCGGGTTGGCGGCCACCAGGGTGTCGTAGCCGCGGGCGGCATGGTCGAAGGCGACGGTCAGGTCCGCGTCGCGCAGCACGGTCATGGGCACTCCTCGGTCCGGGGAAGGGGGCGCGGCGGACGCGCGGGGCACGGCCACGGCGCGGCCGCTGCCGGCGTGGGGGCGGCAGGCGTGGAGAACTCCGTGTACTCGACGAGCGCCGTGTCCTGGCCGGTAGGCAAGGCGTATCTGAAGGACACGCCCCGCGCCGGCTGGGGGTGCGGACGTCCATCAGGTCCACGGCCGAGGGGGCGAACTCCGGGCCTCCGGTGCGGGGACCACAGCGGCCCAGGGGGCGCCTCGCGGAGCACGGCGGACAGGGGCCGGGCCCCGGGCGCCGGGTGCGCGAGCCGGTGCGCCAGGGACAGACCGGCGGCTCCGGCGCCGACGAGGGCGACGTCCGTCTCGATCACCGCAGCCCTCTCTCGGTCGGGTCGTGTCCGGGCCCGTGGTGGACGCGGCGCCGCCGGGGCGGCGGACGGACCGGACTGACGGTCACCGGGGCCGGAGGCCGCCCGGGTGGCCGCGGCGCCCGTACGGCCGCGCCCCGGTCCGGCATGCCGATATGCGTCCGGTTCGTCAGGGAATGTCACTTTCTTGGCGATCCTATTCGAGACACCGCCGATCGATCGTGTCCGCCGCACCCGCACCCGGCGCGGTCGCCCTCGGCGGGACGCGGGAAGGACCGCGCGGCTTCTCCGTGGCCCGGCGCCTGACGGTGCCGCTGCGTCCGCTGGGCCGTACGGCCGCCGGACGCCCGTGGCGTGACGACCTGGCCCATGCCGAACGCCGCCGGCGACTGCGGTCACATGGGCGTTTCCCGGGCTGAACAGCCGTCACTGCCGCTGTGCGTTCCCGCGTCTGGCCGCACGCCCTTGCGTTCTTGCGTCCTTCCGGAAGCGCGGCCGTTTCCGGTGTGCGGCAAGAGCCTTCTGTCACGCCCGCGTGAATTCCGGCGGCCCGTGGTACGGGAAACTCCGCCTGTTCTTGACCGGCCGCTCGCGCGGCTGCCACGATCGAGGGCATGACGATGCGACCGGACCTCACGCGGCGACGCCACGTCGACCTCGTGCGCGTCTCCAGCGCCTCCTGTCGCCCCGCGGCCTGATCGCCCGCCCCTCACGCGGGTCCCCGTCCGCCCGCCGCCCCGGCGCGTCCCGACCCGCCGCCCGCCTTTACGCCGCGTTCACTGCGCACCGGGCAGTGCCGCGCCTTTTCCCGCACCTCACCGATCCGGTGTTTCCCGGCGCCTGAATTCCGCGCGCCCGCACGGCATTTCCGCTTGACCGGCAACAGGAGTTCCGCATGTCCCAGGCACCCGTGAAATTCGCCTACTGGGTTCCCAACGTCAGCGGGGGACTCGTCACCAGCAAGATCGAGCAGCGGACCGACTGGGGGTACGAGTACAACCGCGAACTGGCCGTGCTGGCCGAGGACAACGGTTTCGAGTACGCGCTCACCCAGGTCCGCTACATGGCCAGTTACGGCGCCGAGTACCAGCACGAGTCGACCAGTTTCAGCCTCGCCCTGCTGCTCGCCACCCAGCGTCTGAAGGTCATCGCCGCCGTCCACCCGGGCCTGTGGCACCCCGGTGTGCTCGCCAAGCTGGGCGCCACCGCCGACCACCTGTCGCACGGCCGCTTCGCCGTGAACGTCGTCAGCGGCTGGTTCAAGGACGAGTTCACCGCGCTCGGCGAACCCTGGCTGGAGCACGACGAGCGCTACCGCCGCGCCGAGGAGTTCATCCGCGCCCTGCGCCGGCTCTGGACCGAGGACCACACCGAACTCGCGGGTGACTTCTACCGGTTGCGGGACTTCACCCTCAAGCCCAAGCCCCTGAGCGCCCCGGGGCGCCCGCACCCGGAGATCTTCCAGGGCGGCAACTCCACGGCCGCCCGCGCCATGGCGGGCCGCGTCTCCGACTGGTACTTCTCCAACGGCAAGGACTTCGCCGGGGTGACCGAGCAGCTCACCGACGTGCGCGCCGCGGCCGGACGGGCGGGCCGCGCCGCGCCCCGGTTCGGCCTGAACGGCTTCCTCATCGCCCGCGACACCGAGGCCGAGGCCCGCGAGACCCTGCGCGAGATCGTCGCCCGGGCCGACACCGCGGCCGTCGAGGGCTTCGGCGCGGCGGTCAGGGAGGCCGGCCGGTCCACCGCCGACGGCAAGGGCATGTGGCAGGACTCCTCCTTCGAGGACCTGGTCCAGTACAACGACGGGTTCCGTACCGGGCTGATCGGCACGCCCGAGCAGATCGCGGAACGCATCGTCGCCTACAGGCAGTTGGGCGTCGACCTCTTCCTGCTCGGCTTCCTGCACTACCACGAGGAGGTCGAGTACTTCGGCCGGCGCGTGCTGCCGTTGGTGCGCGAGCTGGAGGCCCGGCTCCCGGACACCGGGCCCGCGGCCACGGTCCCCGCGCCCGCCTGACCGCCGTCCCGTTCCCTCCGCGCCCCCGCCGCGTTCCGCCCGCGGAGAACCCGCCATCCCACCGGAAAGAGGTCACCGAAGCATGAGCACCGTCGACTCCACCGACTGGCAGACCCGCCCCGCCCCGCGGACGGCCGAGGAATGGACCGCCCGCGCCGCCGAGGTCGCCGCCGTCCTCGCCACCGACGCCGCCGCCCGCGACCGCGCCGGGGCCACCCCGTACGCCGAGGTCCGACTGCTCAAGGACTCGGGCCTGGTCACCCTGCTCGGCCCCGTCGAGCACGGCGGCGCGGGCCAGTCCTGGCCCACCGCCTACCGCGTCGTCCGCGAGGTGTCCAAGGCCGACGGCTCCATCGGCCAGCTCCTCGGCTACCACTACCTGTGGAACTGGGCCGCCCGCCTGGTCGGCACCCGCGAGCAGTGGGAGCACGTCGAGGCCGAGGCCGCGCGCAACCGCTGGTTCTTCGGCGGCGCCGTCAACCCCCGCGACCAGGACGTCGTGGTCACCGAGGACGGCGACGACCTGGTCTTCACCGGACGCAAGTCCTTCTCCACCGGCGGCAAGGTCTCCGACGTCACCGTCCTGGAGGGCGTCCTCGACGGCTCCGACCAGCACGTCTTCGCCATCGTGCCGTCGAATAGCGAGGGCCTGGTCTTCCACGACGACTGGGACAACATCGGCCAGCGGCTCACCGAGAGCGGCAGCGTCACCCTCGACGGGGTCCGTACGCCCTGGTCCTCCGCGGCCGGCTACGTCGGCAAGCGGTTCCGGCCGCGCACGTACAACACGCTCAACGTGCCCACGATCCAGCTCGTCTTCGTCAACTTCTACCTCGGCATCGCGGGCGGCGCGCTGGAGACGGCCGCCGCCTACACCCGCACCAGGACCCGGCCCTGGCTGCACGGCGGTCACCAGCGCGCGGTCGACGAGCCCTACGTCATCGACACCTACGGCGATCTCACCGCCAAGCTGTGGGCGGTCGAGGCGCTCGCCGACGCGGTCGCCGCCGAGGGGCAGCGGCTGCACGACGACCCGGACGCCGTCACCGAGAGGACCCGCGGCGACTTCGAGGTGCGGGTGGCGGCGGTGAAGGCGCGGGCCACCGAGGTCGCCCTGGAGGTGACCAGCCGCATCTTCGAGGTGACCGGCGCCCGCTCCACGACGACCGCCGAGGGCCTGGACCGCTTCTGGCGCAACATCCGCACCCACACCCTGCACGACCCCGTCGCCTACAAGCGGCGCGAGGTCGGCCGCTGGGTCCTGGAGGGTGAACTGCCCGAACCCACCTGGTACTCCTGACCGGCGAGCGGCGCGGCGCCCCCGGCCGCGGGAGCCTGGACCGCCGCTTCCCGGGTAGCCGTATCCCACGGGGTCCGCGGAGCACGGGGCCCCCTGGTGAAAGGAGCGTCATGTCCGGAGTCCTGCAGCGCATCAAGCAGTTCGCGAGCAGCCCGCAGGGGCAGCGCACGATCGACCAGGTACGCCGCACCGCGGCCGATCCGCGCCGCCGGGCCCAGGCCCAGCGCCTCTTCGGCAAGCTGCGTGCCCGCCGGTCGGCGGGCTGACTCAGACGCCCGCGACCGACTGGATCCAGGAGCGGTACGCCGTCACGTTGGTGTACGCGGTGTTCGACTGACGGTCGCTGGTGGAGGCGACGCCGACCTGCACGCCGTTCGCCATCATCGGGCCGCCGGAGTCACCGCCGGCGGTGATCCCGTTGCCCCAGGTGGCGCAGATCGCGGAGCCGCCGTAGGCGTCGGTGCAGCCGCTGCTGACGGTCACGTTGGCGACCTTCAGATAGCGGGACTGGCAGTTGATCTCCGAGCCGCACTGGGAGGTGGCGCCCCAGCCGTACACCTGCACACCCTGGCCGACCCGCACCGTGCCGGGCTGTCCGAGCGGGGCGTAGGACGTCGAGACGGAGCGGTCGAGGCGGACGAGTGCCAGGTCGGCGCCGTGGGTGTAGGTCTGGACGCCGTTGGCGACCGTGCCGCCGCTGTACTGGTCCACGCTGCCGATACGGAAGGACAGCGAGCCGCCGCTCACACAGTGTTTGGCGGTGAGCACCCAGGTCGGCGCGATGATCGTCGCCGTACAGGTCTCCTGGCCGTTCGAGTACAGCCGGGCGGCCCAGGGGCCGCTGTTGGCGTACCCGCCGCCGATGATGGGCTGGGGACTCCTGGCGGTGACGGGTGCGGTCGCCGGCGCCGCGGATGCGGTGGGGGCCAGCAGCGCGAGGGCGGAGACCGCCGCCGCGGCGATGGCGGGCGCGAGTCGTGATATACGCAAGGTTCCTCGATCCGGGACGCACGTCTGCCGACGTGCACGGGTGTGGGGTGGACGGCCGCGCGGACCGTGCCCACGCGCGGCACCGCCACCGGACGGCACGCACGTCATGGACATGCCCTAGCTTCGGCAAGGAACCGTGCCCTGGGTACTAGTACTTCGCCATAACACCGTGTTATGGGCGGACCCGGTCCATGCGGCGGCCCAGGACGGGCAGGGCGGCCGGGACGACCAGGGTGACCAGGCCGAGCAGCCCGACGGCCGACGACAGGTCCCCCAGCGCCGCCTTGCCGCCGAGGAGGACCAGCGGGCAGAGGAACTCGCCGAGGAAGAAGGCCGCCGTCCACAGACCGGTGCCGCGCCCCCGGTCGGCGAAGTCCAGCCGGGACATCGCGAGCGTCAGCAGCGACGGCAGGAGCAGGCCCGTGCCGACGCAGTTCAGCACGGCGCCCACGAGCAGCAGCGGCAGGCCGTCCGCCACGGACATGCACAGGAAGCCCGCGGCGCAGAGCAGGAAGAGCAGCGGCAGCCGGCGCCAGGGTCCGCCGGTGCGGCGGGTGAACAGGACCGAGCCGAGCACGGTGGCGGCACTGGCGAGCGCGGTGACCGCGCCGATCACACCGGTGGACTCCACGCCCAGGTCGGCCAGGAGATAGGACATCTCCACGGGCACCGTGTAGAAGACGACCGCGCCGAACACCGTCAGCAGGCACAGACCGGCCATGCGGCGCACCGGGAAGGGCCGCCGCTCGTCCGTCGCCGGCCGGGCGGCGGGGGTTACGGCGGGCAGGACGCGGGCCATGAGCGGGGCGAGCGGCAGCCCCACGGCGTACAGCCAGAACGGCGCCCGCCAGCCGGCCGCGCCCAGGACGCCGCCGAGCGCGAGGAACACCGTGGCGGACGCCGACGCGCACATGGTCTGCGCCGCGAGGTACCGGTCGCGGACCCGGCCGGTGTAGTAGTCGCCGATCAGCGTGGTGCAGCAGGTCATGACGGCCGCTTCGGCGACCCCCACCAGCACCCGGCTCGCCACGATGCCGTACAGGGAGTCCAGCCACAGCGGCACCGTGCCGAAGAGCGCGTAGAGGAGGGTGGCCGCGACCAGGAGGCGCTTACGGCCGAGCCGGTCGACGACGGCACCGGCGAAGGGCGCGAGCAGGGCGAGCGAGAGCGCCGGCACGGTCAGCATGAGCGGCACCAGCGCGGTGCCGCCGGGCACGGCCTCGAAGTGGCGCTGCACGGCGGGCAGGACCGGGGCGAGCAGGACCGCGCCGAGGACGGGCAGACAACTCCCGGCCATCAGCAGGGCGGCGGGCGGTCCGCCCGGTGCGGCCGGGGTCGTGCCGTGGGCACGGGCGGGCGGGGCGGCGGATGCGGGCATGGCGGTACTCCGGGCGTGAGGTGCGGGAAGACGGCGCCGTCGAAGCGGACCCGGCCCGGCTGTCGCGGGACCCGGCGCAGGGCGCGTGATGTGCCACGACTATGCGGTCCGGGCACGGCCCTGCCCAGCCCTCGCACGATCCGAGTTCCGGATGGCGTCGATCCACGCGGTGGATGGACCGGCGCCCGGCGCCCGCAACACCGCGCGGGAGAGCCGTCCGCGCCGCCTCGGCAGAACAAGGCATAAGGGGAAGACCGGCCAGAAGATAAGCGGCGTGGATACCGGCCATCCATGAAATCTATTTCCCAGATCACGGGTGCGCGGTCCAGATTGGTCACACCGCAATCAGGAGGACATGTCCGTGAAACCTGAACCCGCGTCCGCGCTCTTCGCCGGACCGTTCGCCCTCGCCACCCTCTCGGCCCCGGACGGGCCGGAGTTCCCCGCGCTCGTCACCCCCGACGGCCAGGCCCTCGACCTGCGGGCCGCCTTCGGTGACGGCCGGCTGACCACACTGGACGTGCTGTCCGACTGGGAGACGGCGCTGCCGCGGCTGCGCGCGCTGGCCGACACCACCGGCCTGGCCCGCACCGCCGTCGCGGACCTGCGCGTGCACGCGCCGGTGACACCGCGCCAGGTGTTCCAGTCGGGGGCGAACTACCGTCAGCACGTCATCGACCTGCACGTCGCCCACCGCGCACCCGGCGACGACCGGCCGGAGGACGAGCGGCGCGCGGAGGCCGCGGAGATCATGGACCGGCGGGCCGCCGAGGACCTGCCGTACGTCTTCCTCGGACTGCCGACTGCGATCACCGGCCCCTATGACGACGTCACGCTGCCCGCCTGGGCGGCAAAGCCGGACTGGGAGCTGGAGCTGGCGGTAGTGATCGGCCGGCCCGCGTACCAGGTGTCCGTCGAGGATGCGCTGGAGTACGTCGCGGGCTACACCATCGCCAACGACCTGACCGACCGGGCCACCGTGTTCCGCCGGGACATGCCGCAGATCGGCACCGACTGGCTGCGCAGCAAGAACGCCCCCGGCTTCACCCCGCTCGGCCCGTGGATCGTGCCGGCCGAGTCCGTCACGAACACCGACGACCTGCGCGTCACGCTCAGGCTCAACGGCGAGACCATGCAGGACGAGTCGACCAAGGACATGATCTTCACGGTCGCGCGCATGGTGGCGTACGTCTCCCAGACCGCGCGTCTGCTCCCCGGCGATCTGGTGCTCACCGGCAGCCCGGCCGGCAACGGCATGCACTGGGGCCGGCTGCTGCGCGACGGCGACGTCATGGAGGGCACGGTCACGGGGCTCGGGACGCAGCGCACCCGATGTGTGGCGGAGGCGTCGTGACGCTCGACCGGCACGACCCCGAGGGCGCGATCGCCGAGGCGGCCAAGGCGTACTCCAACTGGGGCCGTTGGGGCGCGGACGACCGGCTCGGCACCCTGAACTTCCTCGACGAGGCGAAGCGGCGCGAGGGTGCCGCGCTGGTCCGGCGCGGCGTCAGTTTCTCGCTCGCCCAGTCCTTCGACATGAACGGCCCGCAGAAGGGCTGGCGGCGGCGCACCAACCCGGTGCACACCATGCTGGACACCGGCACCGACGCCGCCCTGGGCAACCAGGGCTTCCCGCACGGCATCGGCGGCGCCGACGACGTGATCGCGATGCCGCTCCAGTGCTCCACGCAGTGGGACGGGCTCGGGCACATCTTCGACCACGGTCTCGCCTGGAACGGCCGTCCGGCCGAAAAGGTCGTCACCTCCGACGGCGATCTGGTCACCGGCATCGAGCACATGGCGCCGTACGTCGCCGGGCGCGCGGTGCTGCTGGACGCGGGCCGGGTGATCGGCGAGGACGGTGAGCTGCCCGACGGGTTCGCCCTCACCGAGGAGCACTTGACGGCGACGGCCGAGGCGCACCGCGTGGCCGTCGGCCGCGGGGACATCGTGCTGGTGCGCACCGGACAGCTCGCCCGGGCCCGCCGGGACGGCTGGGGCGACTACGCCGGCGGACCGGCGCCGGGTCTTTCGTTCACCACGGCCGGCTGGCTGCACGGCACCGAGATCGCGGCGATCGCCACCGACACCTGGGGCTTCGAGGTCCGCCCCAACGAGTTCGAGCACGCCTTCCAGCCGCTGCACCAGGTGGCCATCCCGAACATCGGCCTGCTGATCGGCGAGATGTGGGACCTGGAGGCGCTGGCCGAGGACTGCGCCCGCGACGGCGTGTACGCGTTCTGGCTCACCGCCGCTCCCCTGCCCATCACCGGCGCGGTCGGCTCCCCCGTCAGTCCGATCGCCGTCAAATAACGTACGGAACAAGGGAGTTCCCATATGAGCACAACCCGCACGGTCCTGGTGATCGGCGGTGGCGCCGCAGGCAACGCCGTGACCGTCCTCCTGCGCCGCGCCGGCCTCGCGGTGGACCTGATCGAGGCCAAGGACGACTGGAACGCCACCGCCGGCTCCGGTATCACCCTCCAGGGCAACGCGCTGCGTGTGCTGCGTGAACTCGGCGTCTGGGACCGGGTCCAGGAGGCCGGCTTCGGTTTCGGCTCGGTCGGCATCACCGCCCCCGACGGCACCGTCCTGCACGTCGCCCGGGACCTGCGCACCGGCGGCGACGATCTGCCCGCCACCGTCGGCATGCGGCGCCCGCGACTCCAGCAGATCCTCATCGAGGCGGTGCGGGCCAGCGGCGCGTCGGTCCGGCTGGGCACCACCGCCGAGATCCTGGACCAGGACGCGGACGGTGTCTCCGTACGCTTCAGCGACGGCGCCGAGGGCCACTACGACCTGGTGATCGCCGCCGACGGCCTCGGCTCCGCGACCCGCGCCGCGATCGGCATCACGGACAAGCCCGAACCGACCGGCATGGCCATCTGGCGCGTCGCCGCCCCGCGCCCCGCCGGCGTGACCCGCACCGACCTCGCCTACGGCGGGCCGGCCTACATCGCCGGATACTGCCCCACCAGCGAGACCACCCTGTACGCCTACGTCGTCGAGGCCAACCGTGACCGGGCCGGGATACCGCCCGAGTCGTACGCGGACGAGATGCGCCGCCTGACCCGGCACTACGGCGGTTTCTGGCCCGAGATCACCGCGCACATCACCGACCCGGCGCAGGTCAACTACACCTGGTTCGACCGGCTGTTGGTGGAGGGGTCCTGGCACCGCGGCCGGGTGGTGCTGATCGGTGACGCCGCGCACTGCTGCCCGCCCACCCTCGCGCAGGGCGCGGCGCTGTCCCTGGAGGACGCGTGGGTGCTGGCGCAGATGCTGACCGGGTCCGACGCGTGGGACGACGCACTGTTGCAGGCGTACCACGACCGGCGGATCACCCGGGTCCGCCCGGTCGTGGAGGCTTCCGTACAGATCGGCCGGTGGCAGCTCGAAGGGGTGCGCGACGCCGACGTGCCGGGCCTGATGGGCCGCACGATGACCATGCTCAGGGAGTTGCCGTGACCGCCGTGGACACGCCCACCGTGGACGTGCACGCCCACGTCCTGCTGCCCGGGGTCGAGGCCCTGGTGGCCGGTCTGCCGGGACTTGAGGAGGCGAAGGCGCTGGATGCCCGGCGCAACGGTCCGGCGGCCCTCGCCGTCAGCGGCCCGATGGTGCGTGAGCGCCTCCCGCGCCTCACCGACGTGCGCGTGCGCCTGGCGGCGATGGACGCCCAGGGCGTGGACGTCCAAGTGGTCAGCCCCTCCCCCTCGCACTACCACTACTGGGCCGACGAGCACACGGCGGAGAAGGTGTACCGGCTGGCCAACGAGGCGACGGCGGCGCACTGTTCGGCCGCGCCGGACCGGTTGCGGGGTCTCGGACTCGTACCGCTCCAGCACCCGCAGCAGGCGGTGCGCGCCCTCGACCACGCGCTGGCGCAGGGCCTGGCCGGCGTGGAGATCTCCAGCCACGCCCCCGGCCGGGAGCTGTCCGACCCGGCGTACGAGCCGTTGTGGGCGCGGGCCGAGGAGAGCGGCGCGCTGCTCTTCCTGCATCCCTTCGGGTGCACCCTGGACGAGCGGCTGGACCGGTGGTACCTGTCCAACACGGTCGGACAGCCCACGGAGAACGCCGTCGCGCTCTCCCACCTGATCTTCTCCGGGGTGCTGGACCGCCACCCGGGGCTGAAGGTGATCGCGGCGCACGGCGGCGGTTACCTGCCCACGCACATCGGCCGTTCCGACCACGCCTGGTCGGCCCGCTCCGACGCGGGCGCCTCCTGCGCGCACCCGCCCAGCAGCTACCTGAGGCGCCTGTACTTCGACTCCCTCGTCCACGACCCGCAGGTGCTGCGGGAACTGGTCCGGGTCGCCGGCGCCGACCGGGTGCTGCTCGGCTCCGACTTCCCCTTCGACATGGGCACCGAGGACCCGGTCGGCGCCCTGCGCGCCGCGCGCCTGTCCGACTCCGACTTCCACGCCGTCAGGGGCGGCAACGCCGCCGCCCTGCTCTCCCTGGAGTGACACCATGAGCGCACGCCTGCTCACCCATCTGCGGCACGTCGACCTCGCCGTGCCCGACTACGACAAGCAGCTCGACTTCTACGCCGGTGTCTGGGGCCTGACCAAGGTCGCCGAGGACTCCGGGATCTCCTTCCTCGCCGCCGAGGGCTCCCCCGAGCAGTACGTCGTCCGGCTCCGCAAGGCCGAGGAGAAGCGCCTGGACCTCGTGTCGTACGGCGCGGCCTCCCGCGCGGACGTGGACACGCTCGCCGCGCGACTGCTGGCCGGCGGGGTCCAGCTGATCACCCAGCCGGGCAAGGTGGACACGCCCGGCGGCGGCTACGGCTTCCGCTTCTTCGACGTGGACGGCCGCACCATCGAGGTCTTGGCCGACGTCGAGGTCCGCAAGCACCGCAAGATCGAGGAGAAGGAGGCCATCCCGGTCAAGCTCTCCCACGTCGTGCTCAACTCCCCCGACCTGAACCGCACCCGCGAGTGGTACGAGCGGCACCTCGGCTTCGCCCTCTCCGACACGCTCAGCTCCCCGCGCATGGGCGAGGTCATGCACTTCATGCGGATCAGCAGCCAGCACCACTCCATGGCACTGGCCAAGGGCCCGCACACCTCCCTGCACCACGTCTCCTTCGAGATGCGCGGCATCGACGAGTACATGCGCGGCTCCGGCCGGGTGCTGCGCGCCGGCCACACGAAGATCTGGGGACCGGGCCGGCACCTGGCCGGCGACAACACCTTCACCTACTTCCTCGACCCGCACGGCAACACCGTCGAGTACACCACCGAGCTGGAGTGCCTGGACGAGGACACCTGGCACCCGCACGTCTACGACTTCTCCCGGCCGGAGGTCACCGACCAGTGGGGCACGGCCAACCCCATGAGCGAGATCGTGGCGAAGGAGTCCTTCAACGACCCCGACCGCGGCTGCTTCGTCGCCCCGCCGGTCTGATCCCATCCCCCGCTCCCGGGGGCGCGGCCGGCCCTGTCACCTGCCCTGACTCAGTCCCGCCGCGCCCTCGGGCCCAGCCTGCCCGGAGCCGCACCATGCGTTTCGCCGCCTACGCGCACCGACACCGGCCTCGCGTGGCCGTCGTGGAGGACGACGGCACCCTCTACCCGCTGCCCGCAGTCACCTCGCTCACCGGCCTGCTGCGGGAGTCCGGCGGTCTGCCCGGCCTGCTCGCCGCGGGCGCGGCGGCGCTGGACGCGCCGCCCGGCCCGCACGTGTCGCAGGTCCGGCTGCTGCCGCCGCTCCAGCCCGCCTCCGTCCGGGACTTCGTCACCTTCGAGGAGCATGTCGAGGGCGTGCGGCGGTCGGTGGAGGGCACCGGTGGCGTACCGGAGCAGTGGTACGCCGCCCCGACCTTCTACTTCACCAACCCGCACGCCGTCTACGGCCCCCACGACGACATCCCGGTGCCGCCCGGTTCCGCGGTGCTGGACTTCGAGCTGGAGGTCGCCGCCGTCATCGGCCGCGAGGGCCGCGACCTCACTCCGGAGCAGGCCCGCGACCACATCGTCGGCTACACCGTCTTCAACGACTGGTCGGCCAGAGACCTCCAGTCCGCCGAGATGAAGGTCGGTCTCGGCCCCTGCAAGGGCAAGGACACCGCCACCACGCTCGGCCCGCACCTGGTCACCGCCGACGAGCTGGAGCCGTTCCGGGACGCGGAGGGCTTCCTGCGGCTGGCGCTCACCGCGGAGGTCAACGGCGAGGTCGTCGGCCGGGATCTGCTGTCCCACATGAGCTGGACGTTCGAGGAGATGACCGCGTACGCCTCGCGCGGCACGCGGGTGGTGCCCGGAGACGTCCTGGGTTCCGGGACCTGCGGCAACGGCGGCTGCCTCGCCGAACTGTGGGGCCGCTCCGGCAAGCAGGTCCCGCCGCCGCTGAAGCCCGGCGACACCGTCACCCTCACGGTGGAGGGGATCGGGAGCGTGTCCAGCACCGTCGTGCCGGGCCCGGACCCGGTGCCCCTGCCGGCCGGCCGGCGCCGGTCCCGGGAACGGCCGTGAGCGGCCCGCACCCCCGCGAGTCCGCGGGGGTGCGCCGGCGGAGGACGTCGCGGCGGCCTCGTTGTCAGACCCGCGCGCTAGCTTGGCCGCATGACGTCTCTGCGCCTCGCACCATGGTCCGATCAGGGCATCGACCTGCTCCGCCGGCAGAACTCCGCCGAGGCGACCGAACACCTCGGGGGTCCGGAGACCGCCGAACAGCTCCGGCGCCGTCACGAGCGCTACCTCGACCTCACCGACGGCCGGATGTTCCTGGTCCTGCTGGCGGAACAGGTCGTGGGATCGGTGGGGTACTGGACGCGGGAACGGGGCGGGGAGCACGTCCTGGAGACGGGCTACGGCATCCTTCCCGAGCACCAGGGCCGGGGCTTCGCGGTCGAGGCGGTGCGTCTGTGTGCGCGGCGGGCCCGTCGGGAGAGTTCCCACGCGTGGCTGCACGCGTTCCCCTCCGTGCACCACGGCGCGTCCAACGCCGTGTGCCGGAAGGCGGGCTTCGAGCTGGCTGGAGAGTGCGCGTTCGAGTATCCGCCGGGCCACATCATGCGCTCCAACGACTGGCGGCTCGCGCTCGGCCGGCCGGAGACCGGAGAGGACCGGCCCGGGTGACGCGGCGCGCGGAAGGCCGGCGTCACCTCCGGGCGGCTCAGGGTCCGGCGGGCAGCGGCGCGGGCGGCAGCAGGCCGCTCTCCCGCAGCCGGGCCGTCATCCGCGTGCGGGCCGGCTTGCCGCTCGCCGTGCGGATGACGGCGGTGTGCGGGACGTCGAGCACGGCCTCGGGGGCCACGGCGAAGTCCGCGGTGATCCGGGCCGCGACGGCGCCGGTGTCGACGCGCCGCCCCCGTTCGGCCACGACCACGACGGCGAACGAGGCGCCGTACGGGAGCGCGACGCACTCCGCGACGCCCGGTTCCGTCGCCGCCGCCTGTTCCACGTCGGCGGCGAAGACGTTCGTGCCGTTGACTAAGACGCGGTCGGCGCGGCGCCCGTTCAGATAGAGCCGGCCCGCGTCGAGGTAGCCGAGGTCGCCGGTGTCGAACCAGGTGGTGCGGTGGTCGGTGGCGCCGTCGTACCCGTCGAACAGTGTGGCGCCCCGCAGTTGGACCCGGCCCGTCTCCGTCTCGGGGCACCTGTCGCCCGACTCGTTCACGACGCGCAGGCCGAGGCCGGGGACCGGGGTGCCGAGGCACGCGGTGGCGACGGACCCCCGGGTGCGGAACGCGGTGGCGGGGTCCGTCAGCCGGTGCGAGGTGGCCATCAGGACGGCTTCGGCGAGGCCGTAGCAGAAGACCAGCGCGGTCGGGTCGAAGCCCCAGCGGGCGGTGGCGTCGAGGAAGGTGCCGACCGAGGCCCTGCGGATGGGCTCCGCCCCGCAGAAGACGGTGCCCCACGCCCTGAAGAGCGCGGGATCGGGCTGCTCCCGCTCCGCCGCCTCCGTGATCCGCGCCGCCAGGTAGCGCAGCATGAAGTCGGGGAAGGCACTGTGGACACGCTCGGCGTCCCGGACCAGGCGCAGAGCCGCCAGGGGCCGGCGCAGGAAGGTGCCGGGCTCCTCCAGGACCACGTCGGCGCCCTGGACGAGCGCGGTCAGCGTGCCGATCAGACCCATGTCGTGGTGGAGCGGCAGCGCCATCAGCCCGGTGTGGCCCGGCCGCATCCCGGAGACGTCCCGGATGGCCGCGATGTTGCCGAGGACCGCGCGGTGGGTGAGCGGGATGGGACGCGGCATGCCGGTGGAACCGCTCGTGTACTGGACGAACGCCGGCTCCTGCGGGTCCCTCGCTGCGGGGCCGGCCGCCCGGTCCGGGCGCGGGTCCAGCCACAGGGCGGTCAGGCCGGGCACGGTGAGCCGGAACGCGTGGCGCGCGTGCTGCTGGCGGGCGACGGTGGCGAGGTACTGCCCGAGGACCGCGCCGGGCACGCGCGGCTTCACGGAGACGGGGACCGCGCCCAGGTGGAGCAGGGCCAGCAGGCCCAGCAGGCTCTCGCGGGAGCTGCCGGCGCGGAGCAGGACCCGGTCCCCGGGGCGCACGCCCTGGTGGGCGAAGCCGGCGGCCGCCGCGGCGGTCTGCCGGGCGAACTCGGGGTAGGTCAGGGTCTCCCGCCGGGCGGAGGTGCCGAAGGTCACGGTCGCGGCGGCGCGGCCGGCCTGGGCGGCGAGGGCCTCGGGCAGGGTCGCCGCGGCGACGGCCACGCCCCGCGGGGTGCCGGGCCCCGGGGCCATGGCGGCTTCGGGGTGCGCGGTGCCGGGTGTGCCGGGTCCGGGAGTCGTCATGCCGGGCTCCCGTCCCGGGCGAGCATCGCGTCCAGGTCGGCCCGGTGGACGCGTTTGGTGTGCCGGTCGACCAGGGCCAGGCGGACCCGGCCCCGGGCCATCACCGTGCCGTCGGGCCGTTCGACGTCCTGCGCCAGCGTGAAGCTGTACGCCGACCGTTCGGCGAGGGAGGTGCGGACGACGAGACGGCCGACCGGGTCCCAGTCGACCGCCTTGAGGTAGTCCAGCCGGAGCTGGAGCACCATGGCGACCACGGAGCCCTCGCGCGCGTCGGCGCCGTACGCGAGGCCCCACTCCCAGCGGCCGGTCTCCAGGAGCTGGACGTACACGCTGTTGTTGAGGTGGCCGGCCCAGTCGAAGTCGTTGGCGCGCAGGGCGACTTCGCAGGTGTGTTCCAGGACCGGCGGGGTGCTGTCCGTCATGCGAGGTGCCCTCCGGTCCGTGTCGGCCCGGCCAGCAGGACGACGACCGCGCCGGCCAGGCCCCCGGTATGGCTGATCGACACCTCGGCGAGGACGTTGCCCTCCCGGCACCAGCGGCCGATGTCCCCGTGCAGCCGCAGCCGGGGCTGTCCGGCGGGCTCGTGGCCGACCTCGATCTCGGGGAAGGTGCACGGCGGTGCCCCTCCCAGCGAGCTGAGCGCCTTGATGAAGGCTTCCTTGGCCGACAGCAGGCCGGCCAGGGACGCGTCCGGGTCGGGGCGGGAGCGGCAGTGCGACCGCTCCCCCGGGGTGAACACCGCCGCGCTATCCCGCAAGTGCGGTCTGCGGGCGAGTTCCGCGACGGACTGCAGATCGAATCCGGTCGACATCGTTCGTGCGGAGACTGGCGAAGTAGGCACGCTTCAGGTCCTCGTAGGATCGGGTCTCGATGCCGGTGATCTCCCGGACCAGGGCGAAGACGCTGCCCAGCTTGCGCGCGTGCACCGAGCCCTCGTGCAGCGCGTCGTCGGCCAGGGCGAACGCGTCGTCGTCGGTGCGGATGCGCTCCCACCAGTTGACGAAGCCCTGCCGCTCGGTCTGGGCCGCGCGGGCCGAGCCGAAGGTCTCGCCGCCGTCGGGGCGGATCCACGTGTACGCCATCGACAGCACGTCCTTGACGGGGTAGACCCCCGACTCCACCAGGGCCTTGGCGAAGGAGGCGAAGTACTGCCGGTGCTGCACCTCGTCCTTCATGATCGTGTGGAAGACGTCGTGCACCAGCTCGTCCTGGCTGGTGCGGGCCGCGTGCTGGTACGACACGCAGGCTTCGATCTCCACACAGGCCTGGAGGACGCAGACCCGGGCGTAGTTGTCGGTGGGGAAGACGCCCCGGTGCTCGACGACCTCGGTCTCGTCGATCGGGTCGATGCCGGCCATCTCCATCAGGCGCCCGAAGGAGACCTCGTGGTGGGCCTCCTCCTCCAGCCAGTACCGGGCCGACCAGGCGGCGGCGATGTGCAGGACCTTGCTGCCCAGCGGGTTGGACTCGCTCAGTTCACGGGCCAGTTTGATGCCGTCCACGGCCAGGCGGATGCCGGCCGGCTGGGTGGTCAGCTCGGCGCGGGCGGCGTGCCAGAGGGCGGCCTTGTCCCGTTCGCCCGGCCGGGTGAGGCGGCGGCCGTCGAAGAGCTGGTCGGACGACCAGCGGCGCTGTTCGTGGTAGCTCTGCTGGGCGCGCAGCACCTCGGTGATGGTGGCGCCGGAGCGGAGTTCCTTGACGATGTCGGTCATGATCAGCATGTGTCCGCCTTCCGTTCGGCAGGGGTGTCGGTTCAGCCGGAGGCGGACGCGAGCTGCCTGCCGAGGGCCTGGACGACGTCGTCCGCGGTGTGGTCGAGGGTCATCGTCGGCAGTTCGACGTCCTCGTCGAAGCCGGTGTCGGCCAGGGCCCCCGCGAACGCGTCGAGCAGGTCGATGGAGTTGATCGCGCTCGGTGAGGCGACGAGGACCGCCGACAGCGGCTGTCCGGCGAACACCTCCTCCACCGTCAGGCCGAGGCGCTGTGCGACATGCTGTCTGAGGTCGGTGAGCAAGGTGTCTCCCTGGGGCGTGTCGGACGGTGGGCGGGTGCCGGCCGGCGTGTTCAGAGGGCCGCCGCCGCCGACCAGTCGGGGGACCTGCCCAGCGCGGTCAGGACGAGGTCGAGGGTGCGGGCGCCGGGCGCCGTGGGCAGGGCGGGGCGGAACAGCGGGGCGGGCCCGAGCCTGCGCTCGTCGTCCGGCACCCGCAGGGCGTAGCCGAGGGCGGCCTCCACGACCTCCTCGTCCAGGTGCAGCGGGAGGCCGAGGGTGCGCGCCACGTCCCAGCCGTGGACGACGTAGTCCAGGAAGTGGAAGCCGATGGCGATCGAGGCCGGGAAGGGCCGGCTGGTGCTGATCTCGGGGAGGATGAACTCCCGGGCGAACACGTCGGGACGGGAGAAGCCGTCGATGACCGTCCAGGCGGCGTCCCGGTACGTCGTGGAGGGGTCGTCGCCGAGCGCGGTCGGCGCCCATACGGCGAGGTCCGCGCCGCCGCCCGAGGCCGCCGCGGCGAAGCCGTGGTGCTGGCCCGCCATGTGCGACACGAGCTGCCGGAGCGTCCAGCCGGCGCAGGGCGTCGGCAGGTCCCAGTCGTGCGGAGCGGCCTGCTGCACGAGCCGTACCGTCTCCAGCACAGCGGTCCGGTCCAGCTTCCGGATATCCATGCGGGCCCTTTCGCGAGAGGTGGTCCGGCCGAGACATTAGCACGACCGTGCGTTTAGTTTTAAGAGGCCGCGACGAACGGGGCCCGCCGGCGTGTCCGACGGGCCCCTGGTCGTCCGGCGCCGGATCAGGCCCGGCCGGCCGCCTCGCGGGCCGCCGACTCGATGAACAGGGCCAGCCTGCGGACGCCCTCCACGATCTGTTCCGGCGCCAGGGAGCTGCACGAAAGCCGGAGCCGGTGCTCTCCCCCGCCGTCCGGGTAGAAGTCGCTCATCGGCGTCCACAGCACGCCGAAGGCGCGGGCGGAGCGTTCCAGTGCCGCGCTGTCGGCCACGAACGGGACGTCGAGGACGAGGAAGAAGCCGCCCGTCGGCTCGTTCCAGCGCACGCCCAGCGCACGGCGGCGCTCCTCGGGGAAGTGCCGCTCCAGCTCGCCCAGCAGGGTGGCCAGGCTGGTGCGGTAGTGGGCGATCATCCCGGCGTTGGCCTCACGCAGCCGGCAGTCGCACTCCACCAGCAGTCCGCCGATGACGGCCTGGCCGACGGCCGAGGTGTTGACCGTCGTCATGCTCTTGATCTTGGACAGCTCCTCGGCCAGCAGCGAGCGCCGGCCGTCGGGACCGGCGACCTCCTGGTCGGCGACGACGTAGCCGACGCGGGCGCCGGGCAGCGCGGTCTTGGCGAAGGACCCGAGGTGGAGCACCCTGCGTCCGCGGTCCATGGACTTCAGCGTGGGGCGGGCGGCGCCGGTACGGACGAAGAAGCCGTAGGGGTCGTCCTCCAGGATCAGCAGGTCCGCCTCCGCCGCGACCTCGAGCAGCCGTTCCCGCGCGGCCACGGTCATGCTCGTGCCCGACGGGTTGGCGAAGTCCGGCACCACGTACAGGGCGCGGGGCCGTCCGCCCGCCTCCCGTACCCGCCGGGCGGCGGCCAGGAAGGCGTCGGGGTCGGGGCCGTCGGCGCCCTCCGGGACCGGGTGGGTCGCGATGTCGAGCAGACGGGCGGCGCCGGTGATGCCGACGTAGCAGGGCGAGCTGACCAGGAGCGTGTCCCCGGGCCGGGCGAACAGCGCCCGCAGGGTGAGCAGCATCGCCTCCTGGCAGCCGGTCGTGACGACGACCGACTCCGGCGGGACGTGGATCCCCTCGTCGTTGGCCAGGGTGCGGGCGATCAGTTCGTGGATGATGCCGTTGGTGCGCCCGTACTGGAAGAGGTGGGTGCGCACCCGCTCCTTCGACCAGCCGCGTGTCTGTTCCAGGTGGTCGGTGTAGGACCGCAGGTGGCGGGCGAGGTCCTCGGTCTCGAAGGTGCCCTCGGCGGGCCGGCCGGGGGCGAAGGAGAGGGCTTCGGGGAAGCGGCCGACGACCTCGTTGAGGAAGTTCATCGCGTCCAGCACCGGATCGGTGAGCGAGGCGTGCAGGTCCTGGAGGTCGAGGACCGGGGCGGCCGTGGTGTCCGTCATGGTCAGCCCCTGCCGGCGGCGTCGGCGAAGGCGGTGCGCAGATGGCCGGCGGCCTGTTCCACGGCCCGGCGGGCCGTGTCGAGCGTGCCGGACATCGTGAAGAACCCGTGGGCCATGCCCGGGTAGCGGGTCGTCTCGGCGCTCACGCCGCTCTCCCGCAGCCGCTGGGCGTAGCGTTCACCCTCGTCGCGCAGCGGGTCGTACTCGGCGGTGATCACCAGGGCCGGCGGCAGGCCCGTGTGGTCGGGGGCGCGCAGCGGGGAGGCCAGGGGATGCGTGCCGTCCTCGGGAGCGGCCAGGTAGTTGTCCCAGTACCAGCGCACCGACTTGTCGTTGAAGAGCAGCGGGTCGGTGTTCTCCCGGCGGGACGGGGTGTCCGCCAGGTAGTCGGTGTTCGGGTAGACGAGGAGCTGGGTCAGGATGTCCGGGCCGCCCGCCTCCCGGGCCATGAGCGTGACGGCCGCGGCGAGGTTGCCGCCGGCGCTGTCGCCGCCGACTGCCAGCCGGCCGGCGTCGCCGCCGAACCGGCCGGCGTTCTCGGCGGCCCACCGCACCCCGGCGAAGCAGTCCCGCGGGGCGGCGGGGAACTTGTGCTCGGGAGCCAGCCGGTAGCCGACCGCGACGGTGAGACAGCCGACGGAGTTGGCCAGGCGCCGGCAGAGCGCGTCGCTGGTGTCCAGCGAGCCCAGCGTCCAGCCGCCGCCGAAGAAGTAGACGAGCACCGGCAGCGGTCCCTCGCCGGCCGGCCGGTAGACGCGGACCGGCACGGGCCCGTCGGGACCGGCGACGGTGAGGTCGTCGACCCGGTCCACCGGCTCGGGCGTGCCGGCCTGCGCCCGGATGGCCGCGAGGTCGGCCGCCCGCGCCTCCTGGAGCGTCATCGTGTACAACGGGCGGACTCCCTCCGACGCGCGCCGGTCGTAGAGGGTCTGCAACTGCGGGTCAAAGGGCATGGTGCCTCCGGTCCAGGGCCCGCGGGCCACGCGCTCGCGGGCGGTTCACAGGGTGTCGGGCAGCAGCGACGGGTCCGTCGCCACGCCGCGCAGCCGGCCGTCGATGCCGACGGCCGCCCTGCTGTAACAGGTGAAGTTGGAGTGCAGTACGGATTCGGCGTTCGCCATCTCCATCAGGGCCACGATCTCGAAGGCGAGCTGGGCGGTGTCGGCGTCCCAGCGGATCTCCCCCACCGCCTTGGCCTCGTCGATCATCTGCTCGACGAGGGTGAACCAGTTGCCGTGCGCGCTCGCCACGGCGTCGTGCACCTTGCCCTGCCGGGCGTCGTACTCCGCCGAGACGGAGTAGAAGAAGCACCCGCCCGGGAAGACGCGCTGCGCGGAGTAGGCGAGCCAGTTGCCGCACAGGCACCGCAGCCGGCCGAGGCCGGCGGGCAGGGCCCGGGCCGGCTGCACGACGTGCTCGATGAAGACCTTGATGGCGGCCCGCACGGTGGCGAGCTGTAACTCCTCCTTCGATCCGAACAGGGCGAAGACCCCGCTCTTGCTGAGGTCCAGTTCGCCCGCGAGGCGCCCGAGGGACAGGCCTTCCAGTCCCTCGACCGATGCGATACCGACGGCTCGCTGGAGGATCAGACGCCGCGTCTGGTTGCCGCGCTCGATCCGTCCGTCCGTTGCTGTCCTTGCCAAGGAGCACCTCCTCGCGTCTCCCACCAGGGGGACGTCCGCTCTGCGATCACGTGCTTGCCCTCATTATGTGGACGACCGTGCGGACATGTGGGGAGAGTTCGGTTAGTGTACGGCCGTGCGGTTACTTCACAGCACGGTCGAACGCGCCCGAGTGCGCCATGAACACCTGGGGTGGCAGTGACGATGGCGCTGCACGAGTACGAGGCCGCGGCCAGGCAGCGCCTGTCCGGGCCGGTCTGGGACTTCCTGGCGGGCGGGAGCGGCACCGAGTCGATGCTGTCGGCCGGCCGCGAGGCCCTCGACCGGATCCGGCTGCGGCCGCGCTGTCTCGTCGATGTCTCGGCCTGCGATCCCGCCACCTCCCTGCTGGGTGCGCCCCTGGCGGCACCGCTCGGCATCGCCCCCATGGCGTACCACCGCCTCGCCGACCCCGAGGGCGAGGTGGCGACGGCGCGGGCCGCCGGCGAGACCGGCACGCTCTTCACGGTCAGCATGTTCGCGAGCCGCACCCTGGAGGACATCGCCGCGGCGGCCACGGGTCCGCTGTGGCTCCAGCTCTACTGGCTCAAGCGGCGCGCGCCGATGCTGGAACTCGTCCGGCGGGCGGAGGACGCGGGCTACCGCGCGCTCGTCCTGACCGTCGACGCGCCGCGCGTCGCCCACCGTCCGCGCGACGCCCGCAACGGCTTCGCGGTCCCGGACGGCATCCGCGCCGTCAACATCGACCCCTCCGTGATGTCCGCCTCCCATGCCGGCGAGGCCGGCGCGTCCGCCATCGCGCGGCATTCCCGGGAGCAGTTCGACGCCTCCCTCACCTGGGAGGACCTGGCCTGGCTGCGCGAACGCACCGCGCTGCCCCTCGTACTGAAGGGCGTGCTCACCGGGGAGGACGCCGCTCTCGCCCTGAAGTACGGGGTGGACGCCCTCGTGGTGTCGAATCACGGAGGCCGTCAGCTGGATTTCGCCCAGCCCGCCGCGGAAGCGCTTCCCGAGATCGCCGAGGTCGTCTCCGGACGCTGTCCGGTGATCCTCGACGGCGCGGTCCGGCATGGCGCCGATATCGCCAAGGCACTCTGCCTCGGCGCGGATTCCGTTTTTATCGGGCGGCCCGTCCTATGGGGACTCGCGCATTCCGGAAGAGCCGGTGCCGCCGCCGTTCTGCATACGCTGGTGGCGGAGTTCGACGAGGTCATGGCATTGATGGGAACTCCTCGCGTCCAGGATTTCGGACCCTCGGGAGTTACTCGGCGGTGAATTGATCCGCCCCTCCGGGTCGCCTCCCATTCATCTGTTTCGGCTTGGATGAAGGGGGCTTCGGCCTGTGCTCCGACCTGCCGAAAAGGCTTCTCAGTACATCTTTCAAGTGTCCTGTAAAAACATAAAAGTACGCTTGATTACTGGTAAGTAGTGAGCAACGATGAATCTGCGGCCGCCGGGGGAGACACGACGGGCGGCCGGACCGTTCCACAGCTTTGATTGGTGGGGATTTCAGTGGGGGAAGCGGTGCCGATAGGGGCCGTTTACAGTGAAGGCGCCTGGATCGACGATCTCTTACTCAAGGGAGACGACCGGGAGACCGCCCTTCACCTGGCGGGACCGGTGAGCCGGGCGGAACTGCGCCGGCTCGTCGCGGACGAGCAGGAACGCCTCCAGACCGCCGGTCTGCTGGCCGGGGGCACGCTCGCCGTGCGGATGCCGCCCTCCCTCGCCTGTATCGTCGCCATGCTCGCCGGCTGGCGCACGGGGGCCCAGGTCGCTCTCGTCGACCACCGGCTGACGCCCTACGAGGTGGGCAAGGCGATCGCGCGGCTCACGCCGCAACTGGTCGTCGAACCGGTCGAGGACGTCACCGGCCGGCTGCGCGGACACTTCGACGTCAGCACCCGCATCACCCCGCTGCACGGCGGCCGTCCGGCCGCCTCGCCGCACGCCCTGCTCCAGCTCAGCTCCGGCTCGACCGGACCGTCGAAGGTCATCGGCCGTACGGTCGGCAGCCTCACGGCGGAACTCGACCGGTACGCACGGCTGGACGGCTACCCCGGCCGAGGCGACCGCATCGTCGTCCTGGCCTCGATCATCCACGTCCTCGGACTCGTCGGCGGGCTGCTGCACGGCCTCGCCGCCGGCGCGGAGATCGTCCTGCCCGGCACCCAGACGCTCGACGGCATCCTCAAGGCCGTCGCCGCGGGGGACGCGCCGACCACCCTCCTCGGTGTGCCCTCGCAGGCCGCACTGCTCACCGCGGCCCAGACCCCGCCACACCTCCCCCAGCTACGCCGGATGATCGTCGGCGGGGAACTGGTGCGGACGGACGTCTGGGAACGCTTCACCCGCAACTACCGGGCCGGGCTGGGCGCCATGTACGGCATGACCGAAGCCGGCGTCATCGCCACCGACCTCACCGGCGCCCACCGGCCGGGCCTGGTGCCCGCACCCGGCATGGACGTCCGCGTCGAGGACGGGCAGATCCTCCTGGGCCTGCCGGACACCCCGTACGTGGGGCCGGCGGACCCGTCCCGCTTCGTCGACGGCTGGCTGCACACCAAGGACGCGGGCAGCCTCGACGAGGACACCGGCCTGCTCACGGTGCACGGCCGGCTGGACTCCCAGGTCTCCATCGGCGGACTGAAGGTCGACCTCGCCGAGGTCGAGGAGGCCCTGACCACCCTGCCGGGCGTCGTGGACGCCGTGGTCGTGCGGGGCACCGGCATCGAGGCCTTCGTGACCGTGCGGGAGCGGGAGGTCTTCGACGGCCTCGCCGGCTCGCTCGCGGCGCGCCTCGCACCGTACAAGCGGCCCCGCACGCTGCACTCCCTGCCACAGATCCCGCGCACGGTCACCGGCAAGCCGGTCCGCAACGCGGAGATCCTCCGCAGCGCCGCGCGCGCCGCGGCCGCGGCGGGCGTGTCAGGCGCGGGCGCCGGAGGCGATCCGGCGCACCTCGACGTGGACACCGCCCTCGCCTGACCCCTCCCCGGCGGCGCCGGGCAGCGCGACGCCGAGGACATGACCTCCGCCGTCCGCCAGGACGGCCGTGGACGCCAGGGCACCGGCGCCGGGCACCGGGCTCGGCACCGGCGGGGCGTCCCGGCCGGGGGGCCAGTGCCGCGGGAGCGGCATCCGACGGCTCATCCCGCCGCCGCGCAGCCCCCGGCCGAGTGCCTTGCCGACGGCCTCCTTCTGCGTCCACAGCCACAGGAAGGCCACGGAGCGTTCCCGCTCGGGCAGTCCACCGATCCAGGCCGCCTCATCGGGATGGAGCCACGCCCGGGCCATCGGCCCGGCGCGCAGCCGCCGTACCCGTTCCACATCGACACCCACGAACGCCCTGCCCGTCAGGGCGATCGCCACCGCGCCGCGCGTATGGGCCACGCTCACGCGCACACCCGCACCGGCCCCGCCCAGAAAGGGGCGGCCGCCGGGTTCGTGCTCCACCCATACCTCGGACTCCGGGACGCCGAGCATCCGCGCCGCGTTCCGCAGCAGCAGGGTGCGTGCCGTGCGGCGCTCGTCCCCGTCCGTGGTGCACCACAGCACCGTCACCGTGTCCGGGTTCCAGCCCGGGTGCCCGTCCATGAAGCAGGAGTCAATCAAATGTCCGCTGAGGTTGAGAAGTTCGTCATCGAGGCGCTGGAGAACATGAACTACGACGTGTCCGAGGTCACCGGCGACACCCCGCTCGGCCCGGCCGGGCTGGACCTGGAGTCCCTCTCGGTCGCCGAGATCGCGATCCAGGTCGAGGACACCTACGGGGTGAAGTTCGAGGAGGACGAGATGGAGACCGTCGCGCTCCTGACCGTCTCCGGGCTCGTCAAGGAGATCGTCGACCGGGCCTCCGCCGCCGCTGCCGCGGCCAGCTGAACCCGCGCCGTCCCTCCCTCCCCCGCGCCGGCGGCGGCCGGGAGGGACGGGGCGGGCGGCACGAGCCGGACGTGCGGAACCGAGGACGCGACGCGGTGCCCGGAGAGCGAAGCGGCGGCGCCTGTCCACGGGCGCACCGCCGGCGGCACCGCCCGTCCCCGGCGCGTCCGAGGCGGCGCGCTCCGCAGGCGCAGACCGACACACACATGGCCCGAAAGCAAGGGACCCCGGGAATGAACCCGAAGAACGAGCGCGCCCAACTCGCGGCCGATCAACGGCTCGGCGTGGGCAACGTGCTGACGACACTGATCGAGCGGGGCACCGGCCTCGACCAACCGACCCTCACCTTCGACACCGAGGTGGACGGCCACCCGGCCTGGCAGGCCCTGACCCTGGCCCGGCTCGGCGAACGCGTCGCCGCCCGGGCCGCCGCACTGCACGCCCTCGGCGTGCAGCCCCGGGACCCGGTCGCCGTCTGGGTGACCGACGGCGCCGACCAGGTGCTCAACTATCTGGCGCTCGCCCGCCTGGGCGCGATCCCCGCGCTCGTCAACAGCAGGCTCGCCGCCGACCAGGCGGCCGAGTACATCCGGCGGCTGGGCGCCGTCGGCGTCATCGCCGACGGCCCGCACCGGGACGCGCTGGCCTCGGCCGGCAGCACCACCGCGCTGCTCGCGGACCCCGCCGACCTGGGCAAGGGCGACCCCGGCGCGGCCCCGAAGCCATACCGGCACCACGGCGGCGAGCCCGTCGTCATCACCCACTCCTCCGGGACGACCGGCCTGCCCAAGGCGGTCACGCACTCCCACCACAGCCTGTTCGCGGCCATCCGGCACCGCCTGTCCCTGCCCAAGGGCCAGGGCCTGGACCGGATGCTGGGCGCGCTGCCCTCCGCCCACGCGGCCACCGTCATCGCGGTGAACCTCGCCCTGACCAATCGCGCCCAGCTCGCCGTGCTCTCCCGGCAGACCGGTTCCCTGGTGCTCGACGCCATCGAGTCCTGGCAGCCGGCCAGCGTGCTCGGCTTCGCCGCCACCTGGTCGGAGCTGGCGGGTGAGGACCTGGCCACCCGCGACCTCGGCTCCGTGCGTACCTGGTGGAACACCGGGGACTGCGCGCACGAGGCGCACATCCGCAAGCTGATCGCGACCGGCACGCGCGAGTCGGTCACCGCGCAGGGACGGGTGCGGCGCCCCGGCTCGTTCTTCGTGGACGGCCTGGGCTCCTCGGAGATGGGCCACTCCCAGTTCCACATCACGCACACCCCCGACACCCGGCGGTACGGCCGCTGCATCGGCAAGCCGCACGCCTTCTCCGAGGTCGCGGTCGTCGACGCCGACGGCGAGCGGCTCGGCACCGGCGAGGTCGGCCAGCTCGCCGTCAAGGCGCCGACCCTGTCGCTGGGCTACTGGAACGACTCGGTGACCACCTACCGCACCCGCCGGGACGGCTACTTCCTCACCGGCGACCTCGTCTTCCGCGACGAGGAGGGCTACTACTTCCACGTCGACCGTCTCGTGGACGCCGTCGACCTGGGTGAGGGCCACCGCCTCTACACCATGCTGTGCGAGGAGCAGGTCTTGGCGGAGTGCGCCGACGTGCTGGAGTGCACGGTCGTCGCGGTGTCCACGGACGGCCGGGTCGACACCTCGGTGCTGCTGGTGCTGGCCCCGGAGGCCGACCAGGAGGCCGACCGCACGGCGCAGGTGCTCGCCGCGCTGGACCCGCACGTCGCCCGGACCGTCGAGCGCGTGGTCGTGGTCAGCCCCGAGCGCATCCCGCTCGGCGCGACCGGCAAGGTCCGCAAGTTCCTGCTGCGCCGGCGCTTCCTGGACGGCGAGCTGCTGGGCCAGGAGTCGGCCGCGAAGAAGGTGGCCGTATGACCGCCGCCGGCCCGGGTGCCGTGATCACGGGGCTCGGCACCTTCACCCCCCTCGGCCGCGGTGCCGCCGACACCTTCGACGCCCTGTGCCACGGCAAGTCCGGGCTGCGCAGGCCGCCCGAGGGGCACCTGCTCGCCGGTGTCGTGGGCAGCGCCGGCATCGCCCCGGACATCGAGGCGCGGGAGGTGCTGCCGCCCAGCGAGGGCCGGCTCGTCGACCGCTACGCCCTGATGGCCCTGGCCGCCGCCGACGACGCCCTCGCCGACGCGGGGCTCGTGGTGGGCCGGGACGTCGACCCGGAGCGCGTCGCCGTGGTCCTCTCCAGCGGCGCGGGCGGCCTGACCACGTACGAGGCGCAGGCCCACGAGCGGGTGCGGCGCGGCCCGACCGCGGTCAGCCCGTACCTGCTGCCCGGCATGCTGCCGAACATGGCCGCCGCCCGGATCGCCATCAAGCACGGCATCCGGGGCTGGAGTTCGGCCGTCGCCACCGCGTGCGCCGCCGGTGCCCACGCCGTGGCGGAGGCCGCCCGGCTGATCCGCTACGGCGAGGCCGACGTGGTGGTCTGCGGCGGTGCCGAGGCGCCGCTCAACCCGACCTCCGCGCTGGCGTTCGCCCACGCCCGGGCCCTGGCCGGCGGCTGGGACGACGACCCGGAGGCGGCCAGCCGCCCCTTCGACCGGCGCCGCAACGGGTTCGTCCTGGCGGAGGGCGCCGGCGTGCTGGTCGTGGAGCGGGTCGAGCACGCCGACGCCCGCGGCGTCGCCGGCTACGCCGACCTGCTCGGCTGGGGCTCCACCACCGACGCCTTCAAGCCCACCGCGCCCCGCCCGGACGGCGAGGGCGCGGCGCAGGCCATGCGCGGGGCGCTGCGCACGGGCGGACTGACACCCGACGACATCGGTTACATCAACGCGCACGGCACCGCCACCAAGCTGGGCGACATCGCCGAGACCAAGGCCGTCCAAGCCGTGTTCGGGGACCGCTCGCCGGCCGTGAGCAGCACCAAGTCCATGACCGGGCACCTGCTCGGCGGCTCGGGCGCCGTGGAGGCCGTCATCTGCGCCCTGGCCATCTCGCGCGGCACGCTGCCGCCCACGCACAACCTGGACGAGGTGGACCCGGCCTGCGACCTCGACCACGTGCGGGGCGAGGCCCGGCGCACCCCGCTGCGGGCCGCGCTGTCCAACTCGTTCGCCTTCGGCGGCCACAACGTCAGCCTGCTGTTCGGCACGGCCGGCACCCGCACCCAGCGGCACGGAGAGGGAGAGAGCTCGTGAACATCGGAGCCGTGGACCACGTCGAGTTCTACGTCGGCGACGCCCAGCAGGCCGCGTTCTACCTGTGCACCGCGTTCGGGTTCCGGGTGCGCGGCCAGGCGGGTCCGGAGACGGGCCGGCCCGACAGCCGGTCCCTGCTGCTCAGTCAGGGCGGCGTCGACCTGGTGCTCACCTCCGCGCTGACCCCCGACCACCCGGCGGCGCGGTACGTCGCCCGGCACGGCGACGGGGTGGCCACCATCGCCTTCGAGGTGTCCGACGCCGCCAAGGCGTTCCGGACGGCCGTCGAGCGGGGGGCGACGGCGGTGGAGGAGCCGGTCGTGCACAGCCGGTGCGGCACCGAGGTGGTCACGGCCTCCGTGCTCGGCTTCGGCGATGTCGCGCACCGCTTCACCCAGCGCACCGGGGACCGGGCCGACTTCCTGCCCGGCACGATGGACGTCTTCGCCGACGACCCCGACGGCGACGACGGGTTGCTGCACACCGTCGACCACGCGGCGATCTGCCTGCCGGCGGGCGAGCTGGCGCCGACGGTCGCGTTCTACGAGCGGGTCTTCGGGTTCCGCCAGATCTTCGAGGAGTTCATCGAGGTCGGCACGCAGGCCATGGACTCCAAGGTGGTGCAGAGCCCGTCCGGCAAGGTCACCTTCACGCTCATCGAGCCGGTGACCGACCGCCAGCCCGGGCAGATCGACGCGTTCCTGGCCCGCCACGGCGGCGCCGGCGTGCAGCACCTCGCGCTGCTCACCGACGACATCGTCGCCGCGGTACCGGCTCTGGAGTCCCGGGGCGTCGGCTTCCTGGACACCCCCGCCACCTACTACGACGAGCTGGCCGAGCGCCTGGGCGAGCCCGACCTGCGCGTGGAGGACCTGCGGCGCACCAACGTCCTGGTCGACCAGGACCACTGGGGCCAGGTCTTCCAGATCTTCACCCAGTCCATGCACGTGCGGAAGACCTTCTTCTGGGAGGTCATCGACCGGCACGGCGCCCGCACCTTCGGCAGCGGCAACATCAAGGCGCTCTACGAGGCCGTGGCCCGCGAGAAGGCGCTCGCCTGACCCCGCGGCCGGCACCGCACGAGGGGCGACGGCGCCGCGGTGCCCGTCGCCTTCCCGCCCCGCCCTTCCCTGACGGCAACCGAGGCACTTGAGGAAGACCGTGACTGCTCAGAACACCGCTCCCTTCACGCTGACCGACGAGGAGCGCGCGCTCCTGCCCACCGACGCGGACGTCGACTTCTACGCCGAGCACGGCTGGTACCTGTCCAGGAAGCTCTTCACCGACGAGGAGACCGACCTCCTGGAGTCGGCCAGCGAGCGCTTCTACGCGGGTCACCGCGACCGGGAGCTGCCGGTGCGCCCGCCGAAGCTGGCCTACTGGGAGCCCGGACAGGGCTCGGTGCAGCGGCACAACGACTACATCCACTACGAGGACGACACCATAGGCCGCATCCTGCGCAAGCCGCTGCTCGGCGCGGTGGCCGCGCGGCTCGCCGAGGCGGAGGAGATCAGGGTGTTCCAGTCCACCCTGATCTACAAGCCGCCGGTGGCCGAGGAGCGGTCGAACATCGTGCCCTGGCACTTCGACAAGCACTACTGGGCCACCTCCACCTCCGAGCGGATGCTGACCGCGTTCATCCCCTTCCACGACTGCGACGAGGAGATGGGCACGATCACCATGGTGGACGGCAGCCACCTGTGGAAGGAGACCGCCGCCAACGACGCGACCTCGCTGCACTTCGCCGAGCGCGACCGCGGTGAACTCGACCAGATGCTGGAGGAGAACGCCGCCTACAACGGCGTCGAGGTCCGCAAGGTCCCGATGGTGATCCCGAAGGGCCACGTCAGCTTCCACCACTGCCGCACCTACCACGGCAGCGGCGCCAACGTCAGCGACCGGCCCCGCCGCGCCGTCTCCTTCCACCTCCAGGACGGCGGCAACCGCTACCGCGCCTTCCGCCGCTCCGACGGCACCCCGGTGACGTACAACCACGACGTCGTGGTGCGCCAGACCGCCGAGGGCACCCCGGACTACGCGGATCCCGAGTTCCTGCCGGTGCTGTGGCGCACCCGCTGATGCGCAGTGCGGCGGTGGTCGGGACGGGCCTGATCGGCACGTCGATCGCGCTCGCGCTGCGCGCCCGGGGCGTCCGCGTCCACCTCCTCGACGAGAACCCCGAGGCCGCGCACACCGCGGCCCGTCTCGGCGCGGGGGTGGCGGGCGCGCCGAACGCCCCGGTGGACCTGGCCGTCCTCGCCGTACCGCCGCAGCATGTCGCGGCGTCCCTGCACCAGCACCAGGCACGCGGGCTGGCCCACGACTTCACCGATGTCTCCAGCGTCAAGGTGCGGCCGCAGCGGGAGGCCGCGGAGCTGGGCTGCGACCTGGCCCGGTTCGTGGGCGGGCACCCGATGGCGGGCCGGGAGCAGTCCGGGCCGCTCGCGGCGCTGCCCGACCTCTTCCACGGCCGGCCCTGGGTGCTGACGCCGGCCGGCACCGCCGGCGAGCGGGCGGTCGGCCGGGCGACGGCGCTCGCCCACCTGTGCGGGGCGCGCCCGGTGGTGATGGAGCCCGCCCAGCACGACCGGGCGGTGGCGCTCGTCTCGCACACCCCGCACCTGGTGGCGACGCTGCTGGCCGGCCGGCTGCTGGACGGCGACGCGTCCCACCTCCGGCTCGCCGGGCAGGGGCTGCGCGACGCCACCCGGATCGCCGCGGGGGACGCCGATCTGTGGACCGACATCCTCAGCTCGAACGCGACGGCCGTCGTGGAGGTGCTGACGGAGCTGGCCGGGGAGCTGGGCGCGACCCTGGACGCCCTGCGCGAGCTGGCCGAGGGCCCGCCGGCGCACGGCACCGCGGGCCGGGCCCACCTCACCGCGGTCCTGGCCCGCGGGGTGACGGGGCGCGGCCTGATCCAGGGCCCGGCCCCCGACGGTCTGCGGCTGAGCGGTGTGGCCGCGGGGGCATGAGGCACCGCCGGGACCCGCGGCACCGTCCCGCCCCGGGCGGACGGCCGGGCAGCCCACGACGATTTCCGACCCAGTGGAGACAGTGACTATGACCAGCCGACGGCTCGACGTCTGCCTGATCGGTGCCGGGCCCCGCGGCCTCTCGGTCCTCGAACGGCTCTGCGCGAACGCCGCCTCCGTCCCGGACGGCCTCGCGATCACCGTGCACGTGGTCGACCCGTACCCGCCCGGCGCCGGACAGGTGTGGCGCACCGGGCAGTCCGAGCACCTGCTGATGAACACGGTGGCCTCCCAGGTCACGATGTTCACCGACGACAGCGTGCGGATCGAGGGGGCGCTCGTCCCGGGGCCGAGCCTGTACGAGTGGGCGCGCTTCCTCACCCTGATCGGCCCGATGGACGGTCCGCGCCACGACGAGCGGGTCCTCGCCGAGGCCCGCGCGCTCGGCCCCGACGCCTATCCCACCCGCGCCTTCTACGGCCACTATCTGGAGTGGGTCTTCCAGCGGGTGACGAGGACCGCGCCGGGCGGTCTGACGACCGTCGTGCACCGCGCCCGCGCGGTCGGCCTCGACGACGAGCCCGGCGGCACGCAGCGGGTGCGGCTGGACGACGGCACCGGCCTGGCGGGCCTGGACGCCGTCGTCCTCGCCCAGGGCCATCTGCCGGTACGGCCCTCCCGTCGCCGGCGCGCCCTGGGCGACTTCGCCGCGGCGCACGGGCTCGGCTACATCGCGCCCGCCAACCCGGCGGACGTGGACCTGTCGGCGGTGCGTCCGGGCGAGACGGTGGCCCTGATCGGACTGGGACTCAACTTCTTCGACTACATGGCCCTGCTGACGCTCGGCCGGGGCGGGCGGTTCGAGCGGCGGGACGGCCGGCTGGCCTACCTGCCGTCCGGCCGTGAGCCCCGGATGGTCGCGGGCTCCCGCCGGGGCCTGCCCTTCCACGCGCGCGGCGAGAACCAGAAGGGCCCGCACGGGCGGCACGAGCCGGCCGTGCTGACCGCCGGGGTGATCGAGGAACTGCGGTCGCGGCGGGCCGGGATCGACTTCCGCGAGACGGTGTGGCCGCTGGTCGCCAAGGAGGTCGAGACCGTCTACTACACGGCGCTGCTCACGGCCGCCGACCGGGCGGGCGACGCGCGCCGGCTGCGCGGGGCCTACCTCGCGGCGCCGCCGGGCGGCCGGCGCGAGCAGGACCTCCTCGACGAGTTCGGCATCGCCCCGGCCGACCGCTGGGACTGGGACCGGATCGCCCGCCCGTACGCGGGACACGACTTCGCCTCGCCGGCGGACTTCCGTGCCTGGCTGGTCGCCGAGCTGCGCGCGGACCTGGCGGCGGCCCGCGCCGGCAACGTGGACGGCCCGCTGAAGGCGGCGCTGGACGTGCTGCGCGACCTGCGCAACGAGCTGCGGCTCGTCGTCGACCACGGCGGTCTCACCGGCCGCTCGCACCGGCGGGATCTGGACGGCTGGTACACGCCGCTGAACGCGTTCTTGTCGATCGGACCGCCCGCCGCCCGGATCGAGGAGGCGATCGCGCTGATCGAGGCCGGAGTGCTGTCGGTGCTGGGCCCCGACGCCCGCGCCGACGCGGACGAGGCACGCGGGGCGTTCGCGGCCGAGTCCCCCGCGGTGCCCGGCTCCCGGGTCCTGGCGAGCACGCTCATCGAGGCACGGCTGCCCGAGATCGACCTGCGCACGACCGCCGACCCGCTGCTGCGCGGGCTCCTCGCGTCCGGGCAGTGCCGCCCGCACGAGGTCGGCGACCCCGCGGGCACGCCGTACGAGACGGGCGGCCTGGCCGTCACCGGGGCGCCGTTCCGGGTGATCGACGCCGCGGGCCGGGCGCATCCGCGCCGGTTCGCCTTCGGTGTGCCCACGGAGTCCGTGCACTGGGCGACGGCGGCCGGCATCCGTCCCGGGGTGAACTCGGTGACGCTCCAGGACTCGGACGCCATCGCGCGGGCCGTCCTCGCGGTCGCGGCGGACCGGCGGCCGGACGACGAGATGATCGGGGAGCTGGCCAGGTGAACACCGTGCACCTCGACGCCGGGCTGCTCAGCCCGGTGCGCGCCGGCAGCCCCGCCGAGGAGACCACCTCCGACCTGGCGTGGCTGCAGGCGATGCTCGACGCGGAGGCGGCGCTCGTCCGGGCCCAGGCGCAGCTCGGCAGCGTGCCCGCCGAGGCGGCGCGGACGATCACCGCGCTGGCCCGCGCCGACCGGCTGGACCTGCGCGCGCTGGCCGTGCTCGGCCGGGGCGCGGCCAACCCGGTCGTGGCCGTGGTGCGGGCGTTCACCGCGCTGGTGGCGGCCGAGGACCCGGCCGCCGCGGACTATGTGCACCGGGGCTCGACCAGCCAGGACATCCTGGACACCGGGTCGATGCTGGTGGCCGCCCGCACCCTGGACGTCCTGCTGGCCGACCTGGACCGGGTGGCCGGATCGCTGCGCGCGCTCGCCGGTGCGCACACGGGGACGCTGATGGCGGGGCGCACGCTGGCGCTGCACGCCGTGCCGACCACGTTCGGCCTGAAGGCCGCCGGCTGGCTGACGGCCGTGACGGAGGCGGCGGACCGGCTGCGCCTGCTGCGCCGCGACGGCCTGGTCGTCCAGCTCGGCGGCGCGGCGGGCACCCTCGCGGGATACGTCGAGTACGAGCGGCTGCACCGCGAGGTACGGCGGGAGCCCCCGGCCGACGCCTACGCGCGCCGGCTCACGGAGCGGTTCGCCGCGGAGACCGGTCTGCGCGCCCCGCTGCTGCCGTGGCACAGCCACCGGGCGCCGATCGCCCGGCTGGGCGGCGAACTCGCCCTGGTCACCGGGGCGCTGGGCAAGATCGCCGTCGATGTCCAGTCGCTGGCGCGTACCGAGACCGCCGAGGTGGCGGAGCCGGCGGCGGCCGGCCGGGGCGTGTCCTCGGCGATGCCGCAGAAGCGCAACCCGGCGCTGGCCACGCTGATCCGCTCCGCCGCCCTCCAGGTGCCCGCGTACGCGAGTGTGCTGACGCAGGCGATGCTCTCCGAGGACGAGCGGTCGGCCGGTGCCTGGCACGCCGAGTGGCTGCCGTTGCGCGAGTGTCTGCGGCTGACGGGCGGGGCGGCGTACACCGCGCGCGAGCTGGTGGCCGGGCTGGTGGTCTCGCCCGGGCGGATGCGGGCCAATCTGGAGCTGACCGGTGGTCTGATCGTCTCCGAGCGCCTGGCGGCGGTGCTGGCGCCGGTCCTCGGCAAGGCGACGGCCACCCAGGTCGTGAGCCGCGCCGCCGCCGAGAGCGCCGCCACCGGCCGCTCCCTGGCAGAGATCCTCGCCACCGTCCCCGAGGTCGCCGCCCGCTGGTCCGCCGACGGCCTCCAGGCGCTGCTCGACCCGGCCGCGTACACGGGGGCGGCCGGGGAACTGACCGCGCGGGCGCTGCGGGCGGCCGGCGCCCAGGCGGACGACGCGGGGGACGACGCCGGGGCGCCGGGCCGGGTCGCGGGAGCGGAGTCGTGAGCCGGGGTGCCCCGCTGGTCGGGGCGGCCCTCAACGCGCTGGCCCGGCCGGCGCCCGGGCTCGCGGGACGCGCCGCCTACACGCTGTTCTGCCGTCCGCTGCGGCGCGGGAAGGTCCTGCCCGGGGAGCGGGCCGCGCACGAGCGGGCCGTGACCGAGGAGGTGGTGGTCGCCGGCCGGCGGGTGCGGGTCTACCGCTGGGGCGACGGCACGCGGCCCGTGCTGATGCTGCACGGCTGGCAGTCCCGGGCGTCGCGGTACGCGGGTTTCGTGCCGCGCCTGGAGGCGCTGGGGCTGACCGGCCTCGCGTTCGACGCGCCCGGGCACGGCGACTCGGAGGGCAGCGGCACCACCGTCGTGGAGTACGGCGCGATCATGCGGCTGCTCCAGGAGCGGTACGGGGTCTTCCACACGGTGCTCGCCCACTCCTTCGGCGCCACCGGGGCCTTCCTGGCGCTGCGCGACGGGCTGCGCGCCGAGCGGCTCGTCACGGTCGCCGCGGTGGCGGATTTCGGCCATTTTCCCGACGCGTTCGCCCGCATCCTGGGGCTCGGCCCCGGCCTGGCGGAGGACCTGCGCTTCCGGATCGAGCACCGGCTCTTCCCGGAGGTCGAGGACCCGTGGGCGGAGTTCGACGCCACCCGGCGGCCCGAGGGGATCGGGGTACGGATGCGGATCATCCATGACGTAGACGATGAAATGGTCCCCGTCTCGCAGGCGCACGCGCTCAAGTCCGCGTACGGGGACCGGGCGGAGCTGGTGCTCACCCGCGGCCTCGGCCACCGCAAGGTGCTGGGCGCGGCGGCCGTGCTCGACAGCGCCATGGACTTCATCGCGCCGGATGCGGCGCCGTCGCCCTTTTAAATGAACGCACGGTCGTTTACTTTTACGCGGTAGGTGTGACCGCTGCGGACCGGGCGACGGCGGCACACCGGACGAAGGGATCACCTCGCATGACGACCGCCTCCTCCCAGTCGCCGGACACCGGTCCGGCCGGGACAGCGCACGCGCCGGACGCCGAGCGGCCACCGCAGATCTCCCCGGCCGCCGCGGCCACGGCCAAGCTGGCCCTGCTCGTCGCGTCCGGCGCCACGTTCCTCGCCGTGCTCGACACCACGGTCGTGAACATCGCCTTCGCGGATCTGCGCGCCGACTTCCACGACGCCTCGCTCTCCCAGCTGACCTGGGTCGTGACGGCGTACACCATCGTGTTCGCGGCGCTGCTGGCCGTCGCCGGCCGGGTCGCGGACATCATCGGCCGCAAGAAGCTGTTCCTGTGGTCGGCGGCCGTGTTCCTCGTGGCCTCGCTGCTGAGCGGGCTCGCCACCGGGGTGCCGATGCTCATCGCGGCCCGCGCCCTCCAGGGTGTGGGCGCGGCCGGGCTGATCCCCTCGGCGCTCGGCCTGGTGCTCCAGCACACGCCCCCGGCCCGCCGTCAGGTCGCCATCGGTATCTGGGGCGCGGTGGGCAGCATGGCCGCCGCCGTGGGCCCGAGCCTCGGCGGACTCCTGGTGGACGTCTGGGGCTGGCGCAGCGTCTTCCTGATCAACCTGCCGATCGGGCTCGTCATCCTGGCGGGCGCGGTCAAGCTCGTCGCGGACACGCCGACCGGGCGCAAACTGCCCGACCCCGCCGGCACGCTCGCCCTGGCGCTCGGCGTCGGCGGTGTCGTCTTCGGCGTGACCCAGGGCACCGAGTGGGGCTGGAGCAGCGGACGCGTCCTCGGTCTGCTGGCGGGCGGTGCCGCGCTGCTCGCCCTGGCCCTGCTGCTGTCCAAGCGGCACAGCGCGCCCGCCATCGAGCTGGACCTGTGGCGCAGCCGTGCCTTCGCGGCCACCAACGTCACCTCGCTGCTGTTCGGCGCGGCGATGTACTCCTACCTCCTCAGCTCCCTGCTGTTCCTCAACGCGGTGTGGGGCTACTCCGAGCTGAAGGCCGGTCTGGCGGTCACGCCGGGCGCCTTCGCCTCCGCGATCGGCGCCCTGGTCGTCGGGCGCCGGGTCGGGCCGGCCGGCCAGTGGGCCGCGGTCGCCGTCGGCTCCGCGCTGTTCGCCGTCTCGTGCGCCGGGATGGCCCTGCTGCTCGGCCCCGAGAAGCAGTACGCGGCGGTCTGGCTGCCCCTCGGCATCCTGGCCGGCATCGGCATCGGCGCGGCGCTGACCGCGATCTCCAACGCGGCCACGGCCTCGCTGCCGCCGCAGCGGTTCGCCTCCGGCACCGGTCTGCTCATGACCACCCGCCAGATCGGCGGCGCCCTCGGCATCGCCGCCCTCGCGGCCATCCTGGAGCGCCATTCCGTCCTCGACGACAAGGGCTACCTGCAGGTGTTCCTCGCCTGCGCCATCGGGGCCGTGGCCGCCGCCGTGGCGGCGCCCGCCATCCGGTCCCGGCCGGCCCGGACCACGTAACCGGCCATGTCCCGGCGGGAGCCGCCGGCTCCCCCGCCGCAGCGAAGAAGAGAGCGCATGCCACCCATCGACCGATCCGACCGCTCCGTCGCCCGGGCCGAGCACTCCCTGCTGGCGGAACTCCAGCCGGTGGTGGAGGACAACCTCCACCGTCATCTCGGCGTCGCCAAGGAGTGGTTCCCGCACGAGTACATCCCGTGGAGCGAGGGCCGTACGTTCGACGGCCCGCTCGGCGGACAGCCGTGGACCGACGACGAGGCCACCCTGCCCGAGGTGGCCCGCACCTCCCTGGTGGTCAACCTCCTCACCGAGGACAACCTGCCGGGCTACCACTTCGCCGTGGCCGAGTTCGGCAAGGACGGCGCGTGGGGCACGTGGGTGGACCGCTGGACCGCGGAGGAGGCCAGGCACGGCACCGCGCTGCGCGACTACCTCCTGGTGACCCGCGCCGTCGACCCGAAGGCCCTGGAGCGGGCCCGGATGACGCACATGTCGGGCGGTTACGGCCGGCCCGACGGCTTCAGCGCCCTGCACGCGATCGCGTACGCCGCGTTCCAGGAACTCGCCACGCGCATCTCGCACCGCAACACCGGTCAGGTGAGCACGGATCCCCGGTGCGACGCGCTGCTGGCGCGGATCGCCGCGGACGAGAACCTGCACATGGTCTTCTACCGCAATCTGGTCGAGGCGGCGCTGGAGCTGGTGCCCGACACCGCGATGCGGGTCGTCCGGGACGTCGTCGTCGGTTTCGAGATGCCGGGCTCCACCATCAAGGACTTCGGCCGCAAGTCGGCGGAGATCGCCCTCGCCGGCATCTACGACCTCCGGCTGCACCACGACAGCGTCCTCGCGCCCGTCCTGCGCAAGCTGCGTGTCTTCGAGCGCGGCGGCTTCGGCCCGGAGGGCGAGCGGGCGCGTGAGGAACTGGCCGCGTTCATGGCTCAGTTGGATGCGAAGGCGACCTCGTTCACCACCCGCCGGGAGGGCATCCGCGCGGCCCGCGCCAAGCGGGAGTCGGCAGGGGTCTGACGACCGGCGGTACGAAGAAGGGGGGCGGCCGGCTTGCGGCCACCCCCCTTCCTTCCTACCCGGGTCCCGCGGACGCCGAGCCGTCGTCAGCCGTGGGCCCGCGGCGCCTGGTCGTCCGCGAGCGTGAGCCACTTGTCCGGGCGGCCGGCCCACTCCCCGGCGTCGGCGAGCGGCGCGGCCCCGGCGGTGGCCAGGGGCAGCCGCGGGGCGAGCCGGGCGTTCCACTCCAGGGCCGGCCGCAGTTCCGCGGGCAGCTCGTCCTCCGGGTAGATGGCGTCGGCCGGGCACGCCTCCACGCAGTTGCCGCAGTCGATGCACTCCTCGGGCTCGATCACGAGGAACGTCTCGGCCTCGCGGAAGCAGGCGACGGGGCAGTAGGTGACGCACTCGGCGAACTTGCACCGGACGCACTGCTCGGTGACGACGTGGGTCACGCGACTTCCTCCTGGTGTGTCCTCGGCGCGGCGGTCAGCCCGGGCTGCCCGTCGAGGAAGCGGTGTCCGGCGTCCAGCCCGGTCCGGTACGCCAGGGTGAGCCCTTCCGCGGTCGCGGCGGCGTAGTCGACGCCCAGGTCCTTGAGGTCCTGCTCCGGCTTGACGACCAGCACCCGGGCCCCGTCGAGCCGGGAGCCGTCGGCGATCTCCTCGGAGGCGTAGAGGTCGCGGAAGAGCGGGAACGGATCGCTGCCGATCGCGACCAGCACGTCCACGCCCCGGGCCGCGACCTCGCGCGCCGGGCAGGAGCAGGTGTACGAGGCGTCGACGTACGGCTCCCCGTCGACCTCGGCCGGTACCGACCAGGCGTGCAGCATGCGCGTGGAGGCGTAGGCGACCGCGTCGTAGTTCTCCGGCGTCAGGCGGGGCCGGTCCGAGCCGGGCGGGGCCTGGGTGGAGAAGACGACCGGGGCGAGGTTCTGCCTCACCCAGCCGCGGTCGCCGGCGAAGACGTCGCGCAGCAGCCGCCGGCCGAGGGCCTTCGCGCCGGGGCCCTGGGTGGTCTCGGCGGCGGCCGGGTCGGTGACCTTGCTCGCGGCCAGCAGGTACTCCGGGGCGCCGGGCCGGAAGAGCCCTTCGCGCAGGAGCGGCCCGTACTCCGCGATGCTGTCGAGGACGACGGTGCTCATGCCCTTCTCGGCGGCGGCCGCGGCGGCACCCAGCCAGTAGCCGACGCCGGTCTGCCGGGCCCGGCCGATCGCGGCGAGGCCGCCGGACAGCCCCGAGGACGAGGCCGTGCCGTACACGTCCGCGCGCACCCCGCGCTCCTCGAAGGCGGCCAGCACACCGTGGCCGTAGACACCCTTGAGCATCCCGGAGGCGACCGCGATGCCCAGGCGGCCCCGGGTGGCCGCGCCGGTCACGGCCGCGTCCGGTGGGCGCGGCCGTACGGCCCGGCGGGGCCGTGGGCCCCGGCGGTCTCGGCCGGCCAGCCCTTCATGAACTCGGCGTCGATCACCGAGTCCAGGTGGTCCTTGAACCACTGGTTCGGGCCGGGTTCCCGGCCGTGCGCGACGCCGGGGGCGGGGTGCGGGATCGTCATGTCGTCCTCCAAGCGGGAGTGGTGACGATCCGACACAATAGCACGACCGTGCGTTTAGTTTCCTGACCCTCACGTGGGGATGAATAAATAAGAGCGAACGGTCGTGCTAGCATTTCGCTCCGCCGAACACTGGAGGGCGTGCCATGGATCTCGCGACGGCGGCCGACGACACGGCCCTGAGCGCGGAGGGGGAGGCCGTGTTCGACCTCTTCCGCACACCGCACGGGCGCAGCAGACCCCGGCCCGACGAGCGGGAGGTCATCGACGGCGCGCGGACCGGCGAGCTGACCGTCGGAGGCAAGCGGGTGGTCACCTACGCCTGGGGCGGCGGCGAGCGGCCGGTCCTGCTGGTGCACGGCTGGGAGTCGCGCGCCTCGCGCTACGCCAAGCTGGTCACCCGGCTCGTGGAGTCGGGCTACAGCCCGGTGTCCTTCGACGCGCCGGGGCACGGCGAGTCCGGGGGCGACACCACCACCCTGGTCGAGTACCGCGCCGTCATCCGCGAACTGCACCGCGGGCACGGGGACTTCGCGGCCGTCGTGGGCCATTCCTTCGGGGCGCTGGCACTGTTCCTGTCGCTGCCGGAGGGGCTGCGCACCGAGCGGATCGTGGCGATCAGCACCGTCCCCGACTTCTCCTACCTCGTCGACTCGTTCTGCGCCCACATGGCGCTGGACGCGCGGACCGGCGCGGAGGTCCGCCACCGGCTGGACCGGCACCTGTACCCGGGCGAGGACATGTGGACCCGTTTCTCGGTCCTCCACCACGCCCCGCACGTACGCGTCCCCCTGCTGCTGGTCCACGACGAGAACGACGAGGCGGTCGGCGCCGAGCAGGCGGAGCGCATCGCCGGTGCCTTCGGGAGCCGGGCCCGTCTCGTCGTCACCCGCCGGCTCGGGCACCGGCGGATCCTCGGCTCCTCCCTGGTGGTCGACACGGTCACCCGGTTCCTCACCGCAGCGGAAGCCACCGCGGACGCTCCCCGCCGCACACACGAAGGAAAGACTGAGGTGACGGCACGATGAGCGGCCTTCTCGCGGGCAAGCGCGTCCTGGTGACGGGCGTCCTGATGGAGTCCTCGATCGCCTTCCACACCGCCCGGCTGGCGCAGCAGCAGGGCGCCGAGGTCGTCCTCACGGGGTACGGCCGGCTCGGCCTGGTCGAGCGGATCGCCCGGCGGCTGCCCCGGCCGGCGCCGCTGGTCGAACTCGACGTCCAGGACAAGGGCCACCTGGAGAGCCTGGCCGACCGGATCCGGCAGGAGGTGGGCGCCGACGTCCGCCTGGACGGTGTCGTGCACTCCATCGCCTTCGCCCCGCAGGACGCGATGGGCGGCAACTTCCTCGCCACCGGCTGGGACTCGGTGGCGACCGCCGTCGAGGTGTCCGCGTACTCCCTCAAGGCGCTCGCCGTGGCGTGCCTGCCGCTGATGGAGGAGCGCGGCGGGTCGGTCGTGGGCCTCGACTTCGACGCGGGCGTGGCCTGGCCCGCGTACGACTGGATGGGCGTGGCCAAGGCGGCCCTGGAGGCCACCTCCCGCTATGTCGCCCGGGACCTCGGGCCGCGCGGCATCCGCTGCAACCTGGTGGCGGCGGGCCCCGTCAAGACCATGGCGGCCCGGCACATCCCGGGGTTCGAGACCTTCCGCGAGGTGTGGGGCGCGCGTGCCCCGATAGGCTGGGACCTCTCCGACCCGGAACCGGCGGCCCGCGCCGTCGTCGCCCTGCTGTCCGACTGGTTCCCGCGTACGACGGGCGAGATCGTGCACGTCGACGGCGGTGTGCACGCCATCGGGGCGTGACGGCGCGCGGGGCGGGAACGGCAGGACGGCGGTCCGCTCGGGTGAGCGGACCGCCGCTTGCGTCACCGGCGCCGGGCGCCGGGGTGTCACGGAGTGGCCGGCAGCAGCGAGGGGTCGGTGGCCTCGGACCGCAGGCGGTTGAGGACGGCCTTGGCCGCCTTGTCGTAGCAGGTGAAGTCGTCGTGCAGCACGGACTCGGCGTTCGCCATCTCCAGGAACGCCATGAGCTCGAAGACCAGTTGCGGGATGTCGGCGTCCGGCGCGAGCTGCCCGGCGAGCTGCGCCTCCCGCGCGGTCTGCTCCAGGTAGGAGAACCAGTTGGTCCGGGCCGCGGCGAGCGTGTCGTGGACCTTGCCCTCGCGGGCGTCGTACTCGGCGGAGACCGAATAGAAGAAGCAGCCGCCGGGGAAGACCCGCTCCCGGGAGTAGGCGAGCCAGCCCGTGCACAGGCGCCACAGGCGGCCGATGCCCGCCGGCAGGTCGCGGGCGGGCTGGACGACGTGCTCCAGGTACACGCTCACGGCGGTGCGGATGGTCGCGAGCTGGAGGTCCTCCTTGGAACCGAACAGGGCGAACACGCCGCTCTTGCTCAGCTTCAGCTCGCTCGCGAGCTGTCCCATCGACAGGGCCGCGAGACCCTCCACGGAGGCGATCTCCACGGCTCGTCGCAGGATCAGCTGGCGCGTCTGGTTTCCGCGCGCGATCCGGCCGTCCGCCTGCGTTCCTGCCACGCCCATGCGCACCCCCGCTCTCCTGGAACCGGACTTTCACGGTCCGTCGAGTGTCCCCAGTGTAGCCAATGAGCGGACGTTCGTGCGGTTAGTATCCCGGAGAAGCGGAAGCACTCACTCCACGGGGGCCGTCCTCGGCTCGGTCCCACCGGCGTCCCGGCTCCCGTCCGCACCGTCCGGGCCGTGCGCCACGAAGTCGAGGACGGTGCGCACCACCTCGGCGTCGGCGAGGATCCGCCGGTGCCCGAGGCCGCTGGTGACGACGAGCCGGGCCTGGTCGCCGAAGGCCGCGGCCAGCCGGCGGCCCTGCGCCACCCTGATCCTGGTGTCGTCCTCGTCGTGCACCACCAGCAGGGGCGAGCGCACGACCCGCGGCATGTCCGTGAGCGAGAACGGCACCTCTTCGCGGGGCAGGCCGGGAAACAGCCGGTCGCGGATCTCCTCGTGCAGACGCGCCTTGAGTCCGTCGCGCACCTTCAGTTCGGCACAGAACTCCTCGACCAGGTAGTCGAAGTCGCAGACCCCGCTGAGGGTGACGATCCGCCGCGCCTTCACTCCGTGCTTCAGCCCGAAGAACGAGCCGAGCGCGCCCATCGAGTGCGCGATCAGGCAGTCGAACGTGCCGTACCGGTCGTGCAGCGCGGAGACGATGTCGCGGTAGTCCAGGATCGTGGTGCTGCGGCCACCGGTGTCGCCGTGGCCCGGGGCGTCGAAGGCGACGACGCTGTGACCGAGGTCGAGCAGCCCGGGGACGAAGGCGGAGAGCCGGGAGGCGCGGGACTGCCAGCCGTGCACCAGCAGCACCGGCCGGCCGCCGTCGCCCCAGCGGTACGTCACCGCGTGCTTGCCGCCGCCGATGTCCAGGCGCTCCACGTGCGCCGCGGCCGTCAGCTCGCGTTCGGAGGAGCGCGGCCTGCTGCGCACGAGCGGCATGTGGAACAGGGCGAACGCGCCCTTGCCCGCCAGCCGTCCCGAGACGACAGAGGTGGTGTTGAGGACGGCGCTCGCAACGGCCTCGGTGGGTTTCATGCTCGCTGCTCCTCGGTCCGGCGTCAGGGCCTGGTATATTAGCACGCACGGCCGTGCAGTTTTAAGGGCGGTCCGGAAGCCGGACATCCCGCGCGGTCCCCTCCGTCATCCCGGTCTTCGAGGAGTCACCCCATGCCGGTGCCCGTCTGGTTCGCCCCCTGGAAGCCCGGCCCGGCGGGACGTGGCGGCCCGGACGGGGACGCGGGCGGGCAGCCGGGGGGCGCGGCCGTCGTGAGCGTCACCGACTTCGCCCCGCACCGTCCCTGGACCTCCGTCGGCGTCACCGTCGCCGGTATCGCCCTGCGCCGGACCTGGGACGACGCCGAGGGTGCGATCGGACTGTGGCTGTGGAGCGTGCCCGGTCTGCTGCGCCCGCGCTCCGGCTCGGTCTCCGTGTGGCGTGACGAGGACGGCCTGCGCGGCTTCGTCGCCCGCTCCGACCACGTGCGGATCATGCGGGCCTACCGGGACCGGGGCGAACTGCGCTCGACGACCTGGCACACGGACCACTTCGACAGGGCCGCGACGCAGGAGGCGGCGCGGGCCCTCATCGAGGAGTGGTGCACGCGGCCGACGCCCGGGGCGTGAGGACGGGCCGTCACGCCCCGGGCGCGCTGGCGCCGCGCGGCGCCAGCGCCGTCACTTCTCGTACTGGTGCAGGGCCAGGCCGAGTCCGAAGAAGGTCGGCGCCCATTCACCGACGAAGATGCCCCAGCGGTCGGCGCGTTCCTCGCCCTTCTTCTCCACGCTCAGCGAGGCGCACCAGGAGATCACCGACAGGCCGATGGAGGCGAACGCGGCCGCGTAGGCGTGTTCGGCGCGGATACCCGAGTCATGGAGCTTCTTGACGATCACGGCAGTCTCTTTTCCCTTGGCGGACGGTCGTGGTCCAGTTCAGCGGCAACGGCGGACGCGGGCGACCGCACGCGGGCGTCCGGGCGAATGTCGTACGGCAGGGGACGTGTGCGGATGCGCGCCGGCGGCCCCGCTGTCACGGTGGGACGGAGCGTGTCCGCGAGCAGGAGCCGCGTCGGCGGAGCACGGCTCGGACGGGCCGGAACCTCCGGGATCGGTGGCGGCAGCGAGCCGGGTACGCGCCGTGCCCTGTGTCTGGGACCGACACGGAGGGTGAGCCCCTTCGCCGGGCCGGGGCGCGCGGCGCACGTCCGTCCGGGGTCCGGCCTCAGTGGCGGCCCGCGCGGGAGCCGCGGTAGGCGGCGCGGCGGATCGCGGCCAGGGTGGGGCCGGGGGTGAACTTCCGGGCGTCGCGCGCGTAGATGTCGAAGTCCGCGCTCCGGCGGGGCGGTACCGGCAGCGGCGTGCGTACGGTGAGCACGGCGAACGGACGCCAGGTACGGTCCGGCGTCTCGGCGCACAGGTCGAAGACGAGCGGGCCGGCGCCCAGGGCACGGGCCAGGCTCGCCGGGTCGCCGTGCACCGGGGCCTGCGAGACCCGCCGGGGGAAGGCGGCCAGGACGCGGGGCCGTCCGCCCACCCGGTAGGACAGGAGGCTGGAGTACGGCCCGCCCAGCGCGTCGGCGCGGGGCAGCGGCAGACGCCGGGTCGCCCGGCCCCGGCCGCTGCTGGTGAGCAGCAGATCGAGGGCGCGGCCGGGACCGTCGGCCTCGTCCACCCGCACGGCCAGGCCCAGTCCGTCGGGCAGCCGCCGGGGCAGGCCGGCCGCACGGGACAGCCGTACCGTGGCAGTGAACCGTCCCGGCGCCGCCAGCCAGGGCACGCCCCAGCAGGCGCCGCCGGGCAGGACCTCCAGCTCGGCCGCGCATGTCAGCCCGTCCGGGTGCAGGGCGGGCGCCCGGCGCAGACGGCCCAGCAGCCGGAAAGCCGCCTCCACCCCGCCGGTCTTCCGGCGCCTCGCGCGGGTCACCGACCGCACCAGCCGGGCGGCGGCGCGCAGCCGCGGCGGGCGCCTCGGGCCGCCGACGGCGCCGTGCGCGACCGCCGGGCCACCGGCGGGCTCCCCCGCTGCCGTCCCGCCCACGGCGTCTCCCTTCGTACGGACGGCGCGCCGGGTACCCCCGGGCCGCACCCTCACTCCGTTTCGAGGGCCACCGTCGTCGTGACCCGGGTGAGCGCGGGTTTCCTCGGCACCGACCCGAAGCCGAACCGCACGGGCGGTGCCACGGGTGCCGTGACACCGAGGTCGGCGCCTTCGAAGGACGCCGACACCAGGCGGACCGGCCGCAGGTCCCGAGCGCCGTACCACTCCCGGCGGCCGGTACGGGCACTCCCCCGGGTGCGCACTCCGGGCAGCAGCAGCCGGGCCGGCCGGTCCAGCAGCGCGCTCCACGCCGGGTGGCGGGCGAGCGCGCCGGGCACGGCGCGCAGCAGCAGGCCCAGCGGCCCGCGCCGGCCGGTGGCGAAGCACAGTTCGAGTGGGCCCGCGCTCACGTTCCAGGTGCCGTCCGCGACGCCGACCCGCACGGGCAGGACGCGCACGGTGTCGAAGACGTAGGTGGCGGCGATGAAGTCCGCCGTCTCCCGGGTGGGGGCCAGCAGCAGCCGCTCCCCGTCGGCCCGCTCCAGCATCACGTCGCTGAACGCCCCGAAGGGCGACCGCTGCCAGTGGCCGAGGACGAGACGCGTCCCGGAGGTGGTGCCGAGGCCCGCGATCCAGCCGTCGAAGCGCAGCCTGCGGCGGCGCGCGGCCCGCGTGCGCGGCGGGCTCATCGCCGGGGCGCCGTCGGCGTGGTCCCCGGCCGCGGCCCGGGCCCGGGAACCGGCGGGCGGTGGGACTTCCAGCCGTACATGTCCGACTCCTTCCGGGAAGTGCGTGACAGGCCCGCCGAAGCGGCCGGACTCTCCGCCGGCGCCTGGGCGGCGCCGCCCAGGCGCCACGGGCTCCGGCTGCGGCCCCGTGGCCGTCTCCCCCCAGGATGCCGAACCGGCGCGGCGGGCGCGCCGTCCGGCCCGGCGGACGGCGCATCCGGACGCGGGACGGCGCGGCCCGGTGTCGGCAGGTGCCGGCGCGGAGGAACGGGCGCGTCAGTTGGTGCGGTGGGACCAGCCGGCGGGCAGGTCGCCGGGGGCGACGGAGACGACCGACTCGTCGTCCGCGCCGACGTACTCGAACAGGGTGATGCGGGCGAACTCGGGGACCACGTAGATCGGGTAGGTCGGGCCCTCGTCGCGGTACTTGCGCATCTCGTCCAGGTGGTCGTTCTGGTAGAGCACGGTCCGCTCCCCGTGCTCCCGGATCCAGTCCGGGAAGAAGATGACGCCGTGCAGCCGGCGCTTGCCCGGCAGGACGTTGACGGAGACGGACGTGCCCGTCGGCTCGGTCCAGGAGACCTTGTAGACGTCGTCGTCCAGCCGGACCAGGTCGACCTCCTGGTCCTTCACCCACCGTCCGCCGACGTGGCCGCTGTGGATCCGGTAGTCGATGGTGTGGTCGTTCTTCACGTACATCTCGTACTGCCAGCCGTTGGCGTACGTGTAGATGAAGCGGTGGCCGACGATCCCGGACAGGTCCTGTGGCGGGACGGGCTGGGCGACGGTGGTCTCGAATGCTCCGGTTCCGGTCATGGTGCGACTCCTCAGTGATCCTCGGGGCGCCCGCGGCCGGGCGCCCCGCACAGCTAATTTTGCCACAAAACAGTTTTGTTTCAAAACCAATCGGGTCCGTCACAATGTCCCCCATGGACACCGCCACCGAGTTCGGCCGGCTCCTCGGCCCCCTGCGCCGGGCCGTGCTGCGCACCCGCCGCACCGTGAACCTGCCCGACCTGCCCGAGGCCCAGATCGAACTGCTGCGCACCCTCACCGAGACCGGCGCCGCGACCCCGCGCGAGGTCGCGGCCCGACTGCGCGTCGCGCCGTCCACGGTCAGCAACCTCGTCCGGACGATGACCGCCGCCGGCCTGGTGGAGCGCACCCCGTCCGCCACCGACCTGCGCACCGTCCGCCTCACGGCCTCCCCCACGGCCGTGGAGATCCTCGACCGCTACGACCGCACCAGCACCGCCACCCTGCGGCGCGCGCTGGAGGATCTCGCCCCGCAGCACCGCGAGGCGCTGGAGCGCGCCCTGCCGGCACTCGCCGAACTCCTCACCGTCCTGGAGACGGCGCCGCCGGAGCGCTGAGATCCGCCGGCGTCCAGGGCCCGGCCGCTGCCGGGCCACCCGCGCGAGTGGCGCGGCGGCCGGAACGTGGTGCACTCGGTACATGGGCCACGTCCGGACCGGGCCCGCGGACGGCAGCGCGCAGCCGCGTGGGGAACTGCTCACCTTCGGCCACGGCACGGCCGGCCGGGAGGCGCTGGCGGCGCTGCTGCGGGAGGCGGGCGTCGCCGCCGTGGTGGACGTCAGGACCGCACCGGGCAGCCGCCGGGACCCGGACCTGTCCCGGCAGCGGCTGGCCCGGTGGCTGCCCGGGGAGCGGATCGCCTACCGGTGGGAACCGCGGCTGGGCGGATGGCGCAGGCCGCCGCCGGACTCGCCGGACACCGTCTGGCGCAACGACTCCTTCCGCGGTTACGCCGCTCACACCCGCGACGCGGAGTTCCTCGCCGCCATGGACGTCCTGATGCGGCAGGCGGACGCGGAGCGTACGGCCGTGATGTGCGGCGAGGCGGTGTGGTGGCGCTGCCACCGGCGGCTGATCGCCGACTTCGCCGTCCTGGCGCGCGGCGCCCGCGTCCTGCACCTGATGCACGACGGACGCCTCACGGCACACACCCCGATACCGGGCGCGCGCCTGCGGAGCGACGGACTCCTGGTCTACGACGCCGGTGCGGGGGCAGCCGATGGGCAGGGCCGCCGGTGAAGGGTTTCTTTCGCGTCCCCTGCGCATGATCGCCCGGGACCGGGGTAGGCGCGGCCTCACCGGACCGCAGAGAGTGGTCCGGGCGCAAGTCGGGAGGGGCACGAACGATGATGACGACGGTCAGCAGCACCCAGGAGGGTACGCAGGCGCTGCCGGAGATCAGTGACCCCGCCAAGGTGGCGCCCAAGGACGCCCGGGAACTGTCCAGGCTGTTCTTCGACCGCCTGGCGGTACTGGAAGAAGGCACGCGCGAGTACCAGTACGCGCGGAACACGCTGATCGAGATGAACATGTCCCTCGTCCGCTTCGCCGCCGGCCGCTACCGCAGCCGGAACCCGGAGGAGATGGAGGACATCGTCCAGGTCGGCATGATCGGGCTGATCAAGGCGATCGACCGGTTCGAGATATCCCGCGAGGTGGAGTTCACCTCCTTCGCGGTGCCCTACATCGTGGGCGAGATCAAGCGGTTCTTCCGGGACACCTCCTGGGCCGTGCACGTCCCGCGCCGCCTCCAGGAGGCCCGCGTGCACCTCGCCCAGGCCACCGAGGAACTCCGCAGCCGCCTGGGCCGCACCCCCACCGTCAAGGAACTCGCCGAGCTGATGAGCCTGGGCGAGGACGAGGTCATCGAGGCCCGCATCGCCTCCAACGGCTACAACGCCGCCTCCCTGGACGCCGCCCTCGGCACCAACGACGAGAGCGAGACGGCCCTGGCCGACTTCATCGGCATGGACGACGCGGCCCTGGAGCTGGTGGAGGACTTCCGCGCCCTGGCCCCGATGATCGCCGACCTCGGCGAGCGCGACCGGCAGATCATCCACTGGCGGTTCGTCGAGGAACTCACCCAGGCCCAGATCGGCGAACGTCTCGGCGTCTCGCAGATGCACGTCTCGCGGCTGCTCTCGCGCTGCCTGGCCCGCCTGCGCGAAGGCATGCTCGCCACCAACTGACGCCGACGCCCCCCAGGCCCCGCCTGGGGGGCGTGGGCCGTCCCGGCCCGGGTGCCGCGCGCCCGCACGCGGCGGGGTCCGCCTACCGCGGACGGCCGGCCTCCTCGGGCCGCCGGACCGCCGCACGGTCTCCGCCCCGGGTGCGCAGCGGGACGTCGGTCTCACTGAGCACGCGATGGACGAACCCATATGACCGTCCGTGCGCCTCGGCGATGGCGCGTATGGACAGGCCCTTCTCGTACTGCTCCTTCATCTCCCGCGCCAGCTTCTCGCGGACCGCACCGGTGATCTGCTTGCCCTTTTCCACGGCTCTCCCTCCGGGGATCGACGTCCGGGTGTGATCGTCGTCTACCCCGGGCGACGGGCCGCACACAGCAGGGGCCGGCACCCGCGCGCCGACGGTCCGCCCGTCCGCGGGCAATCTGGCGATACCAGGGCCAAAGAGATGAAAGGATGACCGACATGGATATTCGCCGCAGGAACAACGTCACGGTCACGGGCCCGTCCGACGGGCCGGTGCTGGTGATGGCGCACGGGTTCGGCTGTGACCAGAACATGTGGCGTCTGGTCGTGCCGGCCCTGGCGGAGCGCTACCGGGTCGTGCTGTTCGACTACGTGGGTTCCGGCGGCTCGGACCTGTCGGCCTGGACAGCGCAACGCTATTCCTCGCTGGACGGCTACGCCCGCGACGTGGTCGAGGTGTGCGAGACACTGGACGTGCGGGACGCGGTCTTCGTGGGCCACTCGGTCAGCTCCATGGTCGGGGTGCTGGCGGCGCAGGCCGCACCGGAGCGGATCGCCGCGCTGGCCATGGTGACGCCCTCTCCTTGCTACATCGACGACGAGGGGTACCGGGGCGGGTTCACCGCGCAGGACATCGACGAGTTGCTGGACTCCCTGGAGTCGAACTACCTCGGCTGGTCCTCCGCCATGGCCCCGGTGATCATGGGCAACCCCGAGCGGCCGGAACTGGGTCAGGAACTGACGAACAGCTTCTGCGCCACCGACCCGGACATCGCCCGTGTCTTCGCCCGCACCACGTTCCTGTCCGACAGCCGCGCCGACCTGAAGAGCGTGACCGTGCCGACGCTGGTGCTGGAGTGCGTCGAGGACGTCATCGCCCCGCGCGAGGTCGGCGCCTTCGTGCACGCCGCGATCCCCGGCTCCCACCTGGTCACCCTGGACGCCACCGGGCACTGCCCGCAGCTCAGCGCGCCGGAGGCCACCGCGCGGGCGCTGCTCGACTTCCTCGGGGACGTGAGGTGATGTGCTGTACGGGCGGGGGGCCCGACCCGTCCGGAGCGGATGGCGACCTGGGGACGGACGCGGCGTTCACCGCGCTGCTGGAGGACAGCCCCGAGGAGCTGTACGAATTGGCGCCTTGCGGCTACCTCTCCACGATGATGGACGGCACCATCGCCAAGATCAACACCACCCTGCTGGACTGGCTCGGGCTGACGCGCGAGGACCTGGTGGGGAAGAAGCGTTTCGCTGATCTGCTCACCGTGGGCGGGAAGCTGTACCACGAGACGCATTTCGCCCCGCTGCTGCGCATGCAGGGTGAGCTGGGCGGCATCGCCCTGGAGATGCGGACCGCCGGCGGCGGCAGGCTGCCCGTGCTGGTCTCCTCCCAGGTCAAGCACGGCAGCGAGGGCGATCCGCTGCTGATCCGCACCACCGTCTTCGACGCCTCCGACCGGCGCGCGTACGAGGAGGAACTGCTGCGGCGCCGCCAGGACGCCGAGCGGGCCCGCGTCGAGGCCGAGCGCGCGCGGGCGGAGGCGGAACGCGCGCGGGCGGAGGCCGAGGAGGCCCGCCGGCAGGCCGAGGCCGACCGGGCCCGGCTCGCCGACGCGCTCACCGTGCTCCAGCAGTCCCTCGTGCCCGCCTCGCTGCCCGACGTGCCCGGCCTGGAGTCGGCCGTCTACTACCACACCGCCTCGGCGGACCAGCTCGGCGGCGACTTCTACGACCTCTTCCCGATGCACGGGGACCGGTGGGGATTCTTCCTCGGTGACGTGTGCGGCAAGGGTCCCCAGGCCGCGGCCCTGACCTCCCTGACCCGCTACACCCTGCGGGCCGCGGCCCAGCACGCCCCCGAACCAGCCGCGGCCCTGACCGCGCTGAACACCGTCCTGCACGAGCGGTACGCCGCGAGCGGCGATCCCCGCTACTGCACGGCCATCTTCGGCACCCTCCAGCCCGGCGCGGACGGCCACGTGCACGTCCGCCTCGCCTCCGGCGGCCACCCGCCGGCCCTCGTCCTGCGCGCGGGCGGCTACGCCGACTTCCTGCCGACCCCCGGCGGTCTGCTCGTCGGCGTCCTGCCCACCGCCCCGTTCGTCACCGCCCAGGCCACGCTCGCCCCCGGCGACACGCTCCTGCTGTACACCGACGGGCTCACCGAGGCCCGTACCGGCGCCACGCGTGACAGCCTCTACGGCGACGAGGCCCTGCACGAGTTCGCCGCCCGGCACGCCCCCGCCGCTGCCGGGGAGGTCATCAGCGCGCTGGCCGGGCTGCTGGGCGGTTTCGGCGACGGGCTGGAGGACGACACCGCCCTGCTCGCCCTCGGCGTCCCCGCCGCCCGACCGCGTCCCCTCCCGGCAACGGACCAGCCCCGATGACACCGCTGCACATATCCCGCCAAGACACTCCCGACGGTCCCCTGCTGCGGGTGGCCGGTGAACTCGACTACGACCAGGCCGGCAGCCTGCGCCAGGAGGTCGAACGCCTCTCGCTGGCACCGGGCCAGTGCCTGGTGTTCGACCTGTTCGGCCTGGAGCACTGTGATTCCACCGGCATCACCGTCTTCCTCGCGGCCCGCCAGTACGCCCAGTCCGCGGGCGCCGACGTGGCCCTGGCCGCCGTACCCGCCGACTTCCTGCGCATCCTGACCATCGTCGGTCTCGACCAGGTCTTCACGATCCGCCCCGGCACCGGGGCGGCCTGACCGGCAGGCACGGCGGCACGGGGCGGAGAGGGCCGGGGCCGCCCGGCCGGGAGGTTCGCGCTGGTTCCCCACGCGGCAGCCGGACCGCCCCGGCTTGTGACACCGCGTACCCGCGCACACCGGCTTTGCACGGGCCGGGGCCGCCCGGTCCGGCCCTCGCCGCATGTTCGGGGCGGGTACGGGTAAGCGGCCAGGCGTCGGCGGGCCGCCTACCGCCGTCCGGGCCGGGCGGACACGCCCGAATTTCCCGGGCGGAGGCGTCCGGGCAGCCCTCCGGCTGTGGAAGCAGTCCTCCAAGTCCTCCTGCCGTGGCAGGCGCGAAGGGAAACGTTGCATGAGCGAGCACTCCCCGGACCGGGTGGCCGATGCCCAGCTGGACATCCTGCTCCAGCTGGTGGTCTCCCAGCCGGAGGCCAGCGTGGCCGTCTGTCTGACCATGCCGGGCGGCATCATCGCGGGTCATCTGGTCAGTCCCGTGGCCTGGGCGGACCGCTGGGAGGAGGTCGTGTCGGAGGCGACGGCCCGGCAGGAACGGTCCGAGGTGGTGGCGCAGCTACCGCACACCGTGCAGGACGCCCTGCGGCAGATGGGCGGCGAGCCGGGCGGACGGCAGTCGTTCATCCATCTGGTGGACGTCACCTTCCTGTCCGCTCCCACGACTCCCACCGCGCCGCTGTGGCGCGGCCGGGTCAGCGACATCTCCGGCTGGTCCCTGGGCGCCCCGACGGGGTGACACCGGGCCTGGGGCGCGTCCCGGTGCCCCATGGGCGTGGGGTCTGCTGCCGTAGGCCCCCGCCTGCCCGGACAGGGGACAGGGCCGAACGACGCCGCTCCGGGGCCTTCGTGGCGGCTCTGGCGGCCGTAGCGGCCCCGGAGCGGCCCTGGGAGCGCGGCGTATGGCGGGCGTAGGCGTACGGCCGTACGGCGCGGGCGGCCGGGGTCGCGGTCTCGGCGCGGGCGCCGGCACACCCCTCAGGACGGTGGCGCCGGCCGGGGGCCGGCGGCGTGCGGCGGGGTCACCCGTCCCGGCCGTCGGCCAGCGCGATCCGGGCGATGACGCTCTTGCCCAGCGGTTCGCGCACCACCGTGAAGGACTGCGCGACCGCCATCACGATCTCCAGGCCGTGCTGGCCCACGCGGTCCGGGTCCGCGGCCCGGGCCACCGGCAGCGCGGTCTCCGAGTCCCGCACCACCACCTCGACCGCGTCCCGGACGATGCGCAGACTCATCCGCACCGGACCGGGCGCGTACTTGCGGGCGTTGGTGATCAGCTCGCTCACCACCAGCTGCGTCAGATCCACCGCGCGGGCCGACACCCGTGACCCGCCGTGCGTACGCAGGCCGGTCAGGAAGTCCACCGCGAGGTGCCGCGCTTCGGCGATGCAGCTGCCGTCTCCGTCCAGGAGAGCTGTCATCTCTATCGGCTCGGTGTCCTCCAGTCTGGTCCCGTCATCGCACGAGCGCACTGCTTCCATACAGGCCGCCTTCACTACCGCTTCGCCCCGGCGTCTACCCGCGCTCTCGTCGCCTCACGCCCTACCCGCCCGGTCCGCTCAGTCTTCCGGGTGTGGCTCCCGTACTATCAGGACAGCCTCCCGGTCGGGAAACCGGCCCGTCGGCAGACGCCTCTTGTCGAGGAGAAGCGGTGGAGACGAGAAGAGAGTGTGAAGTGGGTCCTCTGACAGTCGTGTCCACCGCCACCGACGGTGTTCACGTGCTCACCGTCGCCGGCGAGCTCGACCACCACACCGCCGGGCCGCTCCAGCAGGCCCTGGACGTGCACCGCCTCGGGCCGGCGCCGCGTGCCGTGATCGACATGCGTCAGGTCACCTTCATGGACTCCAGCGGGATCAACCTCCTCATCTCCGCCCACCAGGCCCTCACCGGGGCCGGCGGCTGGCTGCGGCTGGCCGGCGTCCAGGACTCGGTGATGCGCACGGTGCGGCTCGTCGAGCTGGACACCCTCATCGCCTGCTACCCCGCCCTCCGCGAGGCCCTGCACGCCTGACCGCGCCGGACGCCCGGCGGCCCGCCGCCGGGCACAGTGCCGACCCTGATCGCGCGGCCCGGCGGGCCGTCTCGTACTCTTCCGCCATGGCATCGACTCCTCTCTCCCCTGCTCAGGCGCTCGAGACCCTGCTTGAGGGCAATCAGCGATTCGTGGCCGGTGCCCCGCGCCACCCCAACCAGGACGCCACACGGCGGGCCGAACTCGCCCCGGCACAGAAGCCCTTCGCGGTGCTGCTCGGCTGCTCGGACTCCCGGCTGGCCGCCGAGATCATCTTCGACCAGGGCCTGGGTGACCTGTTCGTGGTCCGCACCGCCGGGCACGTCCTGGGTCCGGAGGTGCTGGGCAGCATCGAGTACGGCACGAGCGTGCTGGACTGCCGCCTCGTCGTAGTGCTCGGACACGACTCCTGCGGCGCCGTCGCAGCGGCCCGCGCCGCCGTCGAGGAAGGGCTCCCGGCCGCCGGATACGTACGGGACGTCGTCGAACGCGTCACCCCCAGCGTGCTCGCCGCCCGCGCCGCCGGCCTCACCTCGGACAGCGACTTCATCGACGCCCACATCCAGCACACCACGGACCTGCTCCTGGACCGGTCCCGTGTCCTGGCCGACCAGGTCGCCTCCGGGCACACCGGTGTCGTCGGCCTCGGCTACCGGCTCTCCGAGGGCAGCGCCCGGCTGGTCACCGCCCACGGCGTCACCGCCCCGACCGCGTCCACCGGACACACCGGCTGAAGCACCACCGGACTCGCCCCCGCCCGCGGCGCGCGACCACCGCGCGCCGCACGGCCGTCCCGGGCGCCCGGCGGGGCCGCGCGACACCGAGGCGTTGCCGAACGCCCGCCCGCGCCACCACCGCCGGCCCCGGCCGACGGTCACGGCCTGCACACGCACGCGGCCGCCCTCGTACCCGGCGGCGACGCCCGGTCCGCGACGGGGACCGGGCCACACCGGGACCCGCCCACCCACGCCGTATCAAAGCCGCCCGCGCCCTACCGAGACCGGTCGGCAACGCCGCCACCGGCCCATCGTCCCCTTCCCCCGGCACTGTCAAAATCGCCATCGGCCCCGGCCGGTGGTTCGGGTTCGCGCAGGCGTGGTCCGGGGCGGGGCGGACGGAGTCAGGGAGGCGCTGAGCAGTTTGCGTAGGGTGATTACCGTCGCTGCCAGGGCGATGGTGTCCCACGACGGTGTGCCGGCCAGTCTCAGCAGGCCCGCTGCGGTCAGGAAGTCGAGCAGGACGGCCAGTCCCTGCCGGAGGGCGCCGGCCAGGCGCCAGGCCGTCGCCGCGGCGACGAGACCGAGCCCCGCGGTCAGCACGGCCGCGTTCTCCGGCCACGTGTTCACGCCGGCGGGGTCCCGGCGCTCCGCGCGGCCGCGCGCTCGATCTCGGCCCGCTCCTGGGCGATCTCCCGGCCGAGGAAGTAGTTCAGCGCGGTCCGGATGGCCGCGATGGCCGCCAGCTGGCCGATCTCGGCGAAGCTGGGCGCGACCGCCGTGCGCAGCACGTCACCGGCGAGCTGGAACTCCAGGCCGAGGACGAGGAAGCGCCCGAGGCTCAGCCTGATCCGGTTGAACCCGTCCGCCTTCCCGCGGCCGCGCACACCCTCCCGGACGAACCGCGCGAACGCCCACACGGCCCCGAGGAAGATGATCAGCGCGCCTGCGGACTCGATCACTCTGACCAACTGGCCGATCACATCGCGCAGGACCGACTCGGACACCAGGCCCACCGACAGGGTCATGCCGGTGGCGTACCCCGCGGCGCGGCGGCGGACGCGCTTTCCGTACGGCGCTGCCTCCCGTGGAGTAGTCCCCCGGGGCCGCGCTGCCTCCCGTGGAGTAGTCCCCCGGGGCCGCCGGCCCGCGGGGTCAGTGCCCGTCGGTGACGGGTTCCCCGTCCGCCGCTTCCGCCGTCTCCTCACCGTCCCGTGGTGCGGGGTACAGCAGGACCTCGATGCCCGCCCGCAGATACCGCTCCACGGTGGCGTCCGGCGCCGAGATCAGGGCCGGGGGGCGGATCTCGGTGCGCATCAGGCTGGTGCCGAGCATCCAGGCCGCCAGCAGTTCCGCCCGCAGATCGGCGTCGGGACCGCCGAGGCGGGAGGCCAGCCGTTTGGTGAAGACGTCCGTGAAGTCCGCCCGCAGCTGCGCCACCGCCTCGTCCCGGCCGGAGGACCGCAGCACCGTCAGCACGGGATGGGGGAAGGCGCCGTTGTTCGGCGCGCCCGAGAGCAGCGCGCAGAACCAGTCGGGGATCGTCTCGACGGGCTCCTCCAGCAGCGGTTCGAATATCTTCCCCGCGCCCACCACGTCGTTGAACAACGCTTCCTTCGAGCCGAAGTAGCGGTAGACGAGGGCGGCGTCCACGCCCACGTCGCCCGCGATGTCGCGCACGCTGGTGCCCTCGTAGCCGTACTTGCCGAAGCGGAACGCCGCGGCGGACCTGAGGGCGGTGCGTGTGGCCGGGGCCGAGCGTTTGTGGGCGGGCCGGCAGACCTCCGCCTTCGACGTCTCGCCCTCGTCTGCTGCCGTCACGTCACCGCACCTCCGTCGTCGCGGACGTCCCGCTGTCCGCACCATGTTCCCGGGTGAAGCGACTGTCTCAAAGTCGCCGACGTAAGTCACCAAGCGTTGACTTGCGTTCGTGTCACCTGTCAAATCTGAGACAGGTCAACGATTGATGACTTGAGAACCCGCTGTGCCGGGCCGCACGACGGAGTCGGCCCGTTCCTGGTCTCCCGCACGATGCGGCGGCGCGCGTCCTCGCCGCCCGTTCCCGAAGCCGCGCCCCGTCCCAGCCGCGTCTTGTCCGAGCCGCGCCGGGTCGGAGCCGTGTCTTCGCGAAGCCGCCGTGCGCGGGCCCCACCGACCGGAAGTGGTGATCATCTGTGCCTGCTCGACATGTCGCCGTGATCGGAACCGGATACGTCGGACTGACCACCGGCGCCTGCCTGGCCTCCCTGGGGCACGAGGTGGTGTGCGCCGACGCCGACCCGCACAAGGTCGGACGGCTGCGCGCGGCCCAGGTCGACATCCTGGAGCCCGGTCTCCCGGAGGCCGTGCGGGACGGCCTGGACGCGGGCCGGCTGGAGTTCACCGGCGACACCGCGGCCGCCGTCGCCGAGGCCGACGTGGTGTTCCTGTGCCTGCCCACCCCCATGGGAGCGGGCGGCGCGGCCGATCTCGCCGCCGTGGAGGCCGTCGCGTCGCAGATCCGCGAGGTGCTGCGGCCGGGCTGCGTCGTCGTCAACAAGTCGACCGTGCCGGTCGGCACGTGCGAACGCGTCGCCGCGCTGCTCGGCCGGACGGACGTGACCGTGGTGAGCAACCCCGAGTTCCTGCGCGAGGGCCGCGCCGTCCACGACTTCCTGCACCCCGACCGCGTCGTGATCGGCGCCGCCGACCCGGATGCCGCCCGGCGCGTGGCCGCCCTGTACGCCGAACTGGACGCGCCGCTCGTGCTCACCGACCCCGCCAGCGCCGAACTGACCAAGTACGCGGCGAACTTCTTCCTCGCGATGAAGCTGTCGTTCGCCAACAACCTCGCCACCCTCTGCGAGCGCTTCGGCGCCGACATCGCCGATGTCACCGAGGGGATCGGGCGCGACCCGCGCATCGGCTCGGCGTTCCTGCGGCCCGGGCCGGGCTGGGGCGGCTCCTGCCTGCCCAAGGACACCCACGCCCTGCTGACCGTGTGCGACCTCTCGGGTGTCGACTTCCCGCTGCTGAGCGCCACCATCGAGACCAATGTCGCCCACCAGCGCCAGCTCGTGGAACGGGTCGCCGCCGCGTGCGGGCGCGGCGGGGACGGCTCGCTGCACGGCGTACGGCTCGCCCTGTACGGCATCACCTTCAAGGCGGGCACCTCCGACCTGCGGGACTCGCCCGCTCTCGCCGTCGCCCGGCTGCTGCGCGAGCGGGGCGCCGAACTCACCGCGTACGACCCGGCGTTGCGCGAGCAGCGACCCGACCTGAGCGATCTGGTCGAGCTGGTCGACGACCCGGTGCGGGCCGCGGAGGGCGCGGCGGCCTGCCTGGTCCTGACCGAGTGGCCGCAGCTGCGGGACCTCGACTGGGCGGCGATCGCCGCGCGCATGGCCGGCCACGAGGTCCACGACTTCCGCAACCTGCTGGACCCGGACCTGCTCGCGCGGGCCGGGCTGAGCTGGCAGGGCATCGGACGCCCCGCGTCAGCCGTGCGGGTGCCGTAAGGCGCGCGCGCGGACACCGGCGTCCTGCTCCAGGCGCTCCCTCACATTCCCGGCGTTCCACCGACTCACGGCCTCGGCGTCCCACCGGTCCCAGGCTCCCGAAGTCCTCGACGGAAAGGTTCACCCCATGCGGGTTCTGTGCACCACGCTCGGCAGCCCCTCCCACGGGCGTGCCCAGCTCCCTCTGCTGCGCGCGCTGGCCAAGTCCGGGCACCAGGTGCTGGTGGCCACCACCGAGTCCCTCGTCGCGGTCTTCCGTGACGACGACGTGGAGGTGACCGCCGCGCTGCCCCGGTTCAACCCGCTGGCCATGATCGGCCCCTACCTCTCCACGCTCCCGGAAACCCTCGACATGACCCAGCCGTCCCCGGAGATGTCCCGGCTGCTGACGCGCGGGCTGGCCGGACCGGGCGTCAAGACGCAGCTGGACATCCTGCTGCCCCTCGCCCGGGAGTTCCGCCCCGATCTGATCCTGCGGGACGGCATGGACATGAGCGCGGTGCTCACGGCCGAGCTGCTCGGTGTGCCGCAGCTTCCGACGCCCTCCGGGTTCAGCAACATCATGGACCCGGCCGAGCTGCTGCCCCAGCTCAACGAGCGGCGCGAGGAGTTGGGGCTCGCGGCGCCGGACGACCCGCTGTCCGTCGTACCGCACGGCCGGGTCGACTACGTACCGCCCGCCTTCTCCTTCGCCCGGCACCTGCCGCCGACCTGGTCCTACCGGCAGACGGTGGACGTCGAGCGCGGCGCGGTGCTGCCCCCGTGGGCGGCCGAGCTGCCCACGGACCGCGCGCTGGTGTACGCCGCGATCGGCACCGCCCTGCCGTCGATCCGCGAGCACCTGGCGGACCCGGCCGCGTCGCTGCCGGTGAAGGTGCCGGACACCGCCGAGACCCTGCGCGCGTTCGCGGACGCGGCGGCCGAGCTGGACGACTGCACGGTGGTCGTGTCGACGTCGGGGGTTCCCCTGGACACCGGCTCACTGCCCGGGCACGTCCATGTCACCGAGCGCGTGCCGCAGCCGCTGCTGCTGGAGTCGGTCGACCTGTTCGTCACCCACGGCGGGTTCAACAGCATCCGCGAGGCCATGCGCACGGGCACACCGCTGGCGGTGCTGCCGCACTTCGGGGACCAGCACGCCAACGCGGAACGCGTGGTGGAGCTGGGCCTCGGCCGGCACATCACCGACCGCGGCGCGGGCGGGATCGCCGAAGTGTGCCGCGAGCTGCTCGCCGACCCCGTCTCCCGGGCGCGGGCCCGCTCGGCGCGGCTGGCGATGCTGACCCTGCCGGACGTCGAGCAGGCGGTCGACGACCTGGAGGGGATCGCCGGCTAGCCGGGCACGCGGGACCGCCCCCGAGACCTCCTGACGATCCCTTCCCCTAGGACGACTTGTGACCTTCTCCGACACCCGGCGGCAGGGCGCTTCCGGGGACGCGTCCCCGCGGCTCAGTCACCGGCAGATCACCACCGTCATGTCCGGTCTGGTGCTCGGCATGTTCCTGGGGGCGCTGGACCAGACGGTGGTCTCCTCCGCGCTGCGGACCATCGCCGACGACCTCCAGGGGCTGACGGCCCAGGCGTGGGTGACCACCGCGTACCTCATCACCGCGACCCTCGCGACACCGCTGTACGGCAAGCTGTCCGACATCCACGGCCGCCGCACCGTGTACCTCGCCGCGATCGCCCTGTTCACCGTCGGATCGCTGCTGTGCGGTGCGGCCACGTCGGTCTACGAACTGGCCGCCTTCCGCGCGGTGCAGGGGCTCGGCGGGGGTGGGCTGATGTCGCTGGCGATGACGATCGTCGCCGACATCACCACGCCCCGCGAACGAGGCCGCTACCAGGGCTACTTCATGGCCGTGTTCGGCGGCGCGAGCATCGCCGGACCGCTGGTGGGCGGCGCGTTCGCGGACCGGGCCGAGCTGCTCGGCATCGCCGGCTGGCGCTGGATCTTCCTGGTGAACGTGCCGCTCGCCGCGGCGGCGGCCGTGACGATCGTCCGGGTGCTGCGCTTCCCGCACCGCCGGGTCCGCCACCGGCTCGACTATCCGGGGGCGCTCGCCCTGGCGGTGGGGCTCGTGCCGCTGCTGACCGTCGCCGAGCAGGGCCGTGCCTGGGGCTGGGCCTCGCCCGGCGCCCTGGCGCTGTACGCGGTCGGCGCGGTGGGGCTGGCCGTGTTCGTCCTGGTGGAGCGGCGGGCGGGGGACGCCGCGCTGCTGCCGGGGCGGCTGTTCCGCATCCGGGCGTTCCGGCTGGGGGTGGGGCTGCACTTCGTCGTCGGCATAGCCATGTTCGGCGCGATGACGACGCTGCCGCTCTACCTCCAGCTCGTCCGCGGCATGAGCCCCATGGCGGCGGGCGTGGCCGGCCTGCCCACGGTCTTCGCCAATCTCGCGGTGACGCTGCTGGTGGGCCGGCTGATCTCGCGGACCGGCCGGTTCAAGGTCCATCTCGTCGCCGGCACCGGCGCGCTCACCGCCGCGATGGCCGTCTTCGCGACGCTGCGCGTGGACAGCCCGTTCTGGCAGGTGGCGCTCGGCATGGCCCTGATGGGCGCCGGGCTCGGCGCGACGATGCAGACGCTGACCACGCTCGCCCAGAGCGAGGTGCCCCGTGCGGACATGGGCGCGGCGACGGCCTCGGTCAACTTCTTCCGGTCCAACGGCGGCACGGTCGGCACCGCCGCGTTCCTGTCCGTCCTGTTCTCCACGGCGGCCGGCCGGATCGCCGACCGGCTGGCCGACGCCCGCCACGACCCGGGCTACCGCCGGCTGCTGGCCGAACCCGGCAACGCGCACGCCCTGGCGGGTGTGGTGCGGCCCGCCGGCGGTGTCGACCTGGAGGACTCGGCCTTCCTGCGCGCGCTCGACCCGAGTGCGGCGCTGCCCTTCCTGGAGGGGTACGTCGCCTCGATGCGGGTCGTCTTCCTGGCCGGCGCCGCGGTGGCCCTTGTCGCCTTCCTGATCGCGGCCTGGCGGGTACCGGACCTCACGCTCTCGGACGAGTAGGCCGCCCGGCGCGGCGGGTGCGGAGGCGAGCGGTCCGCGCCCCGCGCCGGCCCGGCGGGCGTCCGGTCACAGGAAGCGCCGGATCGGGGTGACGGCGGCTTCCTTGGCGCGCTGGAGCATGTTCCGGCGTCTCCAGCGGTCGAGGTCGATCTCGACACTGTGCCGCAGGTCCGCGTCGTAGTCGCGGTCGAGCACGGCGGTGAACTTCTCGTCCAGTACGGCGAGCATGACCTCCTCGTCGTGGTCCATGGAGCGCCGGTTGAAGTTGGTGGACCCGATCAGCGCGGCGACCGAGTCCACGGTGATGATCTTGGCGTGCATCATGGTCGGCTGGTACTGGCGGACGCGCACGCCCGCTTCCAGCAGCCGGGTGTAGTGGTGCTGGCCGGCGAGCTGGCAGGCACGCTGGTCGGTGTGGGGGCCGGGGAGCAGGATCTCCACTCGCACGCCCCGCCGGGCGGTCCGGCACAGCAGGTCGATGAAGTAGGTGTCGGGCGCGAAGTAGGCGGTGGCGAGGCGGAAGCGCTCCTCGGCGGAGGTGAGCATCACCCGGATGAGGGTCTGCATGTCCTGCCAGCCGATGCTGGCGGAGCCGCGCACCACCTGGACGACCGAGGAGCCCGGCTGCGGGTGCTCGGTGAAGAGGTCGCGGTCGTCGAAGAGTTCGTCGTGGCACTCGGCCCAGTTCTGCGCGAAGGCGGCCGCGATGCCGTCCACGGCGGGGCCGCGGACCTGGACGTGGGTGTCGCGCCACTCCTCCGGGCCGCGGGCGTCCCCGCACCATTCCTCGGCGATGCCGACGCCCCCGGTGAACGCGGTGTGCTCGTCGATGACGAGCGCCTTGCGGTGGCACCGGTGGTTCTGCTTGAACGGCGACAGCCAGACCGGCTTGCGGAACCAGGCCACCTGCACGCCGGCCGTGTCCATGACGTCCAGCAGGTCCCGTTCGATCTCCTTGGCGCCGAACCCGTCCAGCAGCAGCCGGACGCGCACCCCCGCGCGGGCGCGGTCGGCGAGGGCGTGGGCGAAGTCCCGGGCGATCTGGCCGCGCCAGTACACGAACGTCATCATGTCGATCGTGTGCCGGGCCGAACCGATCGCCCGGAGCATCGCGGGGAAGATCTCGTCGCCGTTGCGCAAGGGGAGGAGTTCGTTGCCTTCGGTGGCGGCGATGCCGATCAGCCGCTCCAGGCGGCGGCGCAACCGCTGCTTGCGTGCCGCCGCGTCGGCCGCGGAGCCGCGGGCAGGGGCCGTCGGCATGCCGTCGAGTATCACGTCGTCTCTCCCGTTCGTTCACAGGGCCGGATGCGGTGCGGGTGCCCGCGGGGGTCCGAGAAGCAGCATGCCCTGCGGGCCCTCCCGCACTCCCGGCGGCCCACCCCGTGCGGCGGTGCGCCGCACGGGTCCTGTCTGCTCCCGTGTTCAGCGGGCATACGCGGTGAGCCGGAGGGCGGCACCTCCGGCTCACCGCCGCATCACCGCGAGACGTCGACCACGGGAGTACGCATGCCGACCGCTGTATCGGGGACACCCGCCGAGCTGCACGGTGAGAGACCCGGGGAAGGCGCCGTCGCGGCCGTGGGCGGGGCGCGCGGGACCGGCCGGGCCGCCGCCTGGATGGTCGCGCTGACCGCCTGCCAGACCGCGTTGCTGGTGGGCATCGGTCTGCTGATCACCGGCCCCGCCCGCGGTCTGTGGCCCCTGACGGCCGAGGACCGGGTCGACGAGGCCCTTGAGCGGATGCGCACGGGCTCCCTCACCGCCCTGTCCTCGGTCGTGTCGGAGGCCGGCAACACCGGGACGGTGATCGGCGTCACCGTGGTGAGCTGTCTGGCCCTGCTCCTGCTGCCCGGACTGCCCAGGTGGCGGCAGGCCGTGTTCCTGGCCCTCGCCGTGTCCGCGCAGTCGCTGGTCTTCCTGGTGATCACGGTCGTGGTGGACCGGCACCGCCCGGACGTGCACCGTCTCGACGGTTCGCTGCCGACCTCCAGCTACACCTCCGGTCACACCGGCGCGGCCACCGCGCTCTACGGCGGCCTGGCCGTGCTGGCGTTCACCCGGCTGCGCGGCCCGTGGCGCGGGATCGTGACCGGTCTGCTGTGCGTCCTGCCCCTCCTGGTGGGCGCCTCCCGGCTCTACCGGGGCATGCACCACCCCACCGACGTCGTGGGCGGTGTCGTGAACGGCACCCTGTCGCTGCTGGTCGTGGGGTCCGCCGTGCTCGCGGACGGTCGCGTGACCGCTCCCGGGGCACGCGCGCTCTCCGCCCTCGCGTCCCGCCCGGAGCCGCTGCCCGGCCACCCCGCCGTGATCTGCAACCCCACCGTCACCGGCCGGGCCGACCGCGACGCCCTGCGCCGGGTCCTGCACGACCACGGCCTGACCGCACCGGTGTTCCTGGAGACCACCGCCGCCGACCCCGGCGGCGGACAGGCGGCCGAGGCGGCCCGCGCGGGCGCGGCGCTCGTGGTGGTCTGCGGCGGGGACGGTACGTTCCGGGCGGCGGCCGACGCCCTGGCGGACAGCGGGATCCCGCTGGCCCTGGTGCCCTGTGGCACCGGCAACCTGCTGGCCCGCAACCTCGGTCTGCCCCTCAGCCCCGCCGGTGCGCTCGACGCCGCGCTACGCGGTGCCGTCCACCGCGTCGACCTGGGCCGCGTCGAGGGCGACGGGCTGCCCGCGACCCACTTCGCCGCCATGTCCGGCGCGGGTCTGGACGCCGCGATGCTGGAGCGGGCCAACGCCGGCGGCCGGACCAAGTCCCTGCTGGGCTGGCCCGCTTACGCCGTGGCGCTGCTGCGCGTGCTCCGCACCCCCCGGATGGAGGTGAGCGTCCGGCTGGACGACGCGCCGGTCCTGCGCCGGACGGCCCGCATGGTGCTCCTCGGCAACGTCGGCACCGTACAGGGCGGTCTGAGGCTGCTGGCGGAGGCCCGTCCCGACGACGGACGGCTCGACCTGCTGCTCCTGAACCCGCACGGGCCGGCCGGCTGGCTGCGCGCGGTGTGGACGCTGTGGCGGGGCGGGGCGGCCCGCCCGGCCCCGGCGGCGGACACCGTCCCGCAGCGGACGGGCCGGCCGGGCGGCGCGCCGGTGGAGTTCTTCACCTTCCGGCGTGCCGAGTTCACCTTCGGCACGCCCCAGCCGCGCGAACTGGACGGCGATCCGGTGACATCCGGGCGCCGGCTGACCGCGGAGGTCAGGCCCGGCGCCCTGACCATGCTGCTGCCGGCCCGGGGGGAATGAATGGGTACCGCGACCAAGGTTCCCGAGACGCGGGACATGAGCGGGGAGGAGCTGTCCGCCGACGAGGCGTGGGCGGCCCTGCGCCGCTACGGCGGCTGGCCCCTGCTGCGGGACGCCTTCCTCCGCTTCCGTTACGCCGACGGGTTCAGTCACTCCCGCGCCCTCGCCCTCCAGACGGTGCTGGCCGTCGTCCCCCTGGCGATCGCCTTCGTCGGCCTGTCCACCGCGCTGCACACCGAGGGCATCGGCCGGCTCGCGGAACTGACGATCCACCGGATCGCCCGGGGCCCCAGCGCCGACGTCGTCGACGACGCGCTCGCCCGCAGCCGGCGCACCGCGGGCGACGGAGCCGCGGTCGCCCTCTGGTTCGGCGCCGTCTTCTCGCTGGTCAACGTCACCACCGCCATGTGCCAGATCGAACGCGGCGCCAACCGGATCTACGGCAACGAACGCGACCGCCCCTTCCACCGGAAGTACCTGCGCGGTCTGGTGATGTCGGTCGGCGCCGGGCTCCCGCTCGGCCTGGGCTTCGTCGTCATGGTCGCCGGCGACGACCTCGCCTCCGCTGCGGTCGCCGTCTACCACCTCGACGACAGCGCCCAGCGGGCCTGGACCCTGCTGCGCTGGCCCTTCGGGCTGCTGCTCGCCCTGATCTCCGCCAGCACCGTCTTCCGCCGCGCGCCGCGCCGCAAACAGCCCGGCTACACCTGGCTCGCCTTCGGCGCCGCCGTGTACCTGGTGCTGTGGATGACACTGACCTGGCTGCTCAGCCTCTACCTGGACCTCAGCGGCTCCTTCAACACCGTCTACGGCCCGCTCAGCGCCTTCATGTCCCTGCTGCTGTGGGCCTACCTGACCTCCATCGCCCTGTTCCTCGGACTGTCCTTCGCCGCCCAGCTGGAAGCGGCGCGCGGCCGGCGCCCCGGCCCGGTCCAAGCCGATCCGGGAGTCTGAATGACCACACGGACCACACGGACCGCCCTGCGACGCCTCGGCGCCCGCCGCCGGCGGGCCGACCGCAGGTTCGGCGCACGGCTGCTCGCCGCCGCGGCCGTCGCCGCGGTGTCCGCGGTGGCCTTCGGGCTGCTGCTGACCCTGGTCGAAGGAGAGTGGCGGCCCTTGCGGCGCGTCGACGTCGGTGCCGCGCGGCACCTGCACGAAGTCGCCGTCCGCCACCCGGCCTGGACCGGCGTCCTGCACCTGCTGTCCGACCGGGTCTGGGACCCCGTCACCCTCCGCGCCGCCGTCGCGGTCCTGACCGGCTGGCTTCTCCACCGCAGGGCGTGGCGCCTGGCGGCCTGGGCGGCGGCGACCGCGGTGGCCGGCGGTCTCGTGGGCGTGCTGGTCAAGGCGGTGGTGGAGCGGGCCAGGCCCGCGCTGCACGACCCGGTGGCGCACGCCCCGGGCTACTCCTTCCCGTCCGGTCACGCGATGACGGCCACCACGTCCTTCGCCGTCCTCCTGCTGGTGCTGCTGCCCGTGATCCCGCGGGCCCTGCGGACCGCCTGCTGGTGCGTCGCCGTGGTCTCGGTGCTCGGTGTCGGCTTCACCAGGGTCGCCCTGGGGGTGCACTGGTTCAGCGACGTGCTGGGCGGCTGGCTGCTGGGCCTGGCCGTCGTCGCCCTGACCACCTGGGCCTTCGAGGCGTGGCGTGCCGAAGCCGGCCGGCAGCGCGCCCCGGTGGCCGAGGGCCTGGAACCCGAACTCACCGAGCCCGCCCCCGAACGGTGAACCGGCCGGCCCGGCGGCCGTGACGCGCGGCGCACGAACCGCGCACCGGCCGGGCGGGGCCGGCGGCTACGGCTACGGCTACGACATGCGCGCCGGGCACGCGATGACGTGCGGGCATGCCGGCCGGTGACGCGGGCAGTAGGGAATGACGGGTGCGGGGTGCGCACCATCCTGGCCTGGGAGGGGCGTAGTGATGCGTATCTGGCAGGAGAACACCGAGGTGGGCCCCCGGCCCGGACGGATGTCGCCTCTGGGCGCGACGTTCGACGGCGCCGGGACCAACTTCGCCGTGTTCTCCGAAGCGGCGCAGCGGGTGGAGCTGTGTCTCTTCGACGAGGACGGGACCGAGGAACGGATCGCGCTGACCGAGGTGGACGGCTTCGTCCACCACGTCTACCTGCCGGACGTCGGCCCGGGCCGGCGCTACGGGTTCCGGGTGCACGGACCGGACCGGCCCGAGCGCGGCGAGCGCTGCAACCCGAACAAACTGCTGCTCGACCCGTACGCCAAGGCGATCGAGGGCGGGGTCGAGTGGAACGAGGCGCTGTTCGGCTACCACTTCGACGACCCCGGCACCCGCAACGACCTGGACTCCGCGCCGTACATGCCGAAGTCCGTGGTGGTGAACCCCTTCTTCGACTGGGGCAGCGACCACCCGCCGCGGACCCCGTACCACGAGACGGTCGTCTACGAGGCGCACGTCAAGGGCATGACGCAGACCCACCCCGCGATCCCGGAGGCGATGCGCGGCACGTACGCGGCGCTGGCGCACCCCGCCATGGTGGACTACTTCGTCAAGCTGGGCGTCACCGCGGTGGAGCTGATGCCGATCCACCAGTTCGTCCAGGACCACGGGCTGGTGGAGAAGGGCCTGTCGAACTACTGGGGTTACAACACCATCGGCTTCTTCGCCCCGCACAACGCCTACTGCTCCTCCGGCCAGCGGGGCGAACAGGTGCAGGAGTTCCGGTCGATGGTGAAGACCCTGCACGAGGCCGGCATCGAGGTCATCCTCGACGTCGTCTACAACCACACCGCCGAGGGCAACCACCTGGGGCCGGTGCTGTCGCTGCGGGGCCTGGACAACGCCGCCTACTACCGCCTGTCGGAGGAGGACCCGCGCTTCTACTGGGACACCACCGGCACGGGCAACAGCCTGCGGATGAACCACCCGCACACCCTCCAGCTCATCATGGACTCGCTGCGGTACTGGGTGACCGAGATGCACGTCGACGGCTTCCGCTTCGACCTCGCGGCCACCCTGGCCCGGCAGTTCCACGAGGTGGACCGGCTGTCGTCGTTCTTCGACCTCGTCCAGCAGGACCCGGTGATCTCCCAGGTGAAGCTGATCGCCGAGCCCTGGGACGTCGGCGACGGCGGCTACCAGGTCGGCAACTTCCCGCCGCTGTGGACCGAGTGGAACGGCAAGTACCGCGACACCGTGCGGGACTTCTGGCGGGGCGAGGGCGGCACCCTGGGCGAGTTCGCCTCCCGGCTGACCGGTTCCTCCGACCTGTACCAGAACGACGGCCGCCGGCCCTACGCGTCGGTCAACTTCGTCACCGCCCACGACGGGTTCACGCTGCGCGACCTCGTGTCGTACAACGACAAGCACAACGAGGCCAACGGCGAGGACAACCGTGACGGCGAGAGCCACAACCGTTCCTGGAACTGCGGTGCGGAGGGCCCCACCCGCGACCGCGGGATCCTCGCCCTGCGCGCCCGCCAGCAGCGCAACCTGATCGCCACCCTGCTGCTCTCCCAGGGCGTGCCGATGATCAGCCACGGCGACGAACTCGACCGCACCCAGCACGGCAACAACAACGCCTACTGCCAGGACAACGAACTGTCCTGGATCGACTGGGCGCACGTCGCCGAGGGAAGCGAACTGCTCGACTTCACCCGCAAGCTGATCGCGTTGCGCCGCGACCATCCGGTCTTCCGCCGCCGACGGTTCTTCAAGGGGCGTGCCGCCCACGGGAACACGGCCGGGGAGGCCGGGGAGAAGGACATCGCCTGGCTGACCCCCGCCGGGCGCGAGATGACCGACACCGACTGGGACACCGGGTTCGCCAGGTCCCTGATGGTCCACCTCAACGGCGAGGCCATCACGGAACCGGACCTGCGGGGCCTGCGGGTGACGGACGACTCGTTCCTGCTGCTGTTCAACGCCCACAGCCAGCCCCTGACCTTCACCGTTCCGGAGGAGCTGGGCCCGTGGTGGGCGGTGGAGGTGGACACCGCCATCCCGTACACGGAGTACCGGCCGCTGATCAAGGGCGGCAGCGAGCTGGAGGTCGAGGCGCACTCCCTGTTCGTGCTGCGCGGTCACCACGAGGAGTGACCCCGCGGGGCCGCCGCACCCGGGTGCGGCGGCCCGGACCGGGTCAGTCGTCGCCCGGCTCTCCGTGGCTGCGCACGACCTCCTTCATCTTGGCCACCGCGAACCCCCAGCCCTGCTCGACGGTCGGCTTGGCCGGTACGGCGATCTCGTCGGGGTTGGTGAGCACGTCCAGCAGCACGGGGCCCGGATGGGCGAAGGCGCGGCGCACGGCGCTGTCCACCTCGGCCGGATCGGTCACCCGGATGCCGGTGATGCCCATGGCCTCGGCCACGGCGGCGAAGTCGGGGTTGTCCAGCACGGTGCCGAACTCGGGCAGTCCGGCCTGTTCCTGTTCGAGTTTGACCATGCCCAGTCGGCGGTTGTCGAAGACGACCAGCTTGACGGGAAGGTCGTACGTCTTCAGCGTCATGAGGTCGCCGAGGAGCATGCTCAGTCCGCCGTCGCCGCAGAAGGCCACCACCTGGCGCTCGCGGTCCAGGCCCTGGGCGCCCAGGGCCTGGGGCATGGCGTTGGCCATCGAGCCGAGGTTGTAGGAGCCGATGAGCCGCCGGTCGCCGCGCATCTCGACGAAGCGCGACAGCCACACGGTGGCCATGCCCGTGTCGGAGGTGAAGACCGCGTCGTCGGCCGCGAGCCGGTCGACGGCCGCGGCCAGGACCTCCGGGCGGATGTCGTGGGCACGGTTGTCCAGCGCGGAGCGGATACGGCCCACGAGGCCCTTGTCGTGCGCGGGGTCGGCGAGCCGGGCCTGGCCGGCGCGCCACTGGCCGAAGCGTTCACGGGCCTTGTCCAGGTGCGCGCGGTCGCGTGCGCCGTCGGTGCCGGGCGGCGCCGCGGTCAGGTGGTCCAGGAGGTCGCGCACGGTGGCCCCGGTGTCCCCCACCAGTCCGACCTCCACCGGTACCCGGCGGCCGATGTGGGTGGGCTCGGTGTCCACCTGGATCACGGTCCGGCCCTCGGGATACCAGTCCCGGTAGGGGAAGTCGGTGCCGAGCAGCAGGAGGGTGTCCGCGTCCTGGAGGGCCGCCGCCGCGGCGGGGTTGCCGATCAGGCCCGTCTGGCCGACCTGGAAGGGGTTGGCGTCGCCCTCGAAGCCCGCCTTGGCCTTCAGGGTGAGGACCATCGGTGCGGCCAGGCGGTCGGCGAGGGCGAGGACGTGCTCGCGGGCGGCGTGGGCGCCCTGCCCGACGAGCAGGGTGACGCGTTCGGAGCGGTCGAGGAGTTCCGCGGCGCGGCGGACGGCGGCCTCGTCCGGCCGGCTCACCGGCGCGTTCAGGGAGAAGCGGGCCGGCCGGTCGGCGGTCAGTTCCCGCTCGCCCAGGTCGCCCGGCACGGTGAGGACCGCGACTCCCTTGCGGCCCAGCGCGTTGCGCACCGCGGTCTCCAGCATCTGCGGCAGTTGGTCGGCCGAGGTGACGGTCGCGCGGAAGACGGCCACGTCGCTGAAGAGGGCGTCGTTGTCGACTTCCTGGAAGTAGTCGCTGCCGATTTCGGCGAGCGGTACCTGACCGGCGATGGCCAGGACCGGGGTGTGGCTCTTGGCCGCGTCGTACAGTCCGTTGAGAAGGTGGACGGAGCCGGGTCCGACGGTGCCCATGCACACGCCGAGGGTTCCGGTGAGCTGCGACTGGGCGCCGGCCGCGAACGCGGCGGCCTCCTCGTGCCGGCAGCCCACCCATTCCAGGCCCTCGGTGGTGCGGATGGCGTCGGTCAGGGGGTTGAGCGCGTCTCCCACGACGCCGAACACCTGGCGCACGCCAAGTTCGCTCAGCGCGTCCACGATGACGCGGGCTACGGTACGGGCCATGTGAGTCCTCCAGGTCATACGGTGAAACGGTCGGGGTCGGCGGCCTGCCAGTCGGCCGCCCACGAGGCCGGCGGCCCGGCGAGCAACTGCCCCGGCCCGAGCCACTCGTACAGTTCCTCGTAGGAGCGCTCGGTGACGGGGTCGACGCGTCGGCGGAGCATGTGCGGGCGCAGGTCCGCGGGGTCGGTGACGCCCATGGACGCCATGATCTGCAAGGCGCTGGCGACGGTGGCCTCCTGGAAGCGCCGGACGCGCGCCGTCTTGTCGCGGACGTCGAGGGCGCGGGCGCGGCGGGGGTCCTGGGTGGTGACGCCGGTGGGGCAGGTGTTCGTGTGGCACCGCTGGGCCTGGATGCAGCCGACGGCGAACATCATCGCCCGGGCGGCGTTGCCGTAGTCGGCGCCCTGCACCATGCGTTTGACCAGGTCGGTGCCGGTGGCGATCTTGCCGCTCGCGCCGATCCTGATCCGGTCGCGCAGGCCGGTGCCCACCAGCGCGTTGTGCACGGTGAGCAGCCCCTCGGTGAGCGGGGTGCCCACGTGGTCCGCGAACTCCAGGGGCGCGGCACCGGTCCCGCCCTCGGCGCCGTCCACGATGATGAAATCGGGCGCGGTGCCCTCCTCCAGCATGGCCTTGCACACGGCCAGGAACTGCCGGCGCGAGCCGACGCACAGTTTGAACCCGGCGGGCTTGCCGCCGGACAGCTCGCGCATGCGGGCGATGAAGCGGACGAGTTCGCGCGGGGTGGAGAACACGCGGTGGTACGGCGGGGAGATGACCGTCCGTCCTTCGGGCACGTCCCGCACCCCGGCGATCTCCGCGTTCACCTTGGCGCCCGGCAGCACCCCGCCGATGCCGGGCTTGGCGCCCTGCGACAGCTTCAGGGACACGCACTTGACGTGGTCGTGCGCGGCCTTGTCGGCGAACTCGGCCGGGTCGAACTCGCCTTGGTCGGTGCGGCAGCCGAAGTAGCCGGTGCCGATCTCCCAGACGAGGTCGCCTCCCGGACGCAGGTGGTAGGCGGACAGCCCGCCCTCCCCCGTGTCGTGGGCGAAACCCCCGGCGGCGGCACCGCCGTTGAGCGCGAGGACCGCGTTGGCGGACAGCGAACCGAAGCTCATCGCCGAGACGTTGAGCAGCGCCATGTCGTACGGGCGGGTGCAGTCCGGGCCGCCGATCCGCACGCGCGGCGGGTCGTCCGGCACCGGGCACGGCGCCATCGACGGGACCAGGAACTCGTAGCCCGGCTCGTACACGTCCCGCTCGGTGCCGAAGGGCTCCTCCGCGTCGACGCCCTTGGCCCGCTCGTAGACGATGCTGCGCACGTCCCGGTCGAAGGGGCGCCCGTCGTAGTTCCGTTCGACGAAGTACTGCTGCAACTCCGGGCGTATGCGCTCCATGAGGAAGCGGAGGTGGCCGAGGACGGGGTAGTTGCGCAGCACGGAGTGCCGGCGCTGCACCAGGTCCCAGGCGCCCAGGGCACCCACGGCCAGCAGCGGCAGGGCCACGGCCCACCAGTAGGGCGAGCTGCCGGCCGCCGCGGCCAGTGCGCCGAGGCCGGCCACCAGGATCAGGACGATGATTCCCACGCGTGTCACACCTGGCGCCTTGCCCGGTTACCGGTCGCCATGCGTGGCGGCCGGGTTCCGGCCGCCTCCGGCCGTCTCGGAGTGGCGCGTCCGGTGCGGCTGCCGATCGTCCAGGTCTGACCTGGGAGAACCGGGGCAGCAGTGCTGATGCACCTAGGCGCTGTCCACACTGTCCACGGAAGAACGAGGTGAGCCATGACGCAGAACGCGACCCCGAAGTACACGGTTCCCGGCATCGAGCGCGAGGCGGCCGGACAGCTGATCGATCTGCTGCGGCTGCGTCTGCACGCGCTCAACGATCTGCACCTGACCCTCAAGCATGTGCACTGGAACGTCGTGGGGCCGCACTTCATCGCCGTCCACAGCATGCTCGACCCGCAGGTCGACCGGGTCCGGGACATGGCCGACGACGTGGCGGAGCGCATCGCCGCGCTCGGTGGCGTCGCGCACGGCACGCCGGGCACGCTCGTCGCGGAGCGCACCTGGGACGACTACTCCATCGGCCGGGCCGACGCGATCGCCCATCTCGGCGCGCTCGACGTCGTCTACACGGGCCTGATCGAAGACCTCCGCGCCGCGGTCAAGACGGCGGGTGACATCGACCCCGCCACCGAGGACCTGCTCATCGAGCAGCTGCGCGACCTGGAGCAGTTCCAGTGGTTCGTGCGGGCCCACCTGGAGAACGCGGGCGGCGCGCTCGCCACGGGGCAGGCCCGGACGGAGGAGGAGGCCGCGGCCAAGGGGGCCGGGCTGGGCTGAACCGCCCGCCACCGCCCGGCCGGCGGCCGGCGTTCCCGCGCGTCGGGTCCGGCCGCCGGCGGTGACGGGCGCGGACGGGCGACGGGACAGGAGCGGCGACCGCGCTGCGCGCCGCGCGCCGGCCGGACCGGGTTCTCACCTCGCGGGGTCCGCTCCTGTCCCGTCTGTGCCGCGCGCCGCCACCAGCACCTCCGTCGCCGGCAGGGACAGCATCCGGGCGAGTGCCGTCAGCTCTTCCTCGGTGGGCCGTACGGGCCCCTCCGCCCCGTCCTCCGCGAACGCCTTGACCCGTGGCGTGCGAATTCCGGTACGCAGGGCGACCGCCTCGGCCGACATCCGCTTGCGGTGCATGGCCTTCTGGATGAGCCGTGCGAGTGCGTCCATCTCCGACTCCTTCGCCCCCCTCCTCCGCTGGTAACGGAGCAGCTACCCTCGGTGACCGATTCGACGCCTCCCTGGCACGTCCGCCCGCTCACCCGGCCCGATCACTCCCAGGAGTGAACGGGCCGGCCGGGTTCCGGCCACCCGGTGGCGGCAAGGCGTGCGAGGCCGTACGGCGGGCAACCGGATAGCCCGGGGCCGCCGGACAGGACGACGGCGGGGCGAAGACGCGAACGAGGAGGTCGGCGATGGTGTGGTGGGGCTGGGTGGTCCTGGTGGTCGCGGTGGCGGGGGTGGTCGCCGCGACGGCCGTGGCGGTGCAGGCCAGGCGGCGCAGCGGAACGGTGATCGCGGTGCGTTCGGACCACACGGCCGGCCGGGAGGGCCGGCCGTGATCACTCTCATGCTCGCCTCCGAACTGACCAAGCGGGTGGTCGTGACCCTGGACGGCGAGGCGGTGGCCCAGGTCAGGGACACGGTCTTCGACGCCCGCGCGGGCCGCGTCACCGGCTTCACCCTGAGCGGGCGCGGTCTGCTGGCCGGACCGCTCAAGGAGAGCCTGCCCTTCTCCGCGGTGCACGCGATCGGACCGGCCGCCGTGATGATCACCGGCGAGACGGCCCTGGAGAGGCGGGACCTGGTAGCGGGAGCCGGCGACGCCGGACACGGCCAGGTCATCGGCGCGCCCGTCCTCACCGACCAGGGCACGGAGACCGGCACCGTCCTGGACGTGGTGCTCGAGGCCGGCGGCAGCGGACGCGTCGCCGGTTTCGAGATCGCCGCCGCCGAGGACGGGGACCGCCGCGAGCGCAAGGTCTTCATCCCCCGCGGCGAGACACTGGCCGTCTCCGGGCGGGCCCTGGTGGTCCCCGCGCACGCCCGTCACTTCGTCGCCGACGACCTGCCCAGCTTCGGCGCCCAGGTCGAGGCGTTCCGCGCCCACCCCGCACAGCCGTGCGGGGACAGCCCCACGACCGCGGCGGGAGGCCCGGCATGATGCTGTTCACGCAGACCCGGGGCCTTCCGGTGATCACCGCCGACGCGGCCGAACCGCTCGGGCGGGTGGAGAGCCTGACCATCGACGCGCACACCGCGAGCATCGCCTGCCTGCGCCTGTCCGGAGCCCCGAAGCACGCCGCGGTCATCGCCTGGCACGCGGTCGAGGCGGTGGGACGGGACGCGGTCATCGTGCGCTCCCGCGCCGCCGCCGACCCCGGGCAGGGCGGCCTCCCCACCCACCACGAAGCCCTCGGCCACCGGGTCCTGACGGAACTCGGCACCGAGCACGGCACGGTCAAGGACGTCGCCTTCGACCACACGAGCGGACACGTCCACACGCTGTACACCGCCCTCGGCGAGATCTCCGGCGACCGCCTCCTCGGCCTCGGCTCCTACGCGGTCGTGGTACGCGCCGAAACGGCGTGAGGCGGTCCCGGCAAAACGACCGTCGGGCTGCCGGCGCCCGCACGCAGCGGCACCGGCAGCCCGACGGTCATCGACGCGGCAGGTCAGGGCATGTGCTCACGCGCCGCCGGAGGCGACCAGTTCGCGCACCTTGTCGACGCTGCCGCAGCCCTCGTCCAGGTACTTCGCCCGGGCCGTGCGGAACGCCTCGCCCAGCTGGGCACGGCGCTCGTCGGCGACGTTCTCCCGCGCGTCGTTGAGGAGGGTCCGCTCCTCCTCGTCGGCGTGGTGGTTGACCGCCGTGACGAGTTCCTCCAGCTTCTCGTCCCACTCGTCGGAGCCGATCTCCTCGACTTCGAGCAGCGCGAGCAGCGCCTCGTTCGCCTCCTGGTGCTCGTGCACGCTGTGATCGACATCATCGCCGTCGACGTTCTTGTAGCGCCGCAACGCCGGGTAGACCTCGTCCTCCTCGGCCGAGGCGTGGGCGATGAGCAGATGGGCGAATTCCTCGAGGGCGGCGGCGCGGTCGGCTTCGGCGTTGCGCATGGTACGGAAAAGATCTTCCATGCGCCGGTGGTCCTGGAGGATGAGTTCGACGACGTCAGTGGTCGGCACGGTGACTCCTTACGGCTCGTACGGTAGCGGCCCGCTGTCGCGGATACCCCGGTCGCCGCAGGTCAGGCGTCGGGCATCAGCGGGAAACCAGGACGAGGCGAGAAGAGGCGCGTGGAGATGAGCCGGGTCCGTGACAGCCGCGGTGACCTCACCGTACAGCAGGGAGGCCCGGAGTCCCTCGACCGGCTGGAGCCGCTGTGGCGGGCGCTGCACGCCCATCACCAGTCGGTCCAGCCGGGCTTCGCCTACCACCCGGACGGACGGTCCTGGGAGCTGCGCCGCTCCTGCTATGTGCGCTGGCTCCAGGCGGCGGACTCCTTCGTCCTGGTCGCCGAACGGCACGGCCGGGCGGTCGGCTACGCCTTCGTGGAGATCCGGCCCGGCCCCGACGACACCTGGGTGACCGGCCCTCGCGTCGCCGAACTCCAGACGCTCTCCGTCGCCCCCGCGGCACGCGGCCAGGGCATCGGCACCCTCCTGCTCGACGCGGTGGACGAGGAACTGGAGAGGCTGGGCGTCGGCGACCTCTTCGTCGCGGCCCTCGCGGCCAACACCGGCGCCCGGCGCCTGTACGAGCGCCGGGGCCTGCGACCGGTCCTCACCTGCTACGCCCGCTTCTGTGACGGCAGGCCGGAACCCCGCCGGGTCCGGCCTGCCGTCACGGGCCGGGAGCCGGCCCCGGGTCAGGGGTAGGACAGCACCGTGGACGGCGTGGTGGACGTGCCCGAGGTCGGTGCCCCGGTGTCGTTGATGACGTGCTCGTACTGGCCGTTGCCGCCGAGGGAGACCACGAGCAGGTCGTGGAACTTCACGCCGGAGGTGTTCGGGGCGGCGAAGCCGTGGTGCTGCGCGATGCCCGGATCGGCCGTGTAGTTGCAGTAGCTGCCCAGCCCCCACGCCTCGTGGGCGGTGACGTTGTCGCCGACCTTGTAGGCGGCATAGCCCTTGACGGCGCCGTTCTGGATCGCGGCCTGGTTCGGGGCGTCGTACGCCTTCTCGTTCTGGAAGAAGATGGTGCGGCCCCGCTGGCCGTACCACTGCACGTCGTACTTGTTGAAGTGCTCCACGAACAGGCCGGTGCACAGGACGTCGTCGCCGTTGACGACGATGCCGTAGTCGGCGCGGTTGGTGTCCCAGCCGACGCCGGTGCCGTGGTCCGCGCGCCAGACCCAGGTGTGGTCGACGATGGTGTGCCGGCTGTTGACGACCAGGCTGGTGGTGGCCTTGCCGGCGCCCGCCCCGCCGATGCGCACGAACACGTCCTGCACGGTGGTCGGGTTGGCCGAGTGGTCGCGGGAGGCGCCGGTGGGGCCGACCTCCAGCAGGGTCGCGGAGTTGACCGGCCCGGCGTCGATCAGGAAGCCCGCCAGCCGGACGCCGTCCACGTCGGCGACCTTCACGGCCGTGACGCCGTTGTCCGGCACGATCGTGGCGTAACCGAGGCCGAGGACCACGGTGTTGGCCCGGTCGACCCGGACCGGCTGGTCGACGTGGTAGATCCCCGGGGTCAGCAGCAGGTGGAGCCCCTGGGCCAGGGCCTGGTTGAGGGTGGCCGCGCTCACGCCCGGCTTGGCGACGTAGAACTGCGAGAGCGGCAGCGAGGTGCCGCGGGGTGTGCCGTTGCCCCAGGTGACGCCGCGCGCGTTGGTGCGCTTCTCGGGCAGGAAGACGCGGAACTCGCTGCCGTCCAGGTACAGGAACGGCTTCTCGCGGGAGACGGGAGTGGTGTCGAGGGTGGTGTAGGGCGGGTTGGGGAAGCTCTGCGCGGGAGCGCCCTGGACGCCGGAGAACACCATGTTCCACACGGCGTTGGTCCAGCCGCCGATCACGCTGTCGCGGGTGTACCACTGCTGCTGCGAGTACGGGCCGACCTGGCCGTCGACGCGGCAGTCGGCGATGTAGCCGCCGCTGGCCCAGCCGTAGCCGGCCGGGGCGAGGTTGAGGCCGCCGCGCACGTGTATCCGGCGGAAGGGAGCCGCCTGGGCGACGGCCCAGCGGTTGGTGCCGTTGGCCGGGACCAGGGCCAGGTTCTCGGCCGAACGCCAGAAGTTCTGCGTGGCGTTGCCGCCCGCCCAGCCCGCGTCGACCGTCACGTCGCCGTTGATGGTGGTGTCGTCGGGGGACAGACCGAGGCCGGCGATGGAGGTGTAGAAGCCGAGCTGGGCGTTGAGACCGCTGTAGGTGCCGGGCTTGAACAGCAGGGCGTAGCGGCCGGTGCCGAACTGCGCCGACTCCTGCTGCCGGAAGATCTGGTCCAGTTTGGCCTGGATGCCGGGCGTGGCGGGGTCGAAGACGAGGACGTTGGGGCCGAGGTCGCCGCCGCCGGCCAGAGCGGCCGGCCGGACGGTCCGGCCGGCCGCCGCGGCGGGAGTGGCCGGGCCGGTCAGGAACGGGGCCGTCGCCGCCGCGGCGGCGGCACCGAGGGCGGTACGGCGCGTGACGGGAAACCGGCCGGAGGCGGTGGACTCGGGGAAGGCAGGGGGCATGGTACGGCTCTCCTGGTTCGGAACCTGAACGGTGTGGGGGTGGGGGAGCGCTCTCTGGCCGGGAATGCTTCAGTCCGTTGAACGCAACGTCAAGAGTTGCGACGGAAATCCCCGAGGTTCGCGTTCATCTTCCGTCGGTTCCACCGCATACGGCGGCCCTCGCCCGCAAAGAACCTCAATGGCCTGAAGGCGCCTGACCGTTGCGTTCCCCGGCGGGCCTGCGGACGGCTCCCGTCTTCTGCTGCGGGAGACCTTGACACCCCGCATGGCCGACGTGAGACTCCGTGTCGGGAGAGCGCTCTCCCAGCCACTGCCGCCCGCGCTGTCCCGCCGGCGGCGCGGTGGCCGCTCATCCCCCATCCCCCTCCCTCCTCAGGAGGTCTCCATGCCACGGAGATCGAAAATCCTCTCCGGCACACTGATCACGGGCGCGCTCCTCGCGGCCTCGCTCGGTCTGGGCGGTGCCGCACTGAGCGCCGGTGCCCCGGCGCCGGGCACCGCGGCCGCGGCGGCCTTCGCGGCCACCCACTCCGGTCACACCATGGCGGTGTCCACCGCCTCCTCGCCCGAAGACCCGGACGGCGACGGCTACATCCCGGCGAACCCGCCGGTCACGGGCGTGACCCCGTCCACCCAGAACCCGCCGCACCGCTACTTCCACGAGTTCCAGGCGAACTGTTCGGTCACGCACACCGCCCCGGACGACCCGATCGTCTACCCTCAGCAGCCGGGCAAGTCCCATGACCACACCTTCATGGGCAACACGACCACGAACGCGAACAGCACCACCGCCTCGCTCGACGCGGCCGGCACCACCTGCAAGGCGCCCGGCGACAAGTCGGCGTACTGGATGCCCACCCTGTCCGACGGCGACAAGCCAGTCCTCCCGGTCGGCCCCCAGACGATCTACTACAAGTCCGGCGTCACCGACTACACCAGCGTCCGTCCCTTCCCCAAGGGGCTGCGGTTCGTCGTGGGCGACCCGATGCAGAGCGCCGACGCGTTCCGGCACCACCCCGGCTTCGTCGAGGGCTGGGAGTGCGGTGACAGCTACTTCAACACCGACTTCCCGGCGACCTGCCCCGACCGGGCCGACGTCCAGCTCAACATCCGTTTCCAGGCGCCGAGTTGCTGGGACGGGAAGTACCTCGACACACCGGACCACCGGAGTCACATGGCCTACCCGGTGGTCAGGCCCGGCACGAACGACAACGTCTGCCCCGCCGACCATCCGGTGGCGCTGCCGATGATCGAGTTCAAGATGGCGTTCCCGGTCAACGGCGACATGTCCCGGGTGCGGCTGGCCAGCGGACCGGGCCACAGCTTCCACTACGACTTCTTCAACGCCTGGGACGACGCCACGCTCAAGGCGCTGGTCGGCCACTGCATCGTCGGCGGCCTCCAGTGCGACGCGCGCGGCTACGACCAGACCCACCCGGAGGCGGGAGCGGCGCTCGGCCCGGACTACCGGCTCCCGTGACCGTGCCGCGCCACCGCTGACCTCCCCGGCCCGGGACGGTCCGGCCGCCCTCCCGCCCCGCCGCGGCCGGGCCGTCCCGCTCCCCTCCTCCCCCGACCCCAGCCCCACCGTGCACCCGCACCCGCACCCGCACCCGCACCCGCGAAGAGGAACCCCATGACCCCACCCCGCTCCCCCGCACGCCGTCTCCTGGCCCCGCTGACCGCCTCGGTGCTGACCGCCGGCGCCCTGGCGGCGCTGCCCGCCGCCACCGCGCACGCCGCGGGCAGCGTCGTCAAGGTGACCGGCACCCAGGGCAACTGGCAGCTGTCCGTGGACGGCAGGCCGTACCAGATCAAGGGCCTCACCTGGGGGCCCGCCGTCGCCGACGCCGAGAAGTACCTGCCCGACCTCCAGTCCATGGGCGTCAACACCATCCGCACCTGGGGCACCGACGCGTCCAGCAAGCCGCTGTTCGACTCCGCCGCGGCCCACGGCATCAAGGTCATCGCCGGCTTCTGGCTCCAGCCCGGCGGCGGCCCCGGCGCCGGTGGCTGCGTCAACTACCTGACGGACACGACGTACAAGAACCAGGTGCTCGCCGAGTTCCCGAAGTGGGTGCAGACGTACAAGGACAACCCGGGCGTCCTGATGTGGGACGTGGGCAACGAGTCCGTGCTCGGTCTGCAGAACTGCTACAGCGGCGACGAGCTGGAGCGCCAGCGCACCGCCTACACCACGCTCGTCAACGACATCGCCAAGAAGATCCACGGCATCGACCCGAACCACCCGGTCACCTCGACCGACGCCTGGGCCGGCGCCTGGCCGTACTTCAAGAAGAACGCCCCCGACCTCGACCTGTACGCCGTCAACTCCTACAACGCGGTCTGCGATGTCAGGTCCGCGTGGGAGCAGGGCGGGTACACCAAGCCGTACATCGTCACCGAGACCGGGCCCGCCGGCGAGTGGGAGGTGCCGGGCGACGCCAACGGCGTGCCGCAGGAGCCGTCCGACCAGGCGAAGGCCGACGGGTACACCAAGGCCTGGGGCTGTATCACCGGGCACAAGGGCGTCGCGCTGGGTGCCACGATGTTCCACTACGGCACCGAGTACGACTTCGGCGGCATCTGGTTCAACCTGCTGCCGGCCGGCCAGAGGCGGCTGTCGTACTACGCGGTCAAGCGGGCCTACGGCGGTGACACCTCGCACGACAACACCCCGCCCGTCATCTCCGGCCTGTCCGTCGAAGGCGGCGCGGGCAGCGTGCAGGCCGGCCGCGACGTGACCCTGGCCGTCCGGGCCGCCGACCCCGACGGCGACCCGATCACCTACGAGGTCCTCGACAACAGCAACTACCTCGACGGCAGCAAGCAGTTGGTCTCCCTGCCCGTCACCGCGCCGGGCGGCGGCCGGCTGCGGTTCACGGCACCCGACCGGCCCGGCGTGTGGAAGGTCTACGTCAAGGCCACGGACGGCCACGGCAACGTCGGTGTCGAGACCCGCTCCATCCGGGTCGTACCGCCCGTCGTGAACGGCACGAACATCGCGCTCGGCAAGCCCGCCACCGCCTCCTCCTTCCAGGGCGGTTACGGCGACTGCCCGTGCACCGCCGCGAACGCGGTGGACGGCAACCCGGCCACCCGCTGGGCCAGCGACTGGAGCGACCCGCAGTGGCTCCGGGTCGACCTCGGCACCCGCACCGCGTTCAAGCACGTCCAGCTGGTGTGGGAGTCCTCCTACGCCAAGGCGTACACCATCCAGACCTCCGACGACGGCCAGACCTGGCAGACGCTGCGCACGGTGAGCGACGGCAACGGCGGCGTGGACGACTTCGACGTCAGCGGCACCGGCCGCTACGTCCGTGTCAACGGCACGCAGCGCGGCACCGGTTACGGCTACTCGCTGTACGAGTTCGGCGTCTACAACTGACCACGCGGTACGAGGAGGGGGCGGGGATGCACGACGAGGACGAGCGGGACCGGCTGATCGACAAGCTCACGCTGCGGGCCAAGGTCCGGTTGCTCACCGGCGCCGACACCTGGCGTACGGCGGCGGAACCGGCCGTCCAGTTGCGCCCGTGGGTGATGTCGGACGGGCCGGCCGGCGTGCGCGGGCCGTCGTGGGACGAGCGGCGGACCTCCGTGCTGCTGCCCTCGGCCACCGCGCTCGCCGCCACCTGGGACGAGCCACTGGTCGAGCGGCTCGGCGCCCTCCTCGCCCTGGAAGCCGAGCGCAAGGGCGTGCACGCGGTCCTCGCCCCCAACCTCAATCTGCACCGCAGCCCGCTCGGCGGCCGGCACTTCGAGTGCTTCTCCGAGGACCCCGAGCTGACCGGCCGTATCGGAGCGGCGCTGGTGCGCGGCATCCAGGCGTGCGGCGTGGCCGCCACCGCCAAGCACTACGTGGCCAACGACTCCGAGACCGACCGGCTGACCGTGGACGTACGCGTCGGCCAACGGGCGCTGTACGAGGTGTACTTGGCGCCGTTCGAGGCGGCCGTGGCGGCGGGCGTCCGCATGGTCATGGCCGGTTACAACGCGGTCAACGGCACCACCATGACCGCGAGCCCGCTGCTGACCGATCCCCTGCGCACCGCGTGGGGCTTCGACGGCGTGGTCGTCTCCGACTGGGGAGCGGTGCGCACCACCCTGGACACCGCGGCCGCCGGCCTGGACCTGGTGATGCCGGGGCCCGCGGAAGCCTGGGGCGAGGCGCTGGTGCGCGCGGTGGAGGAAGGACACCTCGCGGAGCAGGTGGTCGACGACAAGGTGCGGCGCCTGCTGAGGCACGCGGACCGGCTGGGCGCGCTCGGCCGGCCCGACCCCCGGCCCGGGCCCGGCGTGCGTCCCGGTGCGGTGCGGGCGCTGGCGCGCCGGGCCGCGGCCGCGGGCACGGTTCTGCTGGCCAACCGCGGTGTGCTGCCGCTGGACGCCGGCCGGCTGGCGACGGTGGCGGTGATCGGTGCGCACGCCGCGCGCACCCGCGGCCAGGGCGGCGGCAGCGCCGGGGTGTTCCCCCAGGCCGAGATCAGCGCGCTGCGCGGCATCCGGGCCCGGCTGCGCGGCCGGGCCAGGGTGCTGCACGTCCCGGGTCCGGTCCCCGCGGGGCCGCCGCCTGCGCTGGACACGAAGCTGTGCACCGATCCGAGGTCCGGGGCGCCCGGCGTGCTGCTGCGGATGCTGGACGCCGGCGGAAGCGAGCTGTACGCCGAACACCGCTCCACCGGGCGGCTGTTGGAACCACGGCTGGTGCCCGGTGCGCACACGGTGGAGATCAGCGCCCGGCTGCGCCCGCGGGTGACGGGGGCGTGGACCCTGGGGATCGCCGGGTTCGGGCGGATGAGCCTGCGCGTCGACGGCCGGACCCTGCTGGAGGGCGACTTCCCCCAGGACACCGACGACCCGGCCCTGGTGCACGTCAGCCCGCCGGCCCACTGCGCCACCGCGCACCTGGCCGCGGGCGAGGACGTGCTCCTCGTCGCCCGCCGCGCGCTGGTCCCGGGCACCGGGCGGGCGGTGGTGGTCAGCGCGGCACCGCCCGCCCCCGACGAGGACGCGGCACTGGAGGCGGCCACCCGGGCGGCGCGCGAGGCGGACGCGGCCATCGTGGTCGTCGGCACCACCGAGCACGACGAGTGCGAGGGCCGCGACCGGCTGCGGATCGCCCTGGAGCCCGGCCAGGACGCGCTGGTCCACGCGGTGGCCGCCGCCAACCCGCGCACCGTGGCCGTCGTCAACAGCGGCGGTCCCGTCGAGATGCCCTGGCGGGAGGAGGTCGGCGCCGTGCTCCTGCCCTGGTTCCCGGGACAGGAGGGCGGCGGCGCCCTGGCCGATGTGCTCTTCGGCCGTACCGAGCCCGGCGGACGGCTGCCCACCACCTGGCCGGCCGTGCTCGGCGACGCTCCCGTCACCGGGACCCGGCCCGTGGACGGCCGCCTCGACTACACCGAGGGCCTGCACATCGGCCACCGCGGCTGGCTGCGGGCCGGGCGGACGCCGGCCTACTGGTTCGGACACGGGCTCGGCTACACGACGTGGGCGTACGAGGAGCTGACGGGGCCGGCCACGGTCCGCGCGGGCGAGCCGTTCACCGTGCGGGTCCGGGTGCGCAACACCGGTGCCCGCCCGGGCCGTGAGGTCGTCCAGGTGTATCTGGCCCGGCCCGGCGCCGCCGTGGAGTACCCCGAGCGGTGGTTCGCGGGGTACGCGGCGGTGCGCGCCCGGCCGGGTGAGGCGGTGACCGCCCGGGTACGCGTCCCGGCCAGAGTGCTGCGGCACTGGGACGAGCGGGCGGGCGGCTGGCGCACCGAGCCCGGCGCGTGCCGGGTCCTGGCGGGCCGGTCGGCGGGCGACCTGCCGCTGGCGTCGGTGACGGAGCTGCTGGGCGACCTGTCGGCCGCCTCGGTGACGGAGGTGCAGGGTGACCTGCCGGCCGCCTCGGTGACGGAGGTGCGCGCGGAGGGCTGACCGGGCCGGGGGCCGGGCGGACGGGCGGCCGGAGAGCGGGGCGCCGGCCTCCGGGAGAGCGCTCTATACGGTGCGCCCGGCGTGCCGTTAGGGTGCAGGCCATGAGCAAACAGGCCCCGACGCTGGAGGACGTCGCCCGCGAGGCAGGGGTGTCCCGGGCGACCGTGTCCCGGGTCGTCAACGGCGTCCGCAATGTCGATCCCACGATCCAGGAGCTGGTCCGCCGGGCGATCGAGCAGACCGGCTACGCCCCCAACCGGGCGGCCCGGTCGCTGGTGACGCGGCGCACCGAGACCGTCGCGCTGGTGGTCTCCGGGGCCGGGGACGCCCCGGAGGACAGCCAGGAGGCCTTCGCGGCCCGGGTCTTCGCGGACCCCTTCTTCGGGCGGGTGGTCGCCGGGGTCGTCGGCTTCCTGCGTCCGCGCTCCATGCATCCGGTCCTGATGTTCGCCGAGTCGGCCGCGGACCGCTGCGAGGTCCTCACCTATCTGCGGCAGGGCCGCGCCGACGGCGCGCTCCTCGTCTCCACGCACGCCGACGACCCGCTGCCCGGACTGCTGGCCGAGGCGGGGCTGCCCACCGTGCTGTTCGCCCGGCCGGCCGGCCCGGTGCCGCTGAGCTATGTGGACCTGGACCACCGGGAGGGCGGCCGGCTCGCCGCGGAGCACCTGCTGGCGCGCGGCTGCCGCAGGCCGGCCACGGTGGCCGGGCCGCTCGCCGTCGGCGCGAGCCAGGACCGGCTGGCCGGCTTCCGGGACACGCTGGCCCGCCACGGCCATCCGTACACGCCTGTCGTCGAGGGCGGTTTCACCTTCGACAGCGGGGTCGCGGCCATGATCCGGCTGCTGGCCGAACGGCCCGACGTGGACGGGGTGTTCGCGGCCAACGACCTGATGGCCCAAGGGGTCTGCCAGGTGCTGTGGGAACACGGCAGGCGCGTGCCCGACGACGTCGCGGTCGTCGGCTTCGACGACTCCGGCATCGCCCTGGCCTGCCGCCCCGCGCTGACCACGGTCCGCCAGCCGGTCGAGCGCATGGCGGCGCGGATGGCCGGGCTCCTCGACGAACACATCCGGGGCGAGCGGACCGAGCCCACGTCCGTCGTCTTCGACCCCGAACTGGTCGTACGGGTCTCCGCGTAGGCGTGCCGGTCACGCGCGGCGGTCCGGTATGCCGAGGCGCCGGACCGGCTCCGCACGGGGAAACGCGCCCGCGCGGACACCGCACCGACTCCGGGGGCAACCATGCGGGCCGGTGGTGAGTCTTCTGATCGATCACCCGGTGATCGGACAACAAGGAGACCATCATCAGCGCCATACACAAGACCCTGACCGCCGCCGCCGTCGTCGGTGTCGTCCTCGCGGGCTCCGCCGCCTGCGGAACGGTGGAGCAGCTCTCCGCCGGCAAGAAGCTGGACCGTGCCTTCGACGAGCTGGGCAAGAAGAAGACGCTCTCCTTCGAGTTCGACCTGGACACCGACGTCGCCTCCCTGAAGGCGCTGGACGCCAAGTCCGATCCCGAGCCCGGCGAAGAGATCCCGGACGAGGCCGCCAAGCTGATGAGCGGCGCGAAGATCGCGCTGACCGTCCAGTCGAAGAAGCCGTTCGAGGAGTCCGGGGACAAGGACTTCGTCGGCATGGCCATGAAGATCAGCAGCCCGGAGGGCGACCTCGCCGAGTACCGGCTCGTCGGCGACTACGCCTACGTCCGGGCCGACATGAAGACCCTCGGCACGCTGATGGGCAGCCCTGTGCCGGCCGCCGCCGACCTGCCTCCGGAGGCCGGGGCGTTCAAGGACGTCCTCGCGGGCAAGTGGGTGAAGTTCAGCACCAAGGACATGGAGAAGGCCGCCGCCGACGGCAGGAAGGCCTCGGGCGGTCCGGCGCCCGCCCCGTCCCTGGACGCCGGGACGCAGAAGAAGCTGGTGAAGTCCCTGCGCGAGGTCGTCGCCCGCGAGGTGCGGTTCAAGACGGCCGGCGGCGAGGACGGCACCGAGCACATCACCGCCACGGCTCCGTTCCGCACGCTGGTCACCGAGCTGTTCGGCGAGATCCGTCCGCTGGCCAAGGACCTGCCGCCGGGTATGGACCTGCCGACGGACAAGGACCTGAAGGACGCTCCCAACTCCAAGGTGACGGCGGACTTCACGCTCAAGAACGGTGAGCTGTCCGAGGTGGACGTGGACCTCGCCAAGCTGGCCGAGGACGCCAAGGTGAAGAAGCTGGGCCTGACCCTGCGGGTGGGCGACGGCACCACGCCCACCGCCCCGGCCGGTGCCAAGAAGCTGGACCTCGGCGAACTCATGAAGGGCTTCTTCGCCGGCGCGGTGGGCGTTGCCGTGTCCGAGGGCCACGACTCGACCGGCGCGGACTACCCGCAGGACTAGGGTCTTTCGTCTGGATCAGGCCGGATCAGGGAGCGGGGTCTGGTGCCGTGCATCGCAAGGCGGAGGAGGGCGCCATGGCGGAGCCATGGCAACCGACGACAACGCCGCTGGGGGCACCCCCTGCTCGAAGAGCTTGGGGGAGGTGCCAGGGCCCGCGAGCCCGGCATGATCCAGACGAGAGGCCCTAGGTCCGCAGGCCGCCTCACGCCGAGCGCGAGGGTGCGGGCACCGGGCGCGGGCACGGTGCGGACCGGGGCCGGCCGACGGCGGGAAGGTGCCCGCCATCGGCGCCCCGCCGCGCCCGAGGCCCGCGGTCCGGGCAGGCGGCGGTCCGGGCACCGGCCATGCGGCGGGCCGTCGACCGGACACGCTGCGGGCCCTGCCGGTCGGCCGGTGGCGGCCCGGGGTCCGGTCAGGCGCGGCAGCGCAGCAGTTCCAGCGGCGGGTGGGCGAGGAGGTCCGCCCAGAAGTCCGCACCGAAGGCGCGGATGCCGGCCTCGGACACCCGGAGCGGAAGCCACTCCAGCGCGCCGAACCCGGCCGCCCGCAGGCAGTCCTCGTAGACCTCGCGCCGCGGGACCACGCCGAGGATGCTGATCGGCTTCGGTTCGAGCAGGGCGGTGACCCGGACCCATGGACCCGCCTCGGCCTCCTCGCCGGTCGGCTCGCAGCGGAACCCGTACTTGTCCAGCGACGGACAGTCGAACCGGTAGTCGGGCTTCTGCGCGAACACGAAGAACTCGCCGCCCGGCACCAGGCTCCGGTGGACGGCGCGGCACATCCGCTCCAACGTCGCGATGTCCGGCGCGTAGTTGAGGCACTGCACGCCCAGCGCGATGTCGTAGCGCCGGTCGAGCGGCCGCAGTTCGGCCACGTCACCGACCTCGTAGCGCACACCCAGCGGTTCGCGCCGCTCGAACTGCCGCGCCGCGGCGATCATCTCGCCGGAGATGTCGACGCCTAGGACCTCCGAGGCGCCCCGCCGCCTGAACTCCCTGCTGTAGAAGCCGGTGCCGCACGCCAGGTCGAGAACCGACTTGCCGCGCACGTCCCCGGCCATGTCCAGGAAGCTGGGCACCTCGCCGTAGCGGATGACCGGCAGGGACTTGAACCCCTCGAACGCCTCGCCGATCTCGTCGTACTGCTGCACGCTCATGTGCGGCCCCCCTCGTGTGGTTCGTGGTGGCAGGAAGTCTCCACCGCGTCCGTCCGGCCGCCGTACTGGCGGATGACACGAAGAACCCGGCCGGTGACCTTCGTTTCACCCAACGCCGACCGCCGGGGTTCTCGCGATGCCCCGGCCGGCGGCACGCCGCTCGTCCCGGCGGCGCGGCCGGTGTTCCAGCAGGTGGACGGGTGGTTGGTGTGGCGCGGCGGGCTGCTGTAGAAATAGGCCTCATGACGCCCGAGCCGCTGGTACGCCGCCTGGTCATCGACCTGTGCCGCCGTCCCGTCTCGTGTTGTCCGTGACCGCGCGTCCCTGACGCCGCCTCCCGGCCGGTGATGCCACCCGGCCGCCGCTGCGCACACCCCTGCCTCGTCATGGGGTCGTTTTCCGCACCCTGACCGTCCCCGCCCGGGCGCGGGGCCGTCCGCCGTCGCCCGGCGGACGGCTGCCCGCCCTGCCCCGGTGCCCCCTGGAGGCCGCCCGTGTCCCCGACATCCCTGCCGGAAGAGACCGATCCCCTCGCCGCGCCCGGTGGGGAGCCGGTGCGCCGCCGTTCCCGCGCGCCGGAACGGATACGTCATCTCGCCCTGCCGCTCGGCTCGTTGGTGCTGTTCCTCGTGCTGTGGCAGGCACTGGCGGCGAGCGGGACGTGGAGCGAGACGCTCGTGCCGCCGCCGGCCAAGGTGTGGGACGCGTTCGTCACCGTGTCCACCACGCACGACGGCGTACGCGGCTACAACGGCACCTATCTGATCGAGCATCTGGGCATCAGTCTGCGCCGGATCGCGTTCGGGGCCGGGCTCGGCATCGCCGCCGGGGTCGTCTTCGGACTGCTGATGGGCACCGTCCGCCCGCTGCGCTCGCTGTTCGAGCCGTGGATCACCTTCCTGCGGACGCTGCCGCCGCTGGCGTACTTCTCGCTGCTCGTCATCTGGCTCGGCATCAACGAGGAGCCGAAGATCACGCTGCTCGCCGTGGCCGCCTTCCCGCCGGTGGCGGTGTCCACCACCACGGCCGTGGCCGCCGTACCGCGGAGTCTGGTGGAGGCGGCCCGCGCGCTCGGCGCCTCCCGGTGGGACGCCGTCAGGGACGTGGTCGTGCCGTCCGCCCTGCCGGAGACGCTCACCGGCATCCGGCTGGCCGTGGGCGTGGCCTACTCCTCCCTGGTGGCCGCCGAACTGGTCAACGGGCTGCCCGGGATCGGCGGCATGGTCAAGGACGCCGCCAACTACAACAACACCCCGGTGGTGCTCGTCGGCATCATCGCCATCGGGATATCCGGCCTGGTCATCGACGGCCTGCTGCTACGGCTGGAACGCGCCGTCGTCCCCTGGCGCGGCCGCGTGTGAGCCCCGCGCTCCCCTCCCCGCACCGCGCACTCGTCCCCCTGCACAGAAACGGCTCCGCCATGTCCCCTGTCCCCCAAGGCCCTTCCCGCCGGCTGCTGCTCACCGGCGCTCTCGCCGCCGCCTCGGCCGCACTCACCGGCTGCTCCTCGGACGGTGACACCTCGTCCGGCGGCAAGCGGCTGCGCATCGGCTACTTCGCCTTCCCCAGCGGCGACCTCGTCATGAAGAACAGGAAGCTGCTGGAGAAGGCGCTGCCGGACCACACGATCACCTGGATCAAGTTCGACTCCGGTGCGAGCGTCAACCAGGCCTTCGTCGGCAAGTCCCTGGACATCGCCGCCCTCGGGTCCAGCCCGTTCGCCCGGGGCGTGTCCGGGCCGTCGCCGATCCCCTACAAGGTCGCCTGGATCCTGGACGTGGCGGGTGAGAACGAGGCGCTCGTGGCGCGCAAGGGCGCCGGTGTCTTGGAGGTCGCCGGACTCAAGGGGAAGACGGTCGCCACACCGTTCGCCTCCACCTCGCACTACAGTCTGCTCGCCGCCCTGGACACGGCCGGTCTGAAGACCTCCGACGTCAAGCTGGTCGACCTCCAGCCGCAGGCGATCCTCGCCGCCTGGCAGCGCGGTGACATCGACGCCGCGTATGTGTGGCTGCCCACCCTGGACGAGCTGCGCCGCACCGGCACCCAGCTCACCAGCAGCAGACGGATAGGCGCCGCCGGCAAGCCGACCCTGGACCTGGCCGTCGTCTCGGACGAGCTGATCGCCCGCGATCCGAAGGCGATCGACGCCTGGCGCGCGGCCGAGGCACAGGCCCTGCGCCTGCTCAAGTCCGACCCGGACGGCTCGGTGAAGGCGGTCGCCGCCGAACTGGGCATCAGCGCCGCGGACGCCAAGGCGCAGCTCGACCAGGGCGTGTTCCTCACTCCGGAACAGGTGGTGTCCGCCGACTGGCTGGGCACGGACGGCGCTCCGGGCAAGCTGCTCTCCTACGTCACCGACACCGCCCGCTTCCTGGCCGGCCAGAAGCAGATCGACGCGGCACCGGCCGAGGACGCCGTGCGCAAGGCCTTCTATCTGAAGGGGCTGCCCGATGTCCTCAAGTGAGACCGCCGAGACCGCCGACAACGCCCGGACCGCCGGGACCGCCGATTCCGGTGAGGGCGCGGGCGGCGGTGAGCGGACCGGTGCCGTGCGGCTGCGCGAGGTCACGCACCGGTACGGCGCCGTCACCGCCGTGGGTCCCGTCGATCTGACCGTTCCCGCCGGGGAGTTCCTCGTCCTGGTGGGCGCCTCCGGCTGCGGCAAGAGCACCCTGCTGCGGCTGATCGCCGGGTTCGAGCAGCCCACGCACGGCTCCGTGCGGGTGTCCGGCACCGCGCCCCGGCCCGGGGAGACGGCCGGTGTGGTCTTCCAGACGCCCCGGCTGTTCCCGTGGCGGACGGTGGGCGGCAACATCGACCTGGCCCTGCGGTACGCGGGCGTGGCACCCGACCGGCGGGCCGAGCGGCGGGCGCGGCTGCTGGCCCGCGTCGGTCTGGAAGGGACCGCGAAGCGGCGCACGTGGGAGATCTCCGGCGGCCAGCAGCAGCGCGTCGCCATCGCGCGGGCCCTCGCCGCGGAACGTCCGCTCCTCCTGCTCGACGAACCCTTCGCGGCGCTGGACGCGCTGACCCGGGAACGGCTCCAGGAGGACGTGCGCCAGGTGGCCGCGCAGACCGGGCGGACCACCGTGTTCGTGACGCACTCGGCGGACGAGGCGGTGTTCCTCGGCTCGCGCATCGTGGTGCTCACCAAGAGCCCCGGCACGGTCGCCCTCGATCTGCCGATCCCGCTGCCGCGCGGCGACGTGGACGCCGAGGAACTGCGCGAGTCCCGCGAGTTCGGCGAGCTGCGCGCCCGGGTGGCGCACGCGGTGAAGTCCGCGGCGGCGGCCTGACCGCCGTACCCCTTTCCCGTATCCCTGCCTCGCGGCAGCAGAAAGGACACCCCGATGAGCGTTCTCAGCGACCGGCCCGCGGCGGCCGGGCTCGCGGTCGTGGAACTCGGCCCGCACTTCGGCGCCGAGATCCACGGCATCGACCTCGGCCGGCTCGACGACGAGCAGGTCCGCGCGGTCCGGGAAGCACTCGTGCGGTACAAGGTGCTCTTCGTGCGCGGACAGCACGGCCTCGACGACGCCGCGCAGATCGAGTTCGGCAGGAGGCTGGGCGAGGTCACGACCGGGCATCCGGTGCACGACTCCGGTGACGTGGCGCCCGAGGTGTACTCCCTGGACAGCCAGGACAACGGGTTCGCCGACGTGTGGCACACGGACGTGACGTTCGTACGGCGGCCGCCCGCGATCTCCGTGCTGCGGGCCGTGGTCCTGCCGCCGAGCGGCGGTGACACGAACTGGGCCGACAGCCAGCTCGCGTACGCGTCGCTGTCGCCCGGGCTGCGGGCGTACGTCGACACGCTCACCGCCGTCCACGACGGCACCCGGGAGTTCGGCTACTACCTGGCCCAGCGCCGCAAGGGCCGCGGCAACCTGTGGGAGGGCGAGGTCTTCACCGAGCTGACCCCGGTGGAGCACCCCGTGGTGCGGGTGCACCCGGAGAGCGGCCGCAAGGGCCTGTTCGTGAACCCCGGCTTCACCTCGCACATCGTCGGTGTCTCGGAGCACGAGAGCCGGGGCATCCTCGACATCCTCTACGCCCACCTCACCAAGCCCGAACACGTCGTACGGCACCGCTGGCAGCCCGGTGACGTGGCGCTGTGGGACAACCGCGGCACGGCGCACTACGCCAACCGCGACTACGGCGACCAGCACCGTGTCATGCACCGCATCACCCTGCGCGGCGACGTCCCGGTGGGACCGGCCGCCGCCGGGGAGGGTCCCGCCTCCGGGACGCCGGGCTTCCTCGGTTAGGGCCGCCGTATCCCGCCGTATCCCGCCGTATCCCGCCGTATGTCGCCTGACCGGGCGGCCAGGGGCCGCCCGGTCAGGTACGGGCCGGGGCCGGTTCCGGTGCGGCGGGCAGCGGTGTCACGCGGCGGGGCAGCAGCAGCGGGGTCGCCAGCAGGAGCACGCCGGCCAGGCCGATGGCCGTGCGCGGGCCGAGCAGACCGCCCAGCACACCCCAGACGGCCGTCAGCAGCGCGGTGGCGGCCTTCGTCGTCACGGTCCAGGCGGACAGCGTGCGGGTGACCCGGCCGGCGGCGGTGCGTTCGAGGCGGTAGGTGGCGTAGACGGGGTTGAAGACGCCGCAGCAGAAGATCAGCCCGAGTTCGACGCCCATCACCAGCAGCAGCCCGCCGGTGCCCGGCCCGGGGAAGGCCAGGCCGAGGGGCCAGACCGCGCGTGCCGTGCCGGCCACGAGCAGGACCCGGTGCTGCCCGAACCGGGTGACCAGTGGCCGGGCCAGCCGGGAGCCGAGCAGCCCGCCGACCGAGGGCGCGGCGAAGGCGAGGCCGTACTCCCACGGGGTGAACCCGAGCCGGGCGAGCAGGAGGAAGGCCACCAGCGGCTCGGTGGCCATCACCAGGCCGTTGAACAGGGCGGTGTGGAAGAACAGCGGGCGCAGGGTCGCGTCGGCGAGGAGGGAGCGCCAGCCGTCGCGCAGGTCCCGGACCCGTACGCGCGGGGCCTTTCGGTGTCCGGGGCGCGGTTCGGGGCCGCCCGTCGCGCGGATGCCCAGGGCCGAGAGCAGATAGCTGACCGCGTCGGCCAGCACCGTGGCCACCGGACCGAGGAGCCCGAACGCGACGCCGCCCAGCGGTGGCCCGATGATCGTGGTCGTCCAGGACGTTGACTCCAGCCGGGCGTTGGCGACGAGCAGGTCCTCGGCCGGCAGCAGCCCCTTCAGATACGCCCCGGAGGCGGCGCGGAAGGTGATGTCGGCCGCCGCGACGACGACCGACACCAGCAGGAGCTGGACGAAGGTGAGCACGCCGAGGGCGAACGTGACGGGGACCGTCAGCAGCGCCGCGCACCGCACGAGGTCCATGGCGATCAGCACCGGCCGCTTGCGACGGAACTCCACCCAGGGGCCCAGCGGCACCGCCACGGCCGCGCCCACCGCGACGCCCGCGGAGGACAGCGCGGCGACCTTGGCCGGCCCGGCGTGCAGCACGTGGACGGCGATCAGCGGAAAGGCGCCGAAGGCGAGCCAGGTGCCGAGCGCGCTGGTTCCGTACGCCGCCCAGAGCCACCCGAACCGTCGCCCCAGCCGGTACCCGCTGCTCATGCCACCACGCCCCGCCACTCGTGCCACCGTCCGTGCCCGCGACCGACCGATCCGCGTCCGATCCGCGTTCGATCCGCGTTCGGGACATCCAAGCGAGCCCGGCGGCCCGGGAGCAAACAACCGCGGAGACGCCCGCCACAACCAACGGTTGTGGCCGTAGGGTGGGCGCCATGGATCTCGACACCGTCCGGACCTTCGTCGCCGTCGCCGACACGGGACGGTTCCAGGAGGCCGCCGTCGAGCTGGCGGTCACCCAGCAGGCCGTCTCCAAGCGCATCGCCGCGCTGGAGCGCGGCCTCGGCGTGCGGCTGTTCACCCGCGGCGCGCGCGGCGTCGGGCTGACCATCGACGGACAGGCGTTCCTGCCGCACGCACGCGAACTGCTGCGCGTCGCCGAGCGCGCGGCCGCCTCCGTGCACACCGGCCGCCGTCCCCTGCGCGTCGACGTGATCGCCTCGCGCGTCGCGCCGGCGGGCCTGATGCGCGACTTCCACCGCGCGCACCCCGGGATCGACCTCGACGTGGTGATGCTGCACGAGGTCGAGACGGCCGTCGCCGCCCTCCGGTCCGGCAGCATCGACGCGTCCTTCCGCGCCGTCGCCGCGCCCGGCCGGCCCCTCCCCCGGGACATCGCGTGCGTCCGGGTGCTGGACGAGCCGCTCCAGCTCCTCACCGGCCCCGGCCACGCGCTCGCGGGTGCCCGGTCGGTGCCCCTCGCGCGGCTCGCCGGGCACCGGATCTGGATGCCCGGTGTCGTCCCCGGCACCGAGTGGGGCGCCTACTACGACGATCTGGTCGCCGAGTTCGGCCTCACCATCGAGGCGACCGGGCCCAACTTCGGCTCCGACGCGCTGCTCGACACCATCGCCGGCACCCCGGACCTGGCCACCTTCATGGGCGAGCACACCCTCCCGCGGCTGCCGCCGGCCGGTGACGAGGCTGTCGGGCCCGCCGGTCACGGACTGCGCCGCATCCCGGTGACCGACCCGACGCCGGTCTACCCGCATGCGCTCCTGTGGCACCGCGACAACCCGCACCCGGCGCTGGTCACGCTCCGCGCGCACCTCGCCGCCGCGGCGGCCGGCCACGACGCCGCCGGGACCTGGACGCCGGACTGGGTGATCCCGCGCTGATCACGCCTTCCCGCTCAGGTGCGGCGCGGGCCGGGCCGGCCGGTGTCCCGGCCGCCGGCGCGGGCCCGCAGGCGGGCGAGGTAGTCCTCGGGGCGGGGGTAGGGCCGGTTCTGGGCTCCGTCGCGGTGCAGCAGCAGCCGTCCGTCGGGGTGGAGCCGCACGGTGGTGGTCGCCTGCCGGGGCACCGCCTCGCGCGGGGTGTCCGGGCCGGCGGCGGGCGGCGGGGCGAGGACGGGCACGGTGGCGGGGAACATGGCGAGGGCTTCGGCCGTGGTGGCGGCCGGCGGGCGTCCGGTGCGGTTGGCGCTGCTGACGTACAGCAGCGGGTGTGCGTCCAGTACCGGGCGCAGCGGGTCCCAGCGGGCGCCGAACAGCAGGATCCAGCCGTCCTTCTCCGCCGGGGCGAGCCAGGCGGGACACGTGGCGCGGGGGCGCAGCGGCAGGAGGACGGTCAGGTGCTCCTCGGCGAGCAGCCACCGGGCCAGCGTCCGGCAGCGCGGGGTGAGGTCCCACAGCGGGTCGAGTGCGCGCAGGGTGCCGGGGTGGTGGGCCCAGAGGGCGACCGGCCGGCCGGGGGGCCGGCCCTTGGCCTCGTTGACGGCCCGCGGCCCGGTGGCGGTGATCACGTGGGTCAGCGGCGCGGGATTGGGCAGGACGACCGCCCGGCCCGTGGCGAGGCTGCTCCGTACCTGGGCCAGGGTGGCCGCGGTGGAGGTCACGGTGTGCTCCCGGCGGTGGTGGTGTGGGTGAGGCCGTCCCGAAGGCGGTCAGCCGACGGACCGCCCCCGTCCCACGATCCGCGCCCGCCGGGTCCGGGCGCCGCCGGTCCACGAGGAGATCACCCGAAGGAAGGAACGTCGCTGTCGCCGGCCGGGCCGGGAGACGCGGCGGCCGCGCGGCCGGGGCCGCACAAGCCGGCGACCAGTTCCCGGGCGAACCGCTCGTCCGTTCCGGGGACCGAGAACACCACGCGGAAGTAGAGGGGGGCGACGATCCGGTCGAGTACGCGCTCCAGCGAGGGCGGCGTCTCGCCCCGCCGGGCGGCGGCGTCCAGCGGGGCCCGGAAGCGGGCGCTGACCCGGTCCAGGCAGGCGCGCAGTCCGGCCCGGCGTTCGTCCACGTCCGGTGCCACCTCGGCGCGGAAGAACGCCACGCCGTCCGGCCGGGACAGGTCCCGGAGCGTCCACACCGCCACCCGCTCCAGGTCCTGGCGGAGGTCGCCGAGCAGTTCGGGTGTCTCCTCGTCCTGGCGCCGGGCGGCCACGTCGGCCAGGAGGGCGGCGGTCGTGCCCCAACGGCGGTACACGGAGCTGGGGTTGACGCCGGCCCGGCGCGCGACCGCGGGGACGGTCACCTTGTCGGCGCCGACTTCCCGCACGAGGTCCACCACCGCCCGGTGCACGGCGGCGCGGACGCGGGCACTGCGGCCTCCGGGGCGGCTGTCGTTGCTTTTGGCGGGCATACCCCCAGCTTAAAGCAAAAGTTTGCGCTTTAGCGAGCGAACGTCCTACGCTGACTAACGCAATGATCACCGCTTTAACTGTTTTCCGTGGAGGAGACATGCCTCAGCACGAGGACCGGTACGAGGCCGCCCACCAGCTCGGCAAGCGGTTCCACGCCTTCCTCGCCGCCGGCGACTGGGACGGTATCCGCAGCCTGCTCACCGACGACGCCACCTGGACGCTGCCCGGCGACAACACCGTCTCGGGCACGGCGGTGGGCGCCGACGCGGTCGTGGAGCGGGCCAGGAAGATCGCTTCCTACGGCCTCGACTTCCGGCTGCTGCACATCCTGGTCAGCCGCGAGAACATGGCGCTGTCCCTGCACAACACCGCCCGGCGCGGCGACGTCCGGCTCGACGAGCACCTGTCCACCGTCTGCCGGCTGCGCGACGGCAGGATCGCGAGCATCGAGACGTACCTGTCCGACGTCCAAGGCATGAACGCGTTCTTCGTCTGACCACTCCGGCAGTCCCGCGCCGGGCGGCTCAGCGGCGGTTGATGCCGGGGAGGCGGACGTCGTAGCCGTCCAGCATGCGCAGGGTTGCGGTCCGCGTGCGGTCCTTCATATAGGGCCAGGCCGCCTCGACCAGCCCCTCGGCGTTCAGCAGTTGTTCGAGCACCTCGAAGTAGACGGCGCCGCTGACGAGTTCGCTGGGGTGGACGACGATGCGCTCCACGAAGTCCCAGCACCGGCCGAGCAGCTCGGCGTCGGGACTGCCGCTCTCCAGCTCGGGCATCAGCACGGGTGTCGTGAAGCATTCGGCCAGCAGCCGGTACAGCCGCTTCCACGTGTCCTCGGCCCTGACGACCGCCTCCGCGGGCCGGTCGTACAGCTCGGCGATGGCCTCGGCGGATTCCGGGATCATGCGCAGCAGCAGAGAGGGGATCTCCTCGACCGGGATCTTCTCGGCGGGGGTGTCGCTCATGGCTTCCTGTCGTGTGTGCGGTGGCCGGGTCCCACGACGCGGGGCCCGCCGTGCCAGGTGCACGGCGGACCCCGTTCTCATCGCCAGACTAGCCCTCGGTGATCGGGGTCAGGCCCAGTTCTCGGTCGTGGAAGGCTCCAGGGCCTCGTGGAACCCGAACGGGTCCAGGGTGTCCTTGGTCAGCTCCCACACTCCGTCCTTCCATCCGTACTGGCGTACGTAGGAAGGCGTCTCGGCGACCGTCGCGATGCTGCCCACGATACCGAGGGTCCGGGAGAATCCGCGCAGCCGGGTGGGCTGGCCGATCGGCTCGGGACTCTTGAACTTGACCGGCTTGAACTCCGTTCCCGTGAGGTCCTTCACGGCCGGTGTCTTGGCCACCTCGTCGAAGCCCGTCTTGACGGCCTCCTTCATGCTGGTGTCGGCGTCCATCCGCTTCCTGATGTTGCCGGTGACGTCGCGGGAGTTGAGCGCGTCCCACAGCTCCCGGGCCTCGGCCTTGGCCACCTTCTGATCGGCGTCGGACAGCATGGGGGTCTTCTTGGTGTTCTTGCCCGTCTCCCTGGCCTTGCGGTCGTTCTCCAGGATGTCCGAGAGGGCGTTCATGGTCTCCCAGCCCTTCTGCAGGTGCAGCTGGGTCTTGGACGGCAGGGGTTTGCCGGTGTTGAACTCGTGGATGAGGGCCGTCGACAGCTTGCCGTTGCCGAACACCTGCTTGGCCTGCGCCTTCGGGTAGATCTGCTGCAGCGCGCCGCGGAGTCTGGTGTTGCTCACGGCGGGTGCCTGCGCCCGGCGCTGCATGAAGCCCGGGTTCTTGTTCGGGACCTTGTTGAGGAAGAAGTCGATCGTCTTCTTCAGCAGCTTGAACAGGTCCAGGAAGCCGAAGAACTTCCCGTCCGGGTCGGAGTACACCAGCGGGTTGTTGTTGCCGTAGGTGTAGCCGTTGATCTGCTGCGGGTCGGCCAGGTCCATGATCGGGTCGACGGAGAGGAACCGGCCGGTCTGCGGGTCGTACTCGCGGGCCCCCAGGTGGGTGAGACCGGTGTCCTTGGTCTCGTCGATGCCGCCGACGAAGCCCTTGGTCCCGGGCCAGGAGGCCGGTGCCGTGCCGCGCGTCTCGCCGAAGGGCAGGACGCGGCGCTGGGTCAGGGCGAGGTCGGTGGCGGCGACGGCCAGCAGACCGGTGCCGTGGTGGTCGGCCAGGGTGAAGGAGAAGCTGCCGTCGTCGGCGCGCACGGCCTGGTGGCCGCTGCCGAGGTCGAAGTAGCGGGTCGCCTTGGCCTTGGCCGCCCCCTTGTCGAGGGTGACGTCGGTGTGCCCGAGGTGCAGGGTGGTCCGGTCGCCCGTGCGGTCGATGAGCCGGTTGCCGTTGGCGTCGTACAGGTACGCGGTGACCTTGTCCGGCTTGCCGTCGACGGGCTCGGTGACCTTGGCCAGGAGCCCTTCGGCGTCCCAGTCGAGGTGCTGCCTGCCGCGGTCGGTGGTGTTGCCGGTCGCGTCGTAGACGTAGTCGGTACGGCTGGTGCCCGTCGGCGCCTGGGTGGTGAGCGAGGTCAGCTGGTGCGCCTTCGGCGTGCCCGCGGGCGGGTACGCGTAGGTGTGCCTGACGTCCTTGGCGGAGTCGCCCCCGAGGTCGTGCCGGGTGTCGGTCAGCCGGTTGCCGGCCTTGTCGTAGGTGTACGACTGCCAGTACGGGGCCGGACCGCCCAGCTTGTCGGCGGACGGGGCGGCGGCGCAGGTCTGGTCGCCCTGGGCCCACGCCTCCGTCAGCCGGCGCAGGTAGTCGTAGCCGAAGCACTGGTTGTCGGTGCCGGTGCGGGAGACGTCGCGCAGGGAGAGGACGTTGCCTGCCTCGTCGTAGCGGAAGCTGACGTTCTGGTCGACGCCGGCCTGTCCCTCGCGGTCGACGCGCGTGGTGGCCAGGCGCTGGGTGCCGAACTCGTAGGTGTTGGTGACCTGGGTCTTCTTCCCGCCGCTGGTCAGACCGAAGCTGTACACCAGCGGTTTGCCGGTCTGGCTGTAGGTGGCGGTCGAGGTCATGCCCTGGCCGTAGACGGACACCGGCCGCAGGGTCTGGTCCTCGTAGGTGTAGTTGATCGAGCCGCCCGGCAGCGAGCCGGCGGCGGAGTAGCTGAGCGAGGCGACCAGGCCGGAGGGCTTGTAGGCGGTGCCGGACTGGTAGGTGCCGGCCAGCGCGCCCTCGGCCGCCGGGATCACGGTGGCCGTCTTGACGGGCCGGTACAGCTTGTCGTAGGCGGTCACGGCGGTGGTGTACGCCTGGCCGTCGACGTAGCGGATCGACTCGGCGAGCTGGCCCTTGGCACCGGTGACGGTGTCGTAGGTCCACTTGATCCGCAGCTTGCCGGTGGCGGAGCCCTCGCGCACCTCGGTCTTGCGGCCCAGTCCGTCGTAGGCGGTGACCAGGGTGGTGCCGCGGTCGTCGGTGCTGGAGATCACCTGGCCGTGGTCGTCGTACGTGGTGTCGGTGTCGCCGCGGTCCGGGTCGCTGAAGGAGACCTGGCGGCCGAGCTGGTCGTAGGTGTAGCTCCAGTGGTTGCCGGCCGGGTCGGTGACCCGCTCCAGGTCACCGGAGGGAGTGTGTTCGTAGGTGGTGCTGTCGTAGGCGGACTGCGGGTCCCGGGTGTGGTGCTGGCGCAGTTCGGTGACGTTGCCGCGGGCGTCGACCAGCGAGGTGACGGTGGTGTCGCCCACCGGCGGGATCAGGGTGGTGCGGTCGCCGCCGTAGATCGTCTTCCTGGTGGACAGGACGGTGCCGCCGTCGCCGTTGCCGGCGATCTGCCGCTCCTCGACCTGGCGGCCCAGGCCGTCGTAGAAGGTGCGGGTCTGGGTCTCCACGCCCAGCGCGTCGGCCGGCTGGAACAGCTCGGCGACGGGGCTGCCGGTGGCGTAGTACGGGGCGAAGGTCTTGGTGGTCAGTCCCCGCTCGTCGTAGAAGACGTCGGAGATGATCCGGCCGCCGTCCGGGCCGGGCGCCTGCGACTGCCGCTCCCGCAGGAAGCCGTCGTACAGCTTGTACGACGTGATCTGGCCGCCCTCGTTGTTGAGCAGCTTGGTGGCCACGGTGACGGGCTTGCCCTCGGTGACCGAGTAGCCGTACTCGTACGTCGGCACGCCGGTCGTCGCCCGGTCGGCGAGCCACACCTTGGTGGAGCGGCCGAGGGCGTCGTAGGCGTAGGTGGTGACGTTGCCGTTGGTGTCGGTCTGCTTCAGCAGCAGTCCGCGCAGCGGGTCGAGGTCCTTGGTGGTGGTCTGCGCGCTCGCGGCGTCGGCCGGGTCGGCGGGCGGCGTGGTGGTCTTGGTCTGCGTGGGCAGGCCGGTGGCCGGGAGGTAGGCCGTGGTGGTGGTGCGGCCGTCGGTGCGGGCGGTGCGCACCGGGTCGGCGGTACCGGTCACGGTCACGTTGGCCGTCAGGTCGGTGGTGGCGGTCTCGCGGCCGTAGTCGTCGTAGGCGGCGCCGGCCTCCAGGTAGGTCGCCTTGGTGCCGTCGTGGCTCTTCAGCGGCGCGGTGGCCGTCGCGTCGCCCTTGACGGGTGCCGCTCCGTAGGCGCCGCCGTCGTAGGCGGTGCGGATGTCCTCGACGACGTCCTTGCTGCGGTCGACCGTGGCGTCACAGGCCTTGGCGACGGTCTCCTCCCGGGCGGGCAGCAGCAGGATGTTCTTGTCGGTGTTGGTGGCGTAGGTGGTGCGCTTGCACTGGTCGTCGTCGGTCGTGGAGAGGTCGCCCAGGTCCTCTTCCCGGGTGGGCCGGCCGGCGACGGTGTCGTAGCCGGTGGAGGCGGCCGTGGTGCGCCACTTGGCGCCGGCGCCGTCGTCCAGGGAGGTGAAGTGCCTGGTCTCGGAGGTGCCGGTGAAGTCGGCGGTGAGGGTGCCCCAGTCGCGGACCTTGCGGGCCGTCTCGTGGTGCCAGGGCCGGCTCACGGTCTTCTCCAGGACCTTGCCGCCGGGCTGGTCGAAGGCGAGCGTGCGGTACTCGAAGCCCGCGGCCGTCTCGTCGTCGGTGATCGGGTCGCCCTCGCCCGTGCCGAGCGGGACGCTGACGGACTTGGTGCCGCCGGTCGTGGTCTTGCGGTCGCCGTCCATGCCGCGCAGGAAGTAGTGCTCCTGCTGCGACTTCATGGCCGCGGCGCCGCCCTGCCCGCCGGTGCGGACCCGGACGTGTCCGTAGCCGCGCCACTGCGACCAGGTCTTGTACTTCTCCTTGGTCAGGCCGTCGTCGTCGTCGAAGTGCCAGGCGGCGCCGTCGAGATAGTCGTAGGCGGTGACCTGGTCCGGGGCTCCGCCGGTGCGGTCGGTCCCCGTCACCGAGGTGACGACGTACTTGTTGAACCACTCGCGGTCCGGGGCGTCGCTGCTGTCACCGCCGATGAACTGCGGGAAGCAGCGGGTGGTGTTGGTCTCGGGCGTCGGCAGCGCGTCGGCGTCGCACGCCGGGGCGGAGTAGTTGACGTCGATCTGCCCGCCGGACTCGTCCGCCACGGTGGACAGGCGCGCCTTGATGAACGGCGCGTAGCCGTCGCCGGTGCGGTCCAGCCGGTTGGCGAGCTGCGTGTACGCGAAGGTCGTCCTGGGCAGCGTGATCGACGGCGTGGCGGTGTGCCCGGAGTGCTGCACGCTGTCCAGGAGGAGCTGGTAGTCGGTGTCGGCCATGCCCCAGCGGTGGGTGAGCTGCCAGGAGTCGACCTTGCCGTAGGTGCCGTCGGACTTCAGCAGCTGGGTGGTGACCGAGGTCAGCCGCTTGCGGGTCCAGAACGACGGCGTCAGCCGGCCGCTGTCGCACTTGGTGCCGGGCTTGCAGTTCAGGTCGTACGGCGTGTCGTACCAGTAGTACGACTTGGTGTCGATGGTGTCGGGCGCGCAGGTGACGCCGTCCTGGGGCAGGCAGCGCTCGGCGCTGTCGAAGACGACCTGGGCCGACGGCTTGTCGGCGAACATGCGCGAGGAGCGCAGGCCGTAGTCGATGCGCTGGAGGTAACCGCCGCGGACGTACGGGGTGTCGGCGTCGGCCTTGAGGTTGCGGCCGTAGGAGTTGGTCTCCTTGGCGTAGTGGTAGCCCATGGCGTTGCCGTGGGTGTCCACCACGTAGTCGAGGTTCCACCGCCAGGCCTGCTGGCACCAGGAGCCGGCGAAGTCGGTGCCGTGGCAGGGCTCGCCCGTGTTGTTGCCGAAGACCGGCACGGTCCAGGCGGAGTCGGTGGTCTCCTTGCCGTCGGCCCAGCCGGGCAGCCGGTGGTAGCCGAAGTAGTAGCGGGTGCCGTCGGGCGAGGTCAGCCGCCAGTACTCGCCGTCGTTGTCGCCGTTGCCGCGTTCGGTGCTGGTCAGGTGGGCGATCCGGGTGCCGTCGTCCTGCTGGAGCCTGAACTCGTCGTTGCCGACGGGGACCAGCTCGCCGCCCTTGCCGTTGAAGGTCAGGTAGGCGTTGTCGTAGGCCCAGCACAGGTCGCCCGGCTTGTTGCCGTCGGCGTTCTTCTCGCCGTCGTCGGCGCACGGCTTGTAGCGGCGCTCGATGAAGCCCGGGGACAGTTCGAAGCCGTCGCCCACCCAGGAGCCCTGGTTGTTGGTGGTGCCTGTGCGGCCGTCGATGGAGCCGGAGGAGTAGTCCAGGCCCACTTCGGGGGTGAGGTCGCCGGGGACGTCCGGCACGGGCATGTCGTACGACCAGGTGAAGTCACCGGTGTTGAGCTGGGTGCTCCAGGTCGCCGACGGTGCCAGCGAGGTGGCCTTGAAGTCGCCCTTCGCGCCGCCGGTCTCGGCCTCGGCGGCCAGGACGGTCGCCGCGGCGGAGCGGAGGTTCACCGCGCTCGCGGTCAGCGTCTGCCGGCCGGTGTCGTTGCGGGTGGCGAGCGGGGTGCTCTTGCGGCACGCGTCCTTGGCGGGTGTCGTCAGGGCGCAGGCGGGCAGTTCGACCAGGTGCAGCCGCGAGGCGTAGCCGCCGCCGTACGCCTGGGCGAAGCCGGCGTAGTCGACGGTGACGGCGACCTGGCCGGCGCCGGCCGGGGCGGTCTTCTTCGCGTGGTCCTTGGCCTTGAGGGTGAACAGCAGCCCGTCGACGCCGGCGCGCCGGGCCTGGGCGCGGCTGTGCAGCCGGGCCTCGACGGTGCCGTGGGCGGCGTGCTTCGGGGTCTTCGGCGCGGCGACGCGCAGCGGAAGGCCGCCGGGCCGGCCGGAGCCGTGCCGCGGTATCTCCACGGTGGCGGTGCCGGGCCGGGGCCAGGAGCGGTGGGGCGGTGCGGCCGGGGTCCGCGGGCCCTTGGGGAGGGTGCGGGGCCGGGCCTCCAGGCCGTTGGTGCCGGGCACGGGCTTGTCGGCCGCGGGGACGCCCGGCATCGGGTGGCCGGCCGCCGCGGCGGGTGAGGCGGCGGCCTGGATCAGTCCGCCGACCAGCAGGGCGGACAGGACCAGGGAGACGGGCCTGTGCAGTGCCGCCGGGGCGAGGCGTGGTGGTGGTGTGCGTTTCATGCGTGATGCCGTCCATGGCTGAGTGGCGTGCCGGTGCGCCGGTCGGGGCGCACCGGCAGCGCCGTGCGATAAGGGCGGATTGCGGAAGGAGGGGCGGGTGGGGTCCGTGGACCGTTCAGGGGACCGCGGGCCCCACCCGTGCCGGCGGGCGTCAGCTGCCGGCCGGTACCTCGGTGGGCACGTCGAACCAGGAGCCGGCGAGTTCCTCGACCTGGCTGTCGTCGAGCGCGCCCTGGAAGACCCACACGTCGTCGATCAGCCCGGGGAAGTACTCGGCTCCGGTGCTGCCGGTCTTGACCCGGCCGACCTGGAAGGACTTGCCGGCCTTGGCGGTCAGGACGTTCTCGCCCCAGGCGACCAGGTCCTGGCAGGAGGCGCTGTCGGCCTGCCCGTCACCGTCGGCGTCCTCGCACGGCACCTCCTGGAGGATGCCGTTGACGTACAGGCTGGCCTGCTTGGAGAAGCCGTCGTACACCAGCGCCAGGTGGTTCCAGTCGGTGACGCTGCTGAACTCGGTGCTGGCCAGCCGTACCGTCGAGGCGTCCGTGCCGTCCTTGTCGGGCAGCGCGATCTCCCAGTTGCCCAGGCCGTCCGGGTGGGCCGGATCGGGCACGAAGCGTACGGCGAAGGGGCTCTGGCTGGTGCCTTCGGCGCTGACCACCGTCGCGTTCCGGGTGGGTGTGGAGGCCGCCTGCGCCCAGGCGGTCACGGTGAAGCTGGCGCTGGTGTCGACCGGTACGGCCGGAGCGCTGGCGTAGCCCGCGGTGCCGTCCAGTTCCAGGCCGCCGTCCATGAAGCCGGTGCCGATCTTCGCGCCGCCCTGGAGGGTGAGCGCGGAGGCGCGGCCGGCGTCGTCCGGCGAGGGAGCGGCGCTGTCGCCGGCGTCCAGCTTCCAGCGTGCGCCGAGCAGCGGGCGCTGACGGAACAGCTGGCGCACCTCGTCGGCCGAGACGGGCCGGTCGAAGAGGCGGACGTCGTCGATCTGCCCGGGGAAGAAGGACCCGGGCGCGCCGTCGTAGTTGCCGGCGCCGATCTGGAGCGCGCCGCCCGCGTACCAGCCGGCCTGGAGGTCCGTGGAGCCCGCCTGGACGCCGTTGACGTAGAGGATGAGCTTGTTGGCGACCGTGTCGTGCACGCCCACCAGATGGGTCCAGGTGTCGCCGTACGCGGTCTGGCCCTCGGCCTGGAGCGCGCGGACCGGCTGGGCGTCCGAGGCGTCGGACGCGTACTGGTTGAACGCCCAGCGGTCGTAGGACTTGCTGTAGTACAGCTCCATGCCCGGCCGGTGCACGCCCGCCTGGGTGACGACGACCGCGGCGTGGTCCGGCTTGGTCTTGGGCAGTTTCGCCCAGGCCGAGACGGCGAAGCTGGCCTGGTTGTTCAGCAGGGGCCGGCCGGTGCTCGCGTAGTCGTCGGTGCCGTCCAGGGTCAGCGCCTTGCCGGCGATGCCCTGGGTACCCGCGGCCGGGCCGCCGTAGAACGTGGCGTCGGGGACCTCGGCGGCGCCGGTGAGGCTGGTGGCGCCGGCGGGCTCGTCCATCGGGAAGCGGGCTCGCGCGCCCCGGCCGCCGATGAGCGAGTCCTTGCCGTAGAGCCGCGTCACCTCGCCGCCGGAGAGCGGCTTGTCGAAGAGCTGCACCTCGTCGATCGCGCCGGGGAAGAAGGAGCCCGGACGACCGTTGTAGGAACCGGCGCCGATCTGCAGACCGCGGCGCGCGTTCCACGGCGTGCTGTACGCCGTGGTGCCGGCGAGGGTGCCGTTGACGTACAGGCTCAACTGGTCGCTGCCGGAGCTGTAGGTGCCCACCAGGTGGGTCCACTCCCCGGCCTTGGCGCCTCCCGCGACGGACGGCATGGCCCGGACGATGCCCGCGTCGGGGCTGTCGGCGGTGTACTGGTTGAACACCCAGCGGTCGAGGCTGCTGGAGTAGTACAGCTCGAAGCCCGGGGAGTGGTTGCCGGGCTGGGCCGCGATGACCGCGGCGTGGTCCGGCAGGGCGGACAGTTTCGCCCACGCCGACACGGAGAAGCTGCCGGAGGTGTCCACGGTGGGGATGTCGGTGACCGCGTAGTCGTCGGTACCGTCGAAGGACACCGCGGTGCCCTTGGCCCCTTCGGCCTGCGGGGCGGGGCCGCCGCGCAGTTCGGCGGTGCGTTCCGCGGCCTGGCCCTTCGCCGCGGCGGAACCGGCGGCGTCGTCGAGCTGCCAGGACGCGCGTTCGGGCTGGCCGGCCTTGACGCGGAACTGGTAGGTGCGGATCTCACCGGCGTTGCCGGCCGTGTCGAAGGCCCGTGCGGTGACGAAGTTCAGGCCCGGCTTGGCCGGCAGCATCCGGGCGACCTTGGCGGCGCCGGAGGCGGTGGTGATCGCGTTGGCGGAGGTGGGGTCGCCGTTGACGCCGAACCAGTACTTGGTCACGTCGGTGTCGGCGGCCTTGAGGGTGAACGCCCCGTACTGGCCCACTCCGTCGTACCAGGGGTCCTCCGGGTCCTCCGGATCGGAGGCCTGATAGTCGCTGGACGTGACCGAGGGTGCCTTCGGCACCTTCGTGTCGTAGACGAAGTAGCAGGAGGTGGGGTCGCCGGTGTAGGACCACGGCGAGTACTGCGCGCCGTCGTAGCTGCGCACGTACCAGCTGATCTGCTTGTTCTCCGGGATGGAGGAGGGCAGGGTGATCACGAAGTCCGAGCCGGACTTCTTGTAGCCGGTGCGCGCCGGCTTCCAGCGCGCGACGCTGCCCTTGCCGTCGCCCGTGTCCCAGGCGGCCTGGAACTCCACGGCGATGGTGTCGCCGTCGGGGTCGGTGATGTCGTTGGCGTAGATCTTGCCGAGGGTGCGCACGCGCGCGGCGGCTTCCGGCTTCTTGCAGGTGCCGCCGTACTCCATGGTCAGCTGGCTCATCTTGACCTGGGCGGGCGGGCGGTTGTACTTCACCCGCAGGTACGCCTTGTCGGAGAAACGCTTCCAGCCGTAGATGTCGGTCTCGCTGGATGCCTGCATGCCGAACGTCATCGTCGCCGACCTGGCGTTGGCGGCCGACTGCACCGCCGACTTGACGTCGAACTCCGCGTCCTTGGCCGAGCAGCCCTCGAAGCCGTAGGCGAAGGAGTCCGTCTTCAGCTTGTCGATCCAGAAGCCGCTCGCCGTCTGGGAGTTCCAGGTGGTCGACGAGGAGATGTCCTTGGTCCGCCACAGCTCCACGCTGCGCGCGCTGCACGAGGCCGACCAGACGTTGCGGACCACGAACTCGGCTTCGAGGATGGTCTTGTCGGCGAACTTCGACACCGGGATGCGGTAGAAGAGCCGCTTGGTGTCGTACGGCTTGCAGTAGTACCAGCCGCAGTAGCCGAGGCCCGCGTTGTCCTCGCCGTTGAACTTCCACTGCGGGGAGGAGGCCCAGTACTTGGAGACCATGGTCCACGCCGAGGCACGCGGCGAGTACCACTGCGGGTCGATGAAGACCGGGTAGACGGTGTCCTTGCCCCTCAGCACGTTCGCGTCCGGGGTCAGCACCAGTTCCTTGTCGCCGGCGGGGACGTCCACGGCGACGGGTGCCAGCTTGGCCGACTCCCCCGCCGCGGGCTCGTCGCCCGGTCCGGCGGCCGGCTCGTCCACCGGGGCGGCGGTGCTCGCCGGCGCGGCCGTGGCCGTCAGGGACGCGGTCCTCGCCGTCGTTGCCGTGGCCGTCAAGGACGCGGTTTTCGCCGTCGTGGCCGTGCGGGAAGCGGACTTCACGGCCGGGGTCTTGGCGGCCGGCTGCCGGGTGGCGGTCCGTCCGGTGGTGTCCTGGGCGGTGGCCGCGCCGGGGCTGGAGTCCCACATCACCGGGCGGGGCGCCTCGAACACCGCGTTCCCGGCGCCCGGGTCGACCGCTTCGAGACCGCCTTGCGCGTTCTCCCGTACGTCCATGCCGTCGGCGGACAGTTTCAGCCGCAGCTGGGCCAGTTGCTCGCTGGCGGCGGCCTCGGCGGACTTGACGACGAGCAGCTGGGTGAAGCCGTCCTCCTGGGCGCCCATGCGCAGGTCCACGTCCGGGAGCACGTCCCGGTAGGTGGCCGTCGAGCCGTCGATGACGGGAGCGGGCAGCTTGCCCGGCCAGGACAGGCTCAGTTCGCGGCCGGCTTTCTCCATGCGCACCAGCGGGGCGTCCCCGCCGGCGGAGAACTCCAGCCCGACCGTGGTGGCGCCGGGGGCCACCGTCCCCTCGGCCGTCCTGGACAGGTCGGTGTCGACCGGTTTCCACGCGCCGTCGACCCGGGTCCGCACGGGACGCAGGTACTCGCGGGCTTCCAGGTTCCCGTCGGGTGTGGCGTAGACGTCGGCGCTCTCCGAGCGCAGCGCGGCCACCTCGACCTTCTTGCCCGTTTCCCTGGCCTGGGCCAGGGCCTCGTCCGTGGTCGACGGCGCGGCCGGGCCGGCACCGGTCCCGGTCCCGGCCGCCGTGTCCGCACGGAGCGGGACCGCCCCGAGGCCGGCGGCCGCCGAGGCCGCGGGCGCGGTCCCCGCGGCCGTCACCAGCGTCAGCGCCAAGGCCACGATCCGGCTATGTCTTCGCGTCAGCACGCGCCCCCGCATTCAAGCCCCTTGGTGAGAGATCAGTGAGAAACCACTGAAGAAATGATCAACGGGCGAATGCTACGTAAGGAAAAAGTTAAGAGCTACTCGCGTCCGCGCTGCATATCGGGCATTTACACCGAGGCGCAAGTGACGCTGAACACCCTTGACGATGCAGGCTCGTTGGCTTAAAGCGAGCGCTCCCGCGGGAGTTCCCCGGCCGACGCGTACCGTCCGGACGACGGCGCCTCTGGCCGCTGCCGGGGTGCGGCCGCCGAGCGGGGCACCGCGCCGTGGGGCCGACCGGCCGACGGTGATGGCGTCTCGTGAACGGTCCCGGCACCTGGATGAGCTCCTGCCCCATGGTCTGCCGAGAGTCAGGGGACCGGATCCGCCCGTGAGTTGCCGCTGGTCCCGGGAAAGCACATGACCTCCGGCGCGTTCCGTTCCGCCGCGTGCGGACGGCGCGCCGGCCGGGGGGGGCCCCGCCGGGGGGGCCCCCCCGCCGGGGGGGGGCGGGGGGGGGGGGGGGGCCCGGCCCCAAATACGCGGCGGGGGCGGCGGCCCCCCCCCCCCCCCCCCCCCCCCGCCGCGCCCCCCCCCCCCCGGCCCGCCCCCCCCCCCCCCGCCGGGCCGGGGGGGGGGGGGCCCCCCCGGCGGGTGGTGGCCGGGGCGGTGCGGTTACGCGGGCACCTTCTCGGCGGCGGGAGCGGCGGCGCCCAGCACCGGATGCCCGTCCATGACACCTTCCAGGACGGCGAAACCGTCGGTGAGCGGCAGGGCGTACGGCACGAGTGTCTCCATCAGTGCCTCCTCCGCGTCGGGCAGGTGGTGGATGTGCTCCGCGGTGAGGTGGCCGGCGGCCAGCAGGTCGCCGCTGTGCGCCTTCACCTGGCGCAGGGCGAACAGCCGGTGCAGTCGCGCGAGGACCACCCGGGCCTGCGGGTCGGACGCCTTGCCGACGGCGTCCAGCAGCGCCTGCGCAGCGAGACGGTGCACATGGGCTTCGACGAGCTGCAGGGCCGGTGTCACGGTGCCGTTCCAGCGCGCGAGAGGGTCACCGCGGCGCCCGCCGCGCAGTCGGCCGCGTGCCCTGCCGTGCCAGATCCGCTCGATGTCGCCGAGCAGTTCCTGGAGATGGCCCGAGTCGTCCAGGCGGCGGCCGGCCGCGGGCGCCTCGGAGGGCGGGGCCGGGGTGAACCCGCCCATGAGCATCTCGCCGGCGGCCTTCACCCAGATGACCCGGTTGTCGCCCTCGGCGGTGATGGTCCCCTCGTTCGCGGCCAGTTGGTAGGCGATGCCGTTCGACAGCAGGAGACCTTGCGCTCCGCAGCGCTCACGGCATTCGGTCATGACCGTCCTGGCCTGCCAGGTGATCCATGCCTTGGCCACGGCGGCCAGGCGCTCGGTCTCCTCGCGTTCGGCCTCCGCGCCGTTCGTCCACCGCCGCACGACCTCGCGGTGCAGCAAGGTGGCCGCGTAGGTGGTGGCGACCGCGGACAGCAGCGGGGCGTGATGGCTGCGGTGCTCGATGAGCGAGACCTTGCGGCCGGTCGTCATCCCGGAGGTGAGCCGCCGGTGGGAGTGGCGCATGGCGACGGCCAGGGCGTGCCGCGTCACACCGAGGCTGTAGGCGCTCATGCACAGTTTCCCGGCGTGGACGCGCCGGACGGAGGCGAGGAACCGCTTGCGCCGGTTGCCCAGCGTGCTGACGAACTCGCCGTCCCGCGACAGGCGTCCGTGTTCGCCCTGGAGCATGGCTTCGAACGGGAGCCGCACGCCATGGAAGGACGTGGCGCAGTGGTCGACGGGAGCGCTGGCGGTCTGCGGGAGGGGCCGTACCTCCACGCCCGCGTAGTGCCGGCCCTCGCTGTCGGTGAGCGGGGTGAGGAAGAGGAAGACTCCGTGGTCGGTGCCGTCCACCACCAGGCGCGCCGCCACCACGGCGTTCTTGGCGCCACCGGTGCCGGAGGTGTTCGGCATCCACTTGCAGGCACCCGGCGTCGGGGTGTCGAGGACGAACCCGCCCGTCCCGCGGTCGAACGTGGCGGTCGTCTCCAGCGAGGCGGCGTCGTTGCCGTGGTCCAGCTCGGTGCACAGGAAGGTCCCGACCCGCTCCATCCACCTGTACGGGTGCAGGTCCCGGCCACCGGGATCGTGGTCGAGGAGGCTGCCGAGGTGCAGGTTCCAGTGGATGCTCGCGATCGTCGCCATGCCGGGGTCGACGACCCCGGCCCATTCGTGCATCGCCGTGAGCGCCTCGATGTCCGACGCCAGGGCGACCGGATCCCTTAACGCGTCGTTGACGAAGTGCAGCCGCTCGTAGGAAAGCGCCGTCCGCTCCTGCGGACCCAGGCCCTCCTGAAAGGCGAACCGGGGCCCGTCGAACAGACGCTTCCAGGGCTCGTGGAGCTGCTCCGCGTGCGGCCCGAACAGAATACGGACGAATTCTGCTGATATCCCTGGTATGTACGGCAGTTGAGAGGCAGTCACGATCGAAAAGATAGTGGAATCGATCACTCCCCAACAGCGTGACGATCAACACGATTGGCCGCGGGCCAGGTGTGGAAGCGGCCCGGGCGCACACCGGCTCCCGGACGCCCGCCGAAGGCCGCTTCCCTTAAGGGGCCCCGCTCAGGGCACGGCCGGTCAGTCCGCGGTCACCGGTGCCGGGGGTTCCGTGGTCGCCGCGGTCACCGGCGCCTGGAGCTCCGTCACCCAGTCGGCGAGGTTCTCCGGGCATTCCAGGGTGACCTCCCGCGGATACTCCGTCGCCCGGTAGCCGTGGGCGTCGATCCAGCGGGCGAGGGTCTGGGCGGTGGGGACCACGGTGTCCATCGGGCCGCGGTGCACGATGGTCGCCGCCTGGCCGACGGCCGGCAGGTCGAGGACGCGGAAGGCGCCGTCCTGGACGGGCGCGGAGACCTGGACGGCGGCGTGGACGCGGATCCTGCCGCCGCCCTCCGGGGCGTCCTCGTAGGAGGCGATGCCGGGACCCGTGGGCGTGATGCCCGCCGCGTCGAGGCGCCGGAACAGTTCCTGGTAGAGCGGGCCGATGACCGGGCCGATGTCCTCGGGTTGGAATCCCGCGGCCGTCGCGGTCAGTTCCGCGACCCGGACGGCGGGAACGGGCTTGATGACGACGTCGTTCGCGGGCATGTGCCCCTCGCTCTCGATCGCTCGGAGCCTCGCCTCGACCCGGACCAGCCGGGCCGCCGCGGCGGTCATGGCGGTCTCCAGTTCGGCCCGCCGCAGCCGCAGCATGCCGCGCAGTTCCTCGGCTCCGACCTTGTCGTCCACGATGTCGTGGACCCGCTGGAGCGTGAAGCCGAGTTCCTTGAGCGCGATGATCCGGTTGAGGCGGGCGAGTTGGTGCGGCCGTGTAGTAGCGGTAACCGCTGGCCGGGTCGACGTGGGCCGGGCGCAGCAGGCCGGTCGCGTCGTAGTGACGCAGCATCCGGACCGAGACGCGACCGTGCCGGGCGAAGTCTCCGATGGTGAACATGATGTCTCCGAGTCGACCGCCTGACACGGTGTGAGGGTCAAGAGGCCGGACCAGGGCGGGGGCGCGTGCCCGGCCAGTGTGCCGGACGGGGCCACTGCCCCCGGCCGCTACGGCCGCGCGACTCCGGGCAGCGCGTACGCGGTGCGGACCCGCCTGCGGACTCCGGGCGCGCGCGGTACCGGCACCGCCGCCAGACTCCGGGCAGCCCGCGGTACCGGAACCGCCGACGGACTCCGGGCAGCGCACGGTGCCGGACCCGCCGACCGGAGAGGTTGTCGCCGCTGCGCCGGACCCGGCCGGCGGTGGCCGGCCGGGTCCGGGAAATCCGCGGCTGACGGAGGTGGCCGGCGCCGCGCGGGAGGGTTACGCCTCCGTCCGCGCGAGGACGGCGCTGTCGGCCGGCGGCCCCCCCGGCGCGGCGGCCGGCGGCTGGGCGGGGACGCGGTCCAGCAGGGCCGCCGGGTCCGGCTCGGCCTGGAGCGCGGGGAGCAGCAGCCGCCACAGGTCGTGCAGGTGCTGTTCGATGTGCTCGCGGCCGTCCAGCGCGTCGGAGACGGTGTGGATGCCGAAGAAGGCGCAGACCACGCTGTGCGCGGCGGTGAACGGGTCGACTCCGGGAGCCAGTTCACCGTGGGCGCCCGCCTCGGCGAGCAGTTCGCCGACGACCTCGATCCAGTCCACGAAGGGGGTGGGCAGCGGGGCGGCGATGGCCTTGCGCTCCATCCAGAGACGTGAACCGGCCCGTACGACAACGTCGTCGCGGAAGGCACGGGCGACGGTGAAGCTCAGCCCCACCAGCTTCTCCAGGGCCGGGCCGTCGGTGGACCGATGGCGTTCGATCATGCGCGGCCACGAGGCGAAGTGCTCCTCGACCACGGCGAGCGCCAGTTTCTCTTTGCTGGCGTAATGGAAGTAGATGGCGCCGCTGGTACGCCCCGAAAGGGCGCTGATATCGCTGATGCTGGTCCCGGCGTAACCCCGTTCATCGAACAATTGTGCCGCGGTTTCCAGCAGAGCCCGCCGTGTCAGATTCGCTTGCACGCGTCGCAACCTTTTTCCGGGGTTCTCGTACCTCTCCTGCCGGTAGGCAATGTAATACCTGAAACCGCCGGACGGGTCGAGTCGGTGTGCGGAACCAGCCGAACTGCGGTCTGCTGGGGGAATGGACGCTCGAATCCGTGGCACCGTCGAAGAGCCGCGGGCCCTGAGCTGGTCGCGCACGGTCGCCCGGGAGCTGGTCCACCGGGTCTCGGTGGCGGAGGTGCTGCTCACCGACGTACTGCGCCTCGACGAAACCCGTTTCACGGCGGCCGCGTGCTGGTCCCGGTCGCACCCGACGTTCCCCGTCGACGGCCGTGCCGTCCATCATCCGCTGATGGTGGTCGAGACGCTGCGGCAGCTCGGCATCTTCATCCCATTGCGGTACTTCGGCCTGCCGGTGGACACCCGGATGCTCATCACCGACGTCTTCTTCACCACGGAACCCGACGCGCAGCCGCGGGCCTGCCCCGCGGCGACCGAGGTGACCTGCCGGGTCCGGGTCACCGGGCTGCGCACCGGCGCCGACGGCGCCACCGGCGGCTTGCGGCTGCACACGGAGTTCCTGGCCGACGGCGCGGTGTTCGCCAGGGCCGGCGGCGGTGCGCGGTTCCTCTCCCCCGAGCGGTACGCCGCCCTGCGCGGGCCGTTCGCCGGCACCCGCCAGCCGCCCGCGTCGGACGCACTGCTGCGGCCCGACCCGGCGCGCCTCGGCGTGCCCCACGCCCGGGACGTGGTCGTCGGACTCGCCGGGGAACACGGACGCGCCCTGTCCGGAGAACACCGACGCGCCCTGCCCGACGGCGCGGACGGCCGGCACCCCCGGCTCCGGCCGCCCGCCCGGGAGGTGCTGGTGGACGCGGCCGACCCCTGGCATCCCTTCTTCTTCGACCACGACACCGACCACGTCCCCGGGATGGTCCTGCTGGAAGCGGCGCGGCAGGCCGCCGCGCTGGCGAGCGACGGAGCGCTGTCCCAGCCGACCGGTGCGCGGCTGACGGCGCGGCGCTTCACCGAGTTCGCCCCGTCCGCACGGGTCGTCTGCGTACCGCATCACCGCACGTGTGTCTTCCGGTTCGTCCAGGACGGACAGCAACGCGCTTTCGGTGTTCTGCACTACCCGTCACTCGTGCGAGCGTAACCCAGCGCGATCACTTGACTCCCACAGGTGACCAAACCTAGCGTAACGATCGTTATGTTCCCTGGTGGGACAGGTTCGTACGGCGCTCCTGACCGTCCGTACGGCTCCCGGCCCTGCCGGAACCCTGTGCCGCTCCGCGCACCGGGTGACCCGTCGGCACCCCTCGCCTTCGTTCGGTGAGAGGACGTCGCGGCCCGGCCCGCGGTCACGCGGCCCCTCCGAACGGAAAGCACAAAGATGACGCTTCATCGCATCCTTTCCTGGACCCCGGCGGCCGTCGTCTTCGACTGCGACGGCACCCTGCTGGACAGCGAACGCCACTGGGAGACCGCTCGGCAGCGCGTCCTCGACGACGTGGGACTCGCCGTCTCGGCGGGCTTCGCGGAACGCTCCAAGGGCCTGCACTACACCGAGTGCGGGCAGCTCATGGCCGACGAAGGCGGCCGTCCCGATCTGGGACGGGACCTCGCCGACCGGCTGCTGCGGCACTTCCGTGCCCTCGTCTGCGAACACCCGGTGACCATGCCGGGCGCCCGCGACGTCGTACGGGCCACCGCCGCCTTCGCCCCGCTGGCCGTGGCCAGCAACTGCCCCCGAGAGGTGGTCGAACCCGGTCTGGAGACGGCCGGGCTGCTCCGTCACTTCCGCGCCGTGGTGGTGCCGGACGACACGGTGCGGCCCAAGCCGGAACCGGACGTCTATCTGGCGGCCGCCCGGCACTGCGGGGCGGACCCGGCCGACACGATGGCCGTCGAGGACACCCGGTGCGGGATCCTCGCGGCGAACCGGGCCGGACTGCGGGTACTCGGCGTCGGCCCCTGGCCGGGCGACGACACCGCCGGCCTGACCGACCTGTGGGTCGAGACGCTGGACGACCCGAGGATCATCCGCTGGGCCACGGAGCGGACGCCGCTGCGCACCTCGCCGCCCAAGCCCGCGCAGGCGCCCTCGCCGACCGGGGCCGGGCTGCGCACCGCGGCCCAGTGAACACGGCGGCGGACCACCCGGCCGGCCCGTGAAGCGGGCCCGGTCCCACCCTCGGCCGGCGCGGCACCCTCCACCCGCCCGGGCCCCGCGCCGCCCGGTGGACCCACGCGGACCGACATCCCCCGCCGGCCCCAGCAGGCCGACACCACACCGAAGATCCGGCCCGACCGACCCGGCACCTCACCGAACACCCGGCTCGGCCCGCTCGACACCACACCGAACACCGAGTCCTGCTCGGCCAGCGCCACACCGAGCACCCGGTTCGGTCCGGTCGACGCCACACCGAACAGCGGGCACCGCCCGGTCGGCCTCATACCGAGCACCTGGTTCGGCCCGGTCGGCCTCACACCGAATACGCGGTGCGGTGCGGTCGTTGCGGCTCCGGACCGCCCGATCCGCCGGGGCACTCCGGCGTCTGACGGCCTGGGACGGGAGCCCCTGGCTCAGCGTGGTCGGCCGAACGTCCGGGCCTGGCAGGGTTGTTGGGCGCCGGGTCGCCGCCCGGGTTGGGGCGCCCCGGCATCCGACGACCTCGCGCCGGACGGTCTGGTCCGGCTGGGTCGTTACGGCGCCGGGCCACCCGTCCGGCCTGGACTGGCTGGCACGGACGCCCCCGGCTCGACCCGGCCGGGCTCGCGCCAAACGGCCTGGCCTGCCCGGCCGTTGCAACAGCAGCGGTCAGTGCGGCCCGGTTGGGTCGTTACGGCACCGGACCGCCCGTCCGGCCCGGACGCCCCGCACCGGACCACCTCACACCGGCCGATCTGGCGCGGACCGGCCTGGCGCCGGACAGCCCACGCCAGCCGATCCGGCACAGGACGGCCGGGCACCGGACGACCCGGCACCGGACGGTCTGGCCCCGAACGGCCAGGCGCCGGACGACCCGGCACCGGGGGCGCGCCCGGCTCAACCCGGTTGTTCCGGGACCGGGTTCGTTGCGGACGGGGGGAGTTCGGTGACCACGGCGTCGGCCGAGGAGAGGAGCAGGCCGATGCCCACCGCACCGGGGTCCGGCACGCCCCTGCCCCGCTCACCGACGTAACTGGCCCTGCCCCGGCGCGCCCGCAGGCGCGCGGTCGAACGTACCCCTTCCCACGCGGCGCGCGACGCGTGGGCGAGGGCCACCCGGCTGCCGGCCTCCCGCGGGCACACCCGCAGTGCTTCGCAGGCCGGGTACAGCGCGTCGACCAGGGTCTTGTCTCCCGGCCGTGCCTCACCGACGCGTTGTACGGCGGCGAGTCCACCGGTGAGGCCCGCCCGCAGCGCGGTCACGTCCAGGACCGGTCCGGACGCTGCCAGTGCCAACTCCTCCAGCAGCAGCCCGAAGAGCGGTCCGCTGGTGCCACCGACCCCGTCCAGGAAAGCCGTTGCCGCCGTGCGCAGTGGTCCGCCGGCCTGCGCGGCCCGGCCGGCCGCCAGCGCGGACACCGCCGCCTGCTGGTCCAGGACGCGGACGGCCGCGTCGAGTCCCGCCCTGAGATTGGTGCCGAAGTCACCGTCGCCCACCCGCTGGTCGAGCGCGGTGAGCTGGGCCTCGGTGGCCCGGACGGTGGTGGCGAACCTTCGTATCCAGCCTTCCGTGAACACGGCGTCCGTGGCCGGGATGTGCGTCGACGTCGTCTCGATGATCCCGGTGTTGGCTGATGTCGTGTCGTCCTCCGCCGAGTAGTGTTCCAGCATCGTGCCACCTCCTGCCCGCCCTCGGTCCTTCACCGGGGCCATGCGGCCGTGTGCGCCGGCGCGTCGAACCACTTGACCGTCTCGGGGTCCGCCCCCATGAGCGTGAGCGAGAACCCTCGCATGTCCAGCGCGGTCACGAAGTCGCCCACCAGGACGCGTTCGAGGACCAGTCCCCACCGCTCCAGCCGCAGCGCGAGCTGCCGCGCCACGCCGTACAGTTCGAGCCGCGTCACCCCGCCGAGCCCGTTGACCAGGGCGATGACCGATTCGCCGGCCGTCCGGCCCAGCGCCGTCAGCAGTGCCTCCGTCATCTTCGTGACCAGCTCGTCCAGCGCCGGCCGGGTCTCCGTACGCCGAGCCCGCTCACCATGGATGCCGACGCCCCACTCCAGGTCACCGTCGGCGAGGTCGAACGCGACGCGTCCCGTGGCCGGTGAGTGGTGCGCGGCCGACGCGACCGCCAGGCTGCGGCAGCGGCCCACCAAGTCGGTACCGAGGTCGGCGAGTTCCCGCAGTCCGAGCCCCGTGTCGGCGGCGGCCCCGAGCACCTTCTCCACCAGTACGGCGGCGCCGGTGCCCCGGCGACCGGTGGCGGAGTCGGCCGACTCCGACGCCAGGTCGTCGTCGATCAGCACCCGGGCGCACTCGATGCCCTCGTGGGCCAGACGCTCGGCCGCGATACCGAAGTTGATCCTGTCCCCGGTGTAGTTCTTCACCAGGTGCAGCACGCCGTCGCCACGCGATACGGCGCGGGAGGCGTCGAACACCTGGCGGTTGTGCGGCGAGGCCATCAACTGGCCGGGGCAGACGGCGTCGAGCATGCCCGCGCCGATGAAACCGAGGTGCAGCGGCTCATGCCCGGAGCCCCCGCCCGACACGAGCGCCACCCGGCGGCCGGGCGACGGGTTCCGGGCCCGGAGGAACCCCGCCTGTTCGTCGTAGACCGCGAGATCGGCGTGGACGCGGGCGAACCCGGCCAGCGCGTCGGGGACCATACGGTCGAGTGAATTCGTGAAGTACACCACTGGCCGGCCTCCCAGACGTCCTCGGCCTCCCAGCGCCCCGGGTGCGGGACGGGGGCCGTGAACAACGGTGGGTCGTTCACAGGCACATCCCCCAGGGACGCGCAACCCGAGATGCTGCCTCACTTCTCTCCGGGTCTCACCTGCCTTCGACATCTCGCGTACCTTGACGGCTGCCGCCCTCAGGTACGTCTTCCGGCCATGCTGCGGCCGACCGGCCCCGGCGGCAAGTCGGCATGATCCGCACGACCTCCGCGGACCGGGGCCCGGCACCCTGCGCGGACGGTGGCGGGCCGACGTCCGGGCGGGTATCCGGTACGGCCGGACGGCGTACGACGCGCGGGCCCGGCGGGGCGGGGTCGCCGCCGACGCGCTTCTGCGGCGAGGTGCGGGGACAATGAGCGGAGGAGGCCGGGCGCGCCGGACATCTCTGCCGGAGAGCCGGACATCTCTGCCGAGGAGGCGACACCGACCGCGCGCGTCCGTCCCGTGCGGGCGAGGCCGACGGCTCCCGCCACGACGGGCACGGCGACCACGCGAAGCGAACGCGCCGGGCCGTCACCACCGTCCGGCCGGCTTGACCACCGATGCCTCCGCGACGGACACGGCGACCGCGCGGAGCGCACGTCCCGGGCGCCGCCGCCCGGCCCACCCCGGCCATCGGCTCGACCGCGCCGGCCACCGGGCCGGACCCGCGCGGCCCGGTGGCCCGGTGGCCCGGAGAACAGCGGACGGTTTTCCGCGCCACCCTCGCGCCCCGGACTGAGCGAGTGGGATCCGGGGCGCTGCCGGTCAGGCGGGCAGGTCGCCGGTGTACCG
>NZ_JBIROU010000006.1:286275-471016 GCF_044332325.1 Streptomyces sp. NPDC017095
ACGGTAGATGTTGCCGGCGGAGTTCACCCCCCACACCGTGCCGTCCGCACCCGCCCCGATGTCACTCAGCGCACCGGGAACCTGCACCCACGGACTCGCGTCGTTGTTGGTGTAACGGTAGATGTTCCCGCCCGAGTTCACGCCCCAGGCGTTCGTCCGCCAGCCGGCGGCGATGGCCTTCAGGCCTCCGTTGATCTGCTTCCAGTGGCCGGATTCCTGGTCGCCGGTGTACCGGTAGATGTTGCCGGCGGAGTTCACCCCCCACACCGTGCCGTCCGCACCCGCCCCGATGTCACTCAGCGCACCGGGAACCTGCACCCACGGACTGGCGTCGTTGCCGGTGTAACGGTAGATGTTCCCACCCGCGTTGACACCCCACACGTTCGTCCGCGAACCCACCGTGATCCGCACCAGCGCACCGGAGATCTGCTTCCAGTGGCCGGATTCCTGGTCGCCGGTGTACCGGTAGATGTTGCCGGCGGAGTTCACCCCCCACACGGTCCCGTCCGCACCCGCCCCGATGTCGCTGAGCGCGCCGGGAATCTGCACCCACGGGCTGGCGTCGTTGTTGGTGTAACGGTAGATGTTGCTGCCCGAGTTGACACCCCACACATTCGTCCGCGAACCCACCGCGATCCGCACCAGCGCACCGGAGATCTGCTTCCAGTCGGCCATAGCGCCGACTCCTTTCCGTTCGGGAGTGCTGCCTCCGCATGCTCTCCAGACGGAACGATTCACCATGTAAGCAGATTTAAGGAATGATCTTCTTAACTGTCCTAAAGACCGCGTTTCCCGGCGGGTCGGCTGTATACGACTGGAGTGTAAGGGTGCCGCGACGAGGCAGAGTGACGCGAAGTGACGTCACCTGAACGAACTACAGGCACCCAACAAGTTGACGACCGCGACGCCGTCCCCCGGTTCAGCACGAGCCGGCGGCGGCCTCCAGTTCGCTGATGCTGCCCGACATGATGGTGCGCACGTGCTCGGTGAGGTGTTCCACGGGCCAGTCCCACCAGGCCACCGCCAGCAGCCGGGCGATGTCCCGGTCGTCGTAGCGGGTGCGGATGAGGCGTGCCGGGTTGCCGCCGACGATGCCGTAGTCGGGCACGTCGCCGGTGACCACGGCGCCGGTGCCGATGATCGCGCCGTGTCCGATCCGTACGCCCGGCAGCACCGTCGCACCGTGGCCGATCCAGACGTCGTTGCCGACGACGGTGTCCCCTCGGTTGGGCAGGCCGGTGAGCAGGTCGAAGTGGTCGGCCCACGAACCGCCCAAGGTGGGGAACGGGAAGGTCGAGGGGCCGTCCATACGGTGGTTGGCGCCGTTCATGACGAACTTCACGCCCGTGCCCAGCGCGCAGAACTTGCCGATGATCAGCTTCTCGGGCCCGTAGTGGTAAAGCACGTTGCGCGTCTCGAACGCGGTGGGGTCGTCCGGGTCGTCGTAGTACGAGTACTCCCCCACCTCGATCAGCGGGGACGTGACCAGTGGCTTGAGCTGGACCACCCGCGGCTGTCCGGGCATCGGGTGCAGGACGGTGGGGTCGGCGGGCACGGGCATGGCAGGTGACTCCTCGATGGCCGGGTGCGGGTGACCGGTCCATGATCGTGTCAGTCCGGCCCGGGCGACACCGAATTTCCGCCCGGCCCGGCTCGCGCTCAACTCCGCTGTGCTATCGGCAAGTTGCCGCACGCATGGGGCAGACGTCGTCGGCGGCTCCGGTGGGAGAGCGGCGCACTGAACGGTCTGGTGCGAACAGCGGGATACACCAGCGCACTCCTGTTGATCATATGACCAATTCGCTTCGATGCTTCGGCACCGGTGCGGACGGGACATCACAGCAGTGGATCGTCCTTCCCGGTGAGGAGGCCGCATGGTGCGAATCGAGCGTTTACTGGCCGACTGCCTCCATGACGCGCGGACCGGGCCGCTGGGCACCGTTGCCCTGGCGGCGGAGGACGCCGGTTACGCGGCGGCACGCCGGACGTTCCTCGCGGCCGGTCTGGCGGCCCTGCGCGACCATACGCCCGAGGGCGGATGGGTGCAGCTCGGCCTGGCCGGGGCGCCGGGCGCGTTGCCGTACGACCGGCTCGCCGCGACGGCACGGGAGCTGCTCGACGGCGGGCAGGCCCGGGACTTCTTCTTCATGCACAAACCACCGGGACTGCGCGTGCGGTTCCGCGCGGCGGAGCCCTCCCGCGCACCGGACCTGCGCGCCGCGCTGCTGCGGCGGCTGGAGCCGGGACGGGACAGCGCCTGGGCCCGGCCGGTGGCCGGTGTGTACGAACCGGAGACGTATCTCTTCGGCGGCCCCCGCTCCATGCCCTGGGTGCACGCGTTGTTCACCGCCGACTCCCGGGCGTGGCTGGACGTCCACACCGCCGCGGCCGGTGATCCGGCACCGGCCGGCTGGCGGGTGTCCCTGGCACTGCTGCACGCCGTGTTCGACGGTCTGGGCATCGTCGGCTGGGAGCACCGGGGCGTCTGGCAGGCCGTACGGGAGGAGACCGGCCGCCGGCTGCCGGGGGCGCCGGAGGACCCGGACCGCCGGCGGGCCGCCGCCGGTATCCGTGCCTGGTGGGAGCTGAGTGCCGAGGACCGGCTCGGGGCGCTGCCGAAGCCGTGGCGGGACGTCGTGCGCGAGCACGCGGCGGCGGTCGGACGGGCCGCGGAGCGCTGGCACCGCCATTACTTCGCGACCGGCGAGGCCACCATCGGCCCGCGCCGGGCCGCCGCCCACCACGTGGTCTTCCACTGGAACCGGGGCGCGCTCGGCACGGCACGGCAGTGCCTGCTCACCGAGGCACTCGCCGCCGACGGCCGGGAAGGGGCGGACTGAGCATGGAACACGTACCGGCACAGGCGGCCCGGGCGGCGGACGTCCGGAACGCGGCGCTCGGCACCACGGCGCTGCTGCGGCTGGGCGGGATGCCCGGCGCGGCGTGGACGGCCGGCGCCGCCACCCGTCTGTTCGCGGACGCGGCCCGGCACGCCGACACCGTCGACCGGCTCGCCGCGCGGGCCGGGGCGCTGGCCGACCGGCTCGGTGCCGAGGTCGTACCGCAGCCGTCGCTGTCCTCCGCCGAACGGGGTCCCGTGCTCGACCTGCGGCGGCGGCTGCACTCCGGTGCGGCGCCGCGGGCGGCGGACTGCGCACTGCTGGAGCGTTCGCCCGCCGTGCCCGCCACGCTCGCGGAGCAGGCCCGTGCCCTGCTGGATGAGGCGGCGTCGGCGGAGACGGCCCTGAGCGGGCTGCGGCAGGCGGTCGTGGACGAACAGCGGCGCGTCGCCGAACAGGCGTGGCGCACGGTGTGTTCCAGCCCGGTGCTGCGGGCGTTCCTGGACAGCGCCGCTCCCGGACTCGCCGAGGACACCGAACGGCGGCTCGCCGAAGGCCAGTCCTGGTCGGGCAGGCAACTGCGCAAGCGCGCCGCCTACTTGTGGCGGATCGTGGGCCGGGCCGCCGCGAAGACCACACCCCGCGGCTGGGCGGGCCAGATCGCCGCGCTCCCGGTGACCGGCGCCGCGGACGGGTGTCCGCCGCTCCTCGTGCCGGGCACCTCGCTCGGGGCCCTGGCGGCGGTCGCCGTGGAGAACGTGCACCTGCTCAGGGCGCGCGGCGGGCCCGCGGACCTGCGCACCGCCGGCCCGAAGACCCTGCTGACGCCGACGCCCCTGCACTTCGCCGAGCCGCCAGCCGCCGCGCCCGGCGACCTGCCCGGCCAGGTCCGGTGTTACGTCGTGGACTCCCGGGAACCGGGCCGGCTCCGGCAGATCGTGCTGCGCCGCACCCGCGTGCTGGAGGGCGTCCTGGCCCTCCTCGCCGACGGGCCGCGTCCGCTCGGCGAACTGGACCGGCTGCTGCCGCCGCTGACCGCGCAGCCCGGCCGGCCGCCGCTGGCCCCGGACGTGCTGCGCGGGTTCCTCCAGCACCTGCACCGGCTGGGCGTCGTACAGATCTGCCGGGAGCCCCGCCGGCACTGCAGCGGCTGGGTGCCGGCCGAGGCGGTGACCGCCGGCGGGACGCTGCCGGCGGCGCCCGCGGGCGGCGGGTCCGACGCCTGGTTCCTCGACTCCCACCGCCGTCTCGGCGCCGACGCCGCCGTGCCCGTCGCGGCCGTCGCACGCGTCGAGCGCGGGCTGCGGATCGCGACCCGGCTCGCCGCCCTCCGCGAAGCCGGCCGCCCCCCGGACCCTCCGGAGCGGCAGGCCTGGTTCGCCGGGCTGACCGAGCGGGCCCGCCCCATCAGCGAGATCCTCGCCGACCGGCTGAGCGCCGACGAGCCGCCGCCCGCCGCCCGCCGCTACACGGGCTGGCCGGCCGCCCGCGACCGCGCCGGCGGCTACGGCCGGCTGCTGGACCACCTGGCGGCCGCCGCCCGCTCCGGCGCGGCCCGCGTGGACGTCGACGACGCGCTGCTGGACGCGCTGGGCGCCCCGCCCGGCACGGACACGCTGCCGCCCTGGCCCGTCGACTGCCTGCTGCGCCCACTGGCCCCGTCCGCCGCCGGCGGTCCGGTGGCCGTCCTGGAGACCGCCTCGGCCGCCGGGGTGCTCGACGCCCGGTTCGCCGACGGACTGCGCGCCCTGCACGGCGGATACGGCAACGCCGACGCCTACCGCGCCTTCCTCGCCGCCGTCGAGGACCGCACCGGGGTCCGCTTCGTGGACCTGCTCGTACCGCCGCTCGCCGAGCGGTCCGCCAACGCGGTGCGCCGTCCCGTCACGACCCGCTGGTGGACCGGCGACCCGGACCCCACGCCGTACTACGGCCCGCACGGCCCGCACGCGCGCTACCTGCCGCTGGACCGGATCAGCCTGCGGCGCGAGCACGGCCGGATCGTCGCCGAGGCGGACGGCCACCGCCTGATCCCCGTGTACCACGCCACCCGCTCCCCGGCCCCGCCCTACGACACGCTCCTGCGCCTGCTGCTCGCCGCGAGCCATCCGGCCGCTTCCTACCTCGTCCGCCTGGATGCCCTGGACGCCGCCCTGCCCGACCTGGCCAGGCTGCCGCGGCTGACCGCGGGCGGCGACCTCGTCCTCGCCCCCGCCACCTGGCGGATCGACCGCGGCCGGCTGTGGCAGCCGGGCGACGACCTGCTCGCCAAGGTCCGCGCCCTGGCCCTGCTGCGCCGGACCGCCGGACTGCCCCGGCACGCGTTCGCCCGCACCGCGCCCGGCGCGAAACCGGTGCCCGTGGACCTGGAGTCGCTGACGGCCATCCACCTGATCGAGCGGCTGTGCGCCCGGCAGGCGGGCACCGCGCTGCTGGTGGAGGAGATGCTGCCGGCACCCGAGGAACTGCTGGTGCGCGACCCGCTGCACGGCGGCGCGACCGTCGCCGCCCAACTCCTGCTCCGGCTCCCCCACGACCAGAGCGCCGGCCGGCTCGCCGCTGCCGCCGCCGACGTCCTGGTCCGCGGCGGCCGGCACCACGTCCCCGGCCCGCCCGCCAGGCGGTCCGCCGGGGCGGCCCACACCCGATGAGTGAAAGGGGAAGTCCCATGCCCGGCAACGACATCACCGAACTCGACACGCTGATCAGCGACCTCGAAGAGCGGATCACCGACGAGGATCTGCCGTCGGTCTCCGCGTACACCCAGGGATGCAGCGGCCTGTGCACGATCGTCGTCTGCGCCACGGTGGTCATCTGTTGATCCCTCTCCAGGAGCCGCCCGCCGCGCGGGCGGCTCCGTCCCGCCCCCAGGAAGTGAGGAGGACGATGGCGTACGACACGGCGGCACCGCCCACCCCGCTCGACGACGTCCACGGCTTCGCCGTCCGGTACCTGCGGGAGTGGGCCGCCTCGCCCGAGCGGGGCGGACACCGCTGCGATCCCGGCATCCCCGTGCTGGCGCACCTGGTCGCCGACGACGAGGCGGCGCCGGCCGCCGTGGCCGTGTGGTCCCGCACGGCCGGCCGGGGACCGGCCCACCCCGCCCTGTACGACGGAGGGCTGGCCGGCACGCTCGTCGGCCTGCGGCTGGGCGCCCGCCTCCACCCCGGGCTGCGGCCCGCCGCGGACCGGCTCGCCGCCCACCTCGGCGGACGCCCGCCCCGGTACCGCACCCGCGACGTCGCCTTCCCGGACTACGACCTGATCTCCGGGCCCGCCGGCACCCTGCTCGCGCTGTGCGCGGCCGGTCCGGCCGGACCCGTGCCGCGTCCGCTCGCCGCGCACCTGGCGCTGCTGTGCGACGAGGAGGAGCTGGGCCGGCTGCGCACGGGCCAGTACGCGCACCACCCGTACCTGGCGTGGGTGCACGGCCGGGTCAACACCGGCATGGGGCACGGCGTCGCCGGGCTGGTCACCGCGCTCACCGCGGCACTGCGCCGCACCCGGCCGGGCACCGGCCTCGCCGACACCCTCACCGCGGCGCTCGGCCGGGCCACCCGCTGGCTGGTCCGCCAGGCATACGACGACGAGCGGTCCATCCGCACCTGGCCCGGCGCCGGACTCGACCGCCCGCCCTCCCGCGCCGCCACGCCCCGGCAGGCCTGGTGCTACGGCGCCCCCGGCGTCGCCTGGGCGCTGTGGGACGCCGCCGACGCCCTCGGGGACACCGCCGCCGCCGACTGGGCCCTGGCCGCGTTCACCACGCTCGCCGAGCACTACGACGAGACGTTCCACCTCTACGGCGACACCCCGGCCGACCGGCTCGGGCTGTGCCACGGCGCGGCGGGGGTGCTGGCCGTCGCCGACGCCTTCGACCGCCACGCGCGGCTGCCCGCCGCCGGCGCGCTCAAGCGGCGGCTGGCCGACCACGTGACGGAGCGCCTCGGCTCCCCCGCTCCCGCCGACTGGCCGGCGGACCTGCTGACGGGGCTGCCGGGCGTCCTGGCCGCGCTGCTCACCGCGGCCCACGGCGCGCCCCGCGTCTGGCTGCCCTGCCTGGGCTTGCGCTGAGCGGGGGCGATCACCCGCTGGCCGGGCGGGAGAGCGGAACCGTCGTGCCGGTACGGCCGGTGCCGGAGCGGCGAAGCCGTCGTACCGGTGCGCGAGGTTCCCGCCATCCGGCGGGGATGGTCCGGCCGGGTGCCGGATGGTCACGGCGGGGCCGTTCCAGGACTGTGGGGAGGGAAGGGAGAGCAGTCCGGTGTGCTTCCGGCCGGCCTCCCGCTTGACGACCCGACCGGTCCGGCCCTGTGCCGTCCCGGTCGAGAAGGAGGTCCCGGATGGTGACCGTGCGACTGACGATGCTGTGCGCGACCGCCTCGCCGGGCAACCGCGACCAGGTTTTCGGAGACGGGACCCGGGACGAGCCGGGCCGGCGCGAGGTGAGCGCCGCGCACGCGGCCCTCCCGCCGTACACGCGGGCCGTGCGGACACCCTCCGCCCCCTGCGCGCGGCTCGCCGAGGCCCTCGCGGTCGAGGCCGTGGCCGAGGACGCGCTGCGCGATCTGGACTACGGCGCATGGGACGGCCGCGCGCTCCGGGACATCGCCGCCGAGGACCCCCACGCCCTGTCCGTCTGGCTGACCGATCCGAACGCCGCACCGCACGGCGGCGAGTCCGTCGCCCGGCTGTGCGCGCGCACGGCGGCCTGGCTGAGGACGCTGCCGGCCGGCCAGGGGCACGTGCTGGCGATCGCCGAGGCCGCCGTGGTCCGGGCCGCGCTGGTCCATGCCCTGGCCGTGCCCGCCCGTTCCTTCTGGCACCTGCGGGTGCCGCGCCTGGCCACGGTGACGCTGACCCTGCGCGACGGCCTCTGGTCCGTCCGGCTCGGACAGCCCGCGGCGGCGGACCACCGGCCGTCACCGGCCTGGGGGTCCTCGCCCGTCGCCGTGCCGGTGCCGCCGGCCGTCCCCCGGCAGTTGTGCCTCGTGGGCCGGTGACGCCCGCCGGGGCCCGTTCCCGGCGCGGGTGAGACCGCTTCGGCCGCCCGGTTCGCACCGCTCCCCCGGCGCCCGGCGGCGCGGTCGCCCCCGGCGTGGTACGAATCGGACACGGTACTCCCCCACAGGCTGGAGCACACGTGATCCGGGTACTGGTGGTCGACGACGAAGCCCTGATCCGCACGGGCTTCCAGCGCATCCTGGACGCCGCCGACGGCATCGAGGTCGTCGGCGCGGTCTCCGGCGGGCAGGCCCTGCGGACCGTGCGCGAGACCCGTCCCGACGTCGTCCTGCTGGACATCCGTATGCCGGACGTGGACGGCCTGACCGTACTCAGCGAGATCCGCCGGCTGCCGGAGCCGCCGGTGGTGGCGATGCTGACCACGTTCGACATGGACGAGTACGTGGAGACGGCCCTGCGCTCGGGCGCCGCCGGCTTCCTGCTCAAGGACACCGACCCGGAGGCGCTGCCGCCCGCGGTGCAGAGCCTGGCCCGGGGCGGCACGGTGCTGTCGCCGAAGGTCACGCGCACGGTGGTGGACGGCTATCTCAGCGCCGGGACGCAGGACCGCCCGCCGAAGGCCCTGGACCGGCTGACCTCCCGGGAGCGCGAGGTGCTCGTCCTGATCGCCGAGGGCCTGTCGAACACGGACATCGCGGCCCGGATGCATCTGAGCACGGGCACCGTCAAGGACCATGTCAGCGCGATCCTGAACAAGCTGGAGGTCAGCGGACGGGTGCAGGCCGCCCTCCTCGCCCAGCGGGCCGGGCTGCTCGCCGAGGGCACGGGATGACCCGGCGCCGCCCGTCCCCGCTGCTCCTGGACGGCGTGGCCGTGGCCATGGCGCTCCTCGACGTGTGGGCCCACTGGGACATCGAGGAGCGGCTGCGGATGGCCTGCGCGCTGGGCGCCGCGGTGGTCCTGCTGCTGCGCCGGCGGCAACCGCTGCTGACGTTCGTGCTCACCCTGCCCGCCGTGCTGCTGTCGGACGCGGTCGTCGCCTGCCTGGCCGCGCTGTACACGCTCGCCTCGTTCAGCCGGCCGCGGACGCTGCTGGTCGCGTGCGCCATGGTCTTCGCGGTCAGCGACACCACGTCCCTGCCGTCGCCGCGGTTCGATCCGGCCCGTACCTCGACGCTGATCCCGCTCGGCTACAGCTTCGCCACGGCGGCCGCGGCCGTCTTCCTCGGGCAGCTCGTGCAGACCCGCCGTGCCCTGTCGCTGCGCCTGACCGAGATCTCCGAGGCGCGTGACCACCAGCAGCTGCTGACGGCCCAGGCCGCGCTGGCCAAGGAGCGCGCGCAGCTCGCGCGGGAGATGCACGACGTCGTCTCCCACCAGGTCAGCCTGATCGCCGTCCGCGCGGGGGCACTCCAGGTCGGGGCGGGCGATCCGGAGACCAAGGAGGCCGCGGCGACGATCCGGCTGCTGAGCGTGCAGACGCTGGACGAGCTGCGCCACATGGTCGGCGTCCTGCGCGCCTCCAGCGGCCACCCCACGGAACTGACCCCGCAGCCGGCGCTCAGCGACATCCGGCGGCTGGCCGACAACTGCGGCATCCGGACCGAACTGCGCATGGAGCTGCCCGAGGGCCTGCCGCCGACCGTGCAGCGCGCGGTCTACCGCACGGTCCAGGAGGCGCTGACCAACACCCGCAAGCACGCTCCGGGCGCCACCGCGCGCATCGAGCTGACCCACGCCGACGGTTCGGTGCACGTCACGGTCACCAACAGCGCGCCGACGCAGCCGCCGCTGCCGCTGCCCGGCGCCCACCACGGTCTGATCGGTCTGCGCCAGCGCGCCGAACTCCTCGGCGGCACGATGACCTCGGGCCCGACCGCCGACGGCGGGTACGAACTGCGCGTGGTCCTCCCGGCGGCCGACGCCGGGTGACGAGCCGGGCGGCGCTCGTGGCGTCAGGGGGCTACGGCGCCGACCAGCGTGTTCTCTCCGGTGCGGCCGGCGAGGTAGTCCTCGACGTTGGACACGGTCGTCCGGACGATCTGGCCCACGGCGTCCTCGGTGAAGTACGCCTGGTGCGAGGTGAGCAGGACGTTGCCGAAGGTCATCAGCCGGGCCAGGCGTTCGTCGGTCATCACCTCCAGCGACTTGTCCAGGAAGAACACGCCGGCCTCCTCCTCGTACACGTCCAGGCCCACGCCGGTGAGCCGTCCCGCGCGCAGCGTCTCCAGCAGGGCGTCGGTGTCCACCAGGCCGCCCCGGCTGGAGTTGACCAGGATCGAGTCGTCCTTCATCAGGGCCAGCGCCCTTGCGTCGACGAGGTGATGGGTGTCCGGCAGCAGCGGCACGTGCAGGCTGACCAGGTCCGCCTCGGCGAACAGCCGCTCGCGTGGCACGTACTCCATGCCGAGCGCGAGGCAGTCGGGATTCTCCGCGATGTCCCAGCCCAGCAGTCTCATCCCGAACCCGTGGGCGATCCGGGTGAACGCGGCGCCGATCTTGCCGGTGCCGACCACGCCGGCCGTCCGGCCGCGCAGGTCGCGGCCCATCAGCCCGTCGAGCCGGAAGTCGAACTCCCGGGTGCGGTGCGCGGCGCGGACGATCCGCCGGTTGACGGCCAGGGCCAGGGTCCAGGCGAACTCGGCGACCGAGTACGGCGAGTAGGACGAGACCCGGGCCACGGTGAGCCCCAGCTTCCGCGCGGCGGCGAGGTCGATGTTGTTGTAGCCGGTGGAGCGCTGGGCGATCATCCGGGCTCCGCCGTCGGCCAGCGCGCGCAGCACACCGGCGTCCAGGGTGTCGTTGACGCTGCTGAGCACGACCTCGTGGCCGACGGCCGTCGGGGCGGTGTCCCGGTCCAGGAACAGCCCCAGACAGCGCAGTCCGTGCCGGCCGTCGAACGCCTCGTCGAACGCGGCCCGCAGCAAGGGCTCCTCGTCGGACAGGACGCCGTACGCAACGATCTCCACGTGCACTCCTCCGGTCCGGTCGGGCCCGCACGCCCCACCGTAGGCCGTGGCCGGCCGGCACAGCCATGCGAGATCCGCCGGGCCGGTGACCCGGGCGTCGTCCTAGTGGGTGTGCACGATCTGGACCAGGTTGCCGCAGGTGTCGTCCAGGACCGCCGTGGTGACCGTGCCCGTCTCCAGCGGCTCCTGGGTGAAGCGGACCCCGAGCCGGCGCAGCCGGTCGTACTCCGCGCGTACGTCGGCGACGGCGAAGGAGGCGGCCGGGATGCCGTCCTGGACCAGCGCCGTCTTGTACGGGCCCACCGCGGGATGGCCGGAGGGCTCCAGCAGCAGTTCGGGGCCGTCGGGGTCCTCCGGTGAGACCACGGTCAGCCACCGGTCCTCGCCGAGCGGCACGTCGTGCTTCTTCACGAAGCCAAGCGGCCCGGTGTAGAAGCGCAGGGCCTTCTCCTGGTCGTCGACGAAGACGCTGGTGAGGTGGATCTTCACGGGATGCTCTCCGGTCTGTCGGGGCTGAGCCGGTGGAGACCTGCCTATCAGGGAATCGGAGAGGAACCATGGCCACCGGCCGCGTGTCCACGCTCGCGGGCCGCCGTACGGAAAATCGGCAGGCGGTCGCGGGGCCGGTTGTGCCAGGGTGGCCGATCGTCCGGAACCGGTCCGACACAGGAGCCTTCGATGACGGTGCCGCCCCGCCTGCTGCCGCTGCTGGAACAGTTCGACTTCGCCCGCGAGCGCCTCACCCGCCGGCTGACGGGTCCCGTCGTGGACAGCGGCGACGGGACCGACACCCCGGTCGCTCCCCTGACCGACGCGGAGTACCTGTGGGAACCGGTGCCGGACTGCTGGTCGGTACGGCGGCGCGCGGACGGGCCGGGACCGCGCGCCACCTCCCTGGCGGGCGCCGGTGAGTGGGGACGCGACGCCGCCGCCTACCCGCATCCCCGGCCGCCGCCGTTCACCACCCTCGCGTGGCGCCTGAGCCACCTCGGCGAGATGCTGACGCTGCGCGCCGAGCACACCACCGGCGGCCACCGGCTGACCCGGGACGACGTTCCCGTCCCCGGCGGCGCGGCGGCGGCGGTGGCCGCCTTCGACGCCGGGGCGGCGGCCTGGCGGACGGCGTTGCTGGGCGCCGACGACGCGGCGCTCGACACGGTCGGGTACTGCGGCTACCCACACGGCAGCGACCCGGAGGAGCCCTTTATCGGCGTCGTGTGGTGGGTCAACCAGGAACTGCTGCACCACGGAGCCGAGATCGCCCTGCTGCGCGACCTCTACCGGGCCCGCTCCCAAGCCGTGGGATGAGTCACCTCGGTGCCAGCAGTCCCCGCCTGCGCAGCTCCGGGGCCAGGCCGTCCGAGAGCCAGTGGGCCTCCTCCAGGTTCGGGAACCCGGAGAGGATGAATTCGCTGACGCCGATCTCGCGGTACTCCTCCAGCCGGTCGGCGACCTCCGCGTGGCTGCCGACGAACGCCAGCGCCGAGCCTCCGGCCAGGAGCCCGAAGCCGCCCCAGAGATTGGGCGCCACGTGGAGACTGTCCGGGTCCTCGATGCTGGCTCCTTCGAGGAGGCTCTGTCCCCTGGCCTGGCCGACCGAGCCACGGGCGCCCAGCAGTGCGCGGGCCTGTGCCGCGTGGGCCGGGTCGATGCCGGCGAGGTGCCGCTCGGCGTCCGCGAACGCCTGCTCGGTGGTGTCCCGGCTGAGCAGCCAGGCGCGCAGGCCGAACCGCGGTGCCGGGCGGCCCTCGGGCACCGCCTCGGCCAGCCATTTCATCTTCTCCACGATCATGTCCAGCGGTTCGAGCCAGCTCAGATAGACGTCGGCGTGCCGGGCGGCGACCGGCCGGGCGTACTCCGAGGACCCGCCGAACCAGATCTCCGGCGGCTCCGCGGGCAGGTCGCGCCCGGGGGCCGTCACGGAGGCGTCCCGCGTCGCGAAGTACTCCCCGCTGTGGTCCACCGACTCGCCCGCCAGCAGGGGCCGGACGACCCGCAGGAACTCCTCGGTGCGGGCGTACTGCACGGCCTTGTCGCCGTGGTCGCCGTAACGGCGTGCCTCCCAGCCCGGTTCACCGGTCACCACGTTCAGCGCCAGGCGGTCGTGGCCGGCGAGCCGCTGGAAGGTCGCCGCGTGGTGCGCGGTCAGCAGCGGGTGCTGGGTGCGGGGGTGCAGCGCCACCAGGAACCGCAGGGTGCGGGTGTGCGCCAGGAGCACGGAGGAGACGATCCAGGGGTCCTCGCAGGAGGACCCGGTCGGGACGAGTACCGAGGTACACCCGGCCTCCTCCACCGCCAGGGCGATCTCCGTCAGGTAGGACAGCGTCGGTGCGCGGAAGCCGCCGGGTCCGGCGGAGCCCCGGTCGGGCAGCACGACGTTGGTGCCGCCCTGCCGGAACTGCCGGGTCTCCCCGGAGCTCGGCAGGTACCAGTGGAGGCGGATCTGGGCGTCTGTCGTCATGTCAAAGGCCCGCTTTCGAGGGGAGAGGTCGGAGCAGCGCGTTCCGGAGCGCCGCGTACACCGGTTCCGGTGCGTGCCGGAAGTAGAAGTGGTCCCCGGTGAACCACCGGGCGGTGAAGTCCCCGGCCGTCCGGTGCCGCCAGGCCAGGAGGGTGCCGGGCGGCACCGAGGTGTCCTGTTCGCCCCCGAAGACCTCGATGGGCACCGGGAGCGGATCACCGGGTTGGTGACGGTAGGAGTCGAGCAGCCGCAAGTCGGCGCGGAACGCCTGCACGACCAGGGCGGTCAGTTCGGGGTTGGCGGTCACGTGGGGTGGCAGCGCGCCGTAGCGGGCCTCGATCTCCGCCATGAGCCGCGGGTCGCTGAGGCCCGAGAGCCCGGTGGCCGTGCGTCCGAGCTGCGGGGCGGCGTGCGCCGAGGCGATCAGCCTGCGGGGCAGCGGCTTGCCGCGGGCGCGCAGTTCCCGGATCGTCTCGTACGCGGTCAGGGCGCCGAGACTGTGTCCGAAGAACACGGCCGGCTCGGCGAACTCCGTCTCGTCCACCAGATCCCTGACGAACTCCGCGACGGTGTCCGGCTCCCGCTCGCGCGAGCGGGGTCCCCGTCCCGGCGGGCAGATGCCGTAGACCTGTACCCCGGGGAGCCGCCCGCCCCACCGGACGAACTCGCTGACGAGCGCGCCCGAGTGCGGGAAGCAGTACAGGGTGACCACGGGGCGGTCCGCCAGAGGTTTTCCGATGGTCCAGGCGTTGCGTGGTCCGCTCATGACGCGTCTCGTCTCTCCGGGGGCCGGGTCGCGCGGCACGCCCGTGTCACCTCGCGGCTCACCGTCACGGCCGGTGCGGGTCGACGGGGTCGGCCAGGGCCCGTTCCGGGGCGTCCGCCAGGCCGGCGAGCAGGTCGCCGACCGTCGCGGCCAGCACGCCGGCCTGCTTCGCCGAGACCCGCGTCCCCTGGTAGGACAGCACGGCGGCCAGCTCGCCGTCCTCTTCGGCCACGGTCAGGGTGATGCCCGTCTTGGCCTCCCTGGCACCGAGCCGGTCCAGGAAGACCGGCCGCAGACGCGTGCCGCCCAGTTCCGCCTTGCGGTCGCTGCGCAGATTCATGTTCAGCGTGACATCGGTGTAGGGCGAGCGTCCTGCCTGTCGCGCCGGGGCCAGTTCCTCCAAGACGTCCTCGAACGGGGCGCCGGCGTGGGCGAACGCGTCGAGCGTCTCGGTCCTCAGCGCGGTCAGTACGTCGCCGAGCGAGGTGCCGGCGGTCACGTCGGACCGGAGCACGACGGTGTTCAGGGAGGGCCCGAGCAGGTCCGGGAAGGCGCCCCGCTCCGGCTGGACGGCGGGGACGCCCACCGTCAGAGCCGACTGGCCGGTCCAGCGGTGCACCGCGGTCACCAGCGCCGCGCCCACCACCATGAACCAGGACACCGCGTAGCGGGTCTGGAGGTGCCGCAGCCGCTGTCCCAGGCCGGCCGGCAGCGGCACCGTGACCGCCCCGTCCGGCTCGGGCGGCACCGGCGGCTCGGGGAACTCCACCGTGCTGCCGGCGCCGTCGAGCCGTGCGCGCCAGAAGTCGAGGTCACGGCGGTGCCGTTCGCCGCCGCGTGCCGCTTCGCCCGCTGCGACGAACTCGCGGTACTGGGTGCGCGGCGGCTCGGCGGGGACTCCGTCGGCTACGGCACGGTAGTAGCGGTCGAGTTCCGACAGCAGTGTCGGGACCGATTCCCCGTCGATGACGAGGTGGTGTGCGCACACCAGCAGCGCGTGCCCGTGGGGTCCGAGGTCCGCCACGGCGAACCGCAGCAGACGCCCGGACTCCAGGTCGAAGGGCTGCTGCGCGGTCTCTTCGAGCCATTGGGCCAGTTCCTCGTCCGGCTCGGCGGGGTCGGCGACGAAGACCAGCTCGATGCGGGGCCGCCACGGCTCCCGGACGGCTTGGCGCAGCACGCCGCCGTCCGTCACGAACGCGGTGCGCAGGATCTCGTGACCCGCGACCAGTCCGGCCAGCGCACGGTTCAGCACCGCCAGGTCGAGCGGCCCCTCGGCCTTCCAGGACAGCAGGACCGTGTTGCGGGAGCGCTCCTCGACCTGCTCCGCGAGCCAAAGCTGTCGCTGGAGCGGGCCGGCCGCCGGCAGCCCGTCGGCGGCCGTCGCCGCGTGCCCGGTGACGACGGGCGCGCGGTCGCCGGGTTCGTCGGCGGCCGTCGCCGGAAGCGGAGTGACGGCGGGAGCGCGGTCGCCGAGCTCGCGGTCGACGAGCGCGGCGAGGTCGCCCAGGCGGGGGTGCTCGAACAAGGCGCGCATCGGCAGTTTCACACCGAAGTGCTGCTGGATCCGTGCGATCAGCGAGACAGCGTTCATCGAGTGCCCGCCCAGCGCGAAGAACGAGTCGTCGGGCTGCACGGCGGAGACACGGAGCAGTTCGGACCACAGCCGCCCGAGGACCGCCGCCGTGCCGCTGTCGGTGCCGACCGGCTCCGCGGCCGCCGGTTCGGCCGGAGGTGCCGGTCGGCGGCGCAGCGCTTCCCCGTCCACTTTTCCGTTGGGCGTCAACGGGATCTCCGGGACGGTGCGGAACTCGCCCGGGATCATGTAGCCGGGCACCTTGGTGGCCAGGTGGTCGTAGAGGTCGCGCCGGGTGAGCGGGGCGGTGGTGGCCACGACTGCGACGAGGCGGTCCGGTTCCGCCAGCACCGCGGCGTCGTGGACTTGCGGGTGTTCGAGCAGCGCGGCGCGCACCTCGCCGGGTTCGATGCGGTATCCGCGCAGTTGCACCTGGTCGTCGGCCCGGCCGATGAACTCCAGGGTGCCGTCCGGCCGGTACCGGGCCAGGTCGCCGCTGCGGAACAGCTTCCCGTCGCCGAACGGCGAGTCGACGAACCGCCGCGCGGTCAGCTCGGGCCGGCCGGTGTAGCCGCCCGCGACTCCGTCGCCGCCGACGTGGATCTCACCGACCGCGCCGACCGGCAGCAGCCGCCGGCCCGTGAGCCGGTCCAGGAGCAGCAGCCGGGTGGTGGGGATCGGCCGGCCGATGACGCCGGCGTCCGCGTCGGCGTCCGCCCGGGTGACGGTGTGGATGCTGGCGTGCACCGTGGTCTCGGTGATGCCGTACATGTTCACCAGCCGTACATGCGGGCGGCGTTCGAGCCAGTCATCCAGCAGCGCCGGGCGCAGGGCCTCGCCTCCGAAGATCACGTACCGCAGCCGGTTGAGCCCCGTGGGCGTCGCCGGTTCCCGGTCCGCGATACGGCCGAACGCGCTCGGGGTCTGGTTGAGCACGGTGACCCCTTCGCGTTGCAGCAGCGCCCAGAACTGCTCCGGGTCGCGGGTCTGCTCCTCGGTCACGAGCACCAGCCTGCCGCCGTGCACGAGGGCGCCGAAGACCTCCCAGACGGAGAAGTCGAAGGCGTAGGAGTGGAACATCGTCCACACGTCGTTCGGTCCGAACGCGAACGGGAAGCGCTCGTTGGTGACGAGCCGCACCAGGTTCCGGTGGGTGATCACCACGCCCTTCGGCTTCCCGGTGGTGCCGGAGGTGTAGATGCAGTAGGCGGGCGCGTCGGCGGCCACCGCAGGCAGGGCGGGGTCGGTGCCGGGTTCGGCGTCGGCGGCGACGACGGTCCCCGGGAACCCGGCGAGGCCGGCGCCGTCCGGGGTCACCGCGAACCGGGTCCCGGAGTCCTCCAGGATGAAGGCCGCCCGCTCCGCCGGTCCCGCCGGGTCGACCGGCAGGTACGCGGCCCCCGCGAACAGCACGGCGAGGATGGCCTCGATCTGCCGTGGCCCGCGCGGCAGCAGCAGGGCGACGAGTTCGCCGGGCTGCACGCCGCGTTCGAGGAGGACCTTGGCGAGCCGCTCGGAGCGGGCCAGGAGCTGTCCGTAGGTGATCTCTGTGCCTTCGTGCGTCAGCGCCACGGCCTCGGGCCGGCGCCCGGCGGTCTGCCGGACCAGTTCGTGGACGGTGGTCTCCGGGTACGCGGCGCCGGTGGCGTTCCAGACCGCCAGCTGGGTGTGGCGTTCGTCGTCGGTCAGCGGGTCCAGGTCGCCGAGCGCGGTGTGCGGCTGCTTCGCGAGCTGCCGCAGGACCGCCGTGAAGTGCTCCGCGAGGGCGGCGATCTGGTCGTGGTCGAAGTAGCGGCCGTTGAAGACGAGGACGCCCCGGTGGCCGCCGTCTTCCGCGCGCAGCACGAGGTGCAGGTCGTACTTGCCGTAGCCGCCCGCGAGACCGGTCTCCTCCTGCGGTCCGGTTGCGTCGAGGACCGTGACGAGCACGTCGAACAGGGCGGTGCGGCTCATATCCTTGACCGGGTCGATCCGGCGTACCAGTTCGTCGAAGGGTGCGTGCCCGTGCCGCTGGGCGTGCGCGCGCTCGGCCGCGACCGCGGTCGCCAGGTGGCCGAAGGCGGTGTCCGGCCGCGCCTCGAAGCGGAGCGGCAGCAGGTTGGACAGGGGGCCGACGACGTGGCGGTCGGCGTCGTGGCGTCCCGGGTGGGTCAGGCCCAGCACCAGGTCGGTCTGTCCGGTGTACCAGCCGAGGACGGCGGTGAAGGCGGCCAGCAGCACGTCGGTGGGGGCCACGCCGAGCCCTTCGGCGAGCGCGTCCACCGCTGTGTCCGCCGGGACGGAGAAGCCGGCCGTGGCCTCCTCGTAGACGTGGACGGCGTCGCGGCGGCGCCGTTCGGGCAGGCGCAGGGGTTCGGCCGGCGGGCTGAGCACGGCGGCGCGTGCCTCGATGTCCGCGCGCCGTGCCTCGTGCGGTGTCCCCTCGTGCCAGGTGCTGAAGCTGCTGGGTTCGGGGGCGTCGCCGAGGAGCTGCCGGGCGAGGAGCCGCAGCGAGTGGTCGTCCGCGACGGCCTGGTGGGCGGTCAGCGCCAGCCAGGCCGAACCGTCCTCGTGCGGCAGCACGGTGACGCGCAGCAGCGGGCCGCCGACCAGGTCGAACGGTGCGGTGGCGGCCGCGCGCAGCGCTTCCGGGCCGGCGTTGGCGGGCAGCCACTCGGCGCGCACCGGGACGCTCGCGTGGATGCGCTGCACCACCTGGCCGTCCACGTGGTCGAACGTGGTGCGCAGTGCCTCGTGCGCCCGCACGACCGCCGTGACGGCGGCGTCCAGCCGGGACCGTTCGGGGGTCTCGGGGAGCCGCAGGACGAGCCTGAGGTTGTGGTAGGTCGGCGCCGCCGGATAGATCTCCCCGTTCTCGAACCGGTCCACGAACCACATGCGCTGCTGGTGCGGGGAGGCGGGCCGGACGAGGACGGCGGGCGCTGTCCCCGAGGCGGCACGGTCCGGCCCGGGCGGCACGGCGTCCGCGGCCGGCGGGTCGTCCGTCTCCTGCGGGGCGGCGGCCGGAGCCACCACCGACGTGAAGTCGTGCAGGCGCGGGTGGTCGAACAGGGTCCGGATCGACGCCGCCTCGGTGCCGTAGCGCTTGTTGACCGCCAGCACCAGCTTCTCCGCCAGCAGCGAGTGGCCCCCCAGCTCGAAGAACGAGTCCTCCGGGTCGATCTCCCGCACGCCGAGCACGTCGGCCCAGAGACCGGCCATCTCCGCCACCGACTCGTCCGCGGCCCTCTGCCCAGCGGGGCCGGGCCGGGTCTGTGCGACGGGCTCGGGGTCCGCCTGCACGTCCCGCCGGACGTCGATCAGCGGCGAGTCGGGGTTCTCGGCGACCGCTTCGAGTATGGACCGGTAGTCGTGGGCGAGTTCGGCTACGCGGGTGGGGCCGACGGCTCCGGTCGGGTCCTTCCACAGCACATGGGTGCCGGCGCTGTCCTCGCGCACCATCGTCGCCAGCAGGAAGCCGGCGGAGCTCTCCATGCCGAGCAGCCGCAGCGACGCCCGGTGCCCGCCGTGGTGCAGGGGCAGATCCTGCACGTCGACCCCGGTCCGCAGGCCGGCGTTCCAGACCTGGAACACCGTCTGGTGGGTGCGCGCGCCCGCTTCCGGCCCGGTGAGGCCGGCCGCCCGGATGATCGCCGGCAGCGGCAGGTTCCCGTGCGCGACGGCGTCCCGCACACGGCCGTGGACCCGGCGCGACAGCGAGGCGTAGGTGTCGTCCGCCGTGGGCCGGTCCAGGATCGGCAGGGGGTTCACGAAGTCCCAGACGAGTTCGCGCAGCGACGCCGAGGACCGGCCGTGGTAGGGCACGAACGACAGGACGTCCGCGCCTCCGCCGTAGCGGCGCAGCAACGCGAAGTAGCTTCCCAGGAGCACCGAGGTGTAGGAGACACCGATCTCGGTGGCGCGTGAGCGCAGCCGGGCGGCGAGTTCCGCGGGTATCAGCTCCTCCAGCACGGTGTACTGCGTCTCGTCCACGCTCGGCGGCAGCCGGAAGTCGAGATCCTGCCCGCCCAGCGTCTCCCGCCAGTACTCCCGGTCGGGTTCGCCTTCCGGACCTTCGGCCAGCGCGTGCGAACGCTCGGCGTAGTGCACCAGTTCGCCGTGGTCGGGGACGACCGGGGCGGCACCCGCGTACGTCTTGCTCAGCGCTTCCAGGAGCACGAGGATCGACGCGCCGTCGAACACCAGGTGGTGCACGGCCAGGACCAGGACGGTGAAGTCCGCGCCCCGCAGCAGTTCCACCCGGGCGAGCGGTCCGCGGCGCAGGTTGAACGGCCGTTGCCAGCTTCGGCGTACGGCCTCGTCCCTGGGGAGGTCCGTCGCCGTCTCCGTCACCGGGATCTCCGGGCCGCCCGAGCGGTCCAGGACCAGGCCGCCCGGTGTGGCCAGCACCCGGCCCCGGAGCTGGGGGTAGAGTTCGCCGATCTCTCCGACCGCCGCACGCAGGCGTGCCACGTCGAGCGAGCCGGTCACTTCGAACGGTGTCGGGATGATGTTCGTCCAGGCAGCCGGGTCGCGTTTCCACGCGACCCAGATGGCTTCCTGCCCGACCGAGAGCGGGACCTGCTTCGGGTCACTCACAAGTGCCTCATTTCCGTCGTGTCCGGCTTCTTCTTCGCCGCCCCGGTGCTTGTCCGGTGCGGCGCAGTCAGGTCGGTCCGTGGTGGGACAGCCGGATGTGGGGGACGTTGCGCGCTGCCGCGCGCGAGAACGGGAGACGTCTGCCGGCCCTGGGGTGCCGGTATCGGTGGCTCTCCTCGCGCGGGCGAGGAGCGGGGCCGGGGGCAGACGGTACGGCCGAAGCGGCGGGTCTCCGGGCGCGCTGCCCGGACGGTGTGGGCGGCGCCGCGTCGGCGAGCGGTGCGTGGGCGTGTTCGGGCTTCGGGTGACGGCGGGCGGCGGGCGGCGGGCGGCGGGCGGCGGGCGGCGGGCGGCGGGCGGCGGGCGGCGGGCGGCGGCTTATCCGGTCGGGGTTCTTCCGGGAAGCCGGCGCGGAACTCTTCCGGGAAGCCCGCACGGGCCAGGGAGCGGTGGATGTCCCGTGGCTTCCCGTCTCACCCTCTTCGCCCGTTCCGCCGGCGGATCACCCCTGGACCCGTTCCTTCCACCGCTGGATCACAGCTCGATCCGCACGTGCAGCCGCCTGAGCCACGCGTCGAGCTGCAGCACCATCTCGGCGTCCGCACGGCCGAGCCAGCCGCCACGGTCGAGCCGGCTCGGATCGTCGACGACGGCGACGGCGGCACGTCGGTCCAGCAGCGCGTGCACCGGGGCCGCCGAGTCGTCCAGCAGCGCCCGGAGACGGTGCACGAGAGCGGATTTGTAGTACCTGTCATAGGTGATCGGGTAGGGCACCTTCGGCCGGGTGCGCACCGACTCCGGGACCAGGTGGTGCCCGAGGGCGCGGAGCAGGCTCTTCTCCCTGCCGTCGAAGGACTTCTCCCGCGCCGGCAAGTGGTACACGGCCGACACCACTTCGGCGTCGGCGAACGGGAAGCGCACCTCCAGTCCGGCCGCCGTCGAGATCCGCTCCGAGTGCAGCACCGTCTGCTCCAGCAGCCGGGTGATCGTCAGGTGATCGATCTCGCGGGCGAGGCGGTCGGTGCGGGACGCGCCCGGCGGGTGCCGTACCTCGGCGACGGCCTCGCGGAACAGCGAGTCGATCCAGCCGGACACGTCGATGGCGGTGAGCAGACCGGCGTCGAACAGCCCGGCACCGATGCCGTACGGCAGACCGAAACGCCGGGAACGCTCGATCCAGGGAAACGATGTCAGGGTGCGGGTGGGGTCGGGATCCCCGCCGAGCCCGGTGAACACCGCGTCCGCGCCTTCCCCGCTGAGCACCACCGGCACCGCCTCCGCGACCCGGCGTCCGAAGACGTACGGCGTGATGTTCTTGTCGCCGAACGGGGTCGGGTGGTCCTTGGCCGCGGCCACCTCGGCCAGCAGACCGGGTGCGGAGAGCTCGCGGGGGTCGATCTCGGCCTCGTGGTGCTCGCACCCGAGGAAGTCGACGACCTCCTGCGCGTACGGCCGGTCCGGAACCGGGACACCGGTCTGGTCGAACACGACCGTGAAGGTCCGCGGGGGGCGTTTCGCGAGGCCGGCGGCGAGGCCGGTCAGCACACTGGAGTCCAGTCCTCCGGACAGCAGCACGGCGGGTTCGGCGTCGCCCAGCGCACGGCGCACGGCATCGTCCAGCAGCTCTCTGACCTGCTCGACGGGGCGGTCCGGTGTGGTCTCCGGCGGATCCTGCAGCGACCAGTACCGCGCCTCGGAGCCGGCGCCGCCGGCCCGGAACTCGACCGTGGTTCCCGGCACCACCTCGCGCACGTCCGCGAGCACCCCGCGTCCCGGCGGGCGCAGTTGCGTGATCAACGCGCTCAGGCCGTCCGCGGTGAGCCGGGGCCGGGCCCAGGGGTGCCGCGCGAGAGTGGCGAGGTCGGAGGAGAACAGCAGGCCGTTCTCGGTCTCCAGATAGCTGAGCGGCTTGATGCCGAGGCGGTCGCGTCCGAGCAGCACCCTGTCGGCGTCCAGCACGGCGAGCGCGAAGTCGCCCTGGAACCGCTCGACGGCGGCCCGCCCCCACCTGAGGTAGGCGTGGGCCACCAGTTCCGAGGGCGAGTACCCCGGGCGCAGCGCCAGCGAGGCCGCGAGGCCGGCGGCGTTGGCGAGGTGGCCGTCGAAGACCACGGCCACCGGCGGGGCCCCGGCCCGCTCGAGCACGGCCGGCCCTTTCGGCCCGGTCCAGGTGGGGCCGACCGTCTGCACAAGGGCGGCACGCTCGTGCCGCCATATCCCGTGTCCGGCTCTGCCGCGCACGGCGAGATCCGTCCGTACGCGGTGGAAGTCCGCTTCGCGTATCCCAGCCGTGGAACGAGCCGACCATCCGGCAAAACTAGACATTGAAACCTCGCGACGTCATACAGCCTCACATAATTCCCCGCTTCGAATGATGTCCGCTACACCTGCCATGTATGCCAGCTTTTTCGATGACCGCCTCATTGAGCGCCGGGCCCGGGCCGTCACCCTTTGGAACCTCACGGCAATCTAACCCGATCACCCATCGGCGATGTTGCGGAAACATTAAATGTGCCCAGGTCGAGGCGAACACCGAGACGCCGTCAATCGACCCTCGGTCCCCCATGTGCCCCCACAAGGGAACACGCCACCCTTACGTACGCAGTACTGCATTTCGGACAATGACGACACTTCACCTGGGGAAACTCACAAACCTAAACCTGATCCAGTGTCGGCAAACAACAGGGAAAGATTGCCGTAAGACTCCGGGAAGTGACCGCCGTAATGCCGAGGCAATAGCGCGCGAGCGGAGGTTCCTCGGGGTTGACACAGGTTCGGATCTTGCAATACTTGATCACTCAACGGGGCGATAAGTAATGCGCCGCATGGTTCTGGCGGCGCGCGGGCGCGACGAACAGGTACGCCGCATAGCTTACGGAGATCCGATGACGCAGGAGAACTCTGTCGCCATAGTCGGGTTGAGTTGCCGATTCCCCGGTGCTCACCATTTCGAGGAGTACTGGAGAAACCTCTGCGCGGGCATCGACAGCATCAGCCGCTTCGACCGGCCCGCACTCGACGCGGCCGGAATCGACGCCGCGCTCGTCACGGATCCCCGGTTCGTTCCGGCGCGCGGAGTGGTGCCCGACGGTGAACTCTTCGACCGGGAGTTCTTCGGATACAGCGCCGCCGAGGCGGCGACGATGGACCCGCAGCACCGCGTTTTCCTGGAGTGCGCCGCACAGGCCCTGGACGACGCGGGCATCGACCCCGACCGGTCGGGGAAGTGGACCGCCCTGTTCGCGGGCGGTGACCACACGCCCGCGGCGCCGGCGGGCCGCGTCGACACCGCCACGGCCACTCAGCGTCTGATCGGGCGGGAGAAGGACTTCCTGGCCACCCGGGCCGCTTACAAACTCGACCTGCGCGGCCCGGCGATCACTGTGCAGACCGCCTGCTCGACCGGGCTGGTGGCGGTCCACCAGGCGTGCCAGGCGCTGCTCGGCCACGAGTGCGACGTGGCTCTCGCCGGGGCCGCCGCGCTCCACCTGCCGCAGGTCGGCGGCCACCTCCACCAGGAGGGGTCGATCCTCTCCGCGGACGGCCGCTGCCGCGCCTTCGATGCCGACGCCTCGGGCACCGTCAACAGCGGCGGGGTCGGCGTCGTCGTGCTGAAACGTCTCACCGACGCGCTGGAGAACGGCGACCGGATCATCGCGGTGATCCGGGGATCGGCGGTGAACAACGACGGCCGGGAGAAGGTCGGTTACACGGCGCCCTCGGTGGCGGGGCAGCGGGACGTGATCAGGATGGCGCTGGCCCGGGCGGGCGTCTCCTCCGACGAGATCGGCTACGTGGAGGCGCACGGCACCGGCACACCCGTCGGGGACCCGGTCGAGGCGGCCGCGCTGACCGCGGCGTTCGCCGCCGAGAGCGAGGGCTCCCGGACCGGTCCCTGCCTGCTCGGCACCGTGAAGGCCAACATCGGCCACGCGGGCGCCGCGGCGGGCATCGCCGGCCTGATCAAGACCTCGCTCATGCTGCACCACCGCGTCTTCGTCCCGACCCCGCACTTCTCCCGCCCCAACCCGGCCCTGGACCTCGACGCGTCACCGTTCCGGGTCAGCACCGAGTACCGCCCCTGGGAGCAGACCGGCGCCCGGCTCGCCGGCGTCAGCTCCTTCGGCATCGGCGGCACCAACGCCCACCTCGTCCTGGAGGAACCGCCCCGCACCGAGCCGGGCGACCCCGGGGAGACCGACGGGGCACACGCGCTCTGCCTGTCCGCCGCCACGCCCGAGGCGCTGCACACGCTGCGCACCCGGCTGGCCGACCGGTTCAGCGCGGCCGACGCGCCCCGGCCGGCGGACGCGGCACGGACCCTGGCCGCGCGCCGCCGCTTCCCGTACCGCCTGTCGGTCGTCGCCGGGACCGCCGCCGAGGCCGCCGCGCTGCTGCGGGGCGGCGACCGGACCACCCAGGCCGCGGAAACCCCCCGGGTGGCCTTCCTCTTCCCCGGGCAGGGTGCCCTGCAAGCCGGTCACGGACAGGCCGCCCACGCACTGCTCCCGGTCTTCCGCGAGGTCTTCGAGACCTGCCGGGACCACGTCCGCGCCCGCCACGACATCGACCTGGCACCGGCGCTGGACCCCGGCACCTCCCCCGACTGGTTCCTCGACACCCGCCACCAGCAGCTCGGCCTGTTCGTGTACGGCTACGCGCTGGCCCGGCAGCTGTCCGCCTGGGGCGTCACCCCGGAGTCCTCGCTGGGTCACAGCGTCGGCGAGTACGTCGCCGCCACGGTCGCCGGCGGCTGGGACTGGCAGGACGCCCTGGACCTCGTCCACGCGCGGGCGAGCGCGATGCACCACGCGCCGCCCGGCCGGATGCTCGTGGTGCGCGCACCGCTCGACGAGGTGGCGCCGCTGCTGGACGACAGCCTGTCGCTCGCCACGGTGGGGTCCGGTTACGTCGTCGTGTCCGGCCCTGCGGAGCGGATCGAGGCGTTCGCCGCGGGCCGGCAGGCCGCCGGCACCGCGAGCCGGCTCCTTCCGACCGCGCACGCCTTCCACTCCCCGCTGATGGCGACCGCCGCCGAGGACCTGCGCAAGGCCGTGGCCGACGTGCCGGGGAAGACACCGCACGGGACGTGGATCTCCGGGCTCACCGGCGAGCGGACGGCCCCCGGGCAGGCGCAGGACCCCGACTACTGGGCCCGGCAGCTCACCGGCACCATCCGGCTGGACCTCGGGATGCGCACGCTCGCCGAGGGCGGCGCGCCCGTCCTGGTGGAGCTGGGTCCCGGGGACTCGCTGACCCGGGAGGCGGTCCGCCGGTCGGCGGACCTCGTCGCCGTCCCGCTCCTGGGCCGCTCCCCGTCCGACGAGCGCAGGACCCTGCTCGGCGGTCTCGCGCGGCTGTGGGAGGAAGGGGTGGACGTGGACTGGGAGTCCCTGGCGCCCGTGCGCGCCGGACGGATCTGCTCCCTGCCGCCCCACCCGCTGGCCCGTACCGCCGTGCCGGCCCCGCCCGCGGCACCGCTCCGTCCGCCGACGGCCCCGCCGGCCGCGGCCCCGTCCGCCTCGCACGGCACTCCGCAGGCCGTCACCCCGGTGTGGACGCAGGCCTCCGCCACCCGTCCCGACGCCTACGAGGTGCTGCTGGCCGGAGACTCCGCCGGGCTCGGCCCTGCCCTGTCCGGTCATGACGTCACCGCGGTCGCCTGGCGGCCCGGTGCCCTCGCGGCGGCGGCCGGCGGCTTCGCGGTCCGGGCCGGGCGGCGCCCCCTGGTGATCGCCGTCCCGCCGGAGCGGGAAGCGCTGTCCGGCCCGGACGCGCCGGGCGTCGCCCCGGTGCTCGCCGAAGCGGCCGAGACCGCCGGGCGGCTCGGCGCCCCCCTGTTCGTCGCGGGCCGCGGACTGACCGACGTGCTGACCAGCGCCCCGGCGGCCGCCGCCCCCGACTGGGGCGCCTGGGCCGCGCACCACTCCCGGACCGGACAGCCCGTCGCCCTGCTCGACCTCGGCGACGGGGCCGCACCGCCCCGGCTGCCCGGCCCCGAGGCCGGCGCGCACGCCTGGCGCGGCGGAGCCTGGTGGGATCTCGCACCGCGGCCCGTGCCGCTCTCCGCCGCCGCGGCGGACGGCGCGCCCCCGGCCTGGACCGTGGTCGGCGACGGCCACCCGCGCGCCGCCGCGCTGGCCGCCGACCTGGCCGGACAGGGCCTGCCGGTACGGGAGTACGCCGAGGCCGCGCCGCTGCCCGATCTCGCCGCACCGGTGCACGCCGCCGCGGACGGTGTGGCCTGGACCAGCCGGACCACACCGCTCACCCGGCGGACCGAGCTGAGCCGGACACTGGATCTGTACTGCGCCGGGCTGACCGGACAGCAGATCGTGGCGATGACCGGCCTCACGGACGGCCGGCGGATGGCAGACGAGGAGCTGCGCCGGCGCATCGATCCCGACCGGCGCCTGCCCGCACTGACCGACTTCTGCCTGCGCGTACTGGAGCAGGAGGGCTGGCTGTCGCGGGACGGCGACCACTGGCAGGCCGCCGGCACCCTCACCGCCTCGCTGGCCGCGGCGCTGGCCGTCGGCTCCGGGCTGGACGAACTCCCGGGCCTGAAGCGGATGCTGCGCCATGTCACCGCCGCCTACCCCGACGTCTTCGCCGGTCGCCGCACCCCCGTCTCGGTGCTCTACCCCGACGCCGACACCGGCTTCCTCGACGACTGCCTGCGTGACAACCGGATTCCGCTGGACGACTGCGCCGCCGCGCTGGAGGCCCTGCGCGATGTCGTGCGCACCGCGACCGCCGGAGCCGAGGAGACCGGCCGCACGGTGCGCGTCCTGGAGATCGGCGCGGGAGCCGGCCGGCTGACCTGGCCCCTGCTGACCGAGTGGCCCGGCCGGCGGAACATCGAGTACCACATCACCGACGTCAGTCCGCTGATCGTCCGGCGTGCCGAGGCGCGCGCGGCCGAACTCGGTCTGACCGACCTGCGGTTCTCCACCTATGACATCGGCACGGACCCGGTCGAGCAGCAACTGGTGCTCGGCAGTTACGACTTGGTGCTCGGGTACAACGTCGTCCACGTGGCCGAGTCGGTTCCCACCGCGCTGCGCCGGCTCGCCGGGCTGCTGCGGCCCGGCGGCCGGCTGGGTCTGGTCGAGGTCACGGAGATCGCCCGCTGGTCCCATGTCATGTGGGGTCTGGCGCCGGGCTGGTGGGACTTCGGTGACGAGCTGCGCACCGACTCCATCCACCTCGACGCGCCCACCTGGCTGCGCGCGATCGACGACGCCGGATTCACCGACGTCAAGGCGGTGGACGCCAGCCTCACCAGTGACCACCTGGTGGTCTTCGCGGCCGGCCCCGGCCCCGAACAGGCGTCGGGTGACGGCGGGTTGATCTACCTGCCGGCCACCGGCCATGCCGCCGCGGACCGGTGGCGGGAGGTGCGCGAGCGGCGGTCCGGCCGCGCCCCCGCCTGGGTGGTCACCGAGGACCCCGACTCCTGGGAGGGCGAGCGGCTGCGCCGCGGTCTGGATCCCTCCCCGGACAGCCCCGCCTGGGGGCATCTGGAGGTGCCCCGCGTCGACCCCGGCCGGCTGGCGCGTCTGCTCGCCCTGGACCCGCCGCCCGGGCGCCTGCGGCTGCCGGACGGCCCGCCCGCACCCGAGGCGGAGCCGACGGCCCCGGCCGCGGACGCCGGGCTCACGGCACCGGCGCCGGCACCGGCCGCACAGGTCACGCCGGCCGCGCAGACCCCGGCCGGACCGTCCGGCACGGCTGGCGCGTCCGGCGTGGACGGCACGGTCGGCACGTCCGGTGCGGCAGGTGCGGCAGGTGCGGCAGGTGCGGACAGCACAGCCGGCACGGCCGGCACGGACGGTCTCACCGCGGACCTGGCCGCCCTGTGGTGCGAGGTGCTGGGCACCCCGACGGCGGGCGACGACGCCGACTTCCACCGGCTCGGCGGAGACTCGCTGATGCTCGTGCAGCTCAGCGGACTGATCGGCCACCGGCTGGGACACGACGTGCCCGTCACGTCGCTGCCGCACGACCTCACCTTCGCCGCGCTGGTCAGCACCGTCCGGCAGTTCGTCCCCGCCGCGGAACGGCACCGCGCCCCCGGCACCACGGCACCGGCGGCGCCTGCCAACGCCGCGCCCGCCCACCTGCCCGACCACCTCACGCTGCTCCGCGCGGCCGACTCGGGCCGCCCGCTGTTCCTGGTGGCACCGGCCACCGGCAGCTCCCTCTGCTACCGGCAGCTCGCCGGCCATCTCGACGGCAGCCGGCCGGTCTACGGCCTGGACGCGCCCGGCCTCGACGACCACCGCCGTCCGCTGGCCCGCCTGGAGGACATCGCCGCGCACCACGTCACCGTGTTGCGGCAGGTGCAGCGCACCGGGCCGTACCTGCTGGGCGGCTGGTCGTACGGAGCGATGGTCGCCCACGAGATGACCCGCCTGCTGGAGACGATGGGCGAGTCGGTGGAGCTCCTTGTGGGCATCGACGGCTTCCTGCCCGCCACCGGCGGCCTGCCGGTCGGCGCCCTGCCGCACTGGCTGGTGCCCAGCCTGGGCCTGCAGTGGGAGGCCCGGTTCCGCGGCCCCCGCGCCCGGCGCCTGGTGCCGGACCGGCCCGAGGGCGAGCTGCCCCGGGTGCGGGAGCTGGCCGGGCTGCGCTTCACCGCCGGTGTGCCGGACTACGTACGGCTGCACAACACCAGCATCAGGGCCATGCTGCGCCACCGTCCCCGGCCGGTCCGCGCACCGCTGCTGCTGCTGAAGGCCGGCACCGACCAGGACCGGCGTACGCGGCTGGGCCGGCGCCTCGCCCCGCTGTACGGCGCCGGGGTGACCGTGCGCCCCCTGCCGGGCGACCACCACAGCATCCTGGGCAGCCGGCACGTACCCGCGCTCGCCGCCGCGATCGACGAGGCCCTGGCGCCGCCGGCCTCCGGCCGCTGACGTACTCCCCGCCCCCACCCCGATTGGCTTGCCCATGGTGCAGCAACGTCCCGCCCAGCCGCGCAACTTCTCCTCCGACCCCGACCGCCCCAGCTTCCTGGAGGAGCTGTACCAGGGCCGCTTCCGCTGGGATCTGGTCCACCCGTTCGCCGAACAGGACGCGGCCGACCGCGCGGCCGGGGACCAGGCCGTCGCCGGCCTCGGTGCCTTCCTGCGCGAACACGTCGACCCGGCCGAGGTGGAGGCCTCGGGACGGCTGCCCGAGAGCCTGTACCCGCTGTTGCGGTCCCGGGGCTATCTGAGCCTGCAGCTCGACCCGTCGCTCGGCGGCCTGGGCCTGTCGCACTTCAACGTGTTCCGGGTCGTACAGGCCGCCGCGAGCCACTGCTTCCCGGTCGCCCTGGTGATGGGCATCGAGAACTCGGTCGGCACGCCCGCCTTCTGGCCGGTGGTGGCGGACGGGCCGCTGAAGGACCTGCTGCACCGCCACCAGAAGCTGGGCGGCCTGTCCGGCACCGCGGACACCGAGCCCGGCGGCGCCGCCAACCAGCACCGGGCCACCACCGCCGTGCCGGTCGACGGCGGGTCGGCGTACGTGCTCGACGGTCACAAGATCTTCGTGGGGCACGCGCCCCTCGGCACCCTGTTCAGCGTGACCGCGACCGTCCGGGAGAACGGCACCGTCACCAACCAGGTCTTCTTCGTGGAGGCCGACACCCCGGGGTTCTCGCGCGGGCAGTGGCACGAGTTCTCCGGCATCCGCGGCTTCCCCAACGGCTGGATCACCCTGGACAAGGTGCGGGTACCCGCCGAGCACCGGCTCCTGGAGGAGGGGAACGGGCAGGCCCGCCTGACCCCCGCCGTCTCCCGGCTCGTCACCCGGGGACGGCTGCACATGATCGTGGCGCCGTCGCTGGCCGTGGCGAAGCTGTGCTGCCGGTGGTCACGGGAGTTCGTCAACCGCCGGGCCGTGGACGGGCGCCCGCTCGGGGAGTACGAGGAGATCCAGCGCCGGCTCGCCGACACGCTCGCGGAGACCTTCGCCGTGGAGAGCGTCGCCCGCGCCGCCCTGCTCAACGAGGACCAGGACCTGGGCCGCAACACGGCCTTCGAGCAGAACGTCGCGAAGAACATCGCCTCCGTCGTCGCCGGCCGCGTGGCCGACCGTACCCTCTCCCTGCTGGCGGCGGAGGGTTACGAGACGGCGGCGAGCAAGAAGCGCCGCGGGGCACCGGCGCTGCCGGTGGAACAGGCCGTCCGCGACGTGCGGAACATGCGGATCTCCGGCGGCGTGGACTTCCTGATCGACTACTGGCTCGCGGGCCGCAACATCCTGTCGTACTACTACCCGGAGCCCGACGAACCCCAGGCCCCGGCCGCGCCGGACACGAGCCTCCTGGACGCCGACCTGACCGACCGCAACCGCGCCCATCTCGCGGCGGTCGCCGAGGAGACCCACCGGTTCGGGCTGACCTGCCGGGAGCTGGCCCGCCGCCATCCGGACCGGTCCGCGCTCGCCGCCCGCCAGCGCGTGCTGGTCCTGCTCTCCCGGATCTCCGCCGAACTGTTCACCATGGCGGTCGTCCTGGCCCGCGCCTCCGGCATGACCCGGACCGCCGCGCCGGCGGCCGAGGACGGCCAGCACCTGGCCGACCTGTACTGCGAGGCGGCCCGGCACCGCGTGGCCGGGCACCTGCGTCAGCTCCGGGACGCCGCCTCCGACGAGGAGGGCGCCGACTACGCCGGGCAGAGCACGGGCTGGCTCTCGGCCACCGGGCCCCACCCGCTCTTCGAGGACCTGCTCTGAGAGGGAGCGGCGGCACCCGCCGGGCCGACACGTACTCGACGAAGGAGCAGTTGCCATGACGGTCCCCGACCACACCACCCAGGGCCGCCCGTCCGGCGCCCCGGAGCCGGACGAGGAGGTGGTGGTCCCGGCCTCGGCGTTCCAGCAGCGGATCTGGCTCGCGGAGCGGATGGACGCCGCCGCCACGTACAACGTGCCGCTGGCCTGGCGGGTGGCCGGCCCGCCGCTCGACGCGGACATCCTGCGGCGGGCCCTCGCGCTGCTGGTGGCACGGTTCGAGATCCTGCGTACCCGGTTCGAGGAGCGGGACGGCACCCTGCGGCAGCGGATCGGCGCGCCCTGGAGCCCCCGGGTGGACCAGGTCGACCTGCGCGGGGAGGACTCTCCCAAGGACGCGCTGCACGCGTGGCTCGGCCGGGCCGCCGACGAACCGTTCGACCCGGCGTCGGGCCGGCTGCTGTCCGCCGCGCTGCTGGAGACGGGCGGTTCCCGGGGGCAGGTGCTCTTCGTCCGCCTGCACCACCTGGTGTGGGACGGCGAGTCCGCCCGGATCTTCCTGCGGGAGCTGGCCGACTGCTACGCGGAGGCGTCCGGCGGCGGCCCGGCGCCCGGGCACGGCCCGGACCCGGCGGTGCCCGGCAGAAGCGACGGCCGCACGCAGTACCGGGACTTCGTCGCCGCGCAGGACGGCGGCGATCCCGGGCAGCGGGCCGCCGAGCTGGCGTACTGGACCGACCACCTCGCCGGGGCGCCCGCCCACCTGGACCTCTCGCCCTGCGGACCGGACCCGGAGGGCAACGGCACCGTGACCGTTCCCCTGCCCGCGGGCCTGGCCGCCCGGCTGCGCCGCGTCCAGCAGGAGCAGGTCTGCACCCTGTACCAGCTCGCGGCGACGGCGCTGGCCGCCGTTCTGCACCGCTGGACCGGCCGGGACGACGTCGTCTTCGGCGCCCCGCTCGCGCAGCGCGACGACCCGCGCTTCGCGGGGCTGATCGGGCCGTGCCTCAACACGGTGGCGCTGCGCTCGCGCCCCGCCGCCGACGCGACGCTGCGGGACCTGCTCGTCGGCCTGCGCGACGAAGTCCTGGAGGCGTACCAGCACAGCGGCATCCCCTTCGAGAAGGTGGTGGAGCGGCTGAACCCGCCGCGCCGGCCCGGCCACGTCCCGTACGCCGGGGTGACCCTGAGCCTGGAGACCGCCCCCGCCGAGCCGCCCGCGCTGGGCGGGAGCACGCTGGTCAGGCTGCCGCTGTCCGCGCAGGACGCCGGCTACCGGGCCAAGTTCGGCCTGACCGTGGTGCTGACGGTCTCCGGTGACACCCTGGAGGCGGCCTTCTCCTACCGCGGCGACCAGGCCCACCGGGCCGACGTCGCCCAGCTGGCGGCGCTGTTCGGGCGGCTGCTGGCCCGGCTCCCGGAGTCCCTGGGCAGCCGCCTCGACACCCTCGACCTGGTGGCGGACGACGCCGCGGAACTCGCCCGCCTGGACGCCTGGGGGAACGGCGGCGAGGCCGGCCCGGAAACCACCGTCCCGGAACTGCTCGGCCGCTGGATCCGCGAGACGCCCGACGCCCCGGCCGTGGACACCGCGCGCGGCGTCCTCACCTACGCCGGACTGCACCGGCGCGCCCTGGCCCTCGCCGCGCGCCTGCGGCCGCTGTGCCCGGCCGACGACCCGGTGGTGGCCCTGCTGCTGCGCCGGGGCGAGGACCTCGTCGTCGCGATGCTCGCCGCCTGGTACGCGGGCGCCGCCTTCTGCCCTCTGGACCCGGACGCCCCGGCGGCCCGGGTGGGCGAGCTGCTCGACGACCTGGGCGCGTGCGCCGTGATCGCCGACGGTCCCTCCGGCGTGGCGCACCCCGCCGCGGCCGGCCTCCCGGTCCTGGACGTGCCGGGTGCCGTGGCCGGCCGGCCGGGAGAGGACCGGCCGGGAGAGGACCTGCCGGCGACGGGGACGGACGCCGTCGGCCCGCACCTGGCCTCGGCGCAGGCGGCGGCGTACATCGTCTACACCTCCGGTACGACGGGCAGGCCGAAGGGCGTCGTCGTCCGCCACCGCGGCCTGGCCCAGCTCGTCTCGTGGGGCCGGGAGTCGTTCGGCCTGGGACCCGAGGACCGGACCGGGCAGCTCCTGGGAGTCGCCTTCGACGCCACCCAGTGGGATGTGTGGTCGGCCCTCGCCTCCGGCGGCTGCGTCGTCCCCCACGAGGGAGCACCGGCCTCCGACGACCTGGCGGACTGGCTCACCCGGCGGCGGGTCTCCGTCGTCCTGCTCGCCACCCCGCTCGCGGAGGCACTGTGGGCGTCCGGGGCGGCACTGCCGAGGCTGCGCCAGCTCATCGTGGGTGCCGCCGCCCTGACGAGGACGCCTCCGGCCGGCACGCCGTACCGGATACGCAACGCCTACGGTCCCACCGAGTCGACCGTGATCGCGCTCACGCACGACCTCTCCAGCGGTGCCACCGGGCCGCTGAACACCATCGGGCGGCCCATCGCCGGAACCCGGGCCGAGATCCTGGACCCGGCGGGGCGGCGCTGCGCCGCCGGGGTGCCCGGCGAGATCGTCCTGCGGGGCGCGGGCGTCGCGGCCGGCTACTGGCGGCGGCCGGAGCTGACGGCGGAGCGCTTCCACGGCCCCGCCGGCCCGGTCTACCGCACCGGCGACCGGGGCCGGTGGCTGCCGGACGGCACCGTCGAGTACCTGGGCCGGGCGGACCGGCAGCTGAAGGTCCGGGGGCACCGGATCGAACCGGGCGAGATCGAGGCGGCGCTGCTGCGGCACCCCGCGGTGTCCTCCGCCCTCGTGCACGGCGACCCGGGCCGCACGCCCGAGCTGGTCGCCTACCTCGTCGCGGCGGCACCGGCCGGGCAGCGGCCCGGCCGCGCCGAACTGCTGGACGACCTGCGGTCCCGGCTGCCCGCCCACCTGGTCCCCGAGGCGTACGTGTGGCTGGACCGGCTGCCCCTGAACGCCAGCGGGAAGGTCGACACCGCGCGGCTGCCGCGGCCGCGCCGGGAGGACCTGCCGGTGGCCGCCGAACGGACCGCCCCGCGGGACGACACGGAACGGCGGATCACGGCCGCCTGGGCCGAGGTCCTGGGCCGCGACGAGATCGGCGTGCACGACAACTTCTTCGACCTGGGAGGCAACTCCCTGCTGCTCACCCGGCTGCACACCTCGCTCACCGGGCGCGGGTTCGCCGCCCTGACCCTGACCGCGCTCTACGAGCACACCACGGTGGCCGCTCTGGCGCGGTTCCTCACGGCTTCCGCGGCACAGCCCGCCGCACCCGCCGACGGGCTCCGCGACCGGGCGGCGCGGGCGCGCCGGGCGCTGGCGGAGCGGGGCTCGCGCGGCCGGGGCGGCCGGGGAAGTGACGGCTGATGTCCGCACCGTCCGGCAGCGCATCGCGCGGCGTGCTCCGCACGGTGCTGGTCGCCGAGGTGCTCTCCATGAGCGGCTCGCAGCTCAGTGCCGTGGCCATGCCCTGGTTCGTCCTGGAGAGCACGGGTTCGGCGGCGGACATGGGGGTGGTGATGGCGGCCCAGATGATCGCCGTCGCCCTCTTCGGTGTGCTGGGTGCTCCGCTGAGCGGGCGCCTCGGCCCGCGCCGGGTGCTGGTGGCGTCCGACTACAGCCGTGCCCTGCTGGTGGCGCTGGTGCCGCTGCTGCACCAGGCCGGGGTGCTGCCGCTGCCCGTGGTCATGCTCCTGCTGTTCGCCATCGGCTCCTTCTTCGCCCCGTACACCGCCAGTCAGCAGGCGCTGCTGCCGTTCCTCGCCGGTGAGGACGAGAAACTGCTCAGCCGGGCCAACGCCGGCCTCCAGGGCGCGACCCGCCTCGCCATCCTGATCGCGCCGCCCGTCTCCGGGCTGCTCGTGAGCTGGCTCGGTGCGCCGACCGTGCTGCTCCTGGACGCCGGGACCTATCTGGCCTCCGCGCTGATCCTCGGTTCCCGCATCCCGCGCGGCCTCGCCCCGCCGGTCCGCACCGCCGGCCGGAACACCGGGGCCGCGGTGCGCGTGCTGCGCCGCGACCGGCTGCTGGGCTGCTGGACCGTCGGACAGGTCCTGACCGAGACGGCGTGGCAGGCCCTGTTCGTCCTGCTGCCGGTCCTCGCCCGCGAGCAGTACGGCGGCTCGGCGAGCCTGGCCGGTCTGCTGCTCGGCGCCTTCGGCGGCGGAGCGCTCAGCGGCACCCTGCTCGTCGGACGGGCGCTGCGCCGCCTGTCCCCGACGCGGCTGTCGGTCCTCGGCAGGCTCGGCCAGACCGCGGCCTTCTTCGCCCTGCTGCTGCCGCTGAACGCGCTCGGACTGGCCGCCGTCCTGTGCGTCGCCGGGCTGCTCAACGGCCTGTCCAACGGGCCGATCGCGGCCGTGCGCACCGCGCGCATCCCGGCTCCGCTGCGGTCGACGGCGCTCACCCTGATCGCCGCGTTCGGGCTGACCGGCGGGAGCGTCGGTCTGGTCGCCAGCGGAGTGGCGGCGGAGAGCCTGCCGCTGCACACCGTGTTCGCCCTGCTGGCCCTCTGCCAGGTCCTGGCCGCCGTGTGCTTCGTCCTGGGCGCCCGCGGGGGACGGCGGGGGACGGCGGCGGATACGCCCGGCGGCACCGGCCCGCCCGTTCCCGTACCACCCGGCCCCGGCCAGGACCGGCGGCCCCCGCGCCCGGACGCACCCGACGCCTGACGGACGACCAACGAAGGATGCCGATGACCTCGCTCGCCCAGCGCTGCTGCCCGCACCTGGCAGCCGCTTCCGCCACCGACCACACCCTCGGGCCCGACTTCGTCCAGGACCCCTTCCCCGCCCTCGACCGGCTGCGGACCGAAGGCCCGGTGCACCTGGTCACGCTGCCCAACGGCGCCGAACGCTGGCTGGTCACACGCCACGACGACGTGCTTCGCGCCCTGGAGGACCTCCGGCTGAGCAACGAGCTCGGGCGCGGTCTCCAGCAGAGCCTGCCGCCCGAGCCGCTGCCGCCGCGCGCCCAGGTCAGCCTGCGCACCACGCAGCTCCTCGGCCGCGCGATGGCCAACCTCGACCCGCCGGACCACGACCGCCTGCGCAAGCTCATCGTCCGGGGGTTCAGCGCCAAGCGCGTCGAGGGGCTGCGCGACCGCATCCAGCGCAGCACGGACGAGCTGTTCGACGCGCTGGGGGACGCGCCCGAGTTCGACCTGGTCGAGACGGTGGCGAACCGGCTCCCCATCACGGTGATCTGCGAGCTGCTGGGCGTCCCGGCCACCGACACCGCGCTGTTCCGCACCGCCGCCTCCGTGGTCGGCGGCCATATCGCCGACGACGAGGCCGCGCTGCGCGTGGTCGCGGCCCTCGACGCGTTCGACGCCTACGTACGCGAACTGATCGACGCCCGCCGTGCCACGCCGCGGGCCGACCTCATCAGCGACCTCCTCGCCGCCGAGGCCGACGGCGAACGCCTGACGGAGGACGAACTGGTCAGCATGGTCGGGATCGTCCTCTTCGGCGGCTACGAACCCTCCGCGCAGCTGATCGGCAACGCCCTGGTCGCGCTGTTGCAGCACCCGGACCAACTCGCCGCCGTACGGGCGGACTCCGGCCTGATCCCGGCCGTGATCGAGGAGACCATGCGGTACGACGGTCCGGTCACGCCGGGACTGAGCCGCTACGCCCTGGAAGACGTCGAGATCGGGGGCACGACCATCCCCAAGGGTTCCTACGTCATCGTCAGCACGGCCTCCGCCAACCGCGACCCCGAGCACTGGCCGGACCCGGCGACGTTCGACATCGGTCGGTCGTTCACGGCCCGTTCGCTGGGCTTCGGTCACGGACTGCACTACTGCGTGGGGGCCCGCCTCGCCTCCCTGGAGGTGGAGATCGTGCTGGCCACCGCGCTGCGCCGCTACCCCCGTCTGCGGCTGGCCGTCCCGGCGGCGGAGATGGAGCGCCGGCCGGGTGCGGTGCGCGGCCTGCGTGCGATCCCGCTGCGGGTCGACTGAGCGAGGATGAGCCGGCGCCTCGGTCCCGCGGGACCGAGGCGCCGGGCGGCTCACCAGGTCTCGATGCGGCGGCCGGTCAGCGCGGTCAGGGGGATGCGGACCCAGACCTCGCGCTCCCCGCCGGCCCACGGCGCGCTGTAGGCCCGCTCGGCGAGTCGGCGTACGGCCTCGGGATCGGTCACGGCCTCGGCGCGGCCGCGCACCACCACGCTCCAGCCCTGGCTGAGCGCGTCGTCCACCCGGTCGACCTCGAAGGCCACCTCGCGGCCCAGTCCGTGCAGCGCGGCCGTCCCCCGTTCCGTCCGCAGGACGACGGCGTCGTCGATGACGGTGTAGTTGACGGGTACGACGACCGGGGCCGCGTCGGTGGACACCGCGATCCTGCCGACGCCGTGGGCCGACAGCAGCCGGCGGCACTCGTCCTCGCCCAGTTCGGTGAAGCGGGGCGTGCGGGCGGCCTGCCCGATGCCCGGCGGCAGGTCGACGTTGCCGCCGCCCAGCTCCGTGGGACTGGTCCGCAGCGCCCCGGCCAGCCGGAGCAGGGTGCCGGCCTCCGGTACGGCGGTGCTGTGTTTCTCCAGGTGCTCGATGTAGGTCGGTGCCATGGCCGCCCGGAACGCCAGTTCCGCCACGCTGAGGCCCAGCTCGCGGCGGCGCCGTTCGATGCGGCGCCCGAGGTCGCCCTGCGGGGGCCCGCCGTCCGCCGGCGGCTGCTGTCCCGGTGCTGCGTGTTCGGCCATGGTTCCTCACTCCTCGGGCCGTCGGCCGTCGCCCTGCATGTCCACCATGACCGATCCCACGGCGCCCGGCCCGGCCAAACGGCCCGCGGCCCGGCGGGGTACGGCCGCCCGGCCGCGTGCGATACGCCGGCCGGGTGAGCGCGGGCCCGCCGGGAGCTGCGTGGTCAGGGGCGCGGGCCAGACCAGCCGGGTGCCGCCGCCCTGGCGACGGTGTGAGGCCCTCGCCGATGAGGGCCGGGATGTCCCGTTTCCGCCGGGTCAGCCCGGGCAGGGCGTGCGGCCGGGGCGCCGGCTCGGGTCCGCCGCGCCGCCGGGCCGTGAGCCGGCCGGTGGCGCCGGGGTGCGGCAGCGAGCGTCGGCCGCCTTCCCGGGTGCCACGCGCCAGCCACTCGCGCCGCACCCGGGGTTTGCGAGTGGTTCACGGACGGGTGGTGGGCTGATGCCCGTCGCAAGCCGTTCATCCCGTCCGGGATGTTTCAAGGAGTCGTTTCCATGCACAGACCGTCCCGCCGTCACCTCACCCTGGCCACCGCGCTGCTGGCCTCCACGGCCGCCGTCGCCGCCGTCACGACGGGCGCCGGCGCGACCGACACCAGGCAGCAGGCCGAGGACGCCATCCAGGGCGGCAAGGCGAAGAACGTCATCCTGCTGATCGGTGACGGCATGGGGGACTCGGAGATCACGCTGGCCCGTGACTACACGGTCGGCGCCAACGGCCGCCTGAACATGGACAAGTTCCCGCTGACCGGTGCGTACACGACGTACGCCGTGCACGCGGACGGCACACCGGACTACGTCACCGACTCCGCCGCGAGCGGTTCCGGCTGGGCGACCGGTGTGAAGACGGTCAACGGCCGCATCTCCAAGACGCCCGGCTCCGACAAGGCCGTGCGGACGATCCTGGAGCTGGCGCAGAAGAACGGCTACGCCACCGGCAGCGTGACCACCGCCGAGCTGACCGACGCCACCCCGGCCGTGCTCGCCTCCCACGTCACCGACCGTTCCTGCCAGGGTCCGGCCGACATGGCCAAGTGCCCCGCCGACACGATCGCGGCGGGCGGCCCGGGCTCGATCGCCGAGCAGTCCGTCAACCACAAGGTCGACGTCCTCTTCGGCGGCGGCAGGCAGCGCTTCGACCAGAAGGTCACCCACGGCGCGTACAAGGGTCTCACCGTCACCGAGCAGGCGAAGAAGCTGGGTTACCAGGTCGTCACCGACAACGCCTCGATGAAGGCCGCCAAGCCGGGCAAGCCGGTCCTCGGCCTGTTCGCCGGCGGCAACGTGCCGGTCGAGTGGACCGGCAAGCCGGCCGCCGTCGGCGGCACCGCCCCGCAGCGCTGCGTCACCTCCAACCCGAACCGGCCGTCCGCCACGCCGGCCCTGGCGGACTCCGCCACCAAGGCGATCCAGCTCCTGGAGGCCAAGCAGCAGCGCAAGCACTCCAAGAAGGGCTTCTTCCTGCAGATCGAGGGCGCCTCCATCGACAAGCAGGACCACGCCGCGGACCCGTGCGGGCAGATCGGCGAGACCGCCGCCTTCGACCGCGCGGTGCGGGTCGCCCGCGCCTACGCGGCCAAGCACCCGGACACGCTCGTCGTCACCACCGCCGACCACGGCCACACCAGCCAGATCGTCCCGCTGGAGGCCACGCCGCCCGGCCTGTCCTCCACCCTGGTCACCAACGAGGGCCAGCAGCTGAAGGTCAACTACTCGACCAACACGCCGGGCCAGTCCCAGGAGCACACCGGCACGGAGGTCCGCATCGCCGCCCAGGGCCCGCTGGCCTACCGGGTGCTCGGCGTCACCAACCAGACCGACCTGTTCACCACCCTGCGCGAGGCGCTGCGCCTGAGCTGAGCGCCGTGACGGGAGACCGCGGACCATGCGGGAGGGGAGACCGGACCACCGGTCTCCCCTCCCGCATGCCGGCCTCCCGGCCGACGGCGCGGCCGTGCGGTCACTCGACGAGCCCCGACAGGAACGACGTGTGCCGCGACGGCGGTCGCGGCTCCACGACGGTCTTCGCCGCCTGCTCCACCAGGCGCGCCAGTTCCACCCGGGAGCGGACACCGAGGGCGGCGAAGACCTTGCGCAGGTGGTAGTCGACGGTGCGGGTGCTCACCGACAGGCTCAGGGCCACCTCCCGGTTGGTGAGTCCCTGGGCGACGCGGCGGGCGATGCGCAACTGCTGCGGGGTCAGCCGGGCCAGCTCGTCCGGGAGGACCGCGTCCCCGCCCCCGGCCGCTCCCGTTCCGGCCCCGCCCAGCACGCCGTCCGCCCCGGCCCCGGTGACCCCGTTCGCCCGGAGTTCCGCCGCCGCCTGCTGCGCCCACGGCCCGGCACCGCAGCGCTCGAAGTCCAGCAGCGCGGCCCGCAGTTGGCTCCGCGCCTCGCGCAGCCGCCGGCGTCGGCGCAGCCACTTGCCGTACAGCAGCTCCGTGCGCGCCCGTTCGAAGTCGCCGGCGGTCTCCCCGTGCCGCCGCAGCGCCTGCCGGTACAGCGGGTCGGCATCCTCGGGTGCGGCCAGCAGGGCGCGGCAGCGCAGCAGTTGGGCGGCGGCCTGCGGGTCGGCGTCGCACGCGGCCCACGCCGCGAAGTCCTCCACCGCGTCCCCGGCGCCCTCCGGCTGCCGGGCGAGCGCGCACGCCTCCACGTAACACGGTACGGCGAGCATCCAGACGGCGAAGTGGCCCGGTCCGGAGCCGGGCCGCACCAGCGGTGCGAGCCGCTCGGCGGCCTCCCGGGGCCGGCCGTGGCCCAGATCGGCGCGGGCCATCGCCCACTGGGCCAGCGCGGCGGCCTGGGCCAGTCCGTGCCGGCGCGCGATGGTCATCGCCGCCGTCGCGTGGTCGGCCACGGTGTGCGCCTCGCCGGCGATCGACGCCGCCAGCGCCAGTACGGCGTGGTGGTGGGCGGCCGTGTTGCGCTGCCCGGTCCGGTAGGCGCTGCGCAGGCCCTCCTCGGCGTGCGCGCGGGCCGACGCGTGCCGGCCGGCCCGCAGTTCGCCGTAGGCCAGGTACTCCAGGGCGCGCGCCTCGTGCAGCGCCGACCCGTGCGTACGGGCCACCGCGAGCGCGCGGGCACCGGCCCGGCGGGCGGCGGCGATGTCGCCGAGCAGCAGGGCTGCCGAGGCCGCACGCAGCAGTTCCTCGGGGTCGTCCGTCGTCCACGCGCGGTCCACGACCCGCCGCAGCGGGGCCCCGGCCCGGTCGAACCGGCCGTGCAGGACCGCGCGCATGCCCGCGCAGTGGTCGCGCAGGGCCGAAAGGACACCGCTGTCCCGGGCGGCCGGGGCGGCGGACGGGAGCGGGACCTCGGGCGCCCGGTCCGCCGGGCTCGCGCCGGCCGTCTCCCGCCCCCGGTGGACCCCGGCCCACGAGCGGCCCTGTGCCAGGGCGCGCAGGCACGCCTCCACGTCGCCGGCCGACCAGGCGGCGTCCGCGGCGGCCAGGGCGGCAGCCGCGGACCGCTCGGTGTCGTACGGAGCGGACAGCGCCCCGGCGAGCAGCAGGGTTTCGCGGGCGTCGTCGACCGGGCCGTCCCAGCGCAGTACCGTCCCGCGCAGCAGTTCGGCACGCGCGCGCACCGCCGCGGGCACCGGCCGGCCGCGGTCCGTGTCGAGCAGCCGCAGTGCCTGGGCGGACCGGCCGGCCAGGAGGGCCTGCTCGGCGGCGGCCGTGTGCCAGCGGACCCGGTCGGCGCCGTCCGAGGCGAGTTCGGCGGCCCGGGTCAGGGCCGTGCAGCGCAGCGCGGGCGGGGCCGTCGACGCCGGGTCCGCCGCACTGTCCGCGAGCCCGGCCGCGAGCGCCGGGGCGGGAGCGGTGCGGGTCCAGGAGCGGTGCAGCAGCGCGAGGGGACCGGGTCCGGCGGGCAGCACGCGGGCCAGCGCCGCGTGGGCGGCCCGGCGCCGCTCGGCCGGCGCACCGGCGTACACCGCCCGGCACAGCACCGCGCTGCGGAAACCGACCCGGCCCTCGGCGGCGAAGAGCGCCTCCGGCAGCGCGACGAGCCCCGGCCGCGGCACGCCGTCACCGGCGCCGGACCCGTCGGGGGCGACGCGGAGTGCGGGCCGGGCGGTGCCGGCGGGCGGGGCCGGCCGGGGATCACGGAGAGGACCACGATCCGGGGTGCGCCCGGCGCGCGGGGCGGGCGGGGCGGGCGGCGGACCGGTGTCTGCGGGGCGCTCCGCGCGCGGAGCCGGGAGACGCTCACCGCTCGGCACGCCCCCGGTGCGCGGGGCCGGGAGCGGGTCATGGTCCGGTGCGCGTCCGGCGAGTGGTACCGGCCGTTCGTCGCGGCCCGGCCGCTCCTCGACGGGCGGGGTCGGCGGCAGCGCGGTGTCCGGTGCGGCTCCGGCGAGTCGTGCCGTCGCGCGGTGTACGGCCTCGGCGTCGGCGGCCGGTTCGCCCGAGACGTGGACGGCCGCCGCGGTCACGAGCAGCATGTCCCGGTGCAGCGGCGGCAGCCCGGTCAGATGGCGGCCCGCCAGCGCGGTCAGCGTGCCGGCGTCGGCCAGCGGGCGCGGCAGCGGTGCGGCGCCGCCGAGCTGAGCCGGCGTCAGGCGCTGGAGCACCCCGAGGAGGAGGCCCGGGTTGCCTTCCGCGGCGGCCGAGATCTCCTCGCGCACCCAGGGGTCGAGCGGCACGGGCGCGGCGGCGTCCAGCAGGGCGGCGGCGTCGGCCGTGGACAGCGGGGCGAGGCGCAGCAGCGGCAGGCCGACGAACTCCGGGTCCACCGGCCGGTGTCCGGCGACGGTGAGCAGCAGGGCGATCCCGCCTCCCGAGGACAGGCACGCGGCCAGCCGGCCGAGGACGGCCCGGGAGGCGGTGTCCCACAGGTCGGCGTCGTCGACGCAGAGGAGGACGGTACCGGGCGCGGCGCTCGCCTCCAGGGCGCCGATGAGCCGGCGCACCGGGCCGGCGGCGACGGCTGTCGGCACCCCGGCCGCCCGGCACAGGGCCCTCAGCCCGGCCAGCGGCTGCCGGAACCGGTCGGACCGGGGGTCGGACTGGTCGGACCGGGTGGACACGGTCACCACGGACCCGGCACCGGAACCGTGGACATCCGGCACCGTCACCACCGGGCCGGCCCCGGACCCGCGGGCGCCCGGCACCGTCACCACCGGGCCGGCCCCGGACCCGCGGGCGCCTGGCACCGTTACCACGCGTCCGGTGCCGAACGCGCGGGCGGTCAGGGCCAGGAGGGTGGAACGGCCGCTCCCGGGCTCGCCGGTCACGACGCACGCCCCGCCACCGCCGAGCCGCTCCAGCAGGGCCGTGACCAGACCCGGCCGGCACCGCGGTACGGCGAATCCCGCAGCCGTCTGTCCGCTCATTCCCGAGACCTTACTGACCCGTAGGGAAGTGCGGAAGCCATACGTCCGGGCCCCGCGGCACGGCGCCGGTGCCCGCCGGGTCCCGGACGGACGGGTACGGACAGCCGGTCAGGAGGTGTGCGGGCAGTTGCCCCGGTACTCCTCGATGGTCAGGCCCGGCCGCGGCAGCGGGCACAGGAACTGCTCGTAGCGGGTGTCGTCGTCGATGAACCGCTTCAGCCAGGAGACGCTGTACTTCGCGATCGTCGTGTTCGAGGTGTTGGGCGTGAAGTGGGTGGCGCCGTTCAGCTCCAGGTACGCCCGGTCGAGCGAGGCGGGGAGCGTGGTGTAGAAGGGCTCGGCGTGGGTGGCGACCGGGGCGACCGTGTCACCGTCGGCGCCGAAGATCAGGGTGGGGGTCTTGATCTCGGGCCAGGTCTTGTCGAGGTTCCACGGGGTCATCGGGATCGCCGCCTGGAGCGAGGGCCGGGTCTTGGCCGCCTCCAGGCTGCCGCCGCCGCCCATCGAGTGGCCCATGACGCCGAGGCGGCTGGAGTCGATACGGCTGCGGACGGAGCTGCTCTGCGTGAGGTAGTCGAGCGCGGCGAGGAGCTGGTTCCCCCGGGAGTCGGGCTGGTCGAGGGTGGTGAGCGTGTCGATGGTGAAGACGACGAACCCCTGGGACGCCAGGCGGGGCCCGAGCCAGGAGATGCTGGACTGGGTGCCGGTGTAGCCGGGTGAGACGGCCACGGCGCCGAAGGTGCCGTCGGCGGTGCTGGTCGGGTAGTAGATGGTGCCTCCGCCGAAGCCGGTGACGGCGAGCCGGGAGACGGTGGTCTCCGCGACGCTGTAGGGACCGCGGGCCGCCTCGATGCTCGATTCGGTGGGCGCCGGGCCTCGCTCGTAGGGGTTGTCCGCGCCGTGGGCCGCCGGCCCGCCGAGCGTGGTCAGGCCGACGACGGCGGTGACCGCGGCGGCGAGGGCCGCGAGCCGGCCGGTACGGCGGCGGGCCGGCCGAGCCGGACCCGAGGGGTGGGACGGCGCCGGGGCCGTGGTGCCGGTACTCGTGCTGGTGCTGGTGCGCGGGTGCTGCACGACGAGTCGTCCTCTCTGTCGCGGCGAGCCGCCCGTGCGGACGCGGGACACGCGGGAACGCGCCGGTCGACGGGGGTCGCCAGTGGGGATGCCAGTGGGGTTGGCAGTGCCACTGTCGGTGCCACACGACAGGACCGGACCGGCAATGTCACCGGTCTTGTGCCGGCACGGGCAGCCGAGGGCGTCCCCGCCCTCGGGCAGATTGAAGCGGGCCGGGCGCCGAACGGTCAGCCCGGAGCGGTTAGGCGCCCCCGGACAGACCGAGCGGCCGGGCACCGCCGGACAGCCCGGCGCGGCCAGACGCCAAACGTCAGCTCGAAGCAGCCGAGCGCCCCCGGACTGCCCGGAGCGGCCAGACGCCCCCAGACAGACCGAAGCGGCCGAACACCGCCGGACAGCCCAGAGCAGCCGAGCGCCCCCAGGCAGCCCGAAGCGGCCAGGCACCCCCAGACAGCCCGGAGCAGCCGGACGCCGAGCGGTCCGCGCGGACCGGCCGGGCGCCGAGCGGACAGCCCCGGCCAGTCGGGCGCCGAGCCGTCAGGCCGGCCGGTCGGGCGCCCAGCCGTCGGCCCCGGCCGGTCGGGCGCCCAGCCGTCAGGCCGGCCGGCCGCCGGGGGTGAACGTGACGGGCAGGCGCGCGGGACCGCGCAGGGCGCCGGGCCGTCGGGTCAGTGCGGCCGGCGGCACCGCGAGGGCCAGGTCCGGGAGGCGCCGCAGCACCGTCCCGATGGCGATCCGGCCCTCCAGCCGGGCGAGCGGTGCGCCCAGGCAGTAGTGGATGCCGTGCCCGAAGGCCAGATGCCCGTTGTCGCCCCGGGTGACGTCCAGGGTGTCGGGGTCGGTGAACCGTGCCGGGTCGCGGTCGGCGATCGCGGACGCGACCAGCACGGTCGCCCCGCGCGGGATGGTCACGCCCGCGATCTCGACGTCTTCGCGGGCGAACCGGGCGATGCCGGGACTGACCGGTCCGTCGTAGCGCAGGAACTCCTCGATCGCGTCGGGCAGCAGTTCCGGGCGCTCCCGCAGCAGGGAGAGCTGCTCCGGGTGGGCGAGCAGCGCGGCGATGCCGCCGCCGATCAGGTTGACCGTCGTGATGTACCCGGCCACCAGCAGCAGGAAGGTCATGGCGAGGAGTTCGTCGTCGCTCAGCCGCCGTTCCTCGTCGTGGGCGCTGATCAGCGCGCTGAGGAGATCGTCGCCGGGCCGGGCGCGCTTGGCCTCCAGGTGTTCCGTCAGGTAGGCGTGCATCCGTCGCCACGCCTGGTCGACGACGGCCGGGTCGGGCAGGTGCTCGTCGCGGACGAGCATGGCGTCGGTCCACCGCTGGAAGTCGTCCCGTTCGTCCACCGGTACGCCGAGCAGTTCGCCGATGACGGTGACCGGCAGGGGCAGCGCGAAGTCCGCCACGAGGTCGGCCCGGCCGGCCGGCGCCACCTTGTCGAGCAGCCCGTCGGCGATCTCCTGGACGCGGGGCCGCAACCCGGCGACCCGGCGCGCGGTGAACGCCTTCGAGACCAGGCGGCGCAGCCGGGTGTGGTCGGGCGGGTCGGAGCGCAGCATGCTGCTCATCATCGACTCGCGTTCGAACCGGGGCAGCTGTCCGGTGAGGCGCGGGTCCGCGGCGTCCCGGACATCGCTGCTCAGCCTCGGGTCGGACAGGGCGGCGAGTCCGTCGTCGTAGCGCGTGACCAGCCAGGCGTCCAGTCCGCCGGCGATCACCGCGCGCCGGACCGGGCCCTCCTCGCGCAGCCGCCGGTAGAGCGGGAAGGGGTCCGCCAGGAAGGCCGGGTCGGAGTACGGAAGCAGGACCGGCGGCTCCTCGTTCATCGCGCCTCCCAAGCCGGTTCGACACAGAAAGTGTCGCTTTGTCGACACCGAGGGGCATATACCCGCAATCGCCGGTACGGCAACGACTCCGCCGGCCGGATGGCGGACGCCTGCCGCTCCCGGAGGGGCTTCCCATCCGAACGGCGGACGGGTAGGTTCCGGTTACCCCGCGTCGGTGCGGCTTTCCGGCGCCGGGCCCGCCCTCCCGGGGCGGCGGGCGCGCGGGGTCCAAACGTTCATCTCTGCCCGGAGCCGGGCACGCGGCGCCGGCGGGCACACCTCCCGCCGGCCCGCCGGCCCCCACCACGGCACACCGGCCGGCGCACCCGTCCGGACGGGACGGCCCACGCCGTGTCGTCCGCACCGCGCGGGAGCCGTCAGCGGCCGCCCGTCCAGGTGTGCGCCACGTCGATCACGAGGCGGCCGGCCGGCCGGGTCACCCGGAACGGCAGGCGGGCGCGGGCACCGAGGCCGACCTGCGTCTCGCCCTCGAAGCTGCCGGCGAACCGGGTGTCCCGGAAGGCGCGGTAGCCGCCGGGATCCACACCGGGAAGGGGCCGCCCCGTCTGCCCCGGGTACGCGGGTTCGCCGCTCTCCGGGTCGTACGCGGGCGCCCCGACCCGGATGTCGAGTACGGCCCCGCCGCCCACCGGGATGTGCCGGCCGGTGGCGTTCTGCACGAGCCGGTCGACGTACTGGACGTGGTAGGCGAGGGCACCGCCGCCGGGCACGTCGAAGACCATGCGGTCGAAGCAGTCGTGCCGGCCGGTCCTGATGTCCTTCAGCGGCACGGCTCCGGTGGCGACACCGCCCTTCGCGCCGCTGCCCCAGCCGGTCGGACAGGCCGCGCTTCGGGCCGTGGCCGCCGTCGCGGTGCCCGCGGCTGCCGTCACCGCGCCCAGTCCGGCTCCCGCCAGGACCAGTGCCGTCATCGCCGCTGCCGTTCGTCGCATGATGTCCCCCTTGACCGCTCCTCATGCTGCTATGAGCTGAGACACCCCGGTTTGCCGGATGGTTGCACGCCGCCACCCGCCCGTTGATTCCGGCGATTCATTCGCCCGGGTGGCTTGTCAGGAACACGTGACGGTCTCTACAGTCCCCACAACACCCAGTGGGAGCGCTCCCACTGTATACGGGCGAGACGCGCCACCCTGTACCGGCGTACGGCCACCGGGCCGCCGTCAGGCCGTCGCGCCGGCACGCCACCCAAGGCCGCACCACCCGGTTCCGCCTCGCACACCCGCGGATCACCACGAGGAGGGCACGTGACCCACCGTACCGGCCGGGCAACACGCGAAGACCGCGCACACGTGCCGGAACCGGGCCGCTCCCGGCGCCGTGCCGCCGTGGCCGCCGCGGCACTCACCGCGCTGGTCCTGGGACTGACGGGCCGGCTCGGCGCCGGTGACCCGGGCCTGCCGACGAGCGGGGCCGCCTGGTCCCGCTCCGGCCAGGCCGACGGCCACGGCCGCGGTGCCGACGCCGTGCACACCGGCGCCCCGGCGGTCCCTGTCCGCCCCGGCACCCCGCCCGTCTGAACCGTCCGCGCCGGGACGGCTCCCGGCGCGGCTCGCTCGTCCTCGCCCGCCCGGGTGGCACGGTCCCCGGGCGGGCGAGGCTCCCAACGTCGTCCGCGCCGTCACGGCGGGACCCACCGGACGGTCAGCGCATGACGCGCAGCACGCGCGGGGGCCGTGCGGCGGGTTCGGGCAGGCGCAGCGGGGACCGGCCCGGGGTGATGCTGCCGAGTACGGTGGCCCGGCGCGCGCCGGTGCCCGAGGGCAGCGTGCCGGGCAGGCCGTGGGCGGTGAGGAAGCCCAGGACGGCGAAGGCCAGCGCCTCCTTGGCGGCCGACGGCAGTCCCAGGTCGTCGCTGCGGCCGAGCGGGACGCCCGGCAGTTCCTCGCCGATCAGGCGCATCAGCACCGGGTTGCGGGTGCCGCCGCCGGAGACGACGAGCCGGGTGACGCCGTGGGCGCGGCAGGCGCCGGCCACGGTCATGGCGGTCAGCCGGGTCAGCGTGGCGAGGACGTCGGCGGCGGCCGGCACGGGCACGGCGTCGAGCGCCCGGAGCAGGTAGGGCAGGTGGAAGTGTTCCTTGCCCGTGGTCTTCGGGGCGGGCCTGCGGTAGTAGGCGTCGTCCAGCAGGAAGCGCAGCAGGGCCGGGACGGCCCGGCCGGCGGCGGCCCGGCGGCCGTCCTCGTCGTAGGCGGCGGCGCCTTGGGTGAAGTGGTGGACGGCCGCGTCCAGCAGGGCGTTGGCGGGACCGGTGTCGAAGGCCAGCGGCGCGGCGCCGGGCGCGAGGACGGTGATGTTGGCGATGCCGCCGAGGTTGAGCGCGGCGGGCGTGCCGGGCAGGCCGGACAGCAGCAGGGCGTCGGTCAGGGCGACCAGCGGCGCGCCCTGGCCGCCGGCGGCGACGTCGCGGCTGCGCAGGTCGGAGACGACCGGGAGTCCGGTCGTCTCGGCGATCCAGGCGGGCTGGCCGAGCTGGAGCGTGCCGCGGACCGTGCCGTCCTCCACCCAGTGGTGCAGGGTCTGCCCGTGGGAGACCACGAGGTCGGCCGCCCCGTCGCACAGGTCGCGCAGCGCGCGGGCGGCGGCACCGGCGAACGACCGGCCGATGCCGGTGTCCAGGGCGCAGATGGCCCGCGTGGTGGTGGCGGCCGGGGGCAGGGTGGCGGCGATCAGCTCCCGCACCTCGTCCGGGTAAGGGACGGAGAGGTGTCCGAGGGACCGCAGGAGAAGGCTGTCACCGTCCAGGGCGAGGTCGGCGGCGGCGGCCTCGATGGCGTCGTAGGAGGTGCCTGACATCAGTCCGATCACCCGCACGGCGTCTCCTTCGGGCAGGGGCCGCGCCGGGCGGGCGGTGCCGGCCGCGAGCGCCGGGGCGGCTTCGGCTGTCGCAGGGTTCCTCCCGGGGCCGTGGCCGCGCGGGGTGCCGGGACACCGCTCGGGGGACGGGCGGGACCGTGCGCGTTTCGGGCCGGGCCGGCCGGCTGCCCGGTCACTCCGGGGCCACGGCGGCCGTCGCGCGGTCCGGTCCGGGTCCGCCGTCGCCCAGCGGGGCGGCGGCGGGCTCGGGTGTCCGGTGGAACAGACTCGACAGACCGCCCACGGCCAGGGTGATCACCACGCCGATGGGGACGAGCCACTGCGCGGCGATCGCGGTCGGCACGGTGGTCCCGGCCGTGGCGACGTCGATCCTGACCCCGCGCACGAGGTACGTCATGACGCCGACCGTCACCAGGAACGCGATGACGGCGTCGGTCTCGCCGGCGCGCCGGACGAGCCGGCCGAGGAGGAACGCGCCGAGCAGGGCGCCGTAGGTGTAGCCCGCGATGGTGAGGCCGGTGAGGTAGACGTTGCCGGTACTGGTGCTGAAGGCGCAGGCGAAGAACGCCATCAGCACCGCCCACACCAGGGTCATCAGCCGGGCGAGCCGGAGCAGGAACGCCTCCGTGGGCACGCTCCGGAAGAAGCTGTGGATGATGTCGGCGACCGTCGAGTTCGACATGGAGTTCAGCGCGGAGGACAGCGAGCCCATCGCCGCGCCGAGGATGCCGGCCACGAGGAGACCGGAGACCACCACGGGCAGCCCGTGCAGGATGAAGTCCGGGTAGAGGTTGTCGGAGCTGGTCAGGCCCAGCTCCTGGAAGCTCCTGCCCTGGTTGTACGACCACAGCAGCGCGCCGACGAGGGAGAACGCGGCGAACTGGAGCGTGACGAAGACACCCGAGGCGATCATGGCTTTCTGGCCGTCGCGCAGCGAGCGGGTGGCCAGGACGCGCTGGACGATCAGCTGGTCGGACCCGTGGCTGGCCATCGCGAAGATGGCACCGCCGATGATCGCGGTGGGCAGGGCGAACGGGCTGGTGAGGATGTGGGCCAGGCCGAAGTCGGTGTCGAAGAGCCGGAACCGGCCCGCGTGCACGGCGCGCTGGACGCCCGCGCCGCCGACATGGGCGGCGAGCACCCCGATGGCGAGGAGGGCGCCGCCCAGGTACAGGCCCATCTGGATGGCATCCGTCCAGATGACCGCCTTGATGCCGCCGAGGTAGGTGTAGACGACAGTGATCACCGTGAGGACGACGATGATGAGGCGGTAGCCGGCGTGCACGCCGAACTCGTCGAGCAGCAGCTTGATCGGGATGGCGGAGGCGAACAGCCGGACGCCCTCGGCGAGCAGCCGGGTGAAGACGAAGGCCACCGAGGCGAGTCCCTGCACCTTCAGGCCGAATCTGCCGCCCAGGTACTGGTAGGCGCTGACGAACCCACCCCGCTTGTACAGCGGGATCAGCACGGTCGCCACGACGACGCGTCCGATGACGTAGCCGAGGGCCAGCTCGACGTTGCCGAAGCCCTGACCGCCGTAGGCGCCGCCCGGCAGGCTGATGACCGTCAGCACGCTGGTCTCGGTGGCCACCACCGAGAAGGAGACGGTCCACCACGGCATGTGTCCTTCGCCGACGAAGTAGTCCTTCGCCGTCTTCTGGCGTCCGGCCAGCCGCAGTCCGATCACGGCGATCGCGACGAGGTAGACGACGATCACCAGCAGGTCGAGTTGACGCACGCTCACTCCTGGACGACGGCCGGCGCGAAAGTTTCCTTCCGCTCCTCACTCATTCCCTGAAAAGTAGTTTCAGCGACTCCCGCCGTCAACAACCGGGCGCCGCCCGTACGCCTGGACGCCTCGCCGGGACACCACTGCCTGACGGGCCGTCAACTCCGCTTGACAGTGATTCACTCCTGGGAGGCCGCGGCCGGGAAACGGTGCACGCGCTTTCGGCCAGGACGGCGGTGGCGGCAGGTCGTCGTGGGGCCGGTGGGGGCGGGGTGAGGCGCGGGCGGCGGTCCGGCCGACGGCGCGCCGGGGGTTTGGGACCGGCAAACCCGCCGCGGATGATCGACCGGACCCGACGGTGACCCGCTTTACTCGTTCGTGTGACTGCGATGCGCTACCGGCAGTCGCGGTGCCGCCACGGCTCGCCCGGGAAGCGGGCGACCGGCGACGCCGTTCCCGCCGCATCGCCCCAAGGGAGAGAACCATGGCCACGCCTCCTGCCATCCCGCTCCGGGTCGCCCTGGTCAACGGCAGCTTCGAAGAGCCCGCGGTCACGAACTTCGAGATCCTGCCGGACGCCTCGCAGACGCAGGCGTCCAAGCGGGTCCCGGGCTGGCGCACCAGCGCCTCCGACCACATGATCGAGCTGTGGCGGTCGGGCTTCAACGGCGTGCCGGCGGCCGAAGGCGCCCAGTTCGCCGAGCTGAACGCCAACGAGGTCGCCACGCTGTACCAGGACCTGCCGACCACGCCCGGGACGAAGCTGTACTGGCGGCTGTACCACCGCGGCCGGCTGGGGCAGGACACCATGGCGCTGGACATCGGCGTGCCGGGCTCCACGGTCCAGCAGCGGACGTTCACCGACGGCAACACCGCCTGGGGTTACTACACCGGCACCTACACCGTCCCGGACGGCCAGACGCTGACCCGCTTCGCCTTCCGCTCCGTCTCCGCCGCCGGCGGCAACCGCGGCGTCGGCAACTTCCTGGACGGCGTCTTCTTCGGCACCGCTCCGCTCGTGATCCTCACCAAGACGGCCGTGCCCGCCGGGCCGCTGGACGTGGGCGACGTCGTCACCTACCGCATCACCGCCAGGAACGAGGGCGGCGGCACGGCCGAGAACGTGATCCTGACCGACGCCGTCCCGGCGGGCACGACCTATGTCCCCGGATCCCTGCGCGTCATCGAGGGACCGAACGCCGGACCCAAGAGCGACGCGCAGGACGGTGACCAGGGGGCCTACGACGCCGGGGGCGACAGGGTCGTCTTCCGCCTCGGCAACGGCGCCTCCGGTGCGCAGGGCGGCAGCCTGCCCAACACCTCGGCCGAGCCCGCCGGCACCACGGTGGAGTACCGGGTCGTCATCGGCCGGGCCAACGCCGGCGGCCGGATCGCCAACACCGCCTCCGCCACCTACGAGAACCGGCTCGGACCGACTCCGGAGACCCTGACGGCCACGTCGAACGAGGAGGTCACGGAGGTCAAGCCGGCCGCCGACCTGAGCGTGGTGAAGTCGGCCGACGCGACGACCGTCACCGTCGGCCAGACCGTCACCTACCGCGTCACCGTCCGCAACGCCGGCCCGAACCCGGCCACCGGCGCCACCGTCACCGACCGGCTCCCGGACACGCTCGCCTTCCTGTCCGCCGACGCCTCGTCCGGCTCCTATGACGCCGGCGCCGGCCGCTGGACCATCGGTGACCTGGAGGACGGTGCCACGGCCACCCTCACGCTGCGGGCCAAGGCCACCGAGGCCGGTTCCGTCACCAACTCCGCCGCCGTGACCGGCAACGAGAAGGACCTCGACCCGGCGAACAACTCCGACTCCGTCACCCTCTGCGTCGAACCCGCCCCCTCCTGCTGCGACCCCTGCTCCACCAGGAAGTGACCCGGCTTTGCCGGTGATATCTCCGTGGCGGCGGCGCGCGGCCAGGCGGCCCGGCCCGCCTCCCGGAAGGCCCGTGCCCGGCGGCGCGCGGCTCAAGTGGCCTGGCCCGCCTCCGGAAAAGCCCGGACCCCCTGAGGACGCCGTGCGTCCGCCACCGCTTGAGCCCGCGGCCGACGCGTCGGCCGCGGGCTCAAGCGGTGGCGGGGCCGGGCGGCAGGTGGACGGTCATGACGAGGTGGCAGGTTCCGTCGCCCGCGCCGCGGTAGGTGTGCGGGACGTCGCCGTCGAAGGCCGCGGTCTGGCCGGACTCGACCGGGTACTCCGCGCCGTCGACGACCAGGGTCATCCGGCCCGAGGTGACGCTGACGGTTTCCACGACCCCGGCCTGGTGCGGATGGCTCGGGTACTCCTCGCCGGGTTCCAGGCGCCAGCGCCAGACCTCGACCGGGGCGGGCCCCGAGGTGGTCAGCATGAGCCGGGCCTCGCCGCCCCGTCCGCCCGTCCACAGCGGTGTGACGGCGTCGGCGGCCACCACGCGCACCCGGCCTTCGGCCGGCCCCTCCAGCAGGGCGGACACCGAGACGCCGAGGGTGTCGGCGAGCCGGACCAGCGTGGCGAAGTTCGGATTGCCCTGGGCCTTCTCCAGCCCGACCAGCGCGCCCTTGCTCACCTTCGCGCGCCGGCCCAGCTCGTCCAGCGACAGGCCCGCCCGGGTGCGGGCCGCCCTGACGTTGTGCGCGAGCGTGCGCAGGGCGGCCTCCGCCTCGGCCATCCGACCACCATCCTCACCGCGGCTCGCTGGATCACCAGCTCACCGACCACTCATCACTGATCATTCGAATGCACCACCCGGTCATTCGGTTGACATCGGACGGTCGGTCCATTGTACGGTTTGGTCGTTGCATTCCCACCACGGCGGGTCGTCGGCCTTCTCGCCCTCGAACGACCACAGCGCCCGCGCACCCCCGCAGGACCGCCCCGCGCGCCAAGGAGAAACCGTATGCTCGTCCACCCCTGGGACGCCGCCCTTGACGACGCCGAATGGCAGGCCTGGATCGCCGACGGCCACGACTTCGGACAGCTCTGCGTCAACGGTCTGCCCGGCCGGCCGCCCTCCGTCGTGCCCACGCACTTCACGGCCGACGCCGACGAGCTGCTGATCCACCTCGCCCGCCCCAACCCGGTCTGGGAGGCGATCGAGCACGACCCGGACGTCACCTTCACCGTCATCGGCGACTACGCCTTCATCCCCGGGCCCTGGCGCGCCCAGCCCGGCACCGAACCCACCGACGGCGTACCGACCAGCTACTACGCCGCCGTCCAGTTCACCTGCCGCGCCCAGGTCGTGGACGACCCGGAGGCCAAGGCCGACCTGCTGCGCCGCCAGCTCGCCCACTTCCAGCCCGAGGGCGACCACGCGCCCGTCGCCGCCGGCCTGCCGCCGTACGGGCGGATGCTGTCCGGCATCCGCGGCCTGAGGCTGACCGTCACCGAGGTGCTGGCCAAGTTCAAGTACGACGACCACAAGCCCGTCGAGCACCGCGCGGGCGTCGCCGGCCGTCTCACCGCACGCGGACAGGCCCTGGACGTGCCCGCCGCACGCCAGCAGGCACGCCGTCTGGAACGTCTCGGCCCCTGGCGGTCGTGAACCCGCCCCCGCCCGCACCGCACGAGTCCCCCACGGCACCGACTCCACCGCCCCCGGACAACAGCAACCCCTGACGGAGCCCACTGCGCCGCCCACGGACCGCACACGAACGGAACACCGCCCATGACCTCCTTCCGCCTCAGCCCCGCCGTCGCCGACGCCTTCCCCGGCACCCTCGTCGCCGTGGTCACCGCCACCGGCGTGCGCGGTCACGAGCCCTGGCCCGCCACCGCCGCCGCCCTGGCGGACCTGGAGCGGCAGCTCGCCGCGGGCACCTGGCAGCCGGCCGACGAGACCGACCCGCGGATCGAGGCGTGGCACACCGCCTACCGCTCCTTCGGGACCAATCCCCGCCGGGTCCGTCCCAGCGTGGACGCGCTCGGCCGCCGCATGGCCAAGAAGGGCACCCTGCCGCGCATCAACCCGGCCGTCGACTCGTACAACGCGGTCTCCGCCCGCCACGGCCTGCCCGCCGGCGCCTTCGACCTCGACCAGGTCGCCGGGGACGTCGACATCCGCCACGCCGACGGCGGCGAGGAGTTCACACCGCTCGGCGAGCCCGGCACCGTCGAGCACCCCCGGGCCGGCGAGGTCGTCTACACCGACGCCGCGGGTGTGCTGACCCGGCACTGGAACCACCGTGACGCCCACCGCACCCGCGTCACCGAGGACTCGACGCGGGTCGCCTTCGTCCTGGAGACCCTCCACGGCGAGCGCGACGGCCACCTCCTGAAGACGGCGGCGGAGGAACTGCACGGCCTGCTCCTTACGCACACCGGACAGACGACCGTGCGCTACCTCGGCCCGGAGGCCCCCGAGGTCACGGTGTGAGCCGGATCGCCGACGGGCCCCGGGGGCCGCAGCGCCGGCCGCCGGGGCCGTGCGGTCAGGTCCGGCGCAGCGGCATGTCCCAGCCGCGCGCGAGCCGCGACGGGTGCAGGTTGCGGCTGTCGCCGTAGAACTCGCAGAACTTCATGAGCAGGGGGTCCCACCGGTCGGCGTCGATGTGTCCGGGCCGGTCCGGCACCAGGAGGTCTTCCTCGACGTGGGCCCGTACGATCCGCGCGTCCACGGCGATGACGCCCGAGTCCTCCTCGGCGAAGGGGTGCATCCTGTCCACGACGGCTTCCAGGTGGACGGGGCATTCGGCGACCCGGGGCGGGCCGACCGTCTCGGAGGCCAGCGGGGTCAGGCCCGCGGCACCGAACTTGTCGGGTTCGTAGCGGTAGCCCTTGCGCTGCTTGTGCTCCGGTACCACGGGCGAGCCGGTCAGCAGGGCGAGCCGGTCGACGGCGGTGACGAGTCCGGACGACGGCAGGTTCAGCACGCACTCCCCGGTACGGGCCAGGTTCTCCGTGGTCCTGGACGTCTCGTCCAGCCCGACCATGCAGGACTGCCCGACCCACCAGACGGACGACACCGGTGCCAGGTTCGCGGAGCCGTCGCTGTTGGCGGTGCTGACGAGCACCACCGGTGTGCCGAAGTAGAGAACCCGTGGTCGAACGGTTCGGTGCATGCTCCCAGCCCGCCTGTCGTCACTGCCGTCCGGGACGCGCCCGGACACCGGTCCGCCGGCGGCGGACGCTTCACTGTGCGGGCCGGGGGGCGGTGGGTACCGGCGGAAAACCGACATCGAGTCGGCGGGAACGCGCGGAGGGCCGGCGGTCGCCCGGCGCGCAGGGAAGGCGGACCGGTGCGGTGGGGGCGTGCCCGGGGCGTGGTCAGGTCCGGCCGCGCGGCGATCCGGTGGACGTCCGCAGGCGGCGGGCGCGGGCGCGGAGCCGGGCCAGGAACAGCAGGGTCCGCGCGGCGGCCGGGGTCGGTCCGGTGAGAGTGTCGGTCACGGCGATCTCGACTCCGCCGCTGAATTGCGCCGACAGGTTGTAGAGGAAGGCGCCCAGGGTCAACAGGGCGGTGCCCAGGATGACTTCGAGGGTGACGACGCCGAACGCGATGACCAGGACCGTGGTCAGCGTGGGCAGAACGTCCGGGGCCATGGCCTGCATCAGGACCCAGACGACACCCGCCGTGGCGATCACGAGCGCGCCGAGACCGGCCAGCAGGAGGAAGCCGGCCACCATGACCGACCAGGGGTCGGCCTCCGCCAGACGCAGCCGTATCGTCCGCCCGCCGGTTCCGGGAGACGCCCGGGAGAGCCGGGGACGGCGACCGGACGGCATCGGCCCGCGCCCGACGGCCGCAGGCCGCACGGCACACCCGACGTCGGCGGACGCGGACGGGGGAACGGGACCGGCGGACGCCAAAGGGTGAGCGGGGCCGGCGAACGCGGAAGGGTGGGCGGGGTCGCCGGCCGGTCCGGCCGGGACGGTCGCCTCTGGTGCCGGGCCTGCGCACTCGGGGAGGGTGGACTGCTGCTGCGCCCTCGACGGTATGGGTTCCCCGGGTATGGGCTCCCCAGGTATGGGCTCCCCAGGTATGGGTTCCTCGTCGGATAGCGCCCCGGGCGTGGCGCGGGCCCGGGACTCGTCGGGGGGCGCCGTGCGCCGGTGGCCGGCCCCGGTCGTCGCGGAAGGACTCAAGCCGCCGTCCTGCCCTGGTGTCGCCCCGCCGCGGAGGGGGCCGCGAGGCCTGCGCTTGGCTCGGCTCATGCCTGTCTCCCTGACTGGCCTGGCGGCGTGGCCGTGCCCTCCCCCGTCGAACGGGCCTCCGTCGGCCGCCAGGCGGCCTCTCGGGCCTGCTGGTCCGTCGACCCGACCGTAACCACGCCGCTGCGAGCCCGCACCCGCGGTTACTGCGCCCGGGCGACCCCGGACCGCCGGGACCGGCCGCGGGCGGCGGGCACGGACGGGTGCCCGCGGTCCGGTCTCCCTGGCGGCCGGGGTGGTCGGCGGCCCCTCGGGCCCGCCCGGCCGTACGGCTGCCGGGGAGGTCCTCCACTGGACCGCGGCCCGCCCTCCTGTCAACCGGCCGTCGGCCGGATGCGCCGTAAGTGGCATCTCCCCGGCCGTGGAAGCCGTCGGTGCCGTCCGTGTGCCAGGCTGCCGTCGAACGCCGGTTTCACCCGTCCGGGTCCGCCGCAGACCAGGAGGCATCGCCCTTGACCACTGACGAACACCCTCTCGACTGGAAGACCTCGACCGCGGCCACCGCCTACCGCGATCGCGACATGCGGCTGGCCGAGCAACTGATCTTCCCGGCCGTGCTGCGGCAGATCGAGGCGAACGCCGGTCCCGGCCGGCTGGCCCTGGACGTCGGGTGCGGCACGGGCGCGGTCGCGACGCGGCTCGCGGACGCCGGGGAATGGGAGGTCCAGGGGCTCGACCCCTCGGCCGACATGCTCGGCATCGCCCGCGCGGACCGCTCCCATCCCCGGGTCTCCTACCGGTTGTTCGACGGCCGCACCCTGGACTGGCTCGCCGACGACAGCGTCGACGCGGCCGTGTGCTGCCTGGTGTACTGCACCGACCAGGACGACGACCGGCTGGCCGGCCTCACCGCCGAGATCCGCCGCGTCCTGCGCCCCGGTGCCCCGTACCTGCTGGCCGACCTGAACCCGGCGACGACGGGCGTGGCCTTCTCCACCGTCCGCCACGGCGAGCCGGGCGCGGTCTACGCCGACGGCGACGCGGTGCCCACGCGGCTGCGGCTGCACGACGGCAGCACGATGACGAGCACGACGTACTACCGCTCCCTGGACCGGTACCGGCGCTTCCTGACCGAGGCCGGTTTCCCCTCCCCCACCGTGGCCCTGCCCACGCTCCCCGCCGACGCCTCCGCCGCCGACGCCCCGCCGGAGACCGAAGTGGCCCCTTACATGGTGCTGACCACCCACGCCTGACCGCCCGGCCCGCCGGAGCCCCCACGTCGGTGACGCGGGGGCTCCGCGGCGTACGGCACCGCTGTGCCGTGGGGTCCGGCCCGTACGGCGGGAGACGACCGCCAAAGGGAACGTATGTATGTCGCGGTACTGTGGGAATATGAGCCGCCATCCAGACCGCGACCAGATCCGGATCGACAGCGTCCTGTCCGCACTGGGCAGCCCCGTGCGACTCGCCGTCGTCCGCGTCCTCGACGCGGGCGGGGAGCACAACTGCACCAGCGTACTGGGGATCCTGGGCATCACGGCCAAGTCCACGATGACGCATCACTGGCGTGTGCTGCGCCAGAGCGGTGTCATCTGGCAGCATCCCTCCGGCCGGGAGAACCTGCTCTCGCTGCGGCGCGACGACCTCGACGCGCGTTATCCGGGACTCCTGGACGCCGTCCTGACCGGAGCCCGTGCCGACGAGGCGCTCGACATGGCCTCGGGTTCCGCCTCCGCCCCCGACCGGGCCGGCTCCCCCGCCTGACCCGCGCCTCCACGCCCCCGTCCGCGGGCCGTTCACGGCAGGTGATCGGGGAGCCCCTGGGGTTCCGCAGGCTCCGGAAAAGGCAGCGCGGTCGCTCTCATTCCGGCCGCGCGCTCGTGCCGGCTCCGCGCGCCGCCCGGTCGACGGCGTCCAGGACGCGGGCGGTGCGCACGATCTCCCGGACCGTCGGCGGCTCCCACCGGAGGTCGCCCCTCAGCTGGCCGAGGAAGGCCTCCAGCGCGGCGCCGGCCCGCAGCCGCGGCTGAACCGTCACGCCGGCGTGCGAGCCCTCGATGCGCAGCTCCATCCCGCCCGGACGGGACACCCAGCCCGCCTGGAGCGTCACCGGTACGCCGCCCCAGGACAGGACGGCCGCCCCGCCCACGTTCAGTCCGGTACCGGCCCGGCCGAGGTACGCGGCGCCGTGCACCCGCAGACGGGCCGAGGGGTCCAGCCACACCAGCAGATCCACGAGGTGCACCGCGAGGTCGGCGAAGGCGCCCGCCGCCCCGTGCCGCTCGGCCAGCATCCAGGCGGCGGGCCCGGTGAACACGCCGTCGAGCAGGCCCGGGTGGGTGAACCGCAGGTGCACGCCGGCCAGTTCGCCCAGGGAACGGTCGGCCAGCCTGGCGCGCACCTCCCGGAGTTCGGGCGCGCAGCGGAGGAACATCGCGGTGGTGACCGGCTGTTCGGCGCCGGCCAGCAGCGTCGCCAGCCGGCCGGTCTCACCGGCGGAGGCCGCCAGCGGTTTCTCGGTCAGCGCCGGGACACCGGCCTCGACGACCCGGCGCAGCAGGGTGCCGTGCTGCGCCGTGGTGGAGGCGATCACGGCCGCGTCGGCGCCGGCCAGCGCCTCGGCCGGGTCCTGTACGGGCCGTACGCCGGCCACCGGCGACCGCTGCTCGCTGTAGACGGCGGACAGCGTGACCCGTGGGTCGCGGGCCACCACCTCCAGGTAGTCCGGCAGGTGCACATGGTCGGTGCCCAGTACCGCGAGCCGCAGTGCCGCCGTCGTCCGGGTCATCCCGTCGCGGCCATCTGGTCGTTGGGGACGGGCCGGCCGAACGCACGGTCGCTGTAGACGAGCGGGGCCCGGTCGCCCGCGTGGATCTCCTCGACCCGGCCGACGAGGATGCTGTGGTCGCCGCCGTCCAGGATCTCGTGGGTGGCGCAGACGATCCGGGCCGCCGCCTCCGGCAGCCCGGGCAGGCCGAGTTCGCAGGGTGTCATGTCGTCGGCGGCGAAGCGGTCCACACCGGAGGTGGCGAAGCGCAGGGCGACGTCGGCCTGGTCGTGGGCGAGGACGTTGACCAGGAAGTGCGGGGCCGAGGTGAAGGCGCCGTGCGTGCTCGCGCCCTTGTCCAGGCAGATGAGCACGAGCGGCGGATCGAGGGACAGCGAGCAGAAGGAACTCCCGGTGAAGCCCCAGCGCCGCCCGGACGCGTCGGCCGTGGTGGTCACGGTGACGGGGGCGGGGACGCGGGACATGGTCCGGGTGAAGGCGAGGCGGTCGACAGGCATGCGGTGTCATCCGTTCGTTCGTGTGTGGGGCGTGGGCGGGCCGGGGCGGGAGGGGAAAGCGCCGTCGGCTGGGCGGCGCCGGCTGACGAGGCCCGGCACGGGCGGCCCGGCGCCGGACGGCCCCGGGCAGGACCGTCCGGCGCGGACGGCACGGCGGTCCGGGCCGGGACCGTGTGTCCGGGACCGGACCGCCGGAAACGTGCACCGCGAAGCGACTCGGTGCGTCCGGAGCACCCGGTGCCGCCGGTGCGTCCGTGGCCGGACCACGACCGTCCTGCCGGACTACGACCCGTCCTGCCAGGGGCGGTTGTCCTGCCGGGGGCGGCCATCGTGCCGGGTGGCGGCCGTCCTGCCGGACTACGGCCGCCCGGCGAGGCGGCCGTCCGGCGAGGCGCTCGGCCGGTCAAGCCGTTCGTCTGACCGGCTCCTCGGCCGGTGGGCGGTCTCCGAGCGCGCTCAGGAAGGACTGGGCCCAGTGGCCCACGTCATGGGTGAGGACCTGCTCGCGCAGCGCGCTCATCCGGCGTCCCGCCTCGTCCGGCGTGACGGACAGGGCCTGTTCCAGGCCCGACTTCACCTCCTCCAGATGGTAGGGATTGACCTGGTAGGCGCTGGTCAGTTCCGCCGCGGCGCCGGCGAACTCGCTGAGCACGAGGGCGCCTTGCAGGTCGTAGCGGCAGGCGACGTACTCCTTGGCGACGAGGTTCATCCCGTCGCGCAGCGGGGTGACGAGCATGACGTCGGCCGCGCGGTACAGGGCGGCGAGTTCCTCGCGGCCGACCGAGGTGTGCAGGTAGTGCACGGCCGGGCGGCCGACCCGGCCGAACTCGCCGTTGATGCGGCCCACGGTGCGTTCGATGTCCTCGCGCATGCGCAGGTAGTGCTCGACACGCTCCCGGCTGGGCGTGGCGATCTGCACCATCGTGGTCGAGTCCGCGCTGACCCGGCCCTCGGTGAGCAGTTCGTGCAGCGCGCGCAGCCGGATGTCGATGCCCTTGGTGTAGTCGAGCCGGTCGACGCCCAGCACGATCTTGCGGGGGTTGCCGAGTTCCGCGCGGATCTGTTCCGCCCGGGTGCGGACGTCCGCGCGCCGGGCCAGCCGGTCGAGTCCGGCCGCGTCGATGGAGATGGGGAACGCCCCCACCTTCACGCCCCGGCGGGCGGTGGGCTCCGCGACGCTGAGGAGCCCGGGGTCGTCGCCGACGTCCGATACGGCCCGTTCCACCCGCACCCCGGCCAGCCGTCGGGCCAGCCACTGGAAGTTGCGGGCTCCGCCCGGCCGGTGGAAGCCGATCAGGTCGGCGCCCAGCAGGCCCCGGACCAGTTCGGTGCGCCAGGGCACCTGCATGAACAGCTCGACAGGGGGGAACGGGATGTGCAGGAAGAAGCCGATCCGCAGGTCGGGCCGCAGTTGCCGGAGCATCGCCGGCACCAGCTGCAACTGGTAGTCCTGCACCCAGACGGTGGCGCCGTGGCCGCTGATGTCCGCGGTGGCCTGGGCGAACTTGCGGTTGACGTGGACGTAGGCGTCCCACCAGCTACGGCGGTAGCGGGGCGGCATGATCACGTCGTGGTAGAGCGGCCACAGGGTCGCGTTGGAGAAGCCCTCGTAGAAGCCGTCGACCTCGTCGGCGGTCAACGCGACCGGATAGAGCAGGAGTTCGTCGTGGTGCCAGGCGTGGGCCGGGGTGGTGTCATCCGCCGCGGTGCCGGTCCAGCCCACCCAGGCACCCCGGTGCGTGCGCAGGAACGGCTCCAGCGCGTTCACCAGGCCGCCGGGGCTGCGGCGCCAGCGCCGGCCGCCGTCGGTGCCGTCCGTCTCCAGGCTCACGGGCAGCCGGTTGGCCACCACGACGAGCCCCGCGCCGGCCGCGGTCCCCTGGGGGCCGGGTGTCGCCTCGGCCGCGTCCATGGGCTGTGGTCTCATCTGCGGAAGTCGACGATGGTCTTGAGGTCGGTGGTGGAGCGGTAGTTCTCGAAGATGTCCACCAGTCCGTCGTAGTCGTCGAACCGGTGCACGGTCGACAGCAGGGCCCGGCCGTCCACCACGCCCGAGCGCAGCATCTGCATGGCGGAGGCTATGACGTTGGCGGTCTTGTGCATGGGGAAGCTGGTCACGTCGAAGGGCGCGGAGCGGATGGTGATGCCCTTGGCGAGCATCAGCCAGGTGTCGAACTTCTGCATCTCCTGCGAGGCGCCGTAGAGGACGTAGCGGCCGCCGGCCTTGAGTTTGCGCATGGCGACGCGCCGCGGGTCCTTGGTCTCGTCGTCGACCTTGACGGTGGGCAGGGCGTCGAAGACGTAGTCGAAGGTGCCGTCGTCGACCGTCTCGATCAGTTCGTCGGGCAGGTAGGCCCGCTGGGAGAACTGTTCTTCCGCGAAGGCGTTGCGCGCCGGGTTGGAGTCCACCGAGACCACGGAGTTGGGCGCCAGGAGCCGCCGGATGATGCTGCCTGCGATGACGCCGATCGGTCCGGTGCCCATGATGAGGACCCGGTCGCCGATCCGCGGCGGGTTGGACAGCACCGAGCGCAGGGCGCCGGTCACCGGCTCGATGAAGGAGGCTTCGAGGTCGCTCATGTCCTGCGGGATCTTCACGGCGGCGGCGTGGTGGTCGTCGTTGAAGTCGCGGTCGGCGCGGAACACGTCCTCCTTGACCTGGCCGGAGAAGATCGGCCGGACGGTGCGGTACTCGGCGAAGCCGCCGAAGTCCGTCTGGCCCCAGTACACGATCCGGTCGCCGACCTCGACGCCGGCGCCCTTCTGGTCGAACTCGGGGCCGATGTCGATGATCTCGCCGAGGTACTCGTGCCCGAGGATCACCGGGTACTCGGAGGGGAAGAGGTGGCCTTCGAAGAAGGAGATGTCGGTGGAGCAGATCGACACGCAGCGTGTCTTCATCAGCAGTCCGTCCGCCGGAGTGGACGGGACGGGGAGGTCGGCCAGCACCGTCTTGCGCGGGGCGAGGAGTTGCACGGCCTTCATCGTCTGCATGAGTCAGTCCTCGTCATGTGGTGGGGCGTGAGGTCGGTCGGTCGTGCGGGTCCGGGGGGCCGGCCGGGCGCCGGGGCGCCCGTGGCCGGCTGAGCTGCGGCGGGTCCGTCAGCGCCGCATCACGAGGTCTCCGCCGAGCAGGTACTGCCCGACGGTCTCGAAGTGCATCGGGGAGAGCGTGATGTGCTTCGTGGCCGAGTGGACGTCGCGGAAGCAGCGTTCCAGCCGGCTGGTCGCGTACACGGAGGTGGCCCCGGCCAGGGTGAACAGGGAGTCCACCGCGGCCACGGCCTTCTCGGCGACGGTCGCGGCGGTCAGCCGGACCAGCGCGGTCAGCGCGTCACCGCCGTCGGTGCCGTGGGCGGTCGCCTGTGCCGCGGCGTGGGCGAGCAGGGTCTCCGCGATGTGCACCTCCGCCTGTGCCCGGGCCAGTTTCTCCTGGACCGTGTGGCTGGTGGCCAGGCTGCTCGAGGCGCCGGTGGCGGTCTTGCGGGCGGCCAGCGCCTTGAAGTCGGCGACGGCGTCCTGGGCCACGCCGAGGGCGGTGGAGGCGGAGGTGAAGGGACCGAAGTCGTAGTAGCCGATCGGGTACGCCCGGGCCGGGCGGTCGGCGGGCGGGCGGTGCATGTCCGCGCCGTCGACGGTGAACTCCTCGGGCACGTACACCTGGTCCACGTGGTAGTGGTTGCTGCCGGTGCCGCGCAGGCCGACGGTGTACCAGGTGTCGCGGATGTCGGCGTCCGAGCGCGGTATGAACAGCATGCGCAGGGCCGGGCCGGCGGCGGTGCGGCGGACCGTGCCGCCGTCGGTGACGTGGGCGGCGCACACGAGCCAGTCGGCGTGGGCCGAGCCGCTGGCGAAGGCCCACTCGCCGCTCAGCACATAGCCGCCCTCGACCGCCTCGGCATGGCCGGACGGGTTGACGCCGCCCACCACCAGGCCGTCGCTGTCCTGGAAGAGGGTGCGCGCCGTGCTCTCCGGCAGGTAGTCCGACAGCCGTCCGATGGCGCCCTGGACACCCATCTGCCAGGCGATGGAGGCGTCGAGCCGGGCGAGGGCCTGGATGACGGCCGAGCCGGTCTCGATGGACAGTTGTTCGCCGCCGAACTGCCTGGACACCCACATCCGCGGGATGCGCGCGTCGCGCAGCGCCTCGAACACGGGGCGGGGGGTGACCCGGTCGCGTTCGGCACGCTCGCGGTTCTCCTCGATGACCGGCGCGAGCTTCTCCACGCGCGTCAGCCAGTCCTGGGTCTGCCCGGAGGGCGGCGGGCGGAATATGTCGCCTGCGGCGCCGGCTGTACTCACGACAGTCTCCATTCGTCAGTACTACAACTTACGTACCGAAAGGTACGCAAGGAGGCGGATGGTGGGATCGAACAACGGGATGGTCCGGGAAGGCGGGGCTGTGACGCCCGGATCCACGGCGATTCTTGGCGCTGGCCGTTGCCGGGAGCAACCTCGACTTGCGGAAGTCGCAGGGCGGTTCGGGGCCGTCCGCGTCGCCCGTCAGGCGCAGACGCTGTGGGCTGCGGCGAGGGCCGGCGCGCGGCGCTGCGCGTGCAGGCGGGCGAAGGCGTGGGCGGCGGACGCCATCGTCATGTGATGGTGCCAGCCGGGAAAGGACCGGCCCTCGAAGTCCTGTACGCCGAACAGGCCGAGGTCACGGACGGCCGACTCGGCGGCGGCGTGGCGGGTCAGGGCGAGCACCTCCTCCGCCCGCCAGTCGGTCAGACTGGTGATCCAGTAGCGTGCGCCCTGCCGGCCGACGCCGGTGGGGCGCGCCAGGGCCCGGTAGACCCGCTGTCCGCCGGACTGTTCTCCCGCCCGGCCGGGCAGCCGGATGTCCCCGAGGTGGACGGTGAGCCGTTCCAGCCGGCCCGTGGCCGCCTGGCGCATCACGACCTGTGGCTGACGCACCGGGCTGCGCGCCATCAGCTCGCCGAGGCCGGCGGCGGAGGCCACGGCGGAGGCCGGCAGGACGGGTTCGGCCGCGCCGACCTCGCAGACGAAGTCCAGCCCGCGCCGGGCCAGTCCCTCAACGACGGCTCTGGCGTCCGGGGTCCGGCGCAGGTCGAGCACCCAGGGAATGCCCGTGAGGCCGGGGTTCACCGCCATGTCGGCGGCGAAGTCCAGGATGTGCTTCCAGGCGGGGCGGGCCGTGACGGACGCCGGGATGCGGGCCCGCGCCCGGCGTTCCTTGTCCGCGCACCAGGACTCCTCCAGCAGCAGACTCCAGTTCACCGGTACGCAGCCGCCCTCGACGGCCAGGAAGAGGCCCATCGCGCGCTGGCAGTTGACGGTACGTCCCAGTTCCGCGTCGAAGCGGCGGTGCACGCCCACGGAGTGCACGCCCCGTTTGGGAATGGTGAGTTCGGCCACGGTGCAGGCGCGGGGCATCCCCTGGGAGACCACGGTCCGCGCCAGGCTGCGCCGGACCGGGCCCCAGTCCCAGGGACTGGCGTTGATGAACTGCTGCAGCCCGTGGGCGGCGGCGGGTGCGGGCGAGACCTCCTTCGCCAGCCGTTGCAGCGTCTTCTTGCCCGGCACACTCAGCAGGGCACCGAGATACGCATGAGCCCAGCGGCGCTGGTCCGCGCGCTGGAGCGGTTCGAAGACCTCCTCGGCGAAGGCCCGGAACTCATAGGTGTCGATCGAAGTTGCGCCTAAGGTGCCCGACGGCATGTTGAAACCTCTCCCCCTCGCATCGTGCGCACCGGTCGATGGTGTGGTTCACGGTGCATATGCGCAATCAACCCCGAGACAAAATACCTTCTCAAACGTCAAATTCTTGAGACCGGTTGACGACTTTCCAACCTCCCCCGGCGACCTGCGGGAACGGACCGGCAGGCAGGTGCGCGGCAAGGGGCCGCCGTGTCCGTGGAAGCCGGGGAACGCGGGGCGGCCGGGCCGTCGTGCACGTGGTCCGGCGGTCGCTCCGGCCGTCCGGACGGTGGTGTGCGGGCGCGGGCGCCGGGGCCGCAGGGGAACAGCGATATCCGGCCAGCGAGCGGGTCCTGCTTTACCTGGACAAGACCCAGTCCTATACAACCGGAGGGAACCTGTGTCGGTTTCGGACAGCTCGGTCGACTTCGCTTGTGAGCCACCACGACGTTAAGAAAGGATTTCCTGGGGGTGGTTCCTGGATCTTTCCTGGAGTACGAAGGGGCACCGTGGTCAAGCAAGACAGAGCACGCAGAACTCACGAGTTACTGCTGGACTCAGCGGCAGCCGAGTTCGTCCGGCACGGTTATGCGGGGGCGAATCTCCATCGTGTCGCCCAAGAAGTCCAGATGACGAAGGGCGCCTTGTACGCGCACTTCGCGTCGAAGCGGCTGCTGGCCGAGGCGCTGACCGGACCCTTCGAGCACACCTGGCGGGACGTGCTGCGGCAGGCCGAACAAGCCGATGCGTCACCGGTGGAGAAACTGGGCCTCCTGGCCGCCGGCCTGGCCGAACGGCTGCAGTCGGATCCGCGTTTCCGTGCCGGTTTCCACCTCGTGAGCGAGGACGCGCGCGCCCACGGCCGGCTGCCGCGGGTGGCGCACGACCTGTGCGGCAGCGTCGTGAACCTGATGGCCGAGGCCCGGCAGCAGGACCAGCCGCTCGCGACCGCGGAGCCCGAACGGCTGGCCACCCTGCTGCTCGCGCTGATGTTCGGCGTCTACTACTCGACGCCCGAATGCCGCATGGACCGCTTCGGCGAACTGCTGTGCACGACCTGGTGTCAGGCCCTGGGCGCCGGACAGCCGGCCCTTCCCGCCCGGCGCGAGCGCCGGCCCGAGCCATGCCGGCAGGCTTAGCGAGAGCCGTCCGGACCACGCGGGTCCGCGGGGCCCGGCGCCGGGCCCCGATCCGGCCCGGGCCGGACGTGACCTTCCCGTATGCAGTCCGGCCGCCCTCGCCCTTACGCGCCCACCTCGCCGGCCGATGCGCCGTGCGGAGCGCCGCCGCCCTTTTCCCGGGAGGCTCGTTCCGGTATGCATAGGACGGTTTTCCGCCACCTGGGAGTACGGGGTTCACACTGATGGCCGTCCGTTACCGCGTCACAGCCGCCGCAGGCTCCGCGCGCGGCGCTCCGTGTCCCGCCCGCACACCTTCCCGGTCCCGTATCGAGACGGTCGCGGGCGTAGGGCCGCCGCCGGTGCCCACCGTTTTTTGAGAAGGTTTGCTCTGGAGGCACGCCAAGGCGACGCGTCGTTGATCACCAGTACGAGGCACGGGAGGCCTTCGTGAAACTTCCCCGCAACCACAACCCGGGCCACACCCCGTCCACGCCGTCCAAAGAACTCAAACAAGAACGCGCGGTACGGTCCCGGGACAAAATCCTGCTTGCCGCCGCTCGTGCGTTCGCCGAACGGGGTTACCCGGCCGTAACCATGCATGACGTGGCCGAACTCTCCGGAATGACCAAGGGTGCCGTCTATTTTCACTACGCCAACAAGGAGAACCTGGCCCTCGCCGTCACCGCCGAGTTCTACACCCGTCTGCCCGCCATCTCCGACGCCGTCGCCCGGCTGGCCCTGCCTCCCGTGGCCTCCGTGGCGGAACTGCTGCTGCGCACCGCCGCCGCGCTGCGCGACGAGCCGCTGATGAAGGCCGGGGCGCGACTGGAGATCGAGAGAGGCCTGATCGACGCCGAACTCCCCGTGCCGTTCGACGAGTACACCACCCTGATATCCGCCTGGCTCCACAGCGCGCGGGCCACGGGCGACCTGGCGCACGAGACGCCCCCCGACGCCCTGGCCCGGGTCCTGGTCTCCGCGTTCTTCGGCGCCCAGCACCTGTCCTGGGTCGTCAACGACCGTACCGACATCATCGAACGCACCCTGGAGGTGCTGCACGCCGTCGTGCCCTGCACCCGGGACCCGCGGCACATCAGTCCCTACCTGCACGGCCACACGGCCGCGTGAGCCGCCGCCGGTCCGCGCACCTCCGCGTCCGCCCGGCGGGGCCCTATCCCGTTCCCAGGTCGACCGCCACCGGGCGCTGGCGCGGCTCCGGTGCCGTGCGCGCGGTGCGGTGCTCGTGCCGGTGGCCCGCCGGGTGCTTGCCCGGGCACGGCTCGCGCTGCCGGGCGGCGGGGTCCGGCGCACCGCAGGCACGCGCGCGCACGAGCCACTCCCGGTAGGCCGGCGCCTCGTGCGCCACCGCCCAGTACGCCTCCTCCAACTCCGGGTAGGCGAGGTCGAGTTCCTCCTCGGTGCGGGCCGCCGCCAGCAGCCGTACCCCGATCGGGTCGCCCTCCAGCGGGCGGATCGCGAGATCGGGACGGGGGTGGGCGGTCGGCTGGCTCACCGTGACCACCTCGCCGGTCGCGGCCAGCGAGTAGGCGGTGAGGTAATCGCCGTGCAGCATCTCGGAGTTCAGGCCCGCCGCGCGCAGCACCCGGCACAGCGCGTCCCATTCCCCGTCGACCGTGGAGTCGACCATCCAGCGGTCGCCGGCCAGGTCGGCGAGGCGCACCTCCCGCCGTGGCGCCGCCGGATGGTCCGCGGCCAGCGTGACGAACTGCGGTTCCCGCTCGACCAGTACCCGCAGGCACAGACCGGGCGGGACGCGCAGCGGAGTGCCCTCGACCTCGTGCACGAAGGCCATGTCGAGCCGGCCGGCGGCGACCATGCCCAGCAGGGCGTTGGCGGACACGCTCATCTGGAGCGTCGGCTCGATCCCGGGACGGCGTGCCCTGAGCAGCCGCAGCCAGCCCGGTATGGCCCTGCTCGCCGTGGCGCCGAGGCGTAGCTGGAACCCGCCGGCGGCACGGGCGGCCGCCGCCCTGGTCTCGGTGACGATCGCCCCGAACTCCGCCAGCAGCGGCCGGGCCCGGCTCAGCACCGCAAGACCCAGCGGGGTGGGCCGGCAGCCGGTCCGGGCGCGCACGAAGAGCTGGGCGCCGAGCGCTCGCTCGATCCGCCGGAGCTGAGCGCTCAACGAGGGCTGCGCCAGGCCGAGTTCCCGTGCCGCTTTGTGCAGACTGCCGGTGTCCGCGATGGCGCAGAGAACGCGCAGGTGCCTCACCTCGAATTCCATGAAGGGAGCGTAGGGCGGCAGGGAAGGCGACACCAGATGTTCAAGTTCCAATGAAAGGGGACGAGTCGGCCGCTGATAGCCCGGCGCTATCCCCAGATGCCATCATCCCCCTCCGCCTCAGGCTGCCCGAGACTCACTGGCGACCGATCGTTCAACCCCACAGGACGAGAAGGAGCCCCCCATGGCGTCGTTCCGAACCAGCGTCGGATCGAAGACCTCCGGAAGACTGCTGACCGCGGCGCTCGGCCTCGGGCTGGCCGCGGCCGCGCTCGGCACCGCGAGCCCGGTGAGCGCCCAGGACACCACCGCCGCACCCGCCCGCACCGCCACCGTCGGCTACGTCGGCACCACCGAGAGCGCCGACACCAAGGCGTTCTTCGACGCCGTACTGAACTCGGTCGCCGAGCGGCAGGCCGACCAGCCCTCCCTGAAGGCGGTGACCGTCTACTACAACGCCTCCCAGGCTCCCAGCTTCCGCTCCCAGATATCGAGTTCCGCCTCGATCTGGAACAGCTCCGTGTCGAACGTCAAGCTCCAGGCGACCACCGGCAGCGCCGACTTCACCTACTACGAGGGCAACGACTCGCGCGGGTCCTACGCCTCCACCGACGGCCACGGCCGGGGCTACATCTTCCTGGACTACGCGCAGAACCAGCAGTACGACTCCATCCGCGTCACCGCCCACGAGACCGGTCACGTGCTCGGCCTGCCCGACCACTACAGCGGTCCGTGCAGCGAGCTGATGTCGGGCGGCGGCCCCGGCCCGTCCTGCACCAACCGCTACCCGAACACCACCGAGCGTTCCCGGGTCAACCAGCTCTGGGCCAACGGCCTCACCAAGGCCCTCGCCCGGCTGGACAAGGCAGAGCTGAACAAGGCGGGCTGAGCCCGCGCGACGACAGGGCCCGGTTCCCCAGGCCGGCCCCGTCGCCACGGTACGGACCACGGGCACGCAGCCCGCGGTCCGTACCGCTGTCCGCCCGCAACACTGCCGGTACGCACCGTGACGCGTGCTCCCGGCGCCGGGTTCCGCCGCCGTGCCGTCCGCGCGGTTAGGCTCGGTGGTGTGACTGGGACGCGGAAAGGGACCACGCCGGCGACGGACGCGCGGACCGCGGCCTCCGCGGCGGCGTTCCTCGAAGGCCAGGAGATCACGACGACGGGCTGCGGCCGGTGCGGCACGGAGATCTCCGGAGTGAACGGCAGATACGCCTGCGGCAACTGCGGCTGGGTCAACCACTGGTCCGAGGGCCACACGGAACTCCCCGCGCACGAGCCGACCGGCGGCACACCGGCCGGCGACGCTCCGAGCAGCGACCCTCCGAGCTGTGGCATCCCGCCCCGCGGTCTCCCGGCCTCCTAGGCCCCTGACCAGGCAGCCATTCCCCCGACACCCGGTGTCCATGATATGTTCACCGCAACCTAGAAGCTCCCCGTGCGTAAAAGGCTTCCATGGGAGAGACCGGAACACTCCATGGATTGGGGTTGCCCGGTATTTTTGGAGTGCACATTCATGCCCGGCGCCACTGTTTCGGTCATCATTGCCGCGTACAACGCGATGCCGTACCTCACACGCTGCATCACCTCCGTCGCGGACCAGAGCATCGGCCGTGACCGGCTCGAAGTGATCGTCGTGAACGACGGCTCCACGGACGGCACCGCCGCCGAGCTGGACCGCCTCCAGGGCCTGTACCCGGAGCTGCTGCGCGTCTTCCACCAGGAGAACTCCGGCGGCCCGTCCGCCCCGCGCAACGCCGGTCTCGACCACGCCACCGGCACGTTCGTGTTCTTCCTGGACGCCGACGACCACCTCGGCCCCGAGGCCCTGGAACGCATGGTGCGCATGGCCGAGGAGAACGGCACCGACGTCGTCCTCGGCAAGATGGTCGGCGTCGGCGGGCGCGGCGCGCCCACGTCGATGTTCCAGCGCAACCAGCCGCGCACGGACGTGTTCTCCTCCCGCGTCTACTGGACGCTCAACCCGATGAAGCTGTTCCGCCGCGACCTGCTGGAGCGGCACCGGCTGCGTTTCCCGACCGACCTGGCCATCGGCGAGGACCAGTTGTTCGTCGGCGCCGCCTATCTGCACGCCTCGGGCATCTCCGTGGTCGCCGACTACGACTGCCTGTTCTGGGTGCAGCGCGACGACGACGGCAACATCACCCGCCGGCTCAAGGGCTCGCAGCGGCGCCTCAGGTTCCTGCCGCGCATGGTCGACCTGATCCTGGAGAACGTGCCGCCCGGCCCGGGCCGCGACCACCTCGCGCACCGGCACCTGACCGTGGAAGTCCAGCAGATGCTCGCCGGCCACCTCGCCTACGAGCCCCGTGAGACCCAGCACAAGACGCTGGACCGGCTCGCGGAGATCATCGAGCCGCTGTGGCACGAGGGCATGAACGCCCAGCTCTCGGCCATGGCCCGGCTGCGGCTGCACCTCGTGCGCCACCGGATGCTGGACGAGGTGCTGGAGCTCGTGGCGTTCGAGAGGCAGCTGGCCCGCACCAAGGTCGCCACCCCGCTCCTGATCGAGGACGGCCGGGCGCTCGCCCGCTACCCGTTCCTGCGCGACCCCGAGCGCGCGGTCCCCGACGAGTGCTACGACGTTACCGCGCAGTTGGGCGTCCGCCACCGCGTCACCCGCGCCGAGCTGGACGGCGGCACGCTCCACCTGGCCGGACACGCCTATCTGCACCGCGTGGAGACCCGCGAGGTGGGCACCGAGCTGGTCCTGCGCGAGCGCGACAGCAAGGCCGAGTACCGGCTGCCCGTGACGCACACGCCGACGCCGGGACTCGGCGCGGACCAGGACGAGGGCCGGTACGCGTACGACCTCGCCGGGTTCGAGGCCGCCGTCGACCTCTCCACCGCCGCGGACGGCAAGCCGCTCGCCGACGGGCTGTGGGACATCTCCCTCGCGGTCGGCGCCCAGGGGCTGCGCAAGGAGGTCCGGATCGGCAGCAAGCGCGCCGAGAACGTCCCGGGCGCTCCCGTCACCCTCGTCCTCGGCGACGGCGAGGACCCGCGGGCCGTCACGCTCTACACCACCAAGCCGTACGGCAACTTCACGGTGGACCTCGGCGAGATCAAGCACAAGGTACGGCCGCTGCTGCGCGTCGAGGACGTCCGCTGGGCCGACGGCTCGCCCGCCGAGCTGTGCGTCAGCGGGCGGCTGCAAGTGGCCGCGTACCCGGCGGACTCGCTCGTGCTGGCCCTGACGGACGGCACCGGCGCCACGGTCGCCTGCGCGGTCCGTGAGGTCTCCGCCGACGGCGCCTTCCGCGTCCGCGTGCCGGTCGGCACCCTCCGGGCCGGGGTCTGGACGGCGGAGCTGCGGCTCGGACGGTGGACCTCACCGCTGCCCGCGCTGCCCGCGGACCTGCCCCCCGCCAAGTGGCGCCGCCTGGCCCTGCCCTGGTACGCCCGCCCGCTTCCCGGCTCCCCCCGGCACTTCGCCCTCAAGGTCGCCCGCACCGACCTCGTCAAGGCGGTCGCCAAGCGGCTGAAGTAGCCTGGCCCGCCCGGCGGTTCGAGCCGGGCACGCTGGCGGTCAAAGGAGCGGAAGAGGACCGACGACGGCGTGTTCATGACCGCCCAGGCCGTCAAGTTCTCCCGGGGCCTGTTGAAGCCCGGAGCCAGTGACGCGTACATCGCGCTGAGCCGCCGCGTAGCGCTCACCGCCACGTACGCGGACATGGCCGGACTGCCCAAGAGTCCCCTCGACCTCCTCGGCCGGCCGCTCGCCGCGGGCCACGGGCTCGTCAGCGGAACGGCCGGCCGTGCCAGGGCGCGGGCTGGCGCCGCGCCGGTCCCCCCTCGAAGCCGGCGCGGCGCCCGGGTGACAGCCGCTCAGCCGGCCCGCCACAGAGCGGGCACGACCGGCGGCTCCCAGCCCGGCTGGGCCGTGTGCGGCTGGAGGCAGACGTAGCCGCGCCCGCCGTACGTGACCTGGTCGCCCGCCCGGTAGGCCGTGCCCGCCGCCCAGGTGCCGCCGGGCGGTGTGGGACCGGGCCCGGGGCCCGGACCCTGCGCCACGTCGAGGACGAAGTCGAACGCCGCCTCCCGGCCGCCGCTGCCGTCGCGCACGGTCATCAGCAGCCGTGGGTCGAAGATGGTGTCGGTGTTGTTGCGGGGCTCGTTCGGGAAGTACAACTGCGTGGTCAGGACGGGCCGGTTGGGGGCCTGCACCTTGACGTGGAGATGGCGGGTGCGGCCCGGGTAGAGACCCGGCACGATCGTGGTGAGCGCGTAGGAGCCGCGCGAGTCGGTGAACTGGTGGCCGCGCAGCCGGAACCCGGTGTTGTCGTAGGCGCCGTTGCCGTCGGCCTGCCAGAAGTCCAGCAGGACGCCGGCCAGCGGCTGGCAGGCCCGGCCGAAGACATAGCCGGTCACGGTGAGCCGGGTGCCGGGCAGGCCCGGCTCCAGGAGGCTGGTGCGCTGCGGTGAGTTGGGCTTGAAATAGGGTCCCTCGATCTGTTCCGGGGTGGGGTCGTCGCCGTCGTCGCACGACGGGGTGAGTTCGGGCGCCGTGCCGCTCGCGGCCAGGGTGCGGGCGAGGGCGGGGCCGCCGGTCAGGGCGAGCGGGATCGCGGCGGTGGCCGCGAGTGCCGCGCGCAGCACCGTCTTGCGTCCGACGAGCCGGGGCGTGCCCGAGTCGTCCCGCGCCTGCGTGCCGTCGCCGTCGGCGCCGTGGGTACCTGCTCCGTCCATGTCTCCTCCTCCTGTGGGGGCGGATCGGCAACGAACCTAGGCGCGGGCCGGCGGGGCCGCGAGGGACTGATGAGGGCGGCTGTGGTGTTTTCGGAAGTCGCCCGGACTGGTGCCGGTCTCCCGCCGGAAGAACCGGCTGAAGTAGGCGGGGTCGGTGAATCCGGTGCGGGCGGCTATCTGCCGCACCGACAGCTCGGTGTGGGCGAGCAACCGCTGCGCCTGGCAGGCGCGCGCCTCGATGAGGAGCCGTCCGGGCGGCCTGCCGGTCGCGGTCCGTACGGCCTGGGTGAGGTAGTGGGGCGTCACGCCCAGCCGGTCGGCGCACTGCCGTACGGACCAGCCCGCCGCCTCGGGGCGGGAGACCAGCCGGGCGAACGCCTCGGCCACGGCGGCCGGCCGGCCCTGGGCGCGCGGGTCGCGGCCGGCGGCGGTACGGCCCGGCAGCCGGGCGGCGCGTACGACGAGCACGTGGAGCAGCGAGCGCAGGACGCTCTCGTGCCCGGGAGCCCGCTGCCGGTACTCCGCGACGAGTTCGGAGATCAGCCGCCGCATGGACCGGTCCTGCTCGGGGTCGAGGCCGAACCAGCAGCGCTCGCCGAGTTCCCGCAGCACCTCGCGGTCGCCCGGGTGGTCCACCAGGAAGTCGTCGGTGAAGAGCACGAGGGTGCCCTCGGGCCCCCGGCCGCCCTCCCAGTGGTGCACCTGGCCGGGCAGGATCACCGCCAGGTGCGGCGGCCGCAGCGGCCAGCGGGCGAGGTCGACGACGTGGGTGCCGGAGCCGGCGCTGACGTGGACGATCTCGTAGAACGTGTGCCGGTGCGGCCGGTCCCAGCGGGACAGCGGTCCCACGGTCTCGAAGGAGCCGGCGGCGAACGGCACGGCCCCCGGCCCGGTCACCTCCAGGCGGTGCAGGGGCACGTCGCCGGCCGCGGGCGGCGCGCCGTGGGTTCCCGGTAACACGGTGGTGCTGCGCATCGGTCGTGCTCCCCTCTCTGCGACCTGCCGGGTCGCTCGTCGGTGCCGTACGGGCGCGGGTCAGGTACAGACCAATCTCGTCGGTGACCCTGCCACGGGCCGGGGACGCCGGGGAACAGCGCCTTCGGCACCTCCCCGCTCCCACTGGTCCGTACCAACCCCTTGCCCCGGGCCCGCCCGCACCGCAAGCTCCCCTCATGGAGCTGGAGTTGCGGCATCTCAAGACCATCCGAACCATCGCGGAAGCGGGCAGTCTGACCAAGGCGGCGACCGCGCTCGGCCTCGCCCAGCCGGCGCTGAGCGCGCAGCTCAGGCGCATCGAACGGGCCCTGGGCGGTGCCTTGTTCGAGCGCGGGCGCTACGGCGTGCGGGCCACCGCTCTCGGTGAGCTGGTCCTGGAGCGCGCCCGGATCGTGCTGCCCGCGGTCAGCGAACTCCAGCGGGAGGCGGCCCGGTTCGCGCGTACCCGGCGCGACGGGCTGCGGCTGCGGCTCGGCGGCACGCACGGGCCGCTGCTGGGCGCGCTGGTGGACCGGCTCGCGGACGCCGTGCCGGACACCACGGTGACCACCTGCACGTCCTGGTCGGAGCGGGAACTCGCGGAACTGCTGGCGGAAGGGCGCCTGGACTTCGCGCTGGCCGGCGTCTGCGGCTCCGCCGCGCCGCCCGACGCGCCGCAACTGGTCTGGGAGCAGATCGCCGTCGACCCGGTCTTCGTGATGCTGCCCGACGGCCATCCGCTCGCCCGTGGCCGGGAGGTGGACCTGACCGCGCTCGCGGACGAGGAGTGGGCGTGCGTCCCGGGCGACGGCTGTTTCGGGGACTGTTTCACCGTGGCCTGCGCCCGGGCCGGTTTCACGCCCCGGCGCATGTACGAGACGGACACCGCGTCCTGCGTCCATCTGGTGCAGGTGGGCCGGGCGGTGGGCCTGTGCCGGGCCACCTTCCCGCCGACGCCCGGGCTCACCACCCGTCCGCTGGCCGGGACGCCGCTGGTGTGGCGGCACCTGCTGGGCTGGCATCCGGCCGGGCAGCGGGCGGAGACCGCGGCGACGGTGCTGGCCCAGGCCCGCACGGCGCACGCCGGCGCGGCGGCCCGCAGCGACAGCTACGCGCGCTGGCTCGCGCGGCGCGCGGAACCGCAGACCGCGGTCCGCCGCCGCGCCGGTCTCGCGTCCTGACCCACCGGCGCACGGGCCGGGGCCATAACACGGGGGCAGGGGGTCGGCCGACGTCTTACGGGCCGGGGCGGGATCTCCCTACGGTTTCGGCACCCCACCGAATCCGAGGAGACCTCCGCATGCTCCAACGACACCTCAGAGCCGCGTGCGCCGCCACCGCGGCGGCGGGCGCCCTGCTCGTGGCCGGGCTCAGCGGCTCCGCGAGCGCCCAGGCCGCCGTCCCGCCCGCCCCGCCGACGGCGGCCGGGACGCTCCGCACCGACGCGGCGCCGCCCGCGCTCCTCGGCGCGCTCCAGCGGGACCTCGGTCTGGACCGGCGCCAGGCGGAGCACCGGCTCGCCAACGAGGCCGAGGCGGGGGCCGGCGCCGGCCGGCTGCGGGCCGCGCTGGGCGCGGACTTCGCCGGCGCCTGGGTGAGCGGTCCGGAGTCGGAGACGCTGACCGTGGCCACGACGGACCCGGCCGACGCGCCGGCGATCCGGGCGCGGGGCGCCCGCGTGGTCGTCGTGGACCACTCCCTGGCCGCGCTGGACGCCGCCAAGGCGCGCGTGGACCGCGCCGCGGCCCACCACGCCACCGCCGACACCCCGGTCTGGTACACCGACGTGCGCACCAACACGCTGGTGGTGGAGGCACTGCGGCCCGCCGCGGCCCGCTCCCTGCTCGCGGCGGCGCACGTCGACGCCTCCCTCGCCCGGATCGTGAAGTCGGCCGAACACCCCCGGCCGCTGTACGACCTGCGCGGCGGCGACGCGTACTACATCGGCAACAGCAGCCGCTGCTCGATCGGTTTCCCGGTGACCCGGGGCACCCAGCAGGGCTTCGCCACGGCCGGGCACTGCGGGCGGGCCGGCAGCACCACCACCGGTTCCAACCAGGTGGCGCAGGGCACCTTCCAGGCGTCCGTCTTCCCCGGCAACGACATGGCGTGGGTGGCGGCCAACGCGAGCTGGACCGCGACGCCGTACGTCAACGGCTCCAGCGCCCAGGTCGCGGGCTCCACACAGGCGACGGTGGGCTCCTCCGTGTGCCGCTCCGGTTCCACCACGGGCTGGCACTGCGGCACGGTGCAGCAGCTCAACTCCAGCGTGACGTACCAGGAGGGCACCGTCAGCGGCGTCACCCGGACGTCGGTGTGCGCCGAACCGGGCGACTCGGGCGGCTCGTTCATCTCGGGCAGCCAGGCGCAGGGCGTCACCTCGGGCGGTTCGGGCAACTGCACGAGCGGCGGGACGACGTACTTCCAGCCGATCAACCCGATCCTCCAGTCCTACGGCCTCACCCTGGCCACGACCGGGACCGGCCCCGGCGGTCCGGAGGACCCCGGTGGCCCGGGCGACCCCGGCGGCACCTGGGCGGCCGGCACCGTCTACCAGGCGGGCGCCACGGTGACGTACGGCGGTTCCACCTACCGCTGCCTGCAGACGCACCAGGCGCAGCCGGGCTGGGAGCCGCCGAACACACCGGCGCTGTGGCAGCGGGTCTGACCGGCCGGTGGGACCGGGCGCCGCGGTCAGGGAGGCCGGCCGGCGGCCCTGGGCAAGCCGTCGCCGCCCACGGCGGCGCGGAGCCCGGGGAGCCGGCCGCCACCGGACCGTGCGCCGCCGCCCGCGGATCACGGCGCGTACCCTCGTGCCCATGGTCGAACATCGCATGGTGGACGTGAACGGCGTACGGCTGCACATCGCCGAGCAGGGCGACGGCCCGCTGGTGGTACTCCTGCACGGCTTCCCCGAGTCGTGGCACTCCTGGCACCGCCAGTTCGGCCCGCTGGCCGAGGCGGGCTTCCGGGTGGTCGCGCCCGACCAGCGCGGCTACGGGCGCAGCGACCACCCGGAGGCCGTGGACGCGTACACCATCCTCCATCTGGTCGGCGACGTCGTCGGGCTGATCCAGGCGCTGGGCGAGGAGCAGGCGTACGTCGTCGGGCACGACTGGGGCGCGCCGGTCGCCTGGCACACCGCGCTGCTGCGGCCGGACATGGTGCGCGGGGTGGCCGGTCTGAGCGTGCCGCCGCCGTTCCGGGGGACGCGTCCGCCGCTGCGCGCCATGGACGAGATGTTCGGCGGCCGTTTCTACTGGAACTACTTCGACCGCCCCGGTGTCGCCGACGCCGAGTTCGCCGCGGACACCCGTACCGCGCTGCGCAAGTTCTTCTACACGGCGTCCGGTGACGCTCCCGGCGCCGGTTCCGGCCTGCAGCCCCTGGTCGATCCCGAGCGCGGCTGGCTCGCCACCATGCCGGATCCCGAGGTGCTGCCGGAGTGGTTCACCGAGGAGGATCTCGACGCGCTCACCGAGAGCTTCGCCCAGGGCTTCACCGGGGCCCTCAACTGGTACCGCAACCTGGACCGCAACTGGGAGCTGACCGCTCCCTGGCACGGCGCCGTCGTCACCCGGCCGGCCCTGTACGTCTACGGCGACCGTGACGTGGTCCCCGCCTTTCCCGGCACTCCGGAACTCATCGAGCGCCTCCCGAAGCTGATGCCCAGCCTGTGGCGGCCGCCCGTGAAGCTGGCGGGCTGCGGCCACTGGACCCAGCAGGAGCGCCCGGACGAGGTGAGCGAGGCGCTGATCGAGTTCTTCAAGGCGTGCCCCTGACCTGATCCTCCCCGGCCGGGGCGGAGGGGCCGGCGGCGCGTCGCGCGCGGCGAGCGGCCGGCCCCGGTCCGGTACGCCTTCCGGGCACTTCATGCCGCAAGCGGACATCCCCGGGCCGTGAAGGGGTACTCCCTGCACAGGAGGTTCCGATGTTCGAGGCATCCGATATCCGCGAGTGGCGCAATCACGACGTCGTCGACACGGACGGTCACAAGATCGGCGTGCTGGAGTCCGTCTACGTGGACACCGCCACCGACCAGCCGTTCTTCGCCACCGTGACCATGGGCCTGCCCACCCGTCGCCGTCTGGCCTTCGTCCCCCTCGACGGTGCCCGGGTCGGTCCGGGCTACCTGAAGGTCGCCTACGGCAAGGACCAGGTCAAGAAGGCGCCGTCGATCGACACCGACGGCGAACTGCCGGCCGCCGAGGAGCCGGCCGTCTTCGCCCACTACGAGCTGCCGTACGCACCGGGCGCCGGCGGCGAGCGGCGTCTGGGCCGCCGCTGACCCACCGCACCACCGGGAGATCCAGGGAGAAGCCGATGATCGTGTTCCTGCTGCTGATCCTCGCCGCCGTCGTCCTGGGCATCATCGGATTCGCCGTCCACGGCCTGTTCTACCTGCTGGTCATCGGAGCCGTCGTGCTCGTCCTCGATCTCGTCTACGCCGCGATGCGCTTCCGCCGGGGCGGCAGGAGGCACCGCGTCGCGCGCTGAGGGCGGGGCGCGGCCTGCCACGGCCCCCTGCTCCCCTTCCGGGACCGCGTTGTTCACTCACACGGGTAAGACTCGCCGAGGTGAGCGGGCCCGGACGCATGTCCGGTCCGTCGCCGGTGAAATACCGGGCATGAACGAACCGACCACGGGCGCCCACGTGCCCGCTCCTCGTGACCCGCCCCCGACCGACACCGTGTTCACAGCCGACTTCGGCTCCACCGCGCAGTGGGTCGCGGGCCGCTCGTCGGCCTATCCGGACGACGGCCCGGTCAATCCGGACGACGACAAGCTGGACTATCTGGTAGCCGACGCCGACCACAGCCGCTCGGGTGTCTTCCGGGCCACCCGCCGGCCGGACGGCGACTGGAACACCGGTCTGCTGACCACCGAGGGCAGCGACGAAGGCTTCACCCTGGAGACGGGCGACGTGCTTCAGGCACGGGTGCGGCTGCCCACGGAGACCGGGGCGTGGCCGGCCATCTGGACCTGGCGGGACGGCGGCCAGGAGATCGACGTCTTCGAGTACCACCCGGACAACCCGGACCTGCTGGAGTTCACCAACCACGTGCGCCACGCCAACCGGTACCTGCGCGACGACGCCGTCCAGCCGGGCGCCTGGGTGCACCTGCGCACCGAGTTCGGGCGCCGCTCGGTGGTGTGGTGGCTGAACGGCACACAGGTCTTCGCGGACCGGCGGGGCGTGGGGCGCCGGTGGCACGCCTACCTCATCGTCAACCTCTCGGTCTGCGCCGGGCGCTACCACCCGCCGCCCGCGCCGGAGACGACCGAGATGACCTTCGAGGTGAGCGGCCTGGTCGTACGGCGTCCGGCGCAGGACGGGCCGTAGAGCCCGGCGACGGCCGTACGGCGTGGCCGCGCGACAGCCGTTCGGCGTGGCCGCACGCCGTCCGCGTCCCGGCGCCCGTCCCGCGTGCGTTCCCGACGGCTACCGGCCGGGGTCCCCTTCCTCACCGCCCCGCGGCCGGTCGTCGTCGGTTCCGGCGTCCGCAGCGGCCTGCCGGCGTTCCTCCGCGCCGACTCCGCGCAGCGGTTCACCGGCCGACGTGCCGCTCCCGGGCTGGTAGCCCTCCCGCGCGCTCGCCGTGCCCGGGACCGTCCGCTCGCGGGCCTGGCTCTCACTGCCCGAGTGCGCCCCGGGCTCCTCTTCGTCGCGGGCCCGGTCGTAGGGCTCGCCGGTGTGTCCGGTCATGGCGTCCTCCGCTCCGCTCCTGGGTCCGCCCGGGTGCCCACGCCGCGCGCGGTCATGCGGCCGGGCCCTCCCGGTCCGAGGGTGGCCACACGTACGGCAGGTCGTCGGGGACGCCGGGGAACAGCTCGGCGTAGGTCTCCCGGTCCTTGCGGACCAGCGCGGACTGGTGGCTGCGGTGGAAGGCGGCGTCCCCGAGCCACGGCGGCAGCTCGGCTGCGGCGGCCAGCCCGGCCTGGTCGCGCACGGGGGCGCCGGGGCGGCAGCCGGCGTATCCGGCGACCAGGGACGCGGCACAGCTGTCCTGGTGTCCCCGCTCCCGCCACACCCGGCAGATCTCCAGGCCGTAGCGGACCAGGGCCTCTTCGTAACCGTGCCACATCCGCACCGCCGGGTGCCTGCGCCAGCCGTAGCCGGGAACGGTCAGTCCGCGCAGCACCTGGAGCGCCTCGACGCGCTGTTTGCCCAGTCTGCGCCGGTCCAGCAGCAGGGCGGAGCGCCGGAAGTCGGGGTCGGGCAGGAACGTCTGCATGGGCGCCGTCCTCGGGCTGCGCGGATCGTGGTGCCGGGCCGGTTCAGCGGGCGGGCCGGCTCGCCGCCCGGTCGGCCTCGCCGCCGGCCCCGAGCGGGCCGGTCGGGCGGAGCGCTCCCTCGGCTTCCAGGCGGGACAGGGAGCGGCGGGCGCGGCGCAGGACCAGCGGGGGCAGGACGGCCCGCACCGGCTGGACCAGCCGCAGCCACGGCGGGGCGTACACGGCCGTGCGCCGGTGCTCCAGGCCGCGCACGATCCGCGCGGCGACCTCCTCGGCGCCGTACACCCGCCGGGCCGGGCCCGGCATGTGCCCGCGCAGTTCGCGCAGGACGGCGTACTCGTCGGCGTCGCGCACCATGTCGGTGTCGGTCCAGTTCAGATAGGCGATGCCCACGGCGACGCCGTGGCCGGCGACCTCGGGGCGCAGCGCGTGCGCGAACGCCTCCACGCCCGCCTTGGAGGCGCAGTAGGCGCTCATCAGCGGGGCCGCGCCGAGGGAGGCGAGGGAGGCGATCTGCAGGTAGTAGCCGGCCGTGGCCCGCAGGTCGGGCAGGAAGACCCGGGCGGTCTGGGCGCTGCCCGTGAGGTTGACGTCGACGACCCGGCGCCACTCAGCGGGGTCCGTGGCGGTGAACAGGCCGCCCTGCGCGATCCCGGCGTTGGCGATCACGACGGACGGCGTGCCGAGACGGCGGCGTATCTCCCGCGCGGCCCGTTCCAGGGCCGGCAGGTCGGTCACGTCCGCCTCGACGGCGAGGGCCGGTCCGGGCAGGCGCGCGGCCAGGTCCGCCAGCCGTTCCTCCTCGTGTCCGACGAGCGCCGGCCGTGCCCCGCGCCGGGCGACTTCCCGGGCGAGGGCGGCGCCGACGCCGCGTGCGGCACCGGTCACCACGACGGTCCGGTCCAGCAGAGGACTGTTCGGCACGGCTTCGCTCCTCTCTCCTGGGCGCCGGCCGTCCTTCCCGGCCGCTGTGATCGGACCCGGCGGGTCCGTCCGGGCGGGCCGCCGGCCGGCGCGCTCAGTTTCTGCGTCCGGTGCGGTCCCGCCGGGTGAGGAGGCGCTGGGCGCCCGCGAGGGCGGAGGTGCGGTGGGCGCGCAGCGCGGCGCGGGCGGCGTTGGCGCCGGGGGCGCCGTGCACTCCCCCGCCGGGATGGGCCCCGGCGGAGGCGAGGAAGAGACCCGCGACCGGGGTCTCCGGGCGTCCGGTGCCGGGCACCGGGCGGAAGACGAGCTGCTGGTGCAGGGCGGTCGTACCGCCGTTGATGGCGCCCTCCGAGAGGTTGGCGTCCAGCTTCTGGAGCGTGGGCGGGGCGAGCACGCGCCGGGCCCGCACGAGGGAGCGGAAACCGGGCGCGAAGCGTTCCACCTGGCGTTCCACGCGGTCCGCCATGCGCTCCTGGTCCGCCGGTGTCCACGCGCCGGTGATGTCCTCGTGGCCGGCGTCCGCCCGGATGTCGCGCGGGACGTGCGTGTACGCCCAGGCGGACTCGGTGCCCCCGGGCGAGCGGGTGCGGTCCGCGGTGGTCATCTGGCCGAACAGGGCGAAGGGCCGGTCGGGCACCTGGTGCATGGCGATCTGCGCGGCGAAGCGGGTCAGCTCGTCCACGCCGTCGGCGAGGTGCACGGTGCCGGCCGCGCGGGCCTCCTCGGCCCGCCAGGGCACCGGCCCGTCCAGCGCCCAGTCCACCTTGAAGGTCGCGAAGTCCCACTGGAAGCGCCGCAGGTCGGCGAGCAGTTGACCGGGCAGGTGCTCGGCGCCGACCAGTTCCCCGTACAGCGCGGGCGCGGCCACATCGGCGAGTACGGCCCTGCTCGCGGGCACCGTGTCACCGGCGTCGGTGCGCACTCCCACGGCCCGGCCGCCGCGCACGACGACGCGGGAGACCCGCTGCCCGCAGCGCACCTCTCCGCCGCGCCCGCGCAGCCGCCGTACCAGCGCGTCGGTGAGGGCACCGGAGCCGCCGACCGGCACGGGGAAGCCGTAGGTCTGTCCGAGCATCGACATCAGCCAGCCGAAGCCGCCGCTGCCCGCGGCCTCCGGGGCGAGGTCGGCGTGCAGGGCGTTGCCGGCCAGCAGCAGCCGGCCGCCCTCGCCGCGGAACTCCTCCTCGCCCAGCCGGCGCACCGGCAGCACCAGCGACCGGGCGGCACGCAGCCCGCCGGCCGCCCGCAGGGTCCACAGCAGCCTGGCCGAGGCTTTGACCGGCGGGAACGGGGTGAACAGGGCGGACAGCAGACCGGGGCGCAGGGTCTGCCACAGCTCGAACAGGCGCCGCCAGGCCGCTCCGTCGCCGGGCGCGAACGCCTCGACGGACGCGGCGGTCGTGTCGATCCGCCGGTCCAGTACGGCGCACCGGCCGTCGCTCAGCGGATGGGCGAGCACGTGGGGCGCGTGGCTCCAGCGCAGTCCGTGGTCCTCCAGGCGGAGCGCGGAGAGCACCGGGGAGGCGGCGGCCAGCGGGTAGAAGGAGCTGAAGAGGTCGCTGACGAAGTCGGGGTGGACTCCCCGGTCGTGCCGGACGGCGCCGCCCGGCTCGGGCTGTTCCTCCAGCACCTGGACGCTCCATCCGGCGTCCGCCAGCAGATTGGCCGCCACCAGCCCGTTGGGGCCCGCGCCGACCACCACGGCGTCAGGCACGGCCGAGTCCTTCCGCGGCCGACGCCCCGTGCGCGCGCGACGCGCGGCGGCCGTCGGCGTTACCGGCGTTGTCCGCGTTGTTCGCGTTGTTCGCGTTGTTCGCGGTCTCCTCGCAGCACCGGGCGAGCCGGGCGAGCATGGCCCGGTGGCGGAGCTGGATCAGCGTCTCGACGCCGACGTTGTGCAGGACGGCGCCGGCTCCCCGCAACGGGTGCTCGTCCACGATGACCAGGGTGTGATCGGACCACTCCCGCAACTGGATCGAGCAGCGGGCCGTGCCGAGCGGCCCCGCGATGATCTCCAGTTCGAGGCGGGAGCCCTCCTCGCAGCTCCGGACCACCGTCTCGTTGTGGAGCCGGAGCGGGCCGAGCCGGACCTCGTACTCCAGCGAGGCGTCCTTCTGCGGCCACTGTCCGCGCTTCGGCCGGGAGGCACCGGTGCCCACCACCCAGTCCGCGTACCGGTGGCCGTCCGCGAGCACCTCCCAGACGGCCGCGGGCTCGGCGTTGATGACACGATGACGAACGGCCATAGGTACCTCCGGTTCGGCCTGGTCACGGCCCTCACCGGGTGCCCAGCGGTCGGCGCTCCAACCACGGCGGTCACCGCGCAGGTCCCGCGGGCGCCGGTCCCGGCCCCGCCGCGCGGGCGGTCCGTCCCGTACGCGGTCACGCGCACTCGTGTCAACCCCGGGGGGCGCCTTGCGTCGTGCGGCGCGATGCGGGACGGTTGCCGTAAGACATCTTTTTTTCTGTCGCAGAGAGGTGGTGGGGCGCGCCCGAGGCGCGTCCCCGCGTGTGCACGCTTCCAGCGGTTCGCCCGTCGACCCTCCCAGCGCCGCGGTCAGCATCGGCGCGGCCTGGGCTCATGCGCCGTACCCCGTGATCGTCGCGGACCGGGACGGCGGTCTGGTCGAACTCAACCGAGCGGCCCGGCTGCTGTGGTCGGATGCCGTCCGGGGCGACCGGTTGTGTGACACCGTGCCGTCCTGGCTGGCCGAGGCCCACGGCAGATTCGCCGGCGGCGCGGCCGACGGCGCGGGACGGGCCGCCGGCGCCGTCGCGGACCGCTTCTTCGAGGCCCATCCCACCCCGGCGGACCACGGTGACGTGGTGTGGTGGCTCGTCGAGGACACCGACCGGCGGCTGGCCGAGGCGGCCCTGGCCGGCGCACGGCAGCGCACCGCTCTCCTCGCCGACGTCTCCGGCCAGTTACTGTCGACGCTGAACCCGGCCCGGTGCATGGAGGCCACCGCGCGCATGGCCACCGACCACCTCGCCGAGGCCGCCGTGCTCGTCGCCCCGCCGCAGGGCCGCACCCACCAGCTGACCTACGCCTACCGTGGCGGCCCGGTGACCCGGGTGACCGCGGCGGTGGACGTGCACACCGTGCCCGGCCTGGCCGAGGCGCTCCAGGGGTACCCGCCCGTGCCGGCGCGCTGGACCGACCCGGCCGCCCTGCCCGGCTGGGCGCGCCCGCCGGGCTTCGCCGCGCCGGCCGGTTCCGTCATCGTCGCCCCGCTGCCCGGCCACGGTGTGCCCGCGGGTGCGCTGATCCTGCTCCGGGCCGGCGGTGAACAGGCGTTCAGCGACGACGAGGAACTGTTCGCCCGGCTCTTCGCCGCCCGCGCCGGGGCCGCCCTGTCGGCCGCCCGGCTGTACACCGAGCAGACGTCCATCACCGCCACGCTGATGCGGGAGCTGCTGCCGCCGCACCTGGAGAGCGTGCACGGCGTGGAGTACGCGGGCGGCTACCGCCCGGCACGGGACAACGAACGGATCGGCGGGGACTTCTACGACGTCCATCCCGGCGCCGACCCCGCCGCGGAGACCCTCGTGGTGCTCGGGGACGTGGCCGGCAAGGGGCTGGACGCTGCCGTGCTGACGGGCAAGATCCGCAACACGCTGGCCGCGCTGCTGCCGCTGGCCGCGGACCACGCGCACACCCTGAACCTGCTCAACAGCGCGTTACTGTCCTCCCACCACACCCGGTTCGCCACGCTCGTGCTGGCCTCCGTGCGCCGGCGTGGCGGCCAGGTGGAGCTGCGCCTGACCAGCGCGGGGCACCTCGCGCCGCTGATCCTGCGCGCGGACGGCACCGTCGAGGAGACGGCCACGCGCGGTTCGCTCATCGGCGCCCTGCCGAAGGTCACCTCCGCCACCGCCACCGTGACGCTGCGGCCCGGCGAGACCTGTCTGCTGTACACCGACGGCGTCACCGAGGCCCGCGGGGGTCCGCTGGGCGGCGAACTGTTCGGCGAGGAGCGGCTCAAGCGGGCCCTGGCCGAGTGCGCGGGCCTGCCGGCCGAGGCCGTCGTCGAGCGGGTCCAGATGCTGACGGCCCAGTGGGTGGGCTCGGGCAGCCACGACGACATCGCCACCGTCGCCATCGGCGCGCCGCGGACCGCGGAACTGTCGGTGGTGGGCGGTCCCGGCCCGGCCGGTTCCGTGACGCACCGGAGGGACGGGTGAGCACTGCCCCGGCGGTCGGCACGGGCGCGCTGGCGGACGCGTTGTGGCGGGCGGCGACCGACGGCGACGAGCACGCGGCCGTCGCCCTCGTCCGCGCGGCCCGCGACGGCGGGCTGGACGAGGAGACACTGCTGCTCGACGTGATCGCCGCGGTACAGGCCAGGGTCGGTGCGGAATGGGCGGCCGGCCGGCTGGCCGTGACCCGGGAGCACGCGGCGACCACGGTCAGCGAACGGGTGATCAGCGCCCTGGCGCACGACCGGCCGGCCGCCGGCGGCCCCGGCGGCCCGTCCGCGGGCCGGGTCGCGGTCGCTTGCGTCGACGGTGAGTGGCACGCCCTGCCGGCCCGGCTGGTCGCCGAGGTACTGCGGCTGCGGGGCCGGCCCGTCGACTTCCTCGGCGCCCGGACGTCCACCGCGCACCTGGTGTCCCACCTGCACCGCACCGGCGCCGAGGCGGTGCTGCTGTCCGGCTCGCTGCCCACCCTCCTGCCCGCCGCGCACGCCGCCGTCACGGCCTGCCAGGCAGTCGGCGTCCCGGTCCTCGTGGGCGGCCGGGCCTTCGGACCGGACGGCCGCTACGCGCACGCGCTGGGCGCCGACGGCTGGGCGCCCGACGCCCGGACCGCGGCGGCCGTACTGGACCGCGGACTGGCGCTCCCCGATCCGGCGGCGGCCCGGCAGGCCGTGGACGCCCTGCCGCACCTGGCCGACCAGGAGTACACGTTCGTCGCCCGGTCCCGCAGCCGACTGGTCCGGCAGACGCTGGCCGGTCTGGAGGAACGGTTCCCCGCGCTGCGCGCCTACACCGGCGTACAGCGCGAGCGGACCGCCGAGGACCTCGCCCACATCGTCGACTTCCTGACCGCGGCCCTGTACGTCGACGATCCCGCGCTGTTCTCCACGTTCCTGTGCTGGACCGCCGACGTCCTCCAGGCGCGGCGGGTGCCGGCGTACTCGGTGGTCGCCGGGCTCGGACTGCTCGGCGAGAGCCTGCGCGACTTCCCCCGAGCCCTGCGGCTGCTCCAGGCGGGCAGCGCCGCCCTGACCGACCACATCCTTCCGCCCGATCCCGGCATCGATCCCGCCGCCGCCTGAGCCGTCGCACCGGGCCGTCGGTGCGGTCCAGCCGCGCCGGGTCCCCGCCTCGCCAGGGGTGACACTTGTCCGGAGGCAATTCTGCGCGCGGACGGGGTAGGAGAACGGCGCGAGGCGAGGCGGCACGGCGCCGCGCGGCCATGGAGCGGCACGGGGACGACGGAATGCAGTGGGAAAGCAGGGCAACCGTGAAGGTGACCTGCCATGACCGAGTCTTCGAGATCACGGTGCGCGGCGAGGTCGACTACGAGGAGAACGACCTGCTGCAAGCCGCCTGGGCGGAGGCGGAGGACGCGGCGCGGCCCGCGACCGTGGTGGACCTCTCCCGGGTGACGTTCGCCGACAGCGGACTGCTCAACGCCCTGCTCGACGCGTGGCGCCGGCACCGGGCCACCGGTCGCGAGCTGATCCTGCTCGGGCCCTTCCATGCCACGGTCGAGCGGCTCTTCACCCTCACCGGCACCCGTGAGCACTTCACCGTCACCGACTCCCGCGCCAGAGCCATGCGCGCGGGGGACGGCTGAACGGTGCGCGGGTGGCGGTCGCGCGGTGCGCGCGGGTGACGACTGCGCCCTGCGCGCGGGTAGGGCTTGCGCGGTGCGCGCGGGTGACGGCCGAACCATGTGGCGCGGGTGGCGACTGCGCTATGCGCGCGGGCGACGGCGGCGTGGTGCGCCGGATGTGAGCGCTTCGGCCGTGCTCGCGCAGGCCGACCGGCCTCCGTGTCCGCGGTCAGCGCCTCGCGTGCCCCGGACGGCTGTCGTGGGGGTGCCGCACAAGCCGCGTGGCCAAGCCGGGCTTGGCGCGACGCTCCCCGCCCGCCGGGTTCAGGGCGAACACAGCGAACGGCCGGACGGGTCCTAGGCCTGGATGCCGTCCGGGTCGTCGGCCAGGGCGATGCGGGCGATGATCCGCTTGCCCACCGGTTCCCTGCGCACCTCGAAGCCCTGGACCACGGCCAGCACGATCTCCAGCCCGTGCTGCCCGACGCGGCCCGGATCGGCGGCCCAGGCCACCGGCAGCACCGGTTCGCCGTCCCACACGGCCACCTCGATCAGACCGCCCACGATCCGCAGCTCCAGCAGCACCGGGCCGGGCGCGTACTTGCGGGCGTTGGTGACCAGTTCGCTGACCACCAGCCGCGTCACGTCCAGCGCGCGTGCCGACACCGGCAGCCCGTACTCCCGCTGCACCCGCGCGAGGAAGTCGGCCGCACGCCGACGGGCCTCCGCGATGCACGGACCGTCGCCGTCCAGCACGACGGTCTCCTGGACCGGCCCGGAGCCGGCCACACCTTCGCCGCCGGGTCCCGACATCACCGGCTCCATGCGTGTTCCCCCGTCCATGTGCCCTCGCCTACCCGCCAACGACCGGGACATGCCCGCTCCGGCCGACCGCCTACACCTCCGGCCCCCGCGACGGGGCCGGTCCGCCCGCCGGACCACCGGCGGCCCCTGGGCGGACGGCCCGCCCGCGCCGCCGGCGGACGCCCCCCGCCTGGTCACCGCGCACCGCGACCGGGCGCTGCCGGGTCTTCGTCGAGCGCCGCCAGGAAGGCCCGCAGGCCCGCGCGGAGCGCGGCCCTGTCCTGCGGTCCCATCCCGTCCAGCACCGCCGCCAGCGTCCGCGCCCTGCGCCGGGCGACGTCGCCGAGGACACCCCGGGCATGCCGGGTGAGGTTCAGCCGTACCTCCCGCCGCCGGTGCGGGTGCAGAGCGCGCTCCAGCAGACCGGCCGCCTCCAGCCGGTCGCACAACCGGCTCGCCGTGGGAAGGCCGATGTCCAGCCGTTCCGCCAGGGCGGTCAGGTTCAGTCCCGGCGCCGCCTCCAGCGTGCGCAGTGCCCGTAGCTGGTGCGGCGACAGCCGTGACGCCACCTGCCGGGCGGCCGACGACCACGGGGCCGTCAGGCGCTCCACGGCGTCGGAGATGTCCAGCGCGGCGGCCGTCATGCCGTCCGGTGATTCCCGGGCCACAAGGATGCCCCTCTTCCCTTCGGCTGCTCCCCGGCAGGTCCGGCCGGGCCTCCGGCCTGCACCGCGCCGGCCGGAGGGCGTCCGGTGCCCGGGCGGCGGCCGGTGTGCGGCGCGGTCGGCCGCGCTCGCCGAGTGCCCCGGCGCGGCGCCGTCATGGGGGCCGGAGTGCCACGGGAAAGAACACATGGGCGGGCGGTGGCGCGCGGTCAGGGCCGGCCGCTTGCCGTGCGCGGCGGGTGCGGGCGTCAGTCCCGGTCGATGTGCTCCCGGAGGATCTTGCGGCTGACCGCGTCGATGTCGAGGGTCGTCTTGTTCCAGTCGTCGGTCGTCACGACGTCGACGGACCACTTCGGCCCGGCTCCGCCGGAGTCCTCCAGCTCGACGGCGGTGACGGTGCCCCTGGTCCTGTTCGTGGCGGTCTTCGCCGCGTCCCGCGCGGTCACGGTCGCCCGCTTCAGCCGGTCCGCCAGTTCGCGCCTGTCGTCGGCGTCCTCGTCCTCCTCGGCCCGTGCCGGGCCGGCCTTTCCGGTCACGGCGTCGACGCGGACGGTGTGGACGGTGCCGTCGCCGGTCGCCACCTCGGCCTCCCACCGGGGGCTGCGGGCCGGACCCTTGAGTTCGATGGAGACCGGTGCCGAGTGGGGGACGGCCGCCACCGCGGCGCTGAGTGCCTGGGCGTAGCCGGCCTTGGCCGCGGGGACGAGCGCCTCGCGCTCCTTTTGGTCCTTGGTCAGGCTGCCCGTGCCCGCCGACGCCGAGGACGAGGCCGTCGACGGCGAGGACGAGGCCGTCGACGGCGAGGACGAGGCCGAGGCCGCGGCTATCCGGGCGGCCTCCGCGGCACCGGTGTCCGCGGCCTCACCACCGGTCTCGGTGCCGCAGCCGCCGAGCAGCGCCCCGGCCGCGGCGCAGACGAGCGCGGCGGCCCGGAAGAACGGCGGACGTTCACGGACAGAAGTCACTACGTCACTTTGAGTAGCCATGTGGTCAGTTTAGGTGAGATGCCCCTCTGGTGCCTGGCGTGAAGACTCCCGTCCGCGGGCCTCCCACGGGTCCCGGCGGCGTAGCACGCTGGAGGGTGTGCCCGTCGGGGGCGGGGGAACCTGTTCCGCCGCCCCCGACGGCCCCGAGGAGAGGAGTCCCCGTGACAGCGTCGTCGTCGGCCGCGGACGGCCGGGGCGCAGGTGCCCCGGCGGACGGGTACGAGCCCGATCCGCAGCGCTGGCGCGCCCTGTGGGTCACTCTGGTGGCCGGGTTCATGAGCCTGCTCGACGTCACGATCGTCGCGGTCGCCCTGCCCACCATCCAGCGTGACCTGCACGCCTCCCCGGCGCAGGTGCAGTGGGTGGTGTCCGGATACGCCCTGACCTTCGCCCTCGCCCTCGTCACCGCGGGCCGGCTCGGCGACGCCCTGGACCGGCGCCGCATCTTCCTGCTGGCCCTCGGCGGCTTCGTGGTCTGCAGCGCGGCCTGCGGGGCGGCCCCGGACATCACGCTGCTGGTGGCGGCCCGTCTCGCCCAGGGCCTGGCGGCCGGCTTCATGGCGCCGCAGAACTCCGCGCTCATCCAGCAGATGTTCCGCGGCGCCGAACGCGGACGCGCCTTCGGCTTCTTCGGCGCCACCGTCGGCATCTCCTCCGCCGCCGGCCCCATCACCGGCGGCGCGATCCTCGCCCTCGCCTCCGGTGCCCAGGGCTGGCGGTGGATCTTCTACGTCAACGTCCCCATCGGCATCCTCGCCGTCCTGCTCGGCCGCCGCCTGCTGCCCCGCGTGCCGCGCTCCGGACGGGGCCGGGTGGATCTGGCCGGCGTGCTGCTGCTGGGTGCCGGAGTGCTCGCGCTGATGTATCCGCTGGTGCTGGCGGACTCCGGTGGCATCGGCCGCCTGTGGTGGCTGTTCCCCGTGGGCGCCGCGGTCCTCGTCGCCTTCACCCGGTGGCAGCACCGGCTCGTCGCCCGGGGCGCGCAACCGCTGCTGGACCCACGCCTGTTCACCACCGTGCGCGGCTACGCCGTCGGCGCCGGCATCGGCACGCTGTACTTCGTCGGCTTCAGCGGCGTCTGGCTGGTCTTCGCGCTGTTCTACCAGCGCGGGCTCGACTTCTCGCCGCTCCGGTCCGGTCTCGCCGTCACCCCGTTCGCCCTGGGCTCGGCCAGCGCGGCCGTGGTCTCGGGCCGGCTGGTGGAGCGGTACGGCCGTTCGCTCACCGTCTGCGGCCTCGCGGCGGTGATCGCCGGCCTCGGCGGCACCGCGCTGCTGCTCGCCCTCGCGCCCCTCCACCTCGCTCCCTGGATCGCCGCCCCGGTCCTCTTCCTCGGCGGCGTCGGCAGCGGCTTCGTGGTCTCGCCCAACATCACCATGACCCTGCGGGACGTGCCCGTGCGCATGGCGGGCGCGGCGGGCGGCGCGCTCCAGACCGGGCAGCGGCTCGGCGCCGCGCTGGGGACCGCCGCGCTGCCCGGTCTGTTCTACCTGGTGCTGGGCAGGCACGGCGACTACCGCGGCGCGCTCGTCACCGCGCTCGGCGCCGCGCTCGTCGGCATGGCGGCGTCCCTGGCCCTCGCGGCCTACGACTGGTGGCGCGACCGGCGGCCGCGCCACCACCGCCGGAACGAAACCGCCGACGATCCCGTGCACGCCCGGCAGACCTGACCGCCCGCGGGCTCCGGGCGCGCGGGCCTCGGGTGCGCCCGCCCGGGTGCGCGCGGCGCATGCGCCCTCCGGCCGCCGTCGGTCCGGCCCCCGGCCCGGCCGAGCGCTCCCGGGCCGGTGCCGGGTGACAGGGCCATCAGGGTGGCCCCGGCCCGTGTCGGGCGGCCGGGGCGCGCGCGGTTGGCCATGCTGGGCCGGGAGCGGCACCCTCGCGCGGACAAGGAGCACTGCATGCCGACGGACCCGGTCGAACGATTCCTCGCGGCACTGGACCCCGGTCACCGGGAGGCCGTCGGCGCCCGGTCGCGCGAGGAACAGCGACAGCTCGCGGCGGCCTGGGAACGGGAGCTGGAGTCGGACGACGAGCTGGACACCCTCGACGAGCTGTCCCCGCCGGCGGCCGAGGCGGAGGCGGCCCGCCGCGTCCTGGAGCGGGAAGCCGGGTAAGGCACCCGCCGCGCCCTGGGACGGGGCGCCGGACAACGCACCCGCCACGCCGGCCCCGGCCTCCATGACCCGGCCGCCGGAAAGCCTGGGCTGACGCGGACGTGAGGCCCTGGGGTCTGTCGTTCGGATCAGGCCGAGCCCGGCATGATCCAAACGAGAGGCCCTAAGGTCGGGCGCATGACCCTGTCCCGTGATGAACGAGAAAAGTTCCTGGCGGAGCCGCACATCGGTGCGCTGTCGGTCGTCGAACGGCCGGACCGCGCACCGCTGACGGTTCCCATCTGGTACCAGTACACGCCGGGCGGCGAACTCTGGGTGCGCACCGGACCCGACTCGCGCAAGGCGCGGGCGATCCGCTCGGCGGGCCGCTTCAGTCTGATGGTGCAGCGCGCGGAGCCCTCGGTGCGCTACGTCTGGGTGGAGGGGCCCGTCACCAGGACCGCCCCGGACAGCCGGGACCGGTCCTGGGAGATGGCCGCGCGGTACCTGCCTCAGGAGAAGGTCGCCGGGTTCGTGGAGTACGACGCGGCCCACCTGGGCGAGCACTTCCTGATCTACATGCGGCCGGAGCGCTGGGTCGCGACGGACCTCGGAGCCTTCTGACGGCGGTGCCCGCGCGGTGAGGCCGGGCGCGTGGGGCGGGGCCCGTCGCCGTTCGGACGGGCCCCCTAGGGCGGCGGCCGGTGCGCGCACCGGGCCGTCCGCCCGGCCGGCGGGTCCGGGCTCAGCCGGTGTACGTGTGCAGTGTCAGGCCGTAGCGGTTGAGGATCTCGTTGACCGGCTGGAACCAGGTCTCGCCGCCGGAGCCGCAGTTGCCCCAGCCGCCGGAGGTGACGCCCTGGGCCTGGTCACCGGAGATGAAGGAGCCGCCGGAGTCGCCGGGTTCGGCGCACACACTCGTCTTGGTCAGCTCGTGCACCGCGCCCTGGCTGTAGTTGACGGTCTCGTTGAGGGCCAGCACCGTGCCGCAGTGCCAGTGCGACGTGGAGCCCGAGCGGCAGATGGAGGAACCGACCGGTGCCACGGCCGAGCCGCGCACGAGCTGGTCGGACACCGTGCCCCAGCCCAGGACGACGGGCACCGTCCACCAGCCGCTGCCCACGCTGACCCAGGCGTAGTCGTTGTCCGGGAACGAGGACCCCTGGAAGGTGCCGATGTAGGAGCCGTCCCAGCCGTTGACCCCGGCGCCGGGCGAGCCGCAGTGACCGGCGGTGACGAAGCCGCCGTAGACCGAGAAGCCTATGGAACAGCGGACGTTGCCCGTGTAGTACGGGTCGCCGCCGACCGTTCCGGCGGCGAAGGTACGGGGCGCGGCGGCGACCGTCCGCACCGTGACGGGACCCGCCTGGCGGGCCCGGGACAGGAACGCGCGGACATCGTTGTCGGCACGGTCCTGCCGTACGACGTCGACGACGACGGTGCTCGCCTTCGGGTCGACGTGCCAGCCGCTCACGCCCGCCGGGGCGGTCAGCCGGTCGATGCGTGTCTTGGTGGCGTCGAGCTGGCGGGCGGAGTGCGCGGCGGTGCGGACCCGGGCGCCGGACGCCTCGATCGCGCGACGCGTGCTCGCCGGGGCGGCTTTGGTGAGCGCCACGGTCAGCCGGCCCTGGCCGGCGTCGAACCAGGAACCGGCGTAGGCGTTTCCGGCCGTCTTGCGGACCTTGGGGTCGAGTGTCGCGGCGGCCCGCTCGGCCGCGATCCGCGCCTTCGCCTGCGTCCGGGTCAGCCGCAGGTCGCGCTGCATCGCGGTCACCAGGCCGTCGGCCGCGGGCTTGGAGGAGGCGGTCCGGGCGGTGCCGGCCGGCGTGGACACGGCGGAGCCGGTGGCCGCCGCGGGTACAGTGCCCGCCGCGCTCCAGCCGCCGAGGATCAGGAGCGCGGACAGCGCGGTGTACGTCAGCTTGCTGCGTCTCATGGGATCGTCCTTCGTCGTTCCAGGGGTGGGGATGGAACAGCCGAATTCTGAGAGCGCTCTCGTGCGTGGCCGAGGAGAGCCTAGACTCTCCCGGGCGTCAGGTCCATGCCAATACCGGAATCGGCGCCGTCCCCCTCGCGTGTTCAGGGCGTGAGCAGACGCTCCTGTTCCACCGGGGGCGTGCCGTCGTACCAGGACAGGGCCCTGCCGAAGCGGACCAACTCCCCGTAGTGGGCCGGGTCCACGTGCTCGGCGGTGATCAGGTCGAGCACGGCCTCGGCCGCCTGTGCCGGTGACTGGGCGCCGGTGTGGCCGCCGAACCAGGGGCGCGAGGTGGCGGTGTCGACCATGCCGGGGCAGACGGCCGCGAGGAGCGTGCCGGCGGCGAGGTCCCGGGCCCGGCGTTCGGCGGCGACCGCACGGACGGCGGCGACCTGGGCCACCTTGGAGGGCACGTTCAGCCAGCGGGGCCAGCCCGCCTCCTGCGCGGTGCCGGCGTGGACGGCGGCCCGCCAGGACTCGACGGCGTGCTCGACCCGGTCGAGGTCGGCGCCGTCGAACAGGTGATGCAGGCGCGGATCGAGGTGGCCGAGGGTGCCGAGGCTGCTGGCCACGACGAGCAGCCGGCCGCCGGGACGCAGGACGGGGCCGAAGGAGCGCAGGACGGCGTGGGTGGCGGTGTTGGAGACGTCGATGACCTCGTCGGCGCGCGCCGCCTGCGACTCCTCGGGCAGCACCCGGGTGACCGCGTTGGAGACGACGACGTCCACGCCCCCGTACCGCGCCCGGAGGTCCGCGGCGAGGCGGGCGATGGCGCCGGTGTCGGTGACGTCCAGCACCCGGCCCTCGACCCGCGCCCGGGTCCCGGGCAGCCGGCCGACCTCGCGGGCGGCGTCGGCCACCCGGCGCGGGTCGCGGCCGGTGAGCAGGACCAGACCGGCGGGTGTCATGCGGGCCGCGAGTCCTTCGGCCAGGGCGCGCCCGAGCCCTTGGTTGGCGCCGGTGACGAGGGCGATCCGGTACAGGTGTGAGGTGTTCATGGCTGCCACGCTAGAAAGGCCGGCTCCATGAGTCCAACGAGAGTCGCGCACATCTGCTATGCGTATTCGTCATGGACTTCACGGCTGTGTCGCTGACCGCGCTGCGGGTGTTCCGGGCCGTCGCGGAGCAGGGGACCTTCACGGCGGCCGCCGCCTCCCTGGGCTACACGCAGTCGGCGGTGTCCCGGCAGATCGCCGCGCTCGAACGGGCCGCGGGCGCGGAGCTGCTGGAGCGGCGGCGCGACGGGGTGCGGCTCACGGCGGCCGGCCGCATCGTCATGCGCCGCGCGACGGCCGTGCTCGCCGAGATCGAGGCGACCGCGAGGGAACTGTCCGGACTGCCCGGGCAGTCCGGCACGGTCCGGCTCGGCTGGTTCCCGAGCGCCGGTGCCGTGCTGCTCCCCCGCGCCCTCGCGGCGCTGCGCCGCACCCATCCCGGGCTGCGGGTCGTCGGCCGGGAGGGCAGCACCCCGGCGCTGGTGCGGGCGCTGCGGGCCGGCACGCTCGACCTCGCGGTGCTCGCGTCGGCGCCGCCGTTCGATCCGCCGGACGCCAAGTCGCCGCCGCTCGTGCTGCGGACGCTCACCGAGCGCGCCCTCTGCCTGGCCGTGCCCGCCGCGCATCCGCTGGCCCGCGGCGACTACGTCGACGTCGCCGACCTGCGCGGGCAGCGCTGGATCGGCGGGCCCTCCACGGGTGGGGACCGGCTGCTGGGCGTATGGCCGGGTCTGGACGAGCGGCCCGAGATCGCGTACACGGCCCGGGACTGGCTCGCCAAGCTGCACCTGGTGGCTGCGGGCTGCGGGCTGACCACGGTGCCCGCCGCTCTCGCAGCCGCCGCGCCGCCGGGGGTCCGGGTCCTGCCGGTCCGGGGCGGGCCGCAGGCGCAGCGGCGCCTGCTGCTGGCCCGTCTCCCCCACCCGCCGTCCGAACCGGTCGGTCGGGTGGCCGCCGCCCTGCGCACCGCGGCCCTCGAACTGGACGCACCCGCCCCGCCCCCGGCGCCGTCGTGACGGCGGGAGCGGGGCGGGCGGGGTCGCCGGTGCCGGCCCGTGGCCGACCATCTGGGGACGGACGGACGGCCGGAGCCGGGCGAGGTGGCCGGTGCCGGCCCGTGGCCGGCCGTCCGGAGACAGACCGGCGGGGCCGGGCGAGGTGGCCCGTGCCGACCCGTGGCCGGCCGCCGTCCCGAGACGGCCGGGCGGGGCCGGAGACGGGGTGGCCGGTACCGGCCCGTGGCCGTGGCCGGCCGTCCGGAGACAGACCGGCGGGGCCGTGGCTACAGTGCGCGTTCCAGCCGGTCCGCCATCAGCTTGACGAACCGGGCCGGTTCCTTCGGCTGGCCGCCCTCGGCGAGCACCGCGAGCCCGTGCAGCAGCTCGGCGGTCTCGACCAGCCCGGTGCGGTCCTCGCGCTCCTGGTAGGCCTGGTTGAGGCCCTTCACCAGCCGGTGGTCCGGGTTGAGTTCCAGGATCCGCTTGGCGCGGGGCACCTCCTGGCCCATCGCGCGGTACATGTTCTCCAGCGCCGGGGTGAGGTCGTGGGCGTCGGACACGACGCAGGCCGGGGAGACGGTGAGGCGGGAGGACAGGCGCACCTCCTTGATGTCCTCGTCCAGCTGCTCCTTCATCCAGCCGAGCAGCCCGGCGTACTCCTCGGTCTGCTTCTCCCGGTCGCCCTCGGCGGTGTCCTCGCCCTTGGCGTCGAGGTCGATCTGCCCCTTGGCGACGGACCGCAGCTTCTTGCCCTCGTACTCGCCGACGGTGTCGGCCCACACCTCGTCGACCGGGTCGGTGAGCAGCAGCACCTCGATGCCGCGCTCCCGGAACGCCTCCATGTGCGGGGAGTTCTCGATGCTCTGCCGGGACTCGCCGGTCAGGTAGTAGATGTCCTCCTGGCCTTCCTTCATCCGCTCCACGTACTGCTTGAGCGTGGTCGGCTCGGTGTCGTCGTGCGTGCTGGCGAAGGAGGCGACGGCGAGGAGGGCGTCCCGGTTCTCCGCGTCGGTGACCAGCCCCTCCTTCAGGACCGTGCCGAACTCCCGCCAGAACGTGCCGTACCGCTCCGTGTCCTTGGTCATCATCTCCTTGACCGTGGACAGGACCTTCTTCGTCAGCCGGCGCCGCATCATCTCGATGTGACGGTCCTGCTGGAGGATCTCGCGGGACACGTTCAGCGAGAGGTCGGCGGCGTCCACGACGCCCTTGACGAAGCGGAGGTACGGCGGGAGCAGCGCCTCGCAGTCGTCCATGATGAACACCCGCTTGACGTACAGCTGCACGCCGCGCTTGGCGTCGCGGGTGAACAGGTCGTGGGGTGCGTGCGCGGGGAGGAACAGCAGCGCCTGGTACTCGAAGGTGCCCTCGGCCTGGAGCCGGATCGTCTCCAGCGGGTCGCGCCAGTCGTGGCCGATGTGCTTGTACAGCTCGTGGTACTCGTCGTCGGACACCTCGTCGCGGGGCCGCGCCCACAGCGCCTTCATCGAGTTGAGCGTCTCGGGCTCGGGCGCCTCGCCGCCCTCGGCGGTGTCCGCGCCCTCGGGGTCCGCGGGCTTCTCGGGCACCATGCGGATCGGCCAGGTGATGAAGTCCGAGTACCGCTTGACGATTTCCTTGATCTTCCACGGCGAGGTGTAGTCGTGGAGCTGGTTCTCCGGGTCGGCGGGCTTGAGATGGAGCGTGACCGAGGTGCCCTGCGGCGCGTCGTCCACCTTCTCCAGCGTGTACGTGCCCTCACCACGCGAGGACCAGCGGGTCCCCTGGCTCTCGCCGGCGCGCCGGGTCAGCAGCGTGACCTCGTCGGCCACCATGAAGCCGGAGTAGAAGCCGACGCCGAACTGGCCGATCAGCCCGTCCTCACCGGCCTTGTCCTTGGCCTCCCGCAGTTCCTGGAGGAACTGCGCGGTGCCCGAGTTGGCGATCGTGCCGATGAGCTGCCCGACCTCGTCGTACGACATCCCGATGCCGTTGTCCCGCACGGTGAGCGTACGGGCTTCCTTGTCGATGTCGATCTCGATGTGCGGGTCGGACACATCGGCGTCCAGCGAGTCGTCCCAGAGTTTCTCCAGACGCAGTTTGTCCAGCGCGTCGGAGGCGTTGGAGACGAGTTCCCGCAGGAAGACATCCTTGTTCGAGTACACCGAGTGGATCATCAGCTGGAGCAGCTGACGGGCCTCTACCTGAAACTCAAACGTCTCGGTCGGCATGTTCGCGAATACCTCACAGGTCCTGTTGCCCTGAACTGGTGGCAAACACTGTAAAACACCACGTCAGGGCCGTGCGCGCAAGTTGCGTGAACGGGCCGGATTCCTCGCGGGAGCGGGCGGCGCGGTCCGCCGGCCGGCGGCGGCGGTCATGACCGTCCGCTCCTCGGGTACCCGGTCGGTCCCGGCCCGGGTCCGCCCCGCGGGCCCGCCGGGCGAAGCACAGTCGAGCAGTGAGAACGGAGACGCAGATGAGCACGGTCAAGGAAGCGGTGGAAGTCGACGTCCCCCTGCACACCGCCTACAACCAGTGGACGCAGTTCGAGGACTTCCCGCACTTCATGGAAGGTGTCGAGCAGGTCACCCAGGTGGACGACCGGCACAACCACTGGACCACGAAGATCGGCGGCGTCCGGCGCGAGTTCGACACCGAGATCGTCGACCAGCTGCCCGACGAGCGGATCACCTGGCGGACGGTCACCGGCGACACCAGCCAGCGCGGCAGTGTCCGCTTCGAGCGCCTGGACGACTCGCACACGAAGGTCGAGCTGGTGATGGAGGTCGAGCCCAGCGGGGCCGTGGAGAAGGCGGCGGACCTGCTCGGCACGATCGACCGCCGCGTCAAGGGCGACATGAAGCGGTTCAAGGAGTACATCGAGGAGCACGGCGCCGAGTCCGGCGCGTGGCGCGGCCGGATCGCGCCCGGTGACGCGGGCTCGGCCCGGTGACCACCGGCACCCCGGGACGCAGAGGCCGGCCCGCCCGGCGCCGGCCGTGACCGGGCCGGCGGGTCTCCTCCGGGAGGGCTGTCGGCGGCGGTCACCGTCCGGCGCGTGCCGGTCGGCGGAGCGAAGGGGCGGCGCCTCTTACGCGACGCCGCCTCCCTGTGCCCGCCCGCGACCCTGTCTTCCCCTTATCCGCCCGCCTGCGGCCCGGCCGCAGGCGGGCGCGGGCTTCCCGGCGGCAGGCCCGGGCCGGAAGCGGCCGCGCGGGCCGCGGTGATCGCCGCGCCGGGTCGAAAACGCGCGCCGGCGGGCGCAGGATGGACGTAGGGTCTTTTGCACGTTGCCAGGGCCCGCGAGCCCGGCACGATCCGAACGACAGGCCCTAGGGGGAACCCGGCACCGCGGGCCGTGTCCCGGGCCGCGGGGCGGCACGAGGAGGGCGCCATGACCCGCGCCGGCACTGCACCCACGACCTTGATGCCCGACACCCTCACCCTGGGCGGCACCGAGTCGGAGAACCATCCCTGGCGGATCCGGCTGGTCGAACATCCCAAGCGCTTCGAGTCGCCGTTCTTCAGGGCGGCGAAGCGGACCGCCCACAAGATCCTCGACCAGATCGACGACGCGGACCTGCCGTACGGGCCCCGGCCCGCCGGGTCCGAGCACTGGGAGATGCACCACGGAGGCAGCCTGTGGGTGATGACGGGCGACGGCTGGCGGATGTACCGGGCCCGGGTCGGCATCGAGTGGAGCATGCAGTTCTGCGCCGAGCCGGCGAAGACCGACCGGCTGCGCCGGGACGCCGCCGCGCTCGTGGCCGCCTTCCCGGAGACGCTGGACGCGCTGCGGGACCTCGGTTACGAGGAGGCCGAGGAGCTGCTGGCCACACCGATCCAGGACGCGGACGGCGTCGAGGCGTGGACGGACTCCCTGTTCAACGCCTGCGTCCCGATGAGCCACGGCAACCACCAGGGCGTCCTGCCGAAGGTGCCCGGCGAGCACCACTACCCGTGGCCCGTGAAGGGCGCGGACTTCTTCCGCTACGACGACTTCCAGTTGTGGGTGACCCTGCCCGACGGCACGCACGGGGCCGTGACACCGGTGGACCGGCGCGGATCCGGTGACGGGCACGTGCGCCTGGTGCTCGCGCCCGAGAGCAGTCAGGCCGCGGACACGCTGGGCAAGGCGGAGGACCGCGGACTGATGGCCGTCCTGCCGCCGAACAGTTCGGCCGCGCTCCAGGCGTTCGCCGGGCAGATCCCGCCGGGGCGGCGCACCGCGTCCACGCCGCCGGACACCGGCGGCGCCCAGGACTCCCCGGCCGGCTGACCGGGGCGCCCCGCCCAGCCGAGGGAAGGCCGCCATGCCCCGCAACATCGTCGTGTGCCTGGACGGGACCGGTAACCAGGTCGGTGCCCGGTATCCGACCAACGTCGTCCGGCTGTTCGAGATGCTGGAGGCGGACGACCCGGCACGCCAGCTCCTGTACTACGACCCCGGGGTCGGCACGATGGCGTCGGCCGGGGTCCACGGTCCGGTGGGCCGCCGGATCTCCCGGCTCTGCGGTCTCGCCCTGGGCACCGGGCTGCGCACCAATCTGGCCGAGGCGTACACGTATCTGATGCGGCACTGGGAACCCGGCGACCGGGTGTACGTCTTCGGGTTCAGCCGGGGCGCCTACACCGCCCGCGCGCTGGTCGGGATGCTCAACAAGCCGGGACTGATGCGGCCGGGCACGGAGAACCTCGTCCCCTACGCGGTGGGCAAGTACGCCTTCAACCACGACATCGACCGCGCCGAACACGAAGTCGCGCGCTTCTCCCACGCCTTCTGCCGGCGGACCGAGCGGGAGCCGCTGTGGGCGGAGATCAAGCGCAACGCCCCGCGGCAGGTGTCGCACCACGCGCTGCCCGTCGCCTACCTCGGTGTCTGGGACACGGTGAAGGCGGCGGGGCTCCTGCGCCCGGGCACGCTGCACTGGCCGTACACGCACCAGCTGCCCAACGCGACCCGCGTCCGGCACGCCGTCTCGCTCGACGAACAACGGCGCCCCTTCCGGGAGTTCCTGGTGTCCCGGCGTCCGGAGCCGCTGCGCGAGACCGCGGCGGAGGTGTGGTTCGCCGGGGTGCACTGCGATGTCGGCGGCACCTTCGCGCACGCCCGGGGCGCTCCGCTGCTCTCCACCATCCCGCTGAAGTGGGTCACGGACGGCGCCGCCCGGGACCTGCTCTTCCGTCCCGGCGCCTATGCGGAGGCCTGCGCGGTGACCGAGGACTTCGCCGCCGCCGCCCTGCACCCCAACGGCCGGCTGTGGGTCCTGGCCGGCCGCCGTTCGCGCCGGCCGCCCGGGGACGCGGTCCTGCACACGAGTGTCCGGCTGCGCGCGGAACGCGACCCCGGCTACCGCCCGGACCTCCCCGCCCCCGGAGACGCGGCCCGCTGGGCGGACCCGGACTGGACCAAGCCGGTCCAGACTAGGGAGAGTTGACAGACCGGACCGCCGTCCCGGTTGCCGGCCCGCTCAGTTCGGGTTGTCGCCGTGCGTCAGGGTCTCCCAGGCGACGAAGAGGTTGTCGCTGCCCGCCGGGCGGTTCTGCGCGGTCAGGGTGCCGGTGTTGGTCATGGCGATGCCCAGGCGGTTGTGCAGGGCGTTGTAGCCGACCTCGGTGACCGGGCCCAGGCCCCGGTTGACGCCGCCGCCGCACAGCCAGCTCGGGACGGCGGCGCCCAGCTCGTACTTCGCCTGGAAGCCGAGTGCCTGCCGCAGCCGCTCGCCGACATCGGTGCCGTACAGGTCCTGTCCCTGGATGCGGCTGGTCTCGGCGATGTGCGAGATCGCGGAGATGCCGTAGCCGGTGTGGGTGAAGTCGCGGCAGGTCTCCTGGGTGAGTCCGGTGACGAAGGCGGACTGGCCCTGCCAGTAGGAGACGATCTTGTCGCGGGTGTTCAGGTTCTGGCTCGGCACGGTCTTCGGCAGGTCGCCGTCCGAGGCGAGGTACACATAGGCGGCGGTGCGCGTGCGGAACTTCGCCAGGGCGGTGTCGTACGACGCCTTGTCCTCCAGGAAGACGGAGATGCCGACGGCCGCCTCCATCATCGACAGCTCCCAGTTGCCGTTGGAGTTGGAGCCCTTGATGACCTCGGGCAGGTAGACGTCGCGGAGCATGTTCGCGAAGCGGCCGGAGTTGGACCAGGTGCCGGTGTACGTGTACTTGATGATCTCGGCGGCCTTCGGCCAGGAGGAGCCGGCCCAGCCGGTCTGGAGCGGCGCGTTGCTGTTGGTGTGGTCCGTGAGCACGGCGGACCAGGCGTCCATCAGCTCGATGGCCTTCTTGGCGTAGCGCTCGTCCCGGGTGATGTACCAGACGAGGGCGTCGGTGTACGCCGCGATCGCGTCCTCGCGCTCGTCGGTGCAGCCGTAGTTGGGGTTGGAGTACGAACCGCACTCGACGACGGCGCGGGGCTTGGGGGTGCGGCTGAGGCTCGCGTACTTGCTCGCCGTCATCTGGTCGTAGGCGCCCTTCCAGGGCTGGGCGCCGGCCAGCACCTTGTCGCGGGCGAAGTCGAGTTGGGCCCGGGAGACGGTGACGCCCGGGTGGGCGAACGTGGCGGGGGCGGCCTCGGCCCGCCGGGCACCGGGCCAGGCGAGCAGCCCGGCGGCGAGGGTGGCGACCGCCGCCGTGAGGGCGAGAGCGGAACGCGGGGACCTACGGCGGCGCCGGGCGGGCATGTCCTTGTCCTGCATCTGATCCGTCCTCATATGTGAACGCTATGCGGCTTCTTGAACGGTCGGGTTGACGAGACCATAGGTACGGACCAGGCACCCGTCAAGAGGCCGGGAGCCGGTACGGCGGCCCGCGTTCCGCTTCCGTCACCACGGCGGGCTCTCCGGATGCGCGGCGATCCGGTGCCCGCCCGGACTCCGGCCGCGTGCCGCTCAGGCGGTCGCGGGGCCCGTCCTCAGGAGCGCACCAGGCGGGCGATCGCGTCGGACGCCTCCTTCAGCTTGCGCTGCCGCTCCTCGCCGCCTTCCGCGACCGCGGTGCTGACGCAGGTGGCCATGTGCTCGTCCAGCATCCGCAGGGCGAACGACTGCAGGGCGCGGGTCACCGCGGACACCTGCGTGAGGACGTCGATGCAGTAGGTGTCCTCCGCCACGAGCCGCTGGAGGCCGCGGACCTGGCCCTCGATGCGGCGGAGCCGCGCCATCACGTCGTCCTTGTGCGTCTTCTGCCCCGCCATGGCTCCGCTTCCCTTCCCTCTCCCGAGGGAGGCCCCGCCCGGCGGCGCGCTCCCCACGGGACGATACCCACGGCCCGCACGAAGCACCCGCGACCGGCCGGCACCGCCCGGCGCGGGCATGCGAACGCGTGCACGGGCCGCACGAGTTGCCGCGAGGATCGCCTCCGGGCCGGTCCGGTCACTCTCCGCCGGCCGGGTCATCCGGCCGCCGCGACGGGCTGTACGGCCAGTCGTCCGGCCCGGTGCAGCCGTGCGACGACGATGGCGCAGCCGAGCCCGGTGGCGGTCAGCGCGGCCCACGGCAGCCAGCGCAGTCCCGTGTCGAACAGCGCTCCCACGGCCAGGTTGCCCAGCGAGACCGCGATGCCGGAGGCGGTGTTGTAGGCGCCGTAGTAGGTGGCGACGAGCCGGTCGCCGGAGAGCCGTACGACGGTGTCCATCTCGAACGGGTAGAGCAGGGCCCCGCCCCAGGCCAGCAGCACCGCGCAGCCGGTCAGGGCGGCCAGCCCGGCGAGGGCGCCGTGGGTCCGCGGCAGCAGCGGCAGGAAGGCGGTGCCCATCAGCGCCAGCCCGTAGGCGACGGCCCGCGGCCCGGGCAGGGTGCGCTCGGCCCAGGCGGTCAGTTTCAGCTGCCCCGCCAGCGCGGCCAGCGCCGAGGCGGCGAAGACGGCGCCGGTGACCGTGCCGGTCCGGCCGCCGAAGAGCGCGCGGGCGTGCAGCGGCAGGGCCAGGTACACCTGGAAGGCCAGCACGTACGAGCCGCTCATGGCCGCCGCGAACAGCACAAAGGGCCGGTTGGCGGCTACGGCGCGCCAGTCGGCGGCGACCGCGCGCCAGGCGGGTTCCGCGCCCCGGCCGGCCGGGGGCCGGGCGGGCAGGGCACGGGACTGCAGCACGGCCAGGGCGCCGAAGATGAGCGCGGCGACCGTGCACACGGCGGTGAAGTCCCAGGCCAGCAGGGCGAGTCCGGCGAGCGGGCCGACCAGGATGCCCGCCTGGTAGAAGACGTTGAAGGCGGCGAACGCCGCCACCCGCCGCTCCTCGCCGGCGTCCGCCGCGAGATAGGCGCGCACGGCCGGGTTGAACAGCGCGCCCGCCAGACCGGTCAGGGCCGAGGCCGCGATCAGGGCGGGCAGGGAACTCGCCACCGCCAGCAGGACGAAGGCGACCGAGCGCAGGGCGCATCCGGTGAGGATCATCGGCTTGCAGCCGTAGCGGTCGGCGAGGGTGCCGCCGACGAGGAACATGCCCTGCTGCGAGAAGGTCCGCACTCCCAGCACCAGTCCGGTGGCCCAGGCGGCGAGGCCCAGGCCGTGGGACAAGTGGTCGGCCAGGTACGGCATCAGCATGTAGAACCCGAGGTTGATGGCGAACTGGTTGACCATCAGCAGCCGGGCCGGCCGGTCGAAGGAGGCCGCCTGGGCCCACAGCCGCTTCACCGGGCACCCGCCTTCGCCAGGTCGCGCGCGAGCGGGTCGCGGACCCGGGCGCACCGGGTCCACCGGGTCACCGCGCGGGCGTCGGGCGTGGCGATGTCGTCGGGCTCCGCCGGCGGCGTCCGTCCGAGGAGTCCGTGGTCACGGCACCAGGCGTCGTCGTAGACGGTCTGGAGGTAGCGGTGCGGGCCGTCGGGGAAGACGGCGGCGATCGTGGTCCCGGCGGGATACGTCCGCGCCGCCCACCCGGCCACCAGCGCCACCGCGCCGACGCTCCAGCCGCCGCAGACGTAGTGCCGGCGGGCGAGGCGGCGGCAGGCCCAGACGGCCTCGGCCGGGCCCACCCAGTGGACCTCGGTGAAGGCCGCGTAGTCGACGTTGTCCGGATGGATGCCGGAACCCAGGCCGCGCATCAGCCGCGGCCCCGGCGGCTGCCCGAAGATCACCGACCCGACCGCGTCCACCCCGATGAGCGTGAGCCGGGGGAAGGTCTCGCGCAGCACGGCGGAGACGCCGGCGGAGTGCCCGCCCGTGCCGACCGCCGTCACCAGCACGTCGATCCGGCCGAGTTGGGCGATCAGCTCGGCCGCGAGGGGCCGGTAGGCGGCGGCGTTGTCGGGGTTGCGGTACTGGTCGGGGCAGTACGCGTCCGGGGTGCGGGCCAGCAGGGCGGCGACCCGCGCGCGGCGCGCCTCCTGCCAGCCGCCCCGCGGGTGCGGCGCGGTGACCGTGAGGACCCGTGCGCCGAGCGCGGTGAGCAGACGGGCCACGGGAGGTTCCAGGCCGGGATCGGTGACGACGGTGACGGGATGGCCGTAGGTGAGTCCGGCCAGGGCGAGGCCGAGGCCGAGCGTGCCGCTGGAGGACTCGACGATCGGCGCGCCGGGCACGAGGTCGCCGCGGCGCCGGGCCTCGCGGACCATGTGCAGCGCGGGCCGGTCCTTGAGGCCGCCCGGGTTGGCGCCCTCCAGCTTGGCGTGGAAGCCGCGGCCGGGCGGGGCGAAGGGTTCGTCCACCCACAGGACCGGGGTGTCGCCGACGAGTTGGGCGGGGTGCCGGGCGGCCTGCGGACGCGGCGCGCGGGCACGCGACGGCACGGGCGGGATCGGGGCCGGGGGCGGGGTCGGGGTCGGGTGCATGAGGTACGGCTCCTTCGCGCCCGGCGGTGGTACGGCGGGCGCTGTCCGGGTGGGAACACGGCGCGTGGACGCGTCGCGACCGAGGGGCGGGGGCATGACGCGCGGGCACGCTCCGGTCCGGGTGACTCCGTGAGGAGCGGGCCGCGGCCGGGGCGGGCCCGCAGGGCACGGACGCGCCACGGCCGGGGCGGGGTCCGGGTAGGGCGGGCCCGGGTAAGGCTGGCGCGTTCGGCTTGGGCCGGTTCGAGGCGCGGGCGCGTTCGGCCTGGGGGTGTGCGCGCGGGCGGATTCGGGCCTGCGGGCGGGTTCGCGGAGCGCGGGCGCGCTCCGGTTGCCGGGTTGGGTTCGGGGCGCGCGGGCGCACTCCGGCCCGTGGACGGGACCAGAGCACGCGGGTGCGTTCCGATCCGTGAACGGGAGCATGGTGCGCGGCGCACTCCGACTCGTGGACGGAGCCGTCGCGCGCGGGCGCGCTCCGTGCGCGGGTGGGTTCGGGCGCGCGGGCGCAGGTCTACTGCCGCAGTACGCGGACGGGCGGGACTGCGGGGCGATATGCGCGGGAGTGGGCGCCGCCCGGGGGGCCGCGCCACCCGGTGTGCGCCGGGTGGCCGCGCGTCCCGTCGGGAGACAGCGGCTGGTGCGCCCCGTCGCCGAGCCCGGTGGCGTCCAGGGCCGCGCGCGGCCGGTCCGCCGTGTGGTCGGAATGACCGTCCGCCGCGTGCCGGTGCCGGGGCGGCGCGGCCGGACCGGTGCCGTCGGTTGTGTCCGCCGCGTAGGCAACGTCCTGTGCCAGTACGGGAGTCGGGTCGGATCCGGCGAAGGAGCAGGCGTGCATCGCGCCGGTGAGATGGGCGGCGATCACCAGGACCAACCCGAGCAGCAGGGCGGCGCGCCGAGAACGTCCCGCGCGCCCGCCGTCGCTGCCCCATGACCGGATCACATGCGCAGCGTAATCAGAAAGTGACCCGGTGTCATATCGCGGACGGTGTGGCGGTCCGCCGGTCACCCCTGGACGCGGGGACGCCGCGACGCCGGGCCCCGGCCGGGCGGCCGGACGGCCGCTTGGCGGCGGCTCGCGGGACGCCGGGCGCCGGACACCGCGCGGGCGCCGAGGGTCAGCCTCGGGCCGAGCGTGCGACGCGGAAGCCCACGTCGTCCACCTGGAACGTCGGGTGGCTGCGGCGGCGTACGGAGGCCCGGCAGCTCCAGTGCTCGTCGAACCAGCCACCGCCGCGCAGCACCCGGTAAGTGCCGTAGACCTCGGCGTCGTAGACGTCCCAGCACCACTCCCAGACGTTGCCGAGCATGTCGTACAGGCCCCACGGGTTCGGCCGCTTGCCGCCCACGTCGTGCGGGCGTTCCTCCGAGTTGCCGCGGTACCAGGCGACCTCGTCGAGTGGCCCGTGGCGCGGTCCGGTCGTCCCGGCCCGGCAGGCGTGTTCCCACTCGGCCTCGGTCGGCAGCCGGTACCCCTCGGCGGACGCATCCCACTCGATGCCCTCGCCCTCGGCGGGGAAGCGGTAGGCGGGCGTGAACCCGTCCCGCTGCGACAGGGCGTTGCAGAACCGGACCGCGTCCCACCAGGAGACGCCCTCCACGGGCAGCCGGTCCCCCGGCGAGGTTCCCGGCCGCTTCCCGGTGATCTCCGCGTACAGCGCCTGAGTGACCGGGAACGCCGCCACCCGGTAGGGCGCGAGCCGCACCGGCCAACTGCGTTGCGTCCGCCGGTCCGACAGCGTCACCTGTCCCGGCGGGACGGCGATCATCTCACTTCCCACGCCCGTGTCCATGAGCAGGTGATCCTAATATGCACCCGCCCTGCCCCGCGTGGTCAGCGCGCCCGGGCCGCCGCCACGCTGTTCCATGGAGCCATGCACGCCGTGTCCCGTGGAGTCACCCCCGCCGCCACGTGGCCGCCCTGCTCGGGGCGCGTCCCCGCGAAGTCGTCTTCACCGCCTCGGGCTCGGAGGCGAACCTGCTCGCGCTGCGCGGCGCGGTGCCGGCCCGCGGCCGGACCCGGACCCGGGTGATCGCCCAGGCCACCGAGCATCCGGCGGTGCTGGAGACGGCGCGGGCCCTGCGCCGTCTGCACGGGACGCGGGTGACCGTGCTGCCGGTCGGCGGTGACGGCCTGCTCGACCCGGCCGCGCTGGAGGCCGCCCTCGGCGAGGACACCGCCCTGGTCTCGGTGATGGCCGCCGGCAACGAGACGGGCGCGCTCCAGCCGGTCGCGGAACTCGCCGCGCCGGCCCGCGCCCGCGGTGCCCTGTTCCACTGCGACGCCGCCCAGGCCGCCGGCAAGGTCCCGCTGGACGTCCGGGCGCTGGGTGTCGACCTGCTGACCGTGGCCGGGCACAAGATGTACGCGCCGAAGGGCACCGCCAGCGCTGTACGTGCGCGACGGCGTGCGGCTGGAACCGGTCGTCTACGGCGGCGGCCAGGAGCGCGGACCGCGGGCCGGCACGCAGAGCGTGGCGCCGGCCGTCGGTCTCCGCGCCGCCGCCCGCGTCACGGCCGGTGAACTCGCCGGCGGCGCCCCGGCCCGCCTGACCGTCCTGCGCGACGGCCTCCACCACCGGCTGGCCGGGGCGCTGCCCGGCCGGGTCCGCCTCAACGGGCCGGAGCGCGCCCGCCTGCCGAACACCCTCAACATCAGTGTCGAGGGCCGCCTCGGCCATGAACTCCTCGCCACGGTCCCCGAGATCGCCGCCTCCACCGGCTCCGCCTGCCGCAGCGGCACCCACACCCCGTCCCCGGTCCTCACCGCCATGGGCCTCGCGCCCGGCCGGGCCCTCGGCGCGCTGCGCCTGTCCCTGGGCCGCCGGAGTACGGCCGAGGACATCGAAACGGCGGCGCGGGCCCTCGTCCGGGCGGTCCCGCGGCACTGACCGGGAGGACGGCACCGCCCGGTCCCGTACCGGAGGACGGCCCGGTGCGTCCGGCGGTGCGCTGCCACGCGGGCACCACACCGCTTCCCCGCCACAGCGGACCCACGCGGGCCCCGGCACGGGCGCCGCCACGTCCGGGCCGGCCGGTGCGTCGTAGGATCGGCTGGTTCGCGACCCGTGAGGAGTACCCGTCCGGTGACCGCCGTCGTTCCGCCCGCCCGCCCCGCCACCGGGCTGCTCAGGGTGCGGCAGTACGCCCGCGCCGAGGACGGGGAACGGCTGCACAGCCTGCTGTGGCGAGCGGGCGAGGGCTGGCGGATGATCAGCAGCGCCGTGCTCGGCGGAGGGATCGGGGAACGCTCCTGGGTGCTCAACGCCCAGGTGTCGCACGGTTACCGGCGCACCGATCCGGACCGGCACCTCGCCGAGCTGGCCGCGAACGCCGGTGCCCGCGGGCCGGGGGTCGGGCTGATGACGGCCGCCGATGTCCAGGCGTACGGCCACGCGTACGACGGCGGTGTGGAGGCGGTCGCCACCGCGGGGCTCGGGGTGCGCGGCTGGGCCGCCTCCCCGGCGGAGGGCACGCCCGTGGCGGCGCGGCCCGGCACGGTCAACATCCTGGTCGCGCTGCCGGTGGCGCTGACCGACGCGGCCCTGGTCAACGCGGTGGCCACCGCCACCGAGGCCAAGGTGCAGGCGCTGCTCGGCGCCGGCTACGACTGCTCAGGCACCCCCACGGACGCCGTGTGCGTGGCCGCCCGCGTCCCGGGCGCCGGCGACGAGACCCACGCCTTCGCCGGTCCCCGCTCCCTGTGGGGCGCACGCGTGGCCCGCGCCGTCCACCAGGCCGTGAGCGCCGCCGCCCGACCGCCGGCCTGAGCGCATCACGGCCCGCCGGACACCGGCACTTCACTCCGACGCCCGGTGCCTGTCCAGCAGGGCGGCCAGGGTGCCAGCGAAGGCGGGGTTTCTCGGCGGCGCCGCGCAGCCCCTCATTTCGGAAGCTGACGGGCCGTGAGGGAAAGAGGACGTTTGCATCGGCGCCGACGGTATACACGGAGAACTAACACATCCTTTATTACGACGAGAGGGAGACGCACACCATGGGCATCCTCGCTTGGATCATCATCGGTCTGCTCGCCGGCGCCATCGCCAAGGCCATCATGCCGGGCAAGGACCCGGGCGGCATCATCATCACCATGCTCATCGGCGTGGTCGGCGGTCTGCTCGGCGGCTGGCTCGGCAAGGTGATCTTCGGCGTCGACTCCATCGACGGGTTCTTCGACCTCTCCACCTGGATCGCCGCCATCGTCGGCTCTCTCATCCTGCTCGCCATCTACCGCGCCGTCACCGGCAACCGACACTCGCACCGTCACGCATAACCCGCTGACGTCGAACGGTTCCGACACCCGACGCGGACCACTGACCGCGATGAACCTCCGCGACGAGCCCCTGTGCTTCGTCCCGGAGGTTCATCGCGGTCAGCGCGTTGTGCGCGGCCCGACTCGCCCGCATCACCGGCGGCTGCCATAGGAAACCCCTATAGCACCTGCTCACTTTTCGTCTTTGCCCCTCTCTCCGACCCGGACCTACGGTGAAACAGCTCGGCCAGGCGGGACGTGCTCCCCGGTCCTTCCGGACCAAGAGCCTTCTCCGTGCCGCCCTTTGTCAGGCCGAGCGGATCCGTAGACGAGGGAAAAGGACAGTGGCATGACGACAGCCGGGAATGACGCGGGAACAGGGGAACTGGCGGGGAAGCGAGCCGTGGTCACGGGCGGTTCGCGCGGAATCGGCGCGGCCGTCGTGCGCCGGCTCCTGGACGCGGGCGCCGAGGTGCTCACGACCGCCAGGTCGAAGACGAGCACGGTGCCGGAGGGCGCCGCCTTCGTGGAGGCCGATGTGCGGACACGGGCCGGAGCGGAGACGATCGCCGAGGCCGCGCAGGCAGCGCTCGGCGGGGTGGACATCCTGGTCGACAACGCGGGCGGAGCACGGCCGTTCCCGCACGCCTGGGTCATCCCCGACGAGGAATGGCAGGACCAGCTGGACCTGAACTACCTGGCCGCGGTGCGGCTGGACTCGCTGCTGACGCCGGGGATGCGCGAACGGCGCTCGGGTGTGGTCGTGCACGTCTCCTCGGCCGCCGTTTTGACCTCGGCACCGCCGTTCCTCCACTACACGGCGGCGAAGGCGGCGCTGGAGAACTACAGCCGGGGACTTGCCCTGGAACTGGCCCCGTTCGGAGTGCGGGTCAACACCGTGTCCCCGGGCAGGACCGCCACCCCGGGCGGCGAGGCGACCCGCGAGGAGTGGGCGAGTTTGAGCGAGGGGCCCGGCCAGGACATCACCGCGCCTCCGCTGGGGCGTGAGGGCCGGCCCGACGACATCGCCGACGCGGTGCTGTTCCTCGTGTCGGACCGGGCGAGCTGGCTGACCGGCAGGAACCTGACCGTGGACGGCGGGGAGTTCCCGGCGGGCTGACGCCGGCGCAGCGGACGGCGGCTCCGGGCGAAGGGGCGGGGAGCCTGGAGACGGACGCCGGGTACGGCACGAGAACGCGCCGTACGGAACATGCTCACACCACGGGCACCGAGTTCGCGGCGGGCGGGGACATCACCCAATCACGGTCAGGCGCCGGTCCGTTGCCGGAGAAGCCGGTCGCATACCAGGTCTCCTGGCGCAGGAAGGCGAGCAGGGCCATCTCCGCCGGGCCAGCGCCGGGCCGGATCGCGGCGACGGTGGGCATGGAGACGGCGGGCAGGACGGGCCGCGTGAGGTGCTCGTATCCGGGAGGCACCGCGGAGGCCGGCACGAGAGTGACCCCCAGCCCGTGGGCGGCCCAGCGCACCGCCGTCACCGTCTGGGAGACACGGGCGAACGTGGCCGGGGCCAGCTCGTTGTCCCGCAGCACGTCCCGCAGCACCTCGTCGAGCGCGCTGGCCTGGTCGAACCTGATCCACGGCTCCCGCGCCAGCTCGCGCAGCTCGACCCGGTCCGCGGCGAGCTGCGCGTGCGCGGGGCTGAGCACCACGACGAACTCCTCGTCGCCGAGGTGGTGGCCCTCGTACAGCTCTTCCTCGCACGGCCCGCCGACCAGGCCGAGGTCCACCACGCCCCGGCGGGCCAGCCGCTCCAGCTCGGCGGGGTCCGCCTCCTCGAAGACGGTGATCTCCAGGCGCGGGAACCGGCGGCGCAACGCCTTGAGCGCGCCCGGGAGTTGGCGCGTGCCCAGGCCCATCTGGGCCGCGACCACCAGCTCGCCCTCCAGTTCGTCGGCACCGGCCCGCGCTGTCGCCCGGGCCCGCCGCGCCGCCCGCACCGCGACCTCCGCGTCGCGCAGGAACGCGCGGCCGACCGCGGTGGGCACCAGCCCGGCCGGTGTGCGGACGAACAGCGTCACGCCGAGGTCCCGCTCCAGGCTGCGGATCTGCTGGGACACCGACGGCTGGGCGACACGCAGCAGTTCCGCCGCCGCCGTCACCGAGCCCGCCTCGGCCACCGCCAGGGCGTACTCGAACTGACGAAGCGTCATCGCCCCGCGTCTCCCTCCTGCGCCGGCCCACGGCCCGCGGTGTGGTGCGCCGGGTCCTGGACACGGCGCCGGACGAGACCGGCCCGCACCGTGCGCGCCGGCCACGAGCCGCGGCGCGGCTCGGTCAGCATCCCGCACGAGGCGTTCGCGACGACGCGCGCCGACGACTGTCCGTCCATGAAGCAGACCAACGCGGCGGCGGCCCGGCCGTATTCCCGTTCCCGCGCCCGCAGCCACCCGCGACGGGACCGGGGCCGCGGGTTCGGCCTCGCGTGGTGCCGCCGGGACCGGGGCCGCAGGTTCGGCCCTCGCGCGCGGTGCCGCCGGGACCAGCGGGCCGGGCGGGAGGCGCTGCGCGGGCACGGGGCGCCGAGCGGGGACGACGTGCGCGGCGCGGGTCAGCGTGCGGGGCCGCGGACGCCCTCCAGGACGAGGGCGACGTACCTGCGCCAGTCGTCGGTGCCGGTCATGTTCGCCATGGCGCCCCGCGCGATGAGCACGAAGTCCCCGGCGCCGAAGTCCGCGCGCAGGCACCCGGCGTCGACGGCGCGCCGCACGATGCGTTCGATGATCGCCGCGAAGTCCGTCTTCTCGGCGGCGATGTGGTTCCAGCTCGGCTCCCCCGGCCCGAGCACGGCGAAGCGGAAACCGGCGTCGGCCGCCGCGGACGCCAGATAGCCGTACAGCAGCGTCTCGAACGCCGTCCAGGGGTCCTCGGACTCGTCGGCGGCGCGGGCCAGGGCGGTCACCGCCTCGAACCGGCGGCCGATGATCGCGGCGAGCAGCGCCTGCTTGTCGGCGAAGTGCCGGTAGAGGGTGCCCACGCCGAGGCCGGCGCGCTCGGCGATCTCGTCCATCTGCACGGCGTCGCCCCGCCGGGCGAACAGTTCACCGGCGGCGTCGAGGACGGCCTCGCGGTTGCGCCGGGCGTCGGCGCGCAGCGGGCGTTCGGGAGCGGTCATGGTCGCCTCAGTCTAGTTGACGGCGTGCCGGGGTCGCCTCTACATTCGGAACCGGAGTTCAGGTTCAGGTTATGGAGGGGCAATGATCGTCGTCACCACACCCACAGGACAGATCGGCGGCCGGCTGGTCCGCCGGCTGCTCGACCGGGACGAGCAGGTCCGGGTCGTCGTCCGTGACGCCGCGCGGCTGGACGACACGGTCCGCGAGCGGGTCGAGACCGTCGAGGGCTCGCACGACGACCCGGCCGTGCTCGACAAGGCACTGCCCGGGGCCCGCGCACTGTTCTGGCTCGTCCCGCCCGACCCGCGGGCGGCCGGCGCCGAGGAGCACTACCTCCGCTTCGCCCGGGCGGGCGCCGCCGCCGTCGCCCGGCACGGCGTCGGCCACGTCGTCGGGGTCTCCAGCGCCGGACACGGCTGGCCGGCCCCGGCCGGTCTGCTCTCCGCGGCCTTCGCGATGGACGCCGTACTCGGCGACGTTCCCGCGGCCTACCGGGCGCTGTCCATGCCCTTCTACATGGAGAACCTCCTGCGGCAGCTCGACGACATCCGCGGCCAGGGCACGTTCACCCTCACCTGCGCCGGCGACCTGCCCCTGGCGACGGTCTCGACGCGGGACATCGCCGACACCGCCGCCGGGCTGCTCACCGACCTGTCCTGGGCCGGACGGGAGAACCTCCCCGTGTTCGGCCCGGACCGGCTGACCCCGGACGGAATGGCCCGGGTGATGACCGAGGAACTCGGGCGCCCGGTCGCCTACCGCCGGGTGAGCATCGAGGACTACGCCGCGCTGCTCCGCTCCCGGGGCGCCGGCGACCGGGCGGTCAGGGACGTGACCGAGATGCTGGCCGCGCAGGACCACGGCATCTACGACGCGGACTGGGCGGCCGCCGAACCGACCCCGACGGACTTCCGCACCTGGTGCGGGGACGTGCTCAGGCCCGCCGCGGACGCCTGGGCGTCCTGACCCGGACGCGCCGGCGGCCCGGTGGCGTCCTGGTTCAGCCGTCCCACGTCCAGTCGGCGACCTCGGGCAGGTCCACGCCGTGCTCCCTGATCCAGACGTGGTGGCGCTGCCGGGCGTCCTCCATCCGCTGGCGTACGGGCGCCGCGCGGACCGCGAGACCGGGGACGCGGTCGATGACGTCCATGACGAGGCGGTAGCGGTCGAGGTCGTTGCGGACCACCATGTCGAACGGGGTGGTCGTGGCGCCGATCTCCTTGTACCCGCGCACGTGCAGGTGCGGGTGTCCGGCGCGGCGGTAGGCCAGGCGGTGGATGAGCCACGGGTAGCCGTGGTAGGCGAAGATCACCGGCTTGTCGGCGGTGAACAGACCGTCGTACTCGAAGTCGCTCATGCCGTGCGGGTGTTCCCCGTGCGGCAGCAGCCGGGCGATGTCGACGACGTTGACGACGCGCACGGCCAGACCGGGCAGGTGGCGGCGGAGCAACTGGGCCGCGGCCAGGCTCTCCTGGGTGGGTACGTCGCCCGCGCAGGCGAGCACCACGTCCGGCTCCCGGGTGCCGTCCTCGGTGCCGGCCCACTCCCAGATGCCGGCGCCCCGCGCGCAGTGGACCTCGGCCTCCTCCCTCGTCAGCCAGTCGAAGCAGGGCTGCTTGCCGGCCACGACGACGTTGACGTAGTCCCGGCTGCGCAGGACGTGGCCGGCGACGGACAGGAGGGTGTTGGTGTCCGGCGGGAAGTAGACCCGGACGGCTTCGGGACTCTTGTTGAGGACGTGGTCGACGAAGCCGGGGTCCTGGTGGGAGAAGCCGTTGTGGTCCTGCCGCCACACGTGCGAGGTCAGCAGGTAGTTGAGGGAGGCGATGGGAGCGCGCCACGGCAGGCTACGGGTGGTGCGCAGCCACTTGATGTGCTGGTTGACCATGGAGTCGACGATGTGCACGAAGGCTTCGTAGCAGGAGAACAGCCCGTGCCGGCCGGTGAGCAGGTAGCCCTCCAGCCAGCCCTGGCAGGTGTGCTCGGAGAGGATCTCCATGACCCGGCCGTGCGGGTCGAGGTGTTCGTCCACCGGCAGGGTGTCCGCCTGCCAGGCCTTGCCGCTGGCCGCGTAGACGGCCTGGAGCCGGTTGGAGGCGGTCTCGTCGGGCCCGACGAGGCGGAAGTCCCTGCGGTCGGCGGTCGCCCGCATGACGTCTTCGAGCAGCTCGCCGAGGACGCGCGTCGGCTCGTGCAGGGTGGCGCCGGGCTTGTCGACCTCCACGGCGTGCTTCTCCAGCGGCGGCAGAGGCAGCTCGCGCACCAGGAGACCGCCGTTGGCATACGGGGTGGCGCCGAGCCGGCGGGCGCCCCCCGGGATGCAGGCCAGCACGTCCGGGCGCGGGGCGCCGCGCTCGTCGAACAGTTCCCCGGGCCGGTAGGAGCGCAGCCAGTGCTCCAGCTGCCGCAGGTGCTCGGGGTTGTCCCGGACCTCGGACAGCGGCACCTGGTGGGCCCGCCAGGTGCCCTCCACCGGCAGCCCGTCGACTTCCGCCGGGCCGGTCCACCCCTTCGGCGTGCGCAGCACGATCACCGGCCAGCGCGGCCGCTCGGTGGCTCCCTCCGCACGAGCCGCGCGCTGGATCGCCGCGACGCGGTCGAGCGCGGTGTCCATGGCGGCGGCCATCGCGCGGTGGACGGCCATGGGGTCGTCGCCGGTGACGTGGACCGGGTCGTGGCCGTAGCCGCGCAGCAGCTCGTCGAGCTCGGCCTCGGGCAGCCGGGCCAGGACGGCCGGGTTGGCGATCTTGTAGCCGTTCAGGTGCAGGATGGGCAGGACGGCGCCGTCGTGGACCGGGTCGAGGAACTTGTTCGAGTGCCAGGAAGCGGCCAGCGGTCCCGTCTCCGCCTCACCGTCCCCGATCACGCAGGCGACGAGCAGGTCCGGGTGGTCGAAGGCGGCGCCGTAGGCGTGGGAGAGGGAGTACCCGAGTTCGCCGCCCTCGTGGATCGAGCCCGGCGTCTCGGGAGCGACATGGCTGGGCACCCCGCCCGGGAAGGAGAACTGCCGGAACAGCCGGGCCATGCCGGCCGCGTCCCGGGTGACGTCCGGGTACGTCTCGGTGTACGACCCCTCCAGCCAGCAGTTGGCCAGGACCGCGGGCCCGCCGTGGCCGGGTCCCCAGACGCACAGGGCGTCCAGGTTGCGCGCCCGGACGACCCGGTTGAGGTGCGTGTACACCAGGTTCAGGCCGGGAGACGTGCCCCAGTGGCCCAGCAGCCGCGGCTTGACGTGCTCGGGCCTCAGGGGTTCGGTCAGCAGAGGGTTGGCCAGGAGGTAGATCTGGCCGACGGCCAGGTAGTTCGCGGCGCGCCAGTGGGCGTCCAGCGACCTCAGCTCTTCCTCCCCCGGCCGGTCGGGTGCCTGCTGCGTGTCGAGGGACATCCGGGTTCCTTCCTTGCCGGGGCGGCGCTCACGGTGTGACGGGGCCGACCGCCGTACGGCCCACTGTCCACCGGGGCACCGGGTACCCGACAGGGCCGTTCGGGCCACCTGGCGCGGCGGACGGGTCCGATCCGGCCCGTGCGCGGGCACCGCGGGTCAGAAGGCGTACCGGATGCGCAGCCAGGGAGCGTGCGCCGCCACCAGGTCGCGCAGGGTGGCCACGCCCTCCGCCTTGACCCGGTTGGTGTAGCGGACGTTCAGCGCCCCGTTCTCGGAGCGCTTGCCCTGCTGGATGCCGGGCTGCCAGAGCACCTCCTCGGCGCGGGGGTGCCAGCCCAGGTTGACCTCGTGCAGGTCCCGGTTGTGCGTCAGCATGATCACTTCTGCCGCCGCCTGCCGTTTGACCCGGTCGGGCAGGACGTCGTCCAGCCGGCGGAGCAGCTCGGTCCAGTCCGCTTCCCAGCCGGGGCGCAGCACCACCGGGGAGAGGTTGAAGTGGACCTCGTACCCCGCGTCCAGGAAGTCCGCCGCGGCGGCGATCCGGTCGCCCACCGGCGACGTGCGCAGGTCGAGCAGCCGGGCGTCCGCCGCGGGCATCAGGGAGAAGCGGATCCGGGTACGGCCCCGCGGGTCGAGCGACAGCAGGTCCGGGTTGACGAACTTGGTGGCGAACGAGGCCTTCGCGGTGGGCCACCGCCGGAAGGCTTCCACGAGGTCCGCGGTGTTGTCGCTGATCAGCGCGTCCACGGAGCAGTCGCCGTTCTCCCCGATGTCGTAGACCCACGCCGACGCGTCGCACTGGTTGGGTTCCGGTTTGTGTCCCTGGCGCGCGATGTGGCGGCCCAGGGCGGCGATGACGGCGTCGATGTTGGTGAAGACGGTGACGGGGTTGGCGTAGCCCTTGCGGCGGGGCACGTAGCAGTAGGCGCACGCCATGGCGCACCCGTTGGAGGCGCCCGGGGCGATCCAGTCGGCGGAGCGTCCGTTGGGCCGGGTGGTCAGCGTCTTCTTCTCGCCCAGGACCAGCGTCTCGCCCTTCACGCGCACCCAGCGTTCGACGTTCCCCTCGTTGCCGTGCAGGCCCGGGATGCGCCAGTGGGAGTCCACCTCGATCACGGTGGCGTCCGGGAAGCGGGCGAGGACCTGCCGGCCGCGCGGGGAGGCCGCGGCGGCCGGTTCGGCGTACACCGTGCGGACGGGCAGCAGACGGCGGGCGGCCGGTGAGGCGCGGAACGGGAAGCGGTCCGCCGGTTCCCGCCCGCCCTCCGGTGCGCCCGCCGCCCGGGGGGCGGCGTCCAGCGCGTCGAGGCCGAACAGGGTGTCCGGGTCGTCGTCGGGGCCGGCGGAGGGTTTCCTCGTGCGCGCCGCGCCGAAGGGGTCTGAAGGGGAAGCCACCCTTCCACTGTAGGCATCCGCCGGGAGGAAGGTCCTCCGGCGCCGTACCGGCAGGTCAGCGGTCGTCCGACGGGTCGTGGCCCCAGTTCATGAGCGAGTGGCGCCACCGGGTGTCCCGCACGTCTCCGGACGGCCGCTGCGCCAGGTGCCGGCGGATGTAGCCGACCACCTTGCGCATGTGCGCGTAGTCGGCGTCCGAGAGGTCGCCCTTGTTCGTGCGGAGGATCTCCACGATGGCGCGGCCGGAGGCGTGGCCGGTGGACTCGCCGCCGTCCTTGTGCTGCCCGGCCGCCCGGGACTCCTCGGTCGCCAGCCACTTCTCCAGCGCGGACGGGGTCATGTTCACCAGGTCCCGGAAGGCGTCCCAGGTCTCGCGGTGGTCGTCACGGCCGGACACGCCGGCCTACTTCTTCCGCTTGAGGGCGGACGGCTTGTGCACGGCCGTACGGCCGGACTTGTCGCTGCGCACCTCGTACTGCGGCTCGTCCGGCGAGGCGTCCACCGTGCGGCCCGCCGCCTCGGTCCGCTCCGTGATCTTCTTCTCGACGGTGCCGGAGGTCTCGCTGCCGTGACTGCGCCAGGCGACCTTGTCGCCCTCGGCGGGGTCCTTCCCACCGGACGTCTTCTTCGTCTTGGCCATGGCGGATGCTCCCGTCGTACGGAGGTCGAGTGAGCGGTTGCCGCGCCGCGCGCAGGGCGGGGGCCCCTCTACCACCGTGCGCGCGGATCCCGGGATCCGCACCCCGGGATCCGCGCGGCCGGCCCGGAGCGGGCTCAGCCGCAGGTCACGGTCGGTGTCCCCCAGTCGCCGTGGTCGCTGCCGTTGCCGTCGCCGGCGTCGTCGGCCTTCAGGTCGACGGTCTGCGCGCCGGTCAGGTCGACGTCGATCGGTACGGCGGCCTGTCCGCCCTTGATCGTCCGGGTGGTGACGAGGGTCTTGCCGTCGGCCACCACGGAGAAGACCACGGTCCCCGCTCCGCCGGTCTCGTCGTCGACGCCCACGGAGGCGGTCAGGCGCGTGCACGCGCCGCCGAGGTAGAGCCGCACGTCGCTGACCGCGTGGGCGCCCAGGCCCTTCCGATAGGTGACGCCCGCGATGGCGATCGGGCGGCCGTCCCCGGCGGCCTGTTCGCCGACGCTGGTGTCGCGCTCCACCGGGCCCCAGCCGTTGGTGGACGACAGGAACGGCAGCTCGCTCACGGCGGTCTCGCCCGCCTTGGGGGCCGGTGGGACCGCGCCGATGACGCGCTCGTCGCTGCCGGTGGCCGGACGGCCCCGCTGCACGTAGCGCACGGTGGCGGTGAGGGCCGAGGCGGACGGCAGCGCACCGGCCGGCGGCCGCACCCGCCAGGTGAAGGTGGCCGACTTCCCGGGGAGCAGACGCTCCACCGTGGCGGGGCTCGTGGCGTCGGCGCTCCAGCCGTCCGGCAGCGTGAGCGCGGCTTTCAGCCGGGATGCTGGGGACTGTCCGGCCGGCACCCGCACCGTGGCCTCGGCGGTGAAGGAGCGGGCCGGTACGGCGGTGTCGGGCAGCGCCAGGGTGACGCCGGCACCCGGCCTCGCCGGCATCGCGTAGGTCCGGCGGTCGTAGCCCGGGCTGCGGTTCTGCGCCACCCGCAGCGGCGAGGCGTAGCTCCCGTAGTTCGTCAGCGAGACCTTGCCGAGGCCGCCGGTGCTGCCGTCGAGGTTCCACACCGCGAGGGCGATGGTGTTGTGGCCGTGGGGGTCCAGGATGCCGTCGGGGACCGGGAAGGAGTGCTGCGGACCCAGGTAGTTGACGTAGTTGCCGACTTGCCAGCCGTTGACGAAGAGGGTGGCCCGGTATTTGCGCGCCGGGTCGTCGGTGAACGTCAGTCCGAGGGAGGTGTCCTGGCCGCGGGGCAGGTCCAGGGCCACGTCGGTGCGGTACCACGAGACGCCGGGACGGGTGTCGCTCGTCGGCAGCGAGACGTGCTTCCAGCCGCCGTCCGGGTAGCCCGGCAGCGACCAGCCGGCCCGCTCGCCGTACAGGCCGCCCGTCGACAGCGGGCCGCGCACCGTGTCCAGCGGGTTCTCACCGCCCCGCACGCCCTGCAGCCGCCAGGTGACCGGTGTCAGCGGTGCTCCGGTGAGGGACGCGCTGGTCAGCCCGCGCGCGGCCTTGTTGCCGTTGGTGGAGTTGTAGTCCTCCTCATGGCCCATGTTCACGGTGAGCACCGAGACGATGTTGTCGCCGTCGGACTTCACCGAGCCGGGCGGGAAGGCGAAGTCGGCGCTGCCGGTGGTGGAACTGCCCAGGAAGGTGCCGTTGAGCCAGGCGGAGAGCGCCTGGGCCTTGCCACCGGAGTCCGAGACGAGGTGGATGCCGGTCGCTCCGGGTGCGGAGCGGAAGCGGCCGCGGTACCAGGTGTTGCCGGTGTGGAACCCGTAGTCGTCGGCGTAGAGCACCGGCAGGGTGTTGATGCCGGAGGAACTGTTGGTGGCGGACTTGTCGGCCACCTGCCAGCCGGAGTCGTCGAAACCGGGGGCCGCTTCGGGGGATTCCTCGGCGTGTTTCCAGTCCGTCAGGGCCGGCAGGCGGATCGGGGCGGCGACCGGGATCGTGCCGGTGAGGCTGCCCGTGCCGGTCGCGCGGGTGCGCAGGTCCCGGCCGTTCCAGGTGACGTGGCGAGCGGAGGTGAACACCTCGATGTGCCGGTCGTCGGCGTTGTCGCCGCTGAGCGCCACGGTACGCCCGTGGTCCAGACTGGCGGCCGTGCGCAGCAGGTGGGTGCCGCGCACCAGGACCGGTCCGGTCGCGGTGTCCTGGCGCCAGAACGTCGCCGCCGTCGTCTTGTCGCCGGCCAGAAGCAGCAGGGGACGCGGGCCGCCCCCGCTGATGCCGATGCGGATCAGACCGTCGTGGGTGTAGTTCAGGCGCAGATCGCCGGTGGCCGCGTCCCAGGTGGTCGTGACCGGGCCGCCGCTGCTGACCACGGTGGGCCGGGAGGAGTAGCGCAGCACGGTCTCGCCGTCGCTGCCCCGGTCGCCGTAGAGCACCGCGACGTCCCGGCCGCCGATGGTCGCGTCGGTCATGATCTCGGAGGTCGAGTACTGCAACTGGGCTTCGCCGATCCGGTAGTTGGCGACGATCACGTGCGAGTCGCGTCCGTCGAGCGTGATGGCGGTACCCGGCTGGCGCGGCACGACGGGGTAGGTCGGCTCCGTGACCGGCGCGGTCGGCACGTCGATGGCGTCGACGGACACGAAGCTGTCCGACGAACCCGGGGCGTGCTTGCCGGTGACGACGATCTTCAGGGTGTGTTCTCCCGGTGACAGACCGGTCTTCTGGAAGACCACCGCCTGGTTCCCGCCGCCGGAGTCGTCGACCGTCGCCTCCTTGACGCCGTCCACGTAGACGTCGGCGTAGCCGTGGTTGCCGGTCTTCGGGCCGATCCAGCGGACCGCGGTGCCGCGGAACGGCACGGTGAGGGAGTCACCGGCCTGCCGGGAGAACGACTCGGTCTTCTTGTAGTCGCCGCTCGTGTAGGTCTGTTCGGCGCCCACGTGCGACCAGGAGCCGGCGTAGGTCAGTGCGGTGTCGGTGTCGTCCCAGGTGTAGCTGGTGTCCGACGCCGCCCGGGCGTCGAAGTCCAGCGAGATGTGGGCCGAGTCGGTGGCCGTGGACGTGGCGTCCCGGTGACGCAGGACGTGGAACTGCGTCCTCGTGTCGGGGTTCATCCGGGCGGTGTCGACGACGGCCGGGTCGTCCGGGGCCTCGGTCCTGATCGGGTCCGTCTTGGTCAGCGGGGCGACGGCCTGCGTGAAGTAGCCGATCAGCTTGTCCTCGTCGTACTTCGGGTCCAGCTGCCGGGTCTCGCGGATCGCGGCGCCGTAGTCGTACGACGTGTAGTTCTGCGGCATGCCCAGCCAGCCCCAGTTGGTGCCGCCGTAGGTCATGTAGAAGCTCTGGGCGGTCGCGCCGACCGCGATGTTCTGCTTGTAGAAGACGTTCGCGAACCGGTCGTTGATGAGCTGCGCGCACTTGTCGTAGCCCGGGCCGCCCCACGGGTCGAAGGCGCCGCCCTGGAACTCGGGCGAGTACAACGGCTTTCCGGCCGGGTGGTCGTAGCTGATGTCGGGGACACCGCTCCACTTCGCGGGGTTGGAGCAGTCGAAGCCCTGCGGGTAGGAGTCCGGGCCGTCCACGTCCAGGGCGCCCGTGCCCGAGTTGAACGTACCGTTGTTGTTGCCGGTCAACGGCACGGTGATGCCGTCGGCCCTGGCCTTGTCCTCCAGGTGCCGCATGTACGACCGGCCGGCCGCCGAGCCGTTGTAGTACTCGTTCTCGACCTGGTAGGCGATGACCGACCCGGTGCCGTTGGTCAGCTGGTGCCGGGCGACGATGCGGTCGATCCGGGTCAGCCACTCGTCGGCGTACTTCAGGAACCGCGGGTCGTCGCTGCGGTTGTTCCCGGCCTTGGTGGTCAGCCAGCCGGGCAGTCCGCCGCTGTCGACCTCGGCGTTGATGTACGGGGCCGGGCGGGCGATCACGTAGAGCCCGGCTTCCTCAGCCATGTCGAGGAGCCTGTCGACGTCGCGGACGCCGGTGAAGTCGTACGTGCCGGGGGCCGGGGAGTGGTATCCCCAGTCGAAGTACAGCGAGGTGGAGTTGAAGCCTGCCGCCTTCATCTTCTGGAAGATGTCGAGCCACAGGTCGGGGCTCGGCAGCCGGAAGTAGTGGAACTCACCGGACCACAGGTAGGTGCGCTTGCCGTCGACGAGGAAGGAGTAGCCGTCGAAAGTGACGGTGTGCGGGGCGGGTTCGGCGGCGGACGCCGGTGAGTCTCCTTCGGCGGGCGTGACGGCGGACGCGGCGGACGCCGGTGGGCTGCCCGCGGCGGATGTTACGGCGGACGTGGGCGGGTTGTCCGCGGCGGCCACGGCCGGGGTGACCATGCCCGCGGACAGGATCATGGCCGTCACGGTCGCGAGGACGGGCCCCCAGCGCCGTCGCCGGCCGGGCCTGGCGGAACCGTTCGATGGGTCGCGCACTGCTGCCTCCACACCGCCGAGGGAACCAACTCTCAACAGATTCAAGCGAATCCGAACATAGGACGGTGTGCGGCAGGGGGCAAGAGGGTCTCAAGACTTCGTGGGCGACTTCTCCCCTGGCCGCCCTCGGAGGCGGGCGTCCTCCCGCCGGCACGTGCCACCTCACCAGCCCCTCGGCGGCCACGCGCCTTGACCACGCCTTTCGGTCGCGTCACCGGCGGGTTTCGCACCCGCGGCCTGCCAGCCCGACTCGCGAGCGGCTGCCCTGCGGGGGGGGGTCGTTGAGTCGCGTTGGAATATGTTCCGGGGCTGTCCGCGCGGCGGACCGTCCGGGCGGCCGGGTGCGGGCCCGGCCGTCTCGGCGGGGCTCAGCCGGCTTCGGCGACAGTCGCCGTCGGCTGTTCGGCGTTCTGGGCCTGGCGGGCGCGCTCGACCACCATCCGGGCGATGCGCGTCAGGACCGTCGGGTCGAGTTCGTGGTAACCGCCGCCGTAGACGACATCGATCACGACCGTGCCCGCGCGGGCGATCGTGTGCATGTGGTACGTGCCGGCCGAACCGTTGGACTCCCGGCCGGAGTAGGCAACGCTCTCATCGCCGATCGGCCCCAAGGACATGGAGGAGTCGTCGCCTTCCTTCGAGGTCCCCTCGCTCCACCGCTGGTAGCCCGCGGCCGCTGTCTCGGCGCTGTCGTACGCCTCGATCGCGATGTACGCCTTGTTGGCAGCACCTGGATCGGCATAGGCGACTCCGCCGAGGCTGCGCAGTCCCGCGCAGCCGCCCTCGCGGCAGGAGTCGTCCTTGGTCGCTTTATGGACGTCCGCCTCCTCGGACAACGACCATCCGGACGGCATGCTCTGTACATCGGGCAGGACTTCTCTGAGGAGTTCGAGGTCCTTGACCGGTGCGACCTTGCGGTCCGCGCCGCCACCGTCCCCTGCGCCGGATCCGCTGCCGGCGGCCGGGACGCCCGACCCGTCGCCGTCCGGGCCTGCCCCCGCCCAGGGCCCCCGCACCGCCGTGTCGTCGCCGCCCACGGCCCTGCTGAGTCCGTACACCGCCAGTCCCATGACGAGAGCCACCGCGAGCAGCACCAGCGTCACGTTGGTCGGTGTCAGGCTGTCCTTGCGCACGGTCAGCGGGCCGAACGAGAGGGTGTTGTGCTGGGAACGGTCGCCGATGTGCGCGTTGTACATGTCCCTGCCCACGCGCGGCCCCGCGGTAGGGGCGCGTCGCCACGCCTCGTACAACTGCTCCAGTCGGCGCGCGAAGGCGGGGTCCGAGGCGAGGACGGCGGCAACCTGCCGCTCCGTCTCGCCGAGGTCCCCACTGCCCGGATCCAGGGCCGCGCGGCCTTCCGGGGAAGATCCCAGGCGCTCCCGCATCAGCCGTGACGCCTCGGCGCCGGCCGCCCCGCCGATGGCACCCGCCGCCCCGCTCGACGCCTGGGTCAGCAGTGTCATGACCCAGGCCGTCACTTCGGATGCTTCCATGCCGCAAGTATCGGCATGGTCATGGCCGGTTCGACGGCCTAGTTCCAGCCCTTCGACCCGGCGACTGTCTCGATCCCGTAACGCGTCAAGTGGCTTGCTCCGCCTCACTGTTGGGCGAGGGGAGTCCCGGAGCGGGGCCTGTCAGGGAGGTCGTCCGGGCTACCGTCGCGGCTTCAGTGAGACCGTAGGGAGTCCGGGGCCGGGAGCGGATCGCCGTCGTAGCCCCGGACCGTGCCGAACCGGTCCCCCGGCATCTCCTCGCCCGCCTTGGCGATCTCTTCGTGCGAGCTGAAGGACCGCCCGCCCGACCGAGCCGGGTGTGCGTCCGGCGCGGACGACGGCGACCGCCTTCGGCCGCAGCAGCGGCTGGAGGCTCGCCACGTCGACAGCGATCGCGGGGCGGTCCCATGGGCTGTCCGGGGCTGGACCTTGGGCCGGTCGGCCCGGGTTCTCGCCTTTCCCGGCCACGCGACTGCCGGAGGTGACGCCGGCGGGGCGGCGCCCCGTACGGCGCCGGTGCTCCGGCCTCGCGGCAGCGACGCCGTCCTCACGCCGCTCCTGTGCCCGCGCGGGACCGGCCTTGGGAAAGGAACCCGAATTGCAGGTAAGCGGCAGCCTGGCGTCTGCGCTGCCGGATTCCGGCACGGCCCTCGCCGAACTGGATCTCGCGCTGACCGACGCCCTCCAGACGGATCCCCGCGCACCGTGGACCCGCGTAGGTGCCGCGCTGGGCGTCGACGCCACCACGGCCGCCCGCCACTGGGCGCGGCTCGTCGAGCGCGGTCTGGCCTGGATCACCGCCTACCCCGCCCCGGGTCTGGCGCTGTCGCCTACGTGGAGGTGCGCTGCAAAGCGGGCGCGGTGGACCGGTTGATCGAGCAGCTGAGCGAACTGTCCTGGGTCTTCAGCATCGAGCACGTGGTGGGCGACTTCGATCTGTTCCTCTCCGTCCGTGCCGCCGATCTGCCCGCTCTGGGACGACAGCTGAACCAACTCGGCGTCCTCAAGGGCGTGCGTTCCAGCCGCACCCTGCTGTCCCTGCGTCACTACCGGGAGGGCAGCCGCTGGCAGGTCCGTGCCCTGCCCGCGCGGCATCGCTCGGCTCTGCTGGACGCGCAGCCTGCCCTGCCGCGGGTGGCGGACGAGAAGGGCGCGGGCCGTGGCTACGACCGCACCGGCCTCGCTCTCGTGCTCGCCCTGAGTGCCGACGGCCGGACCGGGTTCCCGGAGCTCGCCGCGCGCGCCGGGCTGAGTGAGTCCACCGCCCGCCGTCGCCTCGACCGCCTCGTGCGCGACCACGGTCTGCTGCTGCGCTGCGACCTCGCCCAGCCGCTGGCAGGCTGGCCGGTCGTCGTCACCTACCGCAGCGTGGTCCCGCACCAGGACCTCGAACGCCTCGGCCCGGCCCCGGCCCAACTGCCGCAGACCCGGTTGTGCGCCTCGGTCACCGGCTCGTGCAACCTGCTGCTCTCCGTCTGGCTGCGCGGCACCCGCGAGGTGGGCGCCTTCGACGCGCTGCTCGCCGAGCGCATGCCCGAACTCCGCGTCCGGAGCCGCACCGTGACCCTGCGCAGCGCCAAGCGGATGGGCCGGATCCTCGACGGCCGGGGGCGCGCCGCAGGCAACATCCCGGCGAATCTGCCCCCGGCCTCCCGGGACTGACGGGCAGGCCCGGGCGCTCCGGCCACACCCGCCGGCCGTCACGGGGCCGGGCGGTGGCCGGACCTGTCGTCAGCGTCCGGGGAGGCATCACCAGGGCGCCACCCCGCACCGCCATGCCCCAGCGCGCCGACCGGTGCGTCGTGGTCCTGACGCGACGGGGGATACGGCGGATGCCGGGGCGTCAGCGCGGAAGTGACGGCTCCCAGGGGTGAAGGGTGGAGATGGAGCACGGGGGCGAGGACGACGTGCACGCGCTTGCGGCATGCCCCGGCCGCGAGCGGTCCCCGAGCCGCTCCACGAACTCCTCGTCTCACATCGCCGCGACGGCGGTCGGCGAGGGCAGCGGCAGCGAGGTGTTCCCATCGGCCATCCGGACGTGCGGGTCCGGGTTCGCGGCCTTAAGAGCTCATTCCCCATCTGCGCAAATTAACGTAAATTCTTGCGCTATTCTTGCGTTCATGACGCGACGACTTGCTCAGGTAGCCGCCAAGGTCGGGGTCAGCGAGGCCACGGTCAGCCGGGTGCTGAACAACAAACCGGGGGTATCCGAGGCCACCCGCCAGTCGGTGCTCACCGCACTCGACGTGCTGGGCTACGAACGTCCGACCCAGCTGCGGGGCGAACGCGCCCGCCTGGTCGGCCTGGTCCTGCCGGAGCTGCAGAACCCGATCTTCCCGGCCTTCGCGGAAGCCATCGGCGGTGCGCTCGCCCAGCAGGGACTGACCCCGGTGCTGTGCACGCAGACCAAGGGCGGGGTCTCGGAGGCGGACTACGTGGAGCTGCTGCTCCAGCAGCAGGTGTCCGGCGTGGTCTTCGCCGGCGGCCTGTACGCGCAGGCCAACGCGCCGCACGAGCACTACGAGATCCTCGCCGAGCGCAACATCCCGGTCGTCCTCATCAACGCCGCCATCGAGGACATGGGCTTCCCCGCCGTGTCGTGCGACGACTCCGTCGCGGTGGAGCAGGCGTGGCGCCACCTCACCTCGCTGGGCCACGAGCGCATCGGACTCGCCCTCGGCCCCGCCGACCACGTCCCCTCGCAGCGCAAACTGGCCACAGCGCGTGCCATGGCCACGGCGGCCGGCGGCGAACTGCCGGACGAGCACGTGGTCCGGGCGATGTTCTCCCTGGAGAGCGGCCAGGCGGCCACCGCCCGGCTGCTCGACCGGGGTGTCACCGGGATCATCTGCGCCAGCGACCCCATCGCGCTCGGCGCGGTCCGGGCCGCGCGCCGCCGCGGGCTCCGTGTCCCCGGCGACGTCTCGGTCGTCGGGTACGACGACTCCGCGTTCATGAACTGCACCGAACCTCCGCTGACGACCGTCCGCCAGCCCATCGAGGCCATGGGCCGAGCCGCGGTGGAGCTGCTCACCGCACAGATCGCGGGCAGTGCCGTCACGGCGGAGGAACTGCTCTTCGAGCCGGAGCTGGTAGTGCGCGGCTCCACCGCGCAAGCCGTCCGCGCCCACTGAGCGGCCCTCGCTCCACACGACGAGATTCCATCGACTGTCAATAATTTACAACTCCAGTGCGACATCTTGCGGCCTTCTGTCGTTGGTGATTGAGTGTGGGCCGCCACACAGCGAGCAGCCGTGTGGACATCCCACGCTCATGGCCAAAGGGGTCCACCGATGAGAAGTCCCGGGTTCCGTCGCACCACCGTCGCCGCGATAGCCGGCACCCTCACCCTGGCCGGCCTCACGGCCTGCGGGTCCGGAGGCGCTTCGAGCAGCGACGACGGCAAAACCCGGATCACGGTCAACTGTGAGCCGCCCAAGAGCGCCAAGGTCGACCGCAAGTTCTTCGACGCGGACGTGGCGGCCTTCGGGGAGCAGCACCCGGACATCGACGTCGTCACCCATGACGCGTTCCCCTGCCAGGACCCCAAGACCTTCGACGCCAAGCTGGCCGGCGGGCAGATGGAAGACGTCTTCTACACCTACTTCACCGACGCCGGACACGTCGTCGACGTCAACCAGGCCGCCGACATCACCCCGTACGTCAAGGAACTCAAGAGCTACCGGACCATCCAGAAGCAGCTGCGCGACATCTACACCGTGGACGGGAAGGTCTACGGCATCCCGCGCACCGGCTACTCCATGGGGCTGATCTACAACCGCGGCCTGTTCCGGAAGGCGGGCCTGGACCCCGACAAGCCCCCCACGACCTGGGACGAGGTCCGCGCCGCCGCCAAGAAGATCGCAGCCCTCGGCGACAACACCGTCGGCTACGCCGACTACAGCGCCCAGAACCAGGGCGGCTGGCACTTCACCGCCGAGATGTACTCCCAGGGCGGCGACGTCGTCACCGCCGACGGCAAGAAGGCAGCCGTCGACTCCCCGGCCGGCCACGCCGTCCTGCAGAACCTGCACGACATGCGCTGGAACGACGACTCCATGGGCAGCAAGCAGCTCCTCGTCATCAACGACGTGCAGCAGATGATGGGCTCGGGCAAGCTGGGCATGTACCTCGCCGCCCCCGACAACATCCCCATCCTGGTCAAGGAGAAGGGCGGCAACTACAAGGACCTCGCCCTCGCCCCCATGCCCGGCGGCCACGGCACCCTCATCGGCGGCGACGGCTACATGTTCAACAAGCACGACACGCCCGCCCAGATCCGCGCCGGCCTGAAGTGGCTGGAGCACATGTTCCTCACCCCGGGCAAGGGCTTCCTCGGCGACTACGCCCGCGCCAAGCGCAACGACGCCCCCGTGGGCCTGCCCGAGCCGCGCCTGTTCACCGGTGTCGCCGACGCCACCGACCAACAGGTCAAGAAGGCCAACGCCAACGTGCCGGTGGCGAACTACCAGGCATTCCTCGACGGCAACCAGAACCTCGACATGAAGATCGAGCCGCCGAAGGCCCAGCAGATCTACTCGGTGCTCGACGGCGTGGTCTCCGCCGTCCTGACGAAGCGGGACGCCGACATCGACCGCCTGCTGAAGGACGCCTCCGGCAAGATCGACGGCATCCTCGCGCGAGGCTGACGCCGCCATGAAGACCGCAGCCGAACGCGCGGCCGCCCCGGCCCCCGTACGCACCACTGCCGCGCCGCCTTCCGCCCCGAAGCCGCGCGCACCGGGCCGCGGCGGCGCGCCCTGGCGGCGCACGCTCGCCGACCAGGCCCGGGCCTACGCCTTCCTGGCCGGCGGCCTGCTCTGCTTCGCCCTGTTCTCGTGGTACCCCGCGATCCGCGCGGTGGTCATCGCCTTCCAGAAGTACACGCCGGGCTCGGCGCCCCAGTGGGTGGGCACGGACAACTTCACCCATGTCCTCCACGACCCCGAGTTCACGACCGCGTGGCGGAACACGCTGGTGTTCACCGCGCTGGCCCTGCTCATCGGCTTCGCCGTCCCCTTCGTCATGGCGCTGGTGCTCAACGAACTGCGCCATGCCCGGGCCTTCTTCCGCGTGGTCGTCTATCTGCCGGTGATGATCCCGCCGGTGGTCAGCTCGCTGCTGTGGAAGTGGTTCTACGACCCCGGTGCCGGCCTGGCCAACGAGGCGCTGCGGTTCCTGCACCTGCCGACCTCGAACTGGACCAACGGCGCCGACACCGCACTCGTCTCGCTCGTCATCGTGGCGACCTGGGCCAACATGGGCGGCACCGTCCTGATCTACCTCGCCGCCCTCCAGGGCATCCCGGGCGAGCTGTACGAGGCGGCGGAACTGGACGGCGCCAACCTGTGGCAGCGGGTGCGGCATGTAACCGTCCCGCAGACCCGGTTCATCATGCTGATGCTGATGCTTCTCCAGATCATCGCCACCATGCAGGTGTTCACGGAGCCGTTCGTCATCACCGGCGGAGGGCCGGAGAGTTCCACCGTGACGGTGCTCTACCTCATCTACAAGTACGCGTTCCTCTACCAGGACTTCGGCGGGGCCTGCGCCCTGAGCGTCATGCTCCTGGTGCTGCTGAGCGCGTTCTCCGCCCTGTATCTGCGGTTCACCCGCGCCGACGACTGAGAGGAGGAACAGCGATCATGCCCGCCAGACAGAACGGGTACGCGGTGCGCACCCTCGTGTCGCCGCTCACGCTGTCCAGGACACGCGGCAAGGCCGTCTACTGGAGCGTGTTCGGCGCGGTCGTCGTCGCCTTCGCCCTCGCCTTCCTCTTCCCGGTCTACTGGATGGCGACCGGTGCCATGAAGTCGCCGGACGAGGTGACGCGCACACCGCCGACCCTCGTGCCGGACCAGTGGCACATCAGCGCGTACACCGATGCCTGGGACCTGATGCAGCTGCCCCAGCACCTGTGGAACACGGTCGTCCAGGCGGCCGGGGCCTGGCTGCTCCAGATCGTCTTCTGCACCGCCGCGGCGTACGCCCTGTCCAAGCTGAGACCCGCCTTCGGCAAGGTGATCCTCGGCGGCATCCTGGCGACCCTGATGGTTCCCGCGCAGGCACTGGTCGTGCCCAAGTACCTCACCGTGGCCGACCTGCCGCTGATCCACATCAACCTGCTCAACGACCCGCTGGCGATCTGGCTGCCCGCCGTGGCGAACGCGTTCAACCTGTACCTGCTCAAGCGCTTCTTCGACCAGCTCCCGCGCGATGTGCTGGAGGCCGCCGAACTCGACGGCGCCGGCCGGCTGCGCACGCTGTGGTCGGTGGTGCTGCCGATGTCCCGGCCGGTACTGGGGGTGGTGTCCATCTTCGCCCTGGTCGCCGTGTGGCAGGACTTCCTGTGGCCTTTGATGGTCTTCTCCGACCCGGACAGACAACCGATCAGCGTGGCCCTCGTGCAGCTCTCGCAGAACATCCAGCTGACCGTCCTCATCGCCGCGATGGTGATCGCCAGCATCCCGATGGTCGCCATGTTCCTCGTCTTCCAGCGGCACATCATCGCCGGGATCAGCGCCGGCAGCACCAAGGGCTGAGCCCGCCCGCGACACCGGCACCGCGGCCACCCCGTGGCCGCGCGCTGCCTCGCCCGCCCCTCCCCGCCCCCGATGCGGGGGGCGGCAGGGCGCCGCGGCACACAGCGCCGAGCCCGTAGACGCCGCTCACGCCGCACGGCCGTGGGCGAGACCACGCATGCCCGAAAGGAACCCTCATGGACCCGGCCGACGAGAAGTGGTGGCGTGGCGCCGCCATCTACCAGATCTACGTGCGCAGCTTCGCGGACGGAGACGGAGACGGCACCGGTGACCTCGCGGGAGTGCGCGCCAGGCTGCCCTACCTGGCCGACCTCGGCGTCGACGCGCTGTGGTTCACGCCCTGGTACCTTTCCCCCCTGGCCGACGGGGGCTACGACGTCGCCGACTACCGTGCCATCGACCCGGTCTTCGGCACGCTCGGCGAGGCGGAGAAGCTGATCAGCGAGGCGCGCGAGCTGGGTCTGCGCACCATCGTCGACATCGTGCCGAACCACGTGTCCGACCGGCATCCGTGGTTCCGGGCGGCGCTCGCCGCCGGACCCGGCAGCCCGGAGCGGGAGCTGTTCCACTTCCGCCCCGGCCGCGGTGAGCGCGGCGAACTGCCGCCGAACGACTGGCCGTCGGAGTTTCCCGGCGCCGCCACCTGGACCCGGGTCCCGGACGGCGAGTGGTACCTGCATCTGTTCACGCCCCAGCAGCCCGATCTCAACTGGGCGCACCCGGCCGTCCGCCGGGAGCACGAGGACATCCTGCGCTTCTGGTTCGAGCGGGGCGTGGCCGGAGTGCGCATCGACTCCGCCGCGCTGCTCGCGAAGGACCCCGAGCTGCCGGACTTCGTCAAGGGGCGCGATCCGCACCCGTACGTCGACCGCGACGAGCTGCACGACATCTACCGCTCCTGGCGTGCCGTCGCCGACGAGTACGGCGCCGTCTTCGTCGGCGAGGTGTGGCTGCCGGACACCGAGCGCTTCGCCCGCTATCTGCGCCCCGACGAACTGCACACCGCTTTCAACTTCGACTTCATGACCCGCCCCTGGTGCGCGGCCGAGCTGCGCCAGTCCATCGACGGCACCCTCACCGAGCACGCCGGCATCGGGGCGCCGGCGACCTGGGTCCTGTGCAACCACGACGTGACGAGGACCGTCACCCGGTACGGGCGGGCGGAGTCCGGGTTCTCCTTCGCCACCAAGCGTTTCGGCACCCCGACCGACCTGGCGCTCGGCACCCGCAGGGCTCGCGCGGCGGCGCTGCTGTCCCTCGCGCTTCCCGGTGCCGTCTATCTGTACCAGGGCGAGGAACTCGGGCTGCCCGAGGTGGAGTTGGAGCCGGAGCACATCCAGGACCCGATGCACTTCCGCTCCGGCGGCCTGGACCCGGGCCGGGACGGCTGCCGGGTGCCGCTGCCCTGGGCCGCGGATGAGCCGCACCACGGATTCGGCTCGGTGGCCGAGCCCTGGCTGCCGCAGCCCGCGGACTGGGGCTCGTACGCGGCCGACCGGCAGGCCGCAGATCCCGGGTCGATGCTCACCCTGTACCGCACGGCACTGCGCCTGCGCGGCACCGAGCCCGGATTCGGCGACGGACCGCTGAGCTGGCTCGCCGCCCCGGACGACGTGCTGGCCTTCGCCCGGGAGGACGGCCTGGTCTGCGTCGTGAACACGGCCGCGGAACCCGTCGGACTCCCGCGCCACACAGCCGTCCTGCTCACCAGTGGCCCGCTGGACGACGAGGGCCGGCTGCCGCAGGACACGGCGGTCTGGCTGCGGGCCTGACCCCCCTGCCGGACCACCGGACCGGAGAAGCACTGCACACGCCACTTCCCCTCCCCCGCATCAGGAAGGTGCAGCACCACATGGAGACAACCACCAGGCCCACACCGAGACGGTGGCTCGCCGCCGTCCTGGGAGCCGCACTGGCCTGCACGGGGGCTGTCGCGGCCCTCGCCCAGACCGCCGGCACCGCCCAGGCCCTCACGGCCCCCCTCTCCCCGCTGGCCGTCGCGGGCCGCGGCGCGACCGTCCCGTTCACGGAGCTGGAGGCGGAGGCCGCACGCACCAACGGCACCGTGCTCGGCCCGGACCGCACCTACACCTCGCTGCCGTCCGAGGCGTCGGGCCGCAGCGCGGTCAAGCTGGACGCGGCGGGCGAGTATGTCGAGTTCACTCTCACCCAGCCCGCGAACGCGGTGACGGTGCGCTACAGCGTGCCGGACAACGCGGCCGGTACGGGTATCACCGCGCCCATGGAGCTGAGTGCGGACGGAACCCGGCTGAAGGACCTGTCCTTCACCTCCAAGTACGGTTGGTTCTACGGGAGTTACCCGTTCACCAACTCCCCCGGCGACAAGCCGCACCACTTCTACGACGAGACCCGCGCCCTGTTCGGCAAGACCCTGCCCGCCGGCGCGAAGGTCCGCGTCACCCTGCCCTCGACCGGCGCCACCCCGTCGGCCACCGTGGACCTCGCCGACTTCGAGCAGGTCGCCGCGCCCGTGACGCAGCCCGCCGGTTCGCTGTCCGTGACGGACTACGGCGCCGACCCCTCCGGTGCCGCGGATTCGACGTCCGCGTTCCAGAAGGCGGTGGACGCGGGCAAGGCGCAGGCCAGGACCGTCTGGATACCACAGGGCACCTTCCGGCTCACCGACCATGTGGTGGTCGACCAGGTGACCCTGCGCGGGGCCGGTCCCTGGTACTCCGTGCTCACCGGACGCAGCTCCACCGACCGCACCCGGGCCGCGGGCATCTACGGCAAGTACGTCGGCGGCGGCGGTTACAGCGGTCAGGTCCGCCCGCAGGAGGCGGGCGGACCCAGCCGCAACGTCACGCTCAAGGACTTCGCCCTCATCGGCGAGATCACCGAGCGTATCGACGAGGACCAGGTCAACGGGCTCGGCGGCGCGATGAGCGATTCGACGGTCGACAACCTGTGGATCCAGCACACCAAGGTCGGGGCCTGGATGGACGGCCCCATGGACAACTTCCACATCAAGAACAGCCGGATCCTCGACCAGACGGCCGACGGTGTGAACTTCCACTGGGGTGTCACCAACTCGTCGGTGGAGAACACCTTCCTGCGCAACACGGGTGACGACGGCCTCGCCATGTGGGCGGACACCAGGAACAACGTCGGCGACACCTTCAAGAACAACACCGTGGTGGCGCCGATCCTGGCGAACAACATCGCGGTCTACGGCGGCAAGGACATCTCCGTCACGGACAACGTCGTCGCCGACACACTGACCAACGGCGGCGGCATCCACGTCGGCAACCGCTTCACGGGCGTCGGCCCCGGCAACGGCACCGACGTCTCCGGCACCTTCACGCTGGCCCGGAACACCACCATCCGGGCAGGCAACACGGACACCGGCTGGCCGTTCCCGATCGGCGCGATCTGGTTCGACGCCCGGGCCGGCGCCATCGACAAGGCGACCGTCAAGGTCACCGACACCGACATCCTGGACAGTTCCTACTCGGCCATCATGTTCGTCTCCGGCACCACGAAGGGGGTCGAGTTCAACAACGTCAACATCGACGGCACCGGCACCTTCGCCATGCAGTTCAACGACCCGGCGTCGGCCTCCTTCACCAACGTCACGGCCAAGCACCTCGGTTTCACCGAGCCGCTCTACAGCTGCCTGGGCAGCCAGCTGTCCCTCACCCAGGGCGCGGGCAACTCCGGCTGGAACAGCAGACTCCCGGCCACCTACTGCGGTGAGTGGCCCAAGCCGAACTACGACCACAGCGGTACGGAACCCACCCCGCCGCCCACTTCCCCGCCGCCCTCTCCGACGGGGAACCTGGCCAAGGGGCGCCCGGTCACGGCCAGCGGCAGCGCGGACGTGTACGGGCCGGCCAAGGCGGTCGACGGTGACGCCGACTCGTACTGGGAAAGCACCAACAACGCCTTCCCGCAGTGGCTGACCGTCGACCTCGGCGCCACCCGGAGCGTGGGCCGTGTCGTCCTGAAGCTCCCGCCCGCCACCGCGTGGGGGGCCCGGACCGAGACCCTGTCGGTGCTCGGCAGCACGGACGGTTCGTCCTTCGGTGACCTCCTCGCGTCGAAGGCCTACCGATTCGACCCGGCGACCGGCAACACGGCGACAGTGACCCTGCCCGCCGGCACCGGCACGCGCTACCTGCGGATCCGGGTGACGGCCAACACGGGCTGGCCCGCGGCCCAGTTCAGCGAGGTCGAGGCGTACACGTCCTGATGTGAGCAGTTGCGCACCGGAAGGCCGGACCATCCGGCGCGGGTGAAGGGTCCGGCTCCGCTGTCGCGGGGCCGGACCCTTCGGCATGCCCTCACTCGCGGGGAGACGCGCGCCTGCCCGCGCAGCCCTGCTGGTCTCCTCCGCCAGGCGCTGGGCGGTGAGGAGACGACGAACGCGGGTGGTGCCGGAGAACCTGTCTCCCGCACCACCCGCGTCGCCGTACCGCCGGCGTCTACGGGTTGATGGTCATCTTGAAGGTGGACGTGGTGTTCTTGATGTCCTGGGCGTTGTCGCTGAGCGTCAGCCGGTTGAAGGTGACCTCACCGACGGCCGGCCCCTGGTTCGCCTCGGGCATCTCGTTCGCCCACACCCCGAAGCCCGACTTGGCGTCGTAGGCGTCGCCGCTGCGGTGGGCGCCGGAGATCGAGATGTCGTTGAGGACGGTGTCCTTGATCGGGAACTGGGGCTGGCCTCCGGAGTAGTTGGTCTGGAACATGATGCCGCTGTACGTCGGGCTGGTGATGTCGACGTTGTTGATGCGGATGCCCTGGAAGACCTTGGACGCGGAGAACAGCCAGATGCCGGGGAAGGTCTGACCGTTCCAGAAGTGGCCGCCGGCGCGGTCGACGGTGATGTTCTCCAGGATCGTCGGATCCGTGCCGAACCCGTTCATCGGGTAGCCGAAGTCGAGCGAGCTGACGGTGATGCCGGAGTAGACGAGGGTGTCGGCGATACGGATGTTGCGGAAGGTGTTGTGGTAGCCGCCGTACACGGCGATGCCCGCGGCCCGCCAGGTGAGGAGCGTGGTCAGGTTCTCGTAGACGTTGTTCTTCTCGTCCGCGCCGCCCGCGTCGATGGCGGAGAACAGCGCGAAGCTGTCGTCACCGGTGGCCCGCGCCTCGTTGTTGACGACGTGGTTGTCGGTGGACCCGTTGGTCATGTTGACGCCGTCGGCGAAGGTGTCGCGGATCCGCGAGTTCTTGATCGTGATGTTGTCGGTGTTGGCGCCCCAGTAGAGGCACACCGTGTGTTCGTTCCAGATGTTGTCGATCGTCATGTTCGCGACGTTGGAGAAGTCGAAGACCTTGCCGGGGCCGTCGATGCGCGAGGTGTAGTTGCCGAAGTAGGAGAAGTTGGCGAAGGTCGAGCCGGACGCCGTGCTGTCGGCTCGGAAACCCACGTCGGTGTTCTCCTGCCCGGCGGGGGCACGGAAGCGGGTGAACCAGGGACCGGCGCCGACGACCTTGACGGCCTTGCCGTAGACCTGGAACTTGCCGGCCGTGTCGTAGTCACCGGCGGGCAGATAGACGCCGACGAGTTTGCCGGTGGTGTCCATCCGGACCTTGTCGAGGGCGTTCTGCACGTCCTGATGCGAGAAACCGGCCGGCACGGTGTAGGTGGCCGGGTCCGGGTTCGGGATCTGGGTGGCCTGCTCCAGGCTGACGAAGTCGATGGCGTACTGCGAGGTGTTGGCCGCGTCCTTCTGCAGCTTGATCCTGCTGCCCGCCGGGACGGTCCTGTCGAGCAGGACGCCGGCCTCGTCGTAGAGGTGCCGGGCCGGGCCCGCGCCCGGGGAGTTGCCGGGGCTGGTCTCCGCGCCGTAGAGCCAGGCGTACCGGGAGGTGAGGTCGATCGCCTTGACGAAGGTGCCGTCCACGTAGAGGTCGAGGGACGCGTTGGTGCCGCCGCCGCTCGCGGAGTCGGGGATGGAGAACCGGGTCACCAGGGTGTTCGTGGCGGCCTTGGTGGTGAACTCCACGGACGAGCCGGTGCTGTTGAGGGTGACGGCCTTGCGGCCCGATGCCTCGCCGGCGAGGTCGCCGACGGTGCGGTTCGGCCCGAGCACTCGGGCGCCGCCCGCGACGACGCCGTCCTCCGCCTCGTACACGTCGTACGGCATGCTGGCACCCCGGCCGATGAACAGCGGTTGGGTGCTGGTGTTGTCGGCCTGCTTGGCCGGTATCTCCTTGGTGTCGACGGCGATGACCGTCCGCACGGTGTACTTGCCGTTCGCGGCGGTCCAGTTGCCCAGGCGGACCGGCGCCGTGGTGGCACCGGCGGCGATGGAGCCGTCGTAGGAGCCCGTGAACGTCTTGACGACGCTGCCGTTGGCGTCGGTCAGGGTGAGCGAGATGCCGTGGCCGCCGGCCGCGGAGGCGACCGTCCCCTGGTTCTTGACCGCGACCGAGAAGGTGACCGGGTCACCTGCGGCCGGGGCGCCGGGCGACCAGCTCACCGGTGACGCGACCAGGTCGGAGGTGTCGGTCGGCTTGACCACGAGGGCGCTGGGGCTGTTGTAGGAGTTGTTGCCCTCGTTCTGTTCGATGACCTTGTCCGCCGGGTCGGCGACCGCGCTGAGAGGGTAGGTGCCGGCGCCGCGCGTGCCGATGCTCGCCGTGACCGTCTGCGAGGCGCCCGCGGCGAGGGCCCCGACGCTTGCGGCGGCGACCTTGGTGCCGCCGAGCTGGAAGTCGACACCGGTCGCCGCCGAGGCACCCGAGCCCCGGTTGTGGACCGTGGCGGACAGGCTGATGGCGTCCGACTCGGTGGGGCTCTGCGGGGACGCCGTGAGGCCGGTGATCTCCAGATCGGGGTTGGGCGCGGGCGTCCCGAGCACCTGGAACTCCGCGACCTGGCCGCCCGTGGCGCCGGAGTTGGCGGTGAACCGCAGCTGGACGTCGGCGAACCGGCCGGTCACCGGGATGGTGACGGAGTTCCCGCTCGCCGGGTCGAAGGCGTAGCTGCGGGCCGTCACGAGCGTGCTGAAGGCGCTCGCGCTCTGCTCACGGCCGAGGACCTCGATGGTCTGGCTGCGTGCCGACCAGATGCTGTCCGGGTTGAGCTTGACGACGACCGCGCTGGTGTCGGCGTTCGCCCCGAGTCGCACGGTGAGGGTGCTCGGGTAGCCGCCCGGCGCACTCTCCCAGTACGTGCTCGTGCTGCCGTCGACGGCGTTGGCGGCCACGTACGTCTGCTGCGTGGAGGACCCGCTGACCGGCTTGCCGAGAGCGAGGTTGGTCGTGGCGTCCGCGCTGCTGTAGTGGGTGACGGCCGGGGCTGCCTGCGACACGTTGCCCGCGGCGTCCACGGCGCGCACGGAGTAGGACACCGTCCGGTGCGCGGGCGGGGTGAACGTGTACGAGGTCGTACGGGCGCCGACGCGTGCCGTCCGCCTGCCGTCGGCGTAGACGTCGTACCCGGTCACCGCCACGTCGTCGGTCGACGCCTGCCAGGTCAGCGTGGTCCTGCCGTGTGCGCGCGGGGTGAGTGCCGGTGCGGCGGGTGCGACCGGCCGGGCTGTGTCACCGGGTGCCTGGGCCCGGTTGGCCGTCCTGCTGTCCGCCGACTGGTTGCCCGCGGCGTCCCTGGCCCGGACGACGTACGACGCGGCGGCGGTGACGCCTTGGGGGTCGGTGTAACTGTGCACGGACGCCGGGACGCTGGTGCGCAACCGGCCGTCGACGTAGATGTCGTAGGCGGTCACCTTGGTGTCGTCCCGCGCGCCGCGCCAGGTCAGCTCCGCGTGCCCGGGCCCGGTCAGGGCCACTTCGCCGGGAACGGTGGGCGGCTGGTTGTCGCCGGTGGCCGGACCGTGGACGGCCAGATCCGCCAACCGCCCCGCCACCGTGCCCGACCTGGTGGAGAACAGCACGCGGACGTAGCGGGTGGTGGTGACGCCGAGGGGCAGCGTGATCCGGCCGGAGTCCGCGGCGCCCGGCCGGTACTCCTCGGCGGCGGTGAGATCGGTGAAGTCCCGCCCGGTCAGGCTGCCTTGCACCTTGAGCGTCTGGGGCCGCGCCGCCCGCGTGCCCGGCAGGCTCAGCACGACCTGGGACACGCGCCTGGTCGCGCCGAGGTCGACCTGCACCCACTGGGCGCGTCCGGTCTTCCTGCTCTGCCAGAAACTCGCGCGGCTGGCGTCGGTGGCGCGCTGCGCCGCATGCGCCCCGAGGTGGCTGCTCGCCGTGACGACGGCGCCCCGGGCGAGGTTGCCGCCGAGCGCTGGAGCGTCCGCCGTCGCGGCCAGTGCCGGCAGGCCCACGGCCGCCAGCGAAGTGGTGACGACAGCCACCAAGGCTCGTCGTCTGAAGCGTTGTCTGATCACGTGAGACCCCAATCGTCAGCCCCGGCCGTCGGCACGACAGACGAGGCGCGGCTGCGCGTCCATCCGAAGGTATGGCTCTTGCTCGAAGTTCTTCGGTTTTTGCGCTAGACCGCCGGAGAATGCCAGAGTTTTGTTGCGGGGTCTACAGCTCCAGCGTGCTCTATTACAGCGCTAGTTCGAGGAGCGCCGGGCCGACTGATCAGGGAGCCGGGCGGACCGGCCCCGGCGGACAGGGGGCGGAGGTACACACGAACCGGGCGAAGCACCCCGGCGCCGAGCCGGCGCCCACGGCCTCGCGGCCGACGACCTGAGAACGCGTCACTCGGTCGCCAGGAACGCGGACGCAACTTTCATCGTGGGACTGCATTCCCCGGCCCGTGACCACGGGCCGGAAACAGCACAGCCGGCGCCTGCCGGTCCTGCCTGTCATCACGGATCTCTCGGATGCGCTGCGTCGCGTCGGCACTTTCCCCCTCACCGGCACACACGCCCTCGTGCCCCTCCACCGGGCGGGAAACGCAGGCATCCAACTCACCGAAGCACCCGACTGGTTCGCACGCGCAGACCCTTCCGGTGCTGCCCGTCTGACCGTCGAGCTCCCCTGGGCAGGCCGCAAGCCCGTCGTCTCAGCCGGGAACGGTGCGTCGCCTTGGGCCGGACCAGGGGCGCCGGCATCGCAGGGGTCCGGTAAGTGTGTCTGTCCCAGCTGGGCGGCTGGCAGTATCGCCGGGTCCCGTCGTGGGCGTGCGGGGTGGCGGTCGCGTTCATAGCCTGGTGATGCTCGGGATGAGCGGACAGGCTCCTGGACGGGGCCGCGGGCGAGGGTCGGTAGGCTGCGGCGGTGCGCACGGTCGAGCTCTTGTTGGACGAGGCTGCGGAGCTGGCGGTCCGGGATGCCTGGCGGCGGCTCGCCGACGCGGGCCTGCCCAGTCAGGCGCACCACCGCTCGCCGACGAACAGTCCGCACCTCACCCTGGCCGCCTGTCCGGAGCTGACCGCCCCGATCCGCTGGGAGCTCGCGGAGGTGGCCGCCTGTCTGCCGGTGCCGGTGCGGTTCACCGGCGTGGTCCGCTTCGAGCGGCCCACCTCGGTCCTGGCCTGGGCGCTGGACCTGGACTCCGCGCTGGCCGGTCTGCACCGCCGGGTGTGGGAGGCGGTGGTCTCGGACAGCCCGCCCGGGACCCTGAACCCCTTCCACGCACCAGGACGCTGGAGTCCGCACATCACCCTCGGCCGGACCCGGCGGGCCGGTGCCTTCGCCGGCCGACGAGTCCCCGAGCTGCTGCCGGCGCCGCCGCTGTCGGCCCGGCTCACCACCCTGCGCAGCTACGACACCGTGACCGGCGCCCTGGAGGTGCTGAACCCCCGCACCTGAGACGCCCTCGGCGAGGGAGCGGTGGTTGCCGAAGCCGCCGCGTGCGCGGGCTCCCGGTCAGAGCGGGCGGTCGTCGGGCACTTCGGGCTCTCCTGCCGGGGAAGCCCGGGACGATGTCCCGGGCTGAAGGTGTACGAAAGGCCGGCCGCCCGTCTGGCGGGCGACCGGCCTGCTCGGACAGCGGTGAAGGGCAGGGAATCCGGCCTCCCGCCCCGCCGTGCGGTCAGCCGTGAGCGCGGCGACCGAAGGCGTGGTTGCCGCTGGTCCTGCGGCCCGCGTCCGGAAGCCGTCCGTGGCCGGTGTCGGCCATTCGTTCTCGGACAGCCCGCCCGGGTGCCGCGTCGCAGCGCGCCATACGTGTCAGGCTCCCTGATTCGCCGGGGCTCGACGTTTGCGGACGACGGCGGCGTTGCCCAGGAGTACAGCCGTCAGCAGGATTTCGGTACCCAGGCACAGTGCCCGGCTCGCGATGGCCGCTGTCGCCGCCGCGGTCACCGGGAGGACCCGCACCAGGACCCCGGCCATGAGCAACTCCCGGACCACTGCGCCGTCCGGCAGGAAGATCACGAGCATGCCGGACACGGCGGCCAGCGAGAACGCGCCGATGCTCAGCGACAGGGACCGGTCGCCGGCCACCAGGCGCGGCAACGGGTTCCGGGCCAGGTCGGCCCGCAGGGCCGTCAGTTCCGTCTGCCGACGGCGGTACTCGTCGTGCGTGTAGCGGTAGAACTTCTTCGTCAGCGGCGACAGATCGAGATTGACCGGCACCGCGAGGTGCACGTTGTACAGCGACATCACCGTCGACCCGTACCGGACGTCTGTGCGCAGCACCCGGCTTCCCCTCCAGTCGGTGTCGGAGGCCGGGAGAAGCCGCTGGCCGACGAGGGGGATCCGGGACATCGTCACGAGTTCGCCGGCCACGGCGATCCGGTAACCCGGGAAGGCGGCGCGCAGCCGTGTGAGGTCGTCGATTCTCACGGGACCGTCGTCCCAGTGCAGGTATTCCTGGAGCAGGTACACGTCGGCGTGCTGGGCGCGTAGATAGGCGTAGAAGGCTGTGACGTCGTCGGTCATGTGCCAGTAGTCGGTGTTCCACGAGAAGACCTTCAGCGTGCCCGTCCGGGGGCCGGAGCCGTTGTCGCCGAAGGCGGCGGCGGGCGCGAGACCCGCGAACGGGGCCCCCGCCAGCAGGGCGGCCACCAGAGCGGCGCCGGCCCGGCGACGGACCGGACGCGCGAATCGCGCGCAGACGAGCAGCGTGAGCGGGACGACGACCAGGGTGATCGGCGGCATTGTCTCGACGATCAGCCAGACCCACCACCGGCCGGCGAGCAGCAGGTGTGCGGCCAGGAACGTGATCCACAGCCCGGTCGCGATGACCACGGACCGGCTGCCGATGCCCCAGCGCGGGCGAGGCGGCTGCACCTCGGTCCCGTCCTCGGCGAGCACGGGTGCGCTCACGAGCCCTGGCCTGCGGCCGGATCCGGCGCTCCCTCGAACGTCCCGTGCACAACGATCTGGAGGGCGATCCAGGCCAGCAGGCTGAGGACCGCGGTCGCGACGATGATCCGGTCCCTGACCAGTGTGCGCACCGGATCGGCGTCGCCGCCGGACGTCGCCACGATCTGCAGGTACCGGAAGAGCCCGAGCAGCGTGAGCGGGAGAAGGACAGGCGCCGCCCATACGCCGTACGGCGGTTCGTACGTGTTGAGGAAGAACACCAGCATCGTCACCCCGAGCCCCGCGCTGAGCAGAACCAGTTGATCGACGAGGGGCTTGGTGTATCCCCGCAATGCCGGCCGATGGCTCGGATCGGCGAGTTCCATCTCACTGCGGCGCTTGCCGAGTACGACCACGATGGCCAAGAGGAACACCCCCAGCGTCGGCCACCACGAGGTGTCCAGCCGCACGGACACATAGCCCGTGATCAGCCGCAGTCCGAACCCGGCGGCCACCACGAAGATCTCGACCACCGGCACGTGCTTGAGTCCGAGGCAGTAGGCGAGGTTCAGCGAGTCGTACAGGTCGGGGCTGCCCAGGTCCAGCCAGGTGTCCCAGGCCGTCTCCAGTTCGTCGGCCAGGCGTCGGGGGCCGCCCTGGGTGGCGATCATCCGGCCGCCGCCGATGACCGAGAGCATGGCCCAGGACTCCTCGGGGTCGTGGATCCAGGCGTTGAGGCCATCAGCGTCGTAGGCGAGTGCGACCCGCAGAGAGGGCAGGGCGACGCGCAGCGTGAACCGCAGGTGTACGTCGTCGTGGAGCGGGATGAGATCGCGGAGGAAGGGCCGCTCCTCGGCCGGTTCGCTGCGGGCGCGTACCTGTGTGAAGTCGGGTTCGCGGCGCAGCGCTCCGCGGTCGGGCATGAACTGTGCCAGGCCCTGGACCCAACCTGTCGCGGACCGGCCGTCGTCGGCGACGGTCAGCGCGACGTGTCCGAGTCCGGCCCCAGGGGGTGACGATGCGTCCACCCGGCCGTGTCTGCGCGACCCAGGACCACGGGATCCGCTCGACGGCGTAGGTGGCTATGACCCGGTCGTAGGGTGCTGCGGGGGCCCATCCCTGGTTTCCGTCACCGACCTCGACATGCGCGGTGAGAGTGCCCGGCGTGCCGCCTGTGCCAGGTCACAGCTCGCCTCGACGCTGACGGTGAGACCGGGGCCGAGCCGCCGGCTGAGCAGGGCTGCATTCCATCCGTTGCCTGTTCCCAGTTCCAGGACGCGGTGGCCGGGTTCGATGAGCAGGGAGTCCAGCATGTCGACCACGACGGCCTGGCTGGACAGGCTGGATGTCGGCAGTCCGTCGGTGACCTCGGTGACGGTCGCCGTGTCGGGGCCGGGATGGACCTCGCTCGCCCAGCCGGCCGGATCGCTCCGCTGGTCCACCGGTACGTAGGCGTGCCCGACCCACCGCCAGACGCGGTCCGGGGCGAACCGGTACCGGGGCAGGGCATCGACGGCTACACGGGTCCAGGGCGATCGTTCGGGCCAGTCGCCCCGCTGGTTCATGGCAGCGGCCAGCGATCGCTGCAGCCTGTCGATGCCGGCTGCGGTCGTCAGCACCGTACTGCTACTTCTTGCGCTTGCCGGTACTGGGCGGAGGCGGAGGGACCTGTCCGTCGCTGTTGCCGGGCGGCGGGGTGCCCGTACCCGGGTCGGCCGGTGGCTTTTCGTGCTTGCCCATCGCTGTCTCCCCGAGATCGGCAGGAAAGATGGCCTTTATGGTGAGGCTCGAGACGGGCACTGTCCGCCAGACGCCGGGAATCACCTACCAACGGCTGACACCGCCACGTCGGCTTACAGGCGGAACAGCGACGCAGAGCGGCCGGGGCTGTGCCGTGGTTGTGCGTGACGGTGGTGTGCTGCCTGACGCGCGAACCGCCCCGTGGGACGCACCCGTTCTCGTGGACCCTGACGGCCCGCCTCCCGAGTCGTCGGGTGGCTGGGCGTCGCATGGACCTCAGCAGCTTCCTACACCCCCACCGGCGAACGGGAACCGGCTGAATCGACACCTGGCACGGCACTTTTCCGGTTTTCCTCCCCCGCGCGTGGCCGGGCGCGGTTGGATGTCCTCATGACCTCCGCCGAGCACGCGCGGCTGATGCGCGCCAACCAGGCGAACTGGGACGCCCGCACTCCGGTCCACGTCACCAGCCGGTTCTACGGCCTGGACGAGGACCTGCATCCGGAGCGCTGGTTCGCCGCGTATGAGTGGGAGGACCTCGGCGAGTTGTCCGGCCGGGACGTGCTGCACCTCCAGTGCCACCTCGGCACGGAGACACTCGCCTTCGCCCGGCGTGGAGCCCGGGCGGTCGGCCTGGATTTCTCGGCGGCGTCCGTGACGGCCGCGCGGGACCTCGCCGCGAAGTCGGGCCTCGACGTCACCTACGTCCAGGCCAACGTGTACGACGCCGTGGCGGCACTCGAAGGCCGGCGGTTCGACGTCGTCTACACCGGCAAGGGCGCCCTGTGCTATCTGCCCGACCTCGACCGGTGGGCGGATGTCGTGGCCGGGCTTCTGCGGCCGGGCGGGCAGTTGTACGTCGTGGAGTTCCACCCGCTGCTCAACGCGCTGGGCCCGAAACCGGGTCCGGGTGAGGGACCGGAGCTGCTGCTGCGCCACGACTACCTGGGAGGCTCCGGTCCGGTGCACCGGGATGCCACCTACACCTACACCGACGGCCCGGCCGTCGAGGGCGCCACGGACAGTTACGAGTGGACGCACGGAATAGGAGAGGTCGTGAACGCGCTGACGGACGCGGGCATGGACATCCGCCGACTACGGGAGAGCGACGAGCTTCCCTGGCCGCGCTGGCCGCGGATGGTCCGTACGGACTCCGGCTGGTGGCGGCTGCCCGAACCGCGCATCCCCCTTCTGTACGGCCTCCTGGCCGTTCGTTGAGCCTGGTCCGGACGGGACTTGACCTGGGAGCGGGCCAGGTTCAGCACGGGGATCGCGAGCGGGCCGGCGGCGGCGATGCGCTTGATGCCACTGACGGTCAGCTCCAGCGCGGCGTCCACGGTCCGCGGTGCGCCGAGGGCTCCGTAGCCGCGTGCCAGCAGTCCGCCGCCGTCGATGGCCAGGACCCGTCGCCCGGCAGCGCGCGCGGCGTCGAGGAACGCGTCCTGCGGGTTCCCGGCCCGGCCACCTGCGCGCCGCCCGCATCCGCCTGGGCTGTCAGACGGCGGAGCTCGTAGCCGCCGGACGGTGCGGTGGGATGCTTCCGTGCGTCGAGCGCGACGGGGAAGTCGGCGACGGCCTCCCCGGGGACGCCGGGGGCGAAGGACGCGGACCACTGCGCGATGCGCGAGTGAACTGCTCGCGTCCGAGCGTGCGGATACGTGCCAGGCGATCGGCAGGTCCGGTCCCCGAGCAGGAACGGCTCGCCCGCCAGGACCCACTGGCCCCACCCGGAGGGTGTCGGGGCTGAGGTGCAGGACAGTGCTGCGCACCAAGGAAGCCGCGGTTCAGGGGCGCCTCCAGGGGTGAGGGGAACTACTGGCCGCCGCGTGCGGTGCGGCGGGGTCGACGCGGTGGCTGGACGGGAGACTGCCAGGCCGGTGTCACGGCGACCTCGGGCGGCAGGACACCGAGCCGGCTGTGCTCATCGCGCCCCTCAGCGAGGTAGACGACCGTCCGCCCGGTCATGTCCGTGGACGGGACGACCTGGTCGAGCCGGTGCTCCGCCGGGAAGAAGGATTGATCGCCTGCCGGACGGGAGCGTCGCGGTCAGCGGAGATCCGGCGGGGCGAAGAGTCACGCATCGCTCTCACCCCTGCATCCACGGTGCGACCGCCGATCACTCCATCCGGCCGAATATGTGGGACAGCCTCCACGACCGAGACAATCACTCCTACAGTCGGGCCAGTCGACAGGAAGGAAGCGGGATGTCCCATGACCTGACCGAGCTGGCGCGTGTCGCCCATGCGCTGGAGGAGGCACATTCGCTGCTGGAGACCGAGCGCAGACACCTGCAACAACAGCACGGTCCGACCCCGTACGACGCCATCGCGGGCAGCCCCGCACAGACGCTGCACGGCGTCACGGACCTTGCCCGCGCGATGTCCACGGCACTCGAACAGGTGGTCATGGCCGCCGGCTACTGCGTCCTCGGCCTCGGCGACCGAGCCGACCGGGCGCTCGCACTGGCACGGAACCCGGTGTCCTTCCCCTCCGGCGCGGACCGCATGGCACGTCCGCTCGGCGAAGCCACCGTCGGGGCGATGGAGCTGGTCCGAGACCTCGGCTTCTTCGACACGGAGACCACGATCGCGATCGAGGTGGCCCTCGCAGCACCGCAGGCGACGTACCCGCCGACCGACTGGAGCGCGCATCAACGCCAGAAGCGCGCCCGGTCCGAACGAGACTGACCCACCGCCCCCGCGTGCGACCTCTGAGGCGGTGGCCGTGCCACGGGTGTGCCGGCCCGCCGGGCGTCAGGCGCCGGGCGGTCTCACGCCGGTCGGCCGCGCGCAGCGGTGTCGTCCGGGCAACCATGCGCAGTCTACCGGCGGCGCCGCGGCGGCACAGAGCACCAGCGTCTGCGGTGACGCCGGGAGGAGTCCTTGCCCTCGACGACCAGGCGTTCGACGCACGGGAGACTCCGGGCCAGCAACTCGTCATCCACCACGCGGAACCCGGCAGCGGCAGCGCCCACACCCTCCGTCTGCTCGGCTCCGTCCACGCCACCCGGACCCGTTCCGCGCCGCACAACCCGGACCGCGGCTGAACGGCTCAGCGGCCCCGGAGGGACGGAACGGGGTCCTCCCGCAGGAGCCCGGCGACCTGCCGGGCGGAGGCCACACACGTGGCGATCTTCCCGCCGAACAGCGCGACGGTGCGTTCGTCGAGCCGCCGCACCAGGGTAGGGCGGTCGTCGGTGGACTCCACATGCGGCAGGACCGCCCGTACGGTGAAGTAGGAGCCCAGGTGGTGCGCCTCGCCGAAGCCGGTCACGAACTCGTGGGCGAAACGCTGGAAGGCGGGGAAGCGGGTCACCGTCGGGCGGCGTATCAAGCCGGAGTTGACGTAGCGCATGAGCGGTCCGGGGACGAGGGGGTACGGCCCGACCGTCGTCGCGTGGATGGCGTGATCGACGTTCCCGAGCAGGAAGTCGCGGGTGCCGGCGACCTGGTCCAGGCACATGAAGGGGCCGTCCATCACGACCAGGCTGTGACCGAGGTACATCGGCGGAAGCTCGACCAGCGGCTTCTCGCAGACTTCGAACTGGTACTCCGGCAGGGCGGACACCGGCCCCGGGTGGATGTCGTTGATGGCGGAGTAGGTGGCCAGCACCACCTGGTCGAACCCCCGCAGGGAACGCCGGTCCGCCCGCGTCCCCAGCCGTACCTCGACGCCCGAGGCGGCCAGCTTCGCCGCACACAGCCGGCGCAGCTCGTCGACGTCGATGTGCGCCTCCGAGATGCGCACCGACAGCTCCACCGCGGACCGCCGCAGGAACGGCGGGTACTCCTCGCGGTACGGCAGACCGACACCGTCGCAGAAGGCGAGGTACCGCTCCGCCGACACCAGGCTGTTCCTCCTGGCGATGGCCACGTAGTGGGCCGATCCGTGGTGGATGGCGGCGCCGTACTCGGCCTTGAAGGCACCGAAGGCACGCATCACCGCGGCGACGGTGTCCATTCCCCGTGGGTAGTGGTAACCGCGGTGCAGCCGACGCTGGTTGGCCCGGCTCGCCGACGACAGCAACGTGGCGGCGCGTTCGAAGAGCACCACCGAACACCCCATCCGGGACAGCTCCACCGCCGCCGTCGAGCCGAATATCCCTCCGCCTACCACCGCGACGCGCTCTGCCTCCAAGACGCTCCTCCGAATCCGTGGTGAAGCGGTATCCGCGGTACCGCGGTATCCGCCCCGGCGCGGGCATACCGCCCGGAAGAATGTGCCCCGGAAATCGGTGCCCAGGAAACGATGCCCCGGAAACGGCTCCCCGGAAACGATGTCTGCCGCGATGGCGCGGCTTCGGCACGGGAGCCCGGCGGGGTACGGGCCGGATCATTCGGCCGACTGTGCAGGAGTAGACTGCGCACAGCAAGGCGGTACAAGACTTTTCCCGGCCATCCGGAAGCGTTCCGGAAAAACGCCGGACCGACGTCGTCGAGGAAGGTGCCCGCATGCCCCAGCCGGTCGAAATCGTGGAGTACGACCCGCGCTGGCCGCTGATTTTCCGGCAGCTTTCGGCCGCTCTTCAGGACAGGCTGGGGCCACTGGTCCTGCGGGTCGAGCACATCGGCAGCACGGCGGTTCCCGGACTGCCCGCCAAACCCGTTGTCGACATGGACGTGGTCATCCCGGCCGGGGCGGATCTGGCCGAGGTCGTGGCCGCTTTGCGCCCCCTGGGATACCTCCACGAGGGAGACCTCGGCATCACCGGCCGAGAGGCTTTCTCCGCCCCCGAGGGCGCGCCGGAACACCATCTGTACGTCTGCGCCGCCGACAGCCCCGAACTCGCCCGCCACCTCGCTTTCCGCGACTACCTGCGCACCCATCCGGAGAGCGTGCGGCGCTACGCCGAACTCAAGCGTGACCTGGCGCTCCGCCACCGCGACGACCGTTCCGCCTACACCGAGGGGAAGACCGCCTTCATCACGGCCACGCTCGCCCGGGCCCGGGCCGAGGCCCACCGCCCGCCCGGCCGCGGCTGATGTCCGAGAATGGGCCTGTGCCGATCCGCCGGCAACGCCTAGCCTGGACACAGTCGTGCTCCGTGTACACCTCAATGGCACGTACACGGGCCTGACGGAAGAGCACCAGAGACGCAGTCCGGCGATGGGAATTTGCGTGTGGCTCTCTTAGGTGTCAGTTGTCTCGCGCACGACGCGGGACTGGCCGTCCTCCGGGACGGACGGATCGTTTTCGCTTCGCACAGCGAGAGATACAGCCGTAAGAAGAACGACCCTCTCCTGAACGGCGCGCTGCTGGACGACGCCCTGCGTCACGTCGACGATGTCGAGGGCGTCGTCTACTACGAACACCCTTTGCTGAAAAGACTCCGGCAGGTGCGGTCGGGAAACCTCTCCGCGGCCCTCAGGCCGGGTCCCGAACGGTATCTCCAGCGCTTTCCCGCGTTACGCGGAAAGCCGGTGCACTTCGTCTCCCACCATCGTTCGCACGCCGCCGGCGCCTATTTCACCTCCCCCTTCCGCGAGGCCGCGGTCGTCGTGGTCGACGCCATCGGGGAATGGGACACGCTGACCGTCTGGCACGCCCGTGGCCGCCGGCTGAGAAAAGTACGTTCCGTCCGCTACCCGCACAGCCTCGGCCTGTTCTACTCGGCCCTCACCCAACGCGTCGGGCTCAAGCCCAACGAGGAGGAATACATCCTCATGGGCATGGCCGGGTACGGAACGCCCCGCCACCGCGCTCTCCTCCAGGACGAACTCCTGGCCGACCGCGAGCCGCCGGACTTCGCGCTCAAACGCGGTCTGCACCGCGGCCTCGGCCCACGATGGCATCCCGAACTCACCCACGCCCCCGACCTGGCCAGCAGCGCCCAGGCCGTACTGGAGGACTTCCTCACCGGCCTCTTCCGCTGGGTCGCCCGCACCATCCCGTCCCCCAACCTCGTCTACACCGGTGGCGTCGCGCTGAACTGCCTGTTCAACGGGAAGCTGGCGGCGATGGGCCTCTTCGACGACATCTGGATCCCGCCCAACCCCGGGGACGCCGGCTCCGCGCTGGGCGCGCTGGCCGCCCACACCCGCCGGTTCATCCCGTGGGAGGGGCCCTACCTCGGACACGACATCCGGCGCCGTACCGATCCCGCGCGCATCGTCGACGCCCTGCTCACCGGATCGGCCGTCGGACTGGCCAACGGGCGTGCCGAGTACGGCCCCAGGGCCCTGGGCAACCGCAGCCTCCTCGCCGACCCGCGGGACCCGGCCGCCAAGGACCGCGTCAACGCCGTCAAACGCCGCCAGCGCTACCGGCCGTTCGCGCCGGTCGTCCTCGCCGAGTACGCCGACAAGCTCTTCGACATGCCGGTGCGCGAGGCCCCTTACATGCAGTACGTGGTGGCCTGCCGCGAGCCCGACGCCTACCCGGCGGTGTGCCACGTGGACGGCACCAGCCGGGTGCAGACCCTGCGGCGCGAGCAGAACCCGCTGCTCCACGAGGTGATCTCGCTCTTCCAGCAGCGCACCGGCTGCCCGATGCTGCTCAACACCAGCCTCAACATCAGGGGCCGGCCACTGGTCAACACCTGGCAGGACGCCCAGGACTTCGCCCGCGAATACCAGGTCCCGGTTTTCTGACGCGCTCGGGAAGGCGGTGGGACGGTGTACGTCTACGCCAACGGCTGCTCCATGACCTACGGTTCGGAACTGGCCGACGACCCGGCCACGGGGGTCTGCCAGGACCACGAATACCGCTGGCGCTACAGCTGGCCGGGGCGGCTGCACGCGCTGCTCGACGCCGACGGCACGTACAACGACGCGATGCCCAGCGGCTCCAACGACCGCGTCCTGCGCACGACGGTCGACTTCGTCGCGCGCTGGCTGAAGGAGGGGCTGCCACGCGGGGCGCTGCTGGTCGCCGTAGGGTGGACGCACCCGGCCCGCCGCGAGTTCCACGTCGCGGGGGACTACCGGCAGGTCGTGCCCCACCACGCGTACGACATCCGCGCGCTGGACCGGCTCGTGACGGCCTACCGCAGGACCGCCGTCTGCCAGGACGAGGCCGAGCAGCGGTACGCCACCCAGGTCGCCTCCCTCCACGCCTTTCTGGAACAGCACGGCATCGCCCATGTCTTCTTCGACGCGATCGTCACCCCCGGGCTGCCCCGGCACCTGCGGGGCACCTGCGTGCAGGAAACCCTCACCGGCCCGGTCTTCCTCCGCCACGACCCGGCCGGACCGACCATGGCCGAGTTCCTGCGCCGCCGGCCCCACACCCTCAACGTCCAGCACCCCAACGAGACCGGGCACCGGCTGTGGGCCACCGAACTGGCCGGCCGGATCGACCCCGCAGGTCTGGAGAGCGTCGGCCACGAACGGCTCACCGCGGCCGGATTTCCCGTGCTCGGCGGCGTCCGGGCACTCAGACGCCACGACCGCAAGGGCGCCGAACGCATCGGACGGTTCGTCAGGTCCCGTCGCACCCGCTCACGACTGCGGCGGTCCGACCGGTCCGACCCGTACATCTACCCCTGAGCCCGGACAGGCCCCGCGACCGGAGGAGCCACCTGTGACGACGCCCGATACGCCGGCCGGTGGCCGGGTCCCCTTCAACGACCTGGCACGCATCGCGCCCATGGACACCCTGCGGGCCGCCGTCGACGACGCGATCACGGCGGGCGACTTCGTCCAGGGCCGTGCGATCGACTCCTTCGAGCGGCGGTTCGCCGAGTACAACGGCGTCGCGCACTGCGTCGGTACCTCCTCGGGCACCAGCGCGTTGCAGTGCGCGCTGGCCGCGGCCGGCTGCGGCCCCGGCGACGAGGTGGTCACCGTCTCGGCCACGTTCGTCGCCACGGCGGAGGCGATCACGCACACCGGCGCGTCACCGGTCTTCGTGGACGTCGACCCGGTCACCGGCACCGCCCGGCCGGACCAGGTGCGGGCGGCGGTCACGGCACGCACCCGGGCCATCCTCCCCGTCCACCTCTACGGCCACCCGGCCGATCCGCGCGAACTGGCCGCGATCGGCGCCGGACACGGGATCCCGGTGATCGCCGACGCCTCCCACGCGCACGGAGCCACCTGGGACGGCCGGCCCGTCGCGGCCTACGCGGACGTGACCTGCTTCAGCTTCTACCCGTCGAAGAACCTCGGTGCCTTCGGGGACGCCGGAGCGCTCGTCACCGACGACCCGCAACTCGCCCGGCGCGCCCGGAGCTTGTGCGACCACGGCCGGGAGGACGGCGAGGTGGTGACGGCGGGCCACAACTGGCGGATGGACACCCTCCAGGCCGCCGTGCTCGCCGCCAAGCTGCCCCACCTCGACCACTGGACCCGGCTGAGGCGGCGGGCCGCAGACCGCTACCGCGGATCCCTGCGCGACACCGGCCTCACCCTGCCCACCACGTCCCCCGCCGCCGGACACGCCCACCACCTGTACGTGGTCCGCCACCCGCAACGGGACGCTCTGCGCGCCGAGTTGGCCGGACACGGCGTCGACACCCGCGTCCACTACCCGCGGGCGGTGCACCAACTGCGGCCGTTCAGTGCCCTCCGTACGCCGCCCGGCGGACTGCCGGAGACCGAGGCACTGGCGCGGCAGTGCCTATCCCTCCCCCTGTTCCCCGGCATCACCGACGAGGAACTCGACACGGTGGTCCGAGCCGTCCGCGCGGCGCTGCGCACGGTCGAACGGAACACCACCACCGCCCCCGCCGACCAGCCCCGACCGCCCGCGACAGCAAGGAACTGACGGCCATGCCCGCCCTGCGCGTCCTCGTGATCTGGCCGCCCCAGATCCTCAGCTACTTCAACGCCGGACACCACAACCTCCTCTACAGCGTGGCCGGCTACCTGCGCCGCCTGCCCGACGTCGGCCAGGTCGACACCCTCGACGCCTCCGTGGAATCCCTCACCTGGAAGGAGGTCGGGGACCGCCTCCACCAGGGCGGCTACGACGTGGTGGCGATCAGCAACGACCTCGACGGGGTGGACGGGCTGACCCGCTTCACCACCTACGCGAGGCAACTGGCCCCGAAGGCACGTCTGGTGACGTTCGGCCGGCTCAGCGGCCTGCGCCCGGAGCTGTTCACCGACTTCGACCTCGACGCCATCGTCGGCCCGGGCGACTACGAGCCCGCGGTGGCGGCGTTCGTCCGCGCCGTCGGTGACGGCGGCCCGCCACGTCCCGGCACCGTGCCCGGGGTGTGGCTGCGCACGGACAGCGAGTGGACCCCGCCCGCCGCGCCCGGCGCCGTACTCACCGCCGAGGACTGGGTGATGCCCGACGTCTCCGAGATCCCCTACGACGCCTACGACTGGCTGTACCGGGACGACCGCAACAAGTTCTGCGGCATCCCCGGCCGCCGCGAGCTGGTCGTCCCGGCGGCGCGGGGCTGTCCGGTCGGCTGCGCCTACTGCGAGGTCCCCGCGGTCTTCGGCCGGCCCGACCGGCGTGCCTCGGTCGAGCAGGTGGTGGCGTACATCGAGGAGTCCTTCGCCACGCTCCCGTTCGAGTACGTGGCCTTCTACGCGCCGACGTTCACCCTCGACCGGTCCTGGACCACCCGGCTCTGCGAGCGCCTGGTGGAACGCGGCGCCCGCTACCCGTGGAAGTGCGCGACCACCGTGCACCACCTGGACGAGGACCTGGTGGCGCTGATGGGACGCAGCGGATGCGTCCGCGTCAGCGTGGGCGTGGAGACCCTGGCCGAGTCCGGGCACCCGGCCCTGCCCCGGCTGAAACGCAAGGGCGAGGACGACGTCGAGGCGCTCGCCGCCTGGTGTGAACGGGCCGGGATCGAGCTGAACTGCTTCGTGATCGTCGGACTGCCGGGCACCACCGTCGCGGACGCGGAAGCCGCCGTCGCCCGGGTCCGGGCCCTGGGCGGACGCGTCCGGCCCACCATGTACAGCCCGCACGAACTGCTGCGCCCGGGGATGACCGCCGACACCATCTCGCTGCACAACCGGCAGATCCTCCCCGAGGGCGCTGTCCCCGACCCGACCGAGCGGCAGCGGGCCTACGACATCGTCTTCGGCCGGGAACGCCACGTGACCCGGGTCGGTGAACTGGTCCCGGAGCGGCGCGAAGCCGGCTCGACGGCGGGCACCCGGTCATGACGCCACCCGCCCCGGACCGCCCGCTGGCGGAGTGGTTCCCCACGACGCCCGCCATGCGGACCCTGCGGCCCCGCCGCCGCGACCACGTACCCGGCCAGCTCAACCTCAAGAGCTGCGAGCTGCTGCACCCCGCCGTGGAGCGGTGGTACGCCGACCAGCTCGGCCGCCTCGACCCCGCCACCGTCGTCCAATACCCGCTGACCGGCCCGGCCCGCGACGCGGTCGCCGCGCACTTCGGCCAGGATCCGGCGCGGGCCCTGCTCACCCCGGGCTCCGACCACGCCATCCACCTGGTGGCCGAGGCGCTCGCCGCCCCGGCCGGACGCCTGGTCGTCGCCCGGCCGCACTTCGACAGCTGGAGCACCTGCGCCGTACGCTTCGGCTTCCGCCTCGACGGCGTCGACATGCCGCACCGGGCCCCGATGGACGTCGACCCGCTGATCGAGCGGCTGCGGTCCGGGCCGCCGGCGGTGCTGGTGATCAGCCAGCCCGACAGCATCACCGGCCAGTCGTACACCCGCGCGCAGCTCACCCGGGCGGTCGCCGCCGCCCACCGGCACGGCAGCGTCCTGGTGGTCGACACCTGCTACCTCGCCTACGCGCGGGACGGGGAGTCCACCGTGCGGGAGCTTCCGGCCTGGGACAACGCCGTGCGGATCAACAGCTTCTCCAAGAGCCACGGCCTCGCCGGCGCCCGGATCGGCGCGGTGCTGGCACCCGAGCCGATCATCGACTACCTGGCAAGGTGGTCACCGGACGGCATGCTGTCGCACCTCAGCCTGGCGCTGCTGGAACGCGCCCTCGCCGAGCCCGAGGTGTTCCGCTCGGCGCGGGCCGAGGTGCGCACGGCCCGGACGGAGCTGGCCCGCGCCGTCGAGGAGACACTGCCGGGCTGGTCGGCGCGGCCCACCCAGGCGAACTTCGTGGCCTTCGACGCCGGACCCGACGACGCCGAGCGCGCGTACGCGGCACTGCTGGAAGGCGGCATCCGTACCCGGCTGCTGCGTGACGTGCCCGGTTTCTCCGGCGGGTTGCGCATCGCCACCCCCAGCAGATCCGCCGTGCGCCGGGTGACCGACGTCCTGGCCGCCCTCCCCGCCCGCACGAGGAGTTGATATGCCCCTGCTCAACCTCGCGGCCATCGGCTCCGCACCGCTGTCCACGGAGCCCTATCCGCACGCCGTGCTCCACGACAGCTTCGCCGGCCAACAGAACGCGCTGGCCGAGGAGTTCCCCGTTGAGGGCTTCCACTACGACGCCCGCGAAGCCGCCGCACCGGGCGGCAAACGCTACCGGTCGTACAACTACCAGCTCGTCAGGTTCGGGACACCCGACCAGGACAACATCGCCACTCTCTCCCCGCGCTGGCGGACCCTTCTCAGCGAACTGACCGGCCCCGCCTACCGCGCCGCCGTCACCGCCGCGACCGGGGCCGACCTGACCGGGACCGTCCTGGACATCCGGCTCGTCCGCTACGCGGAGAACTGCTGGATCGAACCCCACGTCGACCGCCCGGACAAGGTGGTGACCCATCTGTTCTACCTCAACCCCGCCTGGCGCCCGGAGTGGTCCGGCTCGCTGCGGGTGCTGCGCTCCGCCGACATCGACGACTGGAGCGACGAGGTCTTCCCCCTCGCCGGCAACTCCGTGCTCATGGTCCGCACCGACCGTGCCTGGCACGCCGTCCCCCCGGTCACCGGCGCCGGATCCCAGGACCGCAAGACCCTCCTGGTGCACTTCGCCCGGCCTCACGACGCGGCCACCGGCCCGGGACGGGGGTGAGATGCGCAACGTACTCGTGGTCGGGATCTGCGGCGCCGGCAAGTCGACCCTGGCCGGGGCGCTCGCACACCACCTGGGCCTGCGCCACGTCGAACTCGACGCGCTGCGGCACGGCCCCCGCTGGGGCGTACGGCCCTCCTTCGCCGACGACGTCGCCGCGCTCACCGCGACCGACGGCTGGATCGCCGACTCGACCGCCTACCCGGACGTGCTGCCCGGGCTGTGGACCGCCGCCGACACCGCGATCTGGCTGGCGCTTCCCCGACGCGTGGTGCTCGGCCGCGTCCTGCGCCGCACCGCGCACCGCCTGCTCACCGGGGAGGTCCTGTGGGCAGGCAACCGCGAGACCTGGCGCGGCCTGCTGAGCCGCCGGCACCCCGCGATGAAGGTGCTGCTGGACTTCCGCACCCGTCGCGAACAGGAACGCCGCATGCTCGCCCGGTTCGAGGGCACCGTGGTACGGCTGCGTACACCGGCCGAGGCCGAGGCATACCTCGCGGCGGTACGGAAGACGTCCCCCGCCCGCCGTGACGACGTCAGGGGGAGCGATGTTCTCAGTGGTCAGTGACGAAGACGCCGACACCCACGGCCTGCCGGGCGTGCGGGTGGTGACCGACGACCGGGCCACCCTCCTCGGCCGTGACGGCCACGACCTGCTCGTCCTCGACGGCGTGCTCCACCCCGACGGCGGCATGACCCCGCCGCGCCTGTTGCGGATGCTGCGCGCCGCCGCCGACGCGGGAACCACGGCCGACTGGTCCGCGGTGAAGGGCCGGTACGCAGGCGCGTACCTGCGCTCCACCCCCGGCGGCACCCGACTGCTGGCGTTCAACGACCACTTGGGCGTGGCCGACCTCTACGCCTGGATCGACGGACCGGACCGCGCGGTGCGCCGCGTCGCCGTCGGTGACGACTTCGCCGCGCTGCTGCCCCGGATCCCCGCCTCGGCCCGACGCCTGGACGAACACGCGGCCGACGCGTTCCGGGTGCTCGGGGCCACGGTGAACGGCCGCACGTTCGCCCGAGGGGTCCGGCGCCTCCCTCCGGGCACCCTGCTGACGTTCGACGGCGGCACGGTGCGCAGAGAACGCAGCTGGCGGTACCACTTCGAGCCGACGGCACGCGACTTCGACGAGGCCGTGGACCGGTGCTGGCACCTGATCACGCAGGCCGGACGGCGGATCGCGGCGCACACCGAACGCCACCGACCCGCGCTCCTCGGCATCAGCGGCGGACACGACTCCCGGGTCACCGGCGCCGCCTGCCTCGCCGCGGGCATGGAACTGACCGGCTACTTCTTCGGCGAACGCGACAGCACCGCGGCCCGCGCGGCCGAACACGTCGCCCATGTCTGGGACGTGCCACTGGAGTTCACCGGACACCACGGCGAACTCTCCCGGTATTTCGAGCGCGCACTGCGCCACCAGCCGCTGGCCGACCTGGAATGGTGCAAATACCTCCCCGGACGCGACACCCTGGTGGCCGGCTCCGGCGCCCTGCTCTCCGGCCGGCTCGGCGACCACCTGCTGAGCGACAAGGGACACCAGCCCGAGGACGGCCCGCAGGACGACCGCACCATCGCCGCCGACCTGCTCCGCGAACTCGCCAAGGAACCACCGGAGCCGACCGCCACCGAGCGGATCGTCACCGACATCACCGAGGAACTGGCCGCCCTCGGGGGCTCGTCCGTCCAGCGCCGGCGCGGCTTCAACTTCCACAGCATGAGCATGTCCGTCAAACAGTGCGGGCTGTTCCACACCCTCGGGAAGATCCCCCATCACTCGGTCTTCGAAGACATCGACGTGTTCGAGTGCGCCCTGGACCTGCCCAACGCCTGGCGCGTCGGCAACCGCTTCTACGACACCCTCCTGGCACGCCGGCAGCCACGCCTCGCCCCCTCCCGCGTCGCCGTCCCGACGACCAACGAACACAAGCCGATCGAGCGCTGGCTGCGCGGCAACGCCGAGTTCGCCGCACACGCCGGGCACCTCGTCGACCCGGCCGACGACATGGCGCTGCCCGACCGGCGGCAGACCTTCGGCGAGGCCGTCGACGCCATCGTCGCCGGACGGGCGACCAGGAACGAGATCCACCGGTTCTTCCGACGCGCCACCGTCAAGGCATATGAGCGCACCCACGGATAGCCCCGCCGCGCGCCTGCGCGCCCACGCCGTCCTGGCCCGCTACGGATACCGGCGTTACGCCGTCTACGCCAAGGCGTCCCTGATCGGCCTCGGCACCACCGTGCTGTTCGGCGTGGTCCGCACCGCCGTCATGCACGGCGTGTACGCCGGCCCGCGGCGGATCGGCGGCTACCACGTCGCCCAGGCCGTCACCTACGTATGGCTGGTGCAGGGACTGATGACCGTGGTCCGCGTCTACGGCGACTCCGAACTGGCCACCCGCGTGCGCACCGGGCAGATCGTGGCCGACCTGGTCCGGCCGGTGCACCTGCAATCCGCGTACCTCGCCGCCGACCTGGGCCGCGCCTGGTACCACCTGCTCCACCGCGGTGTGCCGCCGATACTGGTCGGCTGGGCCTTCTTCGGGCTGACCGGACCGGCGGACCCGCTGACCTGGCTGGCGTTCCTCACCAGCGTCGGCCTCGCGGTCGTGGTGAGCACGCTGTTCCGCTTCCTGTACAGCCTGTCCTCGTTCTGGCTGCTGGACTACCGGGGGGTGGCGCTGATCGCGGTCATCCTGGTCAACCTGCTGTCCGGCTTCGTCATGCCGACCGGCTTCTTCCCCGGCTGGCTGCGGACGCTGGCCGCCGCCACCCCGTTCCCCTCCATCGTCCAGGTGCCCGTGGACGTCTTCACCGGACACGACAAGGGCGCCGGCACCGCCGGGGCGCTGGCCGGGCAGGCCGGGTGGGCGCTGTTCCTGCTGGCCGCCGGACGGTGGCTGCTCGCCGTCGCCCGCCGCCGCGTCGTCGTGCAGGGCGGCTGAACCGTGACCACCATCAGGCTCTTCCTCAGACTGGCGGGCGTACAGGTGCGGTCCCAGATGCAGTACCGCACCAGCTTCGCCCTCTCACTCGCCGGCAACTTCGCCTTCACCGCCCTGGACTTCGCCGCGATCGTCATCCTCTTCGGCGACATCACCCGGCTGGGCGGCTGGACCGCCGGCCAGGTGGCACTGCTCTACGCCGTCTCGTCGCTCTCCTACGCCCTGTGCGACATCGTGCTGGGCAGCCTCGACCAGCTTCCGGCGATGGTCCGGGACGGCTCGTTCGACACCCTGCTCATCCGGCCGGGGCCGACCTTCGTGCACCTGCTCGCGGCGGACTTCCTGCTGCGCCGCGCGGGACGCCTGCTCCAGGCGGCGGTCGTCCTCACCGTGGTGATGATCCGGTTCCCCCCGGCGCAGTGGACCCCCGGCAAGCTGCTGGTGCTGGCCTCGGCGGTGGCCGGCGGGGCGGTCATCATGGGGTCGCTGTGGACCATGGCCGCCTCCGCCGCGTTCTGGGTCGACGGCGCCGAGGGCCTCGTCGGTGTCTTCTCCGCGGGCACCAGCTTCCTCATCCAGTATCCGCTCGACGTCTACACGGCCTGGCTGAGGTCGTTCGTCCTCTTCGTCCTGCCCATCGGGTTCGTGTCGTACCTGCCGGTGTGCTGGGTCCTCGGCAAGCCGGACGCGGCGGGGCTGCCCGGCGCCGTCCGGCTTGCCACACCCGTGGTCGCCGCCGTGACCGCCGTCGCCGCGGCGATCGTGTGGCGCACGTCCGTCCGGCGCTACCGGAGCACAGGAGGCTGAGTGGCCGACGCCATCGAGATGCGCCATGTCACCCGCACCTTCACGGTGCGCACCAGGACGAGCGCGTTCCGCCGGAAACGCGGTGCGGTGACCGCGGTGGACGACCTCAGCTTCTCCGTCCCCGCCGGGGAGTTCGTCGGCTACCTCGGCGCCAACGGCGCGGGCAAGTCCACCTCCATCAAGCTGCTCACCGGCGTACTGGCCCCCACCACCGGCCGCATCCGGGTACTCGGCCACGATCCGTTCGGCGAACGGGCGAAGACCGCCCACCGCATCGGCACCATGTCCGCCCAACGCGTCCAACTGTGGTGGGACCTGCCGCTGCGGGACTCCTTCGAGCAACTGCGGTACATCTACCGGGTCGACGCCACCGGCTACCGTCGACGCCTCGCCGAACTCGTCGACGTACTCGACCTCGCCGCCCTGCTGCCGGTACCGGTACGACAGCTCAGCCTCGGCCAGCGGATCCGCGGCGAACTCGCCGCCTGCGTACTCCACTTCCCGGACGTGCTCTTCCTCGACGAGCCCACCGTCGGACTCGACGTCATCGCCAAGGAGCGCATCCGCGGATTCCTCACCGCGCTCAACCGCGAACAGGGGGTCACCATCGTGCTGACCACCCACGACATGGCCGATCTGGAGCGCATGTGCTCCCGGCTGATCCTGCTCTCCAAGGGCAGGCTGATCTGCGACGACTCCATCAGCAGGCTGTTGGTGGCACACGGTCTGACCCGCACCCTCGTGGTCGACCTGGCCGAGGCACGCCCGCCGCTGCGGGTACCCGGCGCCAGCGTCGCCAAGGTCGACGGACCCCGCCAGTGGCTGAGCTTCTCCAGCCGGGACCTGTCACCGGACAGGCTCATCGTGGAGATCACCAAACAGGCCCGCATCGTCGACCTCACCATCAACGAGCCCGACGTCGAAGACCTGGTCCGGGCACTGCACGAGACGGAGCACCGATGAGCCACGACCACCGACACCCCACCCCCGTCCGCACCGCCGACCGGCTGACGGTGCGCGGCGGGCGCCCCCTGCACGGCTCGGTCACCACCGGCGGATTCAAGCACTCCCTGGTCACCACGGTGGCCGCGGCGTGCCTGGGCCAGGGCACGGCACGCATCGGCAACTGCCCGCCGATCGCCGAGACCGGGACGCTGGCCGCACTCGTCGAGCGGCTGGGCGGCTCCGCGAGGCTCACCGGAACGACGCTCACCCTGGACCCGTCCGCCATCACCACCAGCACCCTGGACCCGCGGCTGAGCGCGGCCATCCACGGCTCGGTCTACCTGGCGCCGATGCTGCTGGCCCGCTTCGGCTCCGTCACCATGCCCGGCACCGGCGGCTGCCGCATCGGCGACGGCACCGACGGCCGGCGCCCGGTCTCCCATTACGTGGACGTACTCGGCAGGTTCGGCGCGCGCGGACAGACCCTCGCCGACGGCGGGTTCACGGTACGGGCGAGCCGGTTACGCGCCTGCGCCCTCGACCTCGCCGACTACTGGACCCACTACGGAAGCGGCCCCTACCACTCCGGCGCCACCAAGGTGGCCGTCCTCGCCGCGGCCGTGGCCGACGGCAGCACCGTGCTCGATCACGTCTACGGCAAGCCCGACGTCCTCGACATGGTCGCGCTGCTGCGCCAGGCCGGCGTCGCCATCGAGGAACCGGCCCACGGACGGCTGGTGATCCACGGGGTGCCCGACCTGCCCACCGCGCCGTCGGCGATCACCCTGCCGCCCGACCTCATCGAGGTGGTCACCTGGTGTTGCGCCTCCCTCCTCAGCCCGGAGGGCATCACCATCACCGGAGCCGGCATGGACCGCGCGCTGCGCGCCCTCGCCCCCGAACTCCACGTGCTGCGCACCCTCGGCATCCCCTTGCGGACCGGCACCGACACCCTCACCGCCGGCCCCGCCGCCCTGCCGCTGGCACCGGTGGACGTGGTGGTCTCCGCCGACGGTGTGTTCAGCGACAGCCAGCCGTTCCTCGCCCTGCTGGCCGGCTTCGCCGAGGGTGTCTCCAAGATCCGGGAGACCGTGTGGGCCAGCCGCTTCGGGTACGCGGACCAACTCGCCGAACTGGGCGTCAAACTCGACGCCCGCGACGCCTCGCTCCGCGTCCACGGACCCTGGTCGGCCGCGGTCCCCGGCCGCCGGCTGACCGCCGGGGACCTCAGGGCCGCCGCCGTACTGCTGCTCGCCGCGCTCCACGTACCCGGCGTCACCCACCTCGCCGGCATGAGCCACCTGGCCCGCGGCTACGCCGACCTGACCGGCCAGCTACGGCGGCTCGGCGCCGACATCACGGAGGCCTGACCATGGACGGCCCACCAGACCACCCCGCGCCGGGACCCCGCGTCGTACCCGGGGCGCCCAACACCCGTGACCTTGCGGGCCTGCGCGACAGCACCGGACTGCGCCTCAGACCGGGTCTGCTGTACCGGGGCGCCGGCGCCGCCATCGGGCCGCTCGCCGACCACGCGGCCCTGCGCGTCGTCCTCGACCTGCGCGACCGCCACGAGCGGGCCGAGACATGCCCGCCCCGGGAGGTCACCGTGCTCTCCCGGCCGCTGGTGGCCGACCGGTCCGTGCTCAGAACGGCCGGCACCCCCCAGCCCTCCCACTACCTCGCCTACTACCACCGGCTGGCGCTGCCCGCCGCCGCCACCGCCGCCGAACTGGTCGGCCTCCTCGCCCAACCCGAGCGGCTGCCGCTGCTGGTGTGCTGCTCCGCCGGGAAGGACCGCACCTCCGTGGTGTGCGCGCTCGCCCTGCGCGCCCTGGGGATACGCCTCGCCGACCTCGCCCGCGACCACGCCCTCACCGGCCGGCTCTACCGCCGGGACCCGGCCACCGCACGGCAACTGCCCTGGGCACGCGACCTGGCACCCCGTGAACTCGCCGCACGCACCACCACCCCGGGGCACACCCTGCGCACCCTCCTGTCCGACCTGGAGCGCCAGCACGGTTCCGTCCGCCGCCTGTTGACGGCCCACGGACTGCGACCGGACACCCTGCGCCGGGCACGCAGCGTCGTTCTCGGCGTCCCACCCATGACCGCCCACCACCAGGAGTCGACGTGACCCCACCACGCACCGGACGCGGCTATCTCACCCACGCCTTCAACCACACCGGCTCCGACTACCTGCGCATGGCCTACTGTCTCGCCCTCTCCCTGCGCCTCACCCAGTCCGCCGTCACCGCCCTCAGCGTCATCGTGCCGGAATCACAACACCTCCCGCCGCACTACCGGGACGTCTTCGACCACGTCATCGCGATCCCGGACGTCCGCCCGGAGTTCGTCGACAAGAGCTGGCGGGTCGACAACTACGTGCGCATGTACGACCTGACCCCCTACGCGGAGACCGTGACGGTCGACGCCGACACGCTCTTCTTCGACGACGTCTCCCCCTGGTGGGACGTGATGGCGGCGGCGGACATCGTCGGCGGCACCGCGGTCACCTACCGGGGCGATCCGGTCGTCGGCAACCCGCTGCGCACGGAGCTGTACCGGATCGGCCTGCCCGACCTGCACAACGGCTTCTTCTACTTCCGGCAAGGCCCGGTCGCCGAGCGGCTGTTCGCCACCATGTCGGGATACCTGGCGGACTGGGCGGGCACCTGCGCACGCCACTTCGGCCGCCCCGACGTGCCCTTCTCCTCCGACTCCGCCCTCCTGCTGGCCCTGCGGGACAACGGCCTCGAAGACATCGCCGGCGGCCCCCGCCCCGGCACACCCCACTTCGTCCACATGAAGGCATGCGTCCAAGGCTGGCCGGGGGTACCGGAGACGGCCCGCGAGTGGCGGCCCTACGTCAGCCACCACTTCGACGACCGGCTACGGCTGCGGATCGACGGCATCCGCATCGGCGCGCCCTTCCACTACCACGTACGCGACTTCGTCACCGACGAACTGCTGCTGGCCTACGAGACCGCGGCGAGGGCCCGGCATGGCGCCGCCTGAGGACGCCGCGCGGGTGCTGCTGCTGGGCTGGAACGCGGGACGGGCCGCTGCGGCGCTCGCCGGCCTCGGCGCCCGCGTGACCTGCGCGGCCGAGCCCTCCGAGGCGGCTGCCGCCCGGGACAGCGGGCTGATCGCGGAGACCGTGGTCGTCACCGACTCCGCCGACACCGAGGCCGTCCTCGCGGGGCTCGCACGGTCCGGCCACGCACCGCACGACTACGCCGCCGTGGCCCCGTCCCAGGAGACCCGGGTGGTCGCCGCCGCCGTGCTGGGCGCGCTCGGCAAAGCCGCGGCACCGCCGCTCGACAGCGCCCTCGCGCTGCGTGACAAGGCCGTCCAGAAACGCCTGATCCGCGCGGCCGGCATCCCCACGGCCGCGTCCGCCGTGGCCGCGTCGGCGGTCGACGTCCCCCTGGTGCCGTTGCGCTTCCCGGTCGTCGTCAAGTCGCCGGGCGGCGAGGCGAGTCTGGGCACCGAGCGGCTGGACTCCCGTGCCCACGCCCGTACCTGGACGTACCGCGCCGGGCACGACGGACCCTGGCAGGTCGAGGAGTTCGTCCCCGGAGCCGAGGTCCACCTGGACGGTGTGGTGCGCGGCGGCGAGGTGACGGCACTCGCGGTCTCCCGGTACCTCGGGAACGTGCTCACCACCCACAACGGCGCGCCGATGGGATCCGTCGTCGCCGATCCCCGCCGCGCCCCGGGCCTGTACCGGCACGGCCGATCGCTGACCGCGCGCGCCCTGGCCGCCCTCGGGCACCGCGACGGTGTCTTCCACCTGGAGGCGTTCGAACAACCCGACGGCTCCCTGGTCTTCGGCGAGTGCGCGGGCCGGGTCGCCGGTGGCCGCATCGACGAGGTGGTCCGCCGCAAACTCGGGGTCGACCTGCACCAGCAGTGGGCGGCGGCGCTCCTCGCCCGGCCGGCCCCACCGCCCCGCACGCCCCCCAGCGACGACGCCTTCGGCTTCATCCGCCTCTCCGCCGCCCCCGGAGTCGTCGACCAGGCGCCGGCCACCCGGGAGATCCTCGCCCGCCCCGGTGTCGTCACCGTGGAACGCGAACGCCGGACCCGCGGCGCCCGCACCGGCAGACCCGTCTCCTTCGCCGTCTTCCGCGCCGTGCTCACCGGCACCGACGAAACCCAGGTGACACAACGCGCCCAGGACCTCACCGCCTGGTTCCACCACCGGACGGACCAGATCCTCCAAGGCGATCCCGGGTAGCCGGCACGGGCGAACCGCACCGACCCGCCGCAGGAGCTACACCGAGCACCTGCGGACGGCCGACGCGGAGGGAACGGACAAGTGGCCGGCGGGCAGGGAGACCGGTCGGTTCGCCGAGCGTCTCCCGGACCTCCTGGAAGCCTGGGCGCCGGCGGACCCGGAGTTCGTCGCCGACGACGTGGCGCTCCTCGATCGGTGCCTGATGATCTCGAAGGACGACGGCGGCGATCTGGAACGTTACGAGGGCACCGCTTCTGAGGGCCGAGCGCATCCGTCCAAGAGGCGTTTCGCGGAGCCTGCCAGTCAGACACGGGCGACCGCGAGGCACTCGATATACGGGTGCGGCCGGCCGTAGCCCGCGAGTGCCCCGGTACGATGCGCCGGTGAACACGGAGACCAGCGGGGGCAGCCCGACGCGGCGGCGCGGAGGGGCCGCCGAGGAAGCGCCCCCTGCCGCCCGTGACCGGCGCACCGTGGCCGCCGGACCCGGTGACCTGCCCGCCTTCCCGGGCGACCTGTCCGCCTTCGCGGTGCAGTTGCGCCGCATGCACGGTGAGGTCGGCCGGGTCATCCAGCAGTACGCGGCCCGGCAGAACCTGCACGCCACCGACGTGCAGGCGCTGGCCGCCATCCTCGACGCTCCCGAGCCGATGACCCCCACCAGGCTGCGTGCCATGCTCGGCCTCACCTCCGGCGCGGTCACCGCCTGCGTCGACCGGCTGGAGCGCGCCGGTCATGTCCGCCGGGTGCGCGAGGACACCGACCGCCGCGTGGTCCACCTCCACTACGCCGACGACGCCCGCGCCGCCGCCCGTACCCACTTCCGCCCCCTCGCCAACGCCTTGCGCCGGGCCGGCGCGGACTTCGACGCCCACGAGATGACCGTGGCCCTGCGGTTCCTGACCGCGCTGAACGACGCCCTGGCCCAGGTACCCGGGGAGCCCGCCGACCGCTGAGGCGCCGTCCGGCGCCCGGATACGGCGGCGCCCGCATCCGGATCACCGGCGCGGCAAGAAGCAGTGAGGGAGAGGTACCTCCATATAACTCAACCATTGAGATTCTTCATGGTCGAGTTTTCATCCGCCGTTCGTCCCGAGGAGTCCCATGACGCCCCCGCACCGCCGGGCCCGCAGGCTCGTCCCGTTCGCCCTGATCGCCGTGTGGCTGGTGGTCGGGGCGCTTCTGGGGCCCTTCGCCGGACGGCTCGGTGAAGTAGCCACCAACGACCAGGCCGCCTTCCTGCCCCGCAGCGCGGAGTCCACTCGCGTCCTGCGCGAGCAGGCCGCCTTCCAGCAGCGCGAGACACTGCCGGTCATCGTGGTGTGGACCGGCGACGGCGGGGGTGCCGTCAGCGGGCAGCAGCGGTCGGCCACCGCGGCGATGGCCGCGCTCGCCGGCACGACCGGGACGGCCGGACCCGCCTCCCCGGCTCTCCCCTCGAAGGACCGCGCCGCCCTGCGGGCCGTGGTGCCGTTGAGCCCCGATCTGGGCGACCGGCTCGCACCCACACTGCAACGGGTGCGGGCGGCGGCCGAAACGGTGCCCGGTACCCGGGTGCAGTTGGGCGGACCGGCGGCCACCCGGGCCGACCTGGCGGACGCCTTCTCCGGCATCGACGGGGTGCTGCTCGCGGTCGCCCTGGCAGCCGTCCTGGTCATCCTGCTCCTGGCCTACCGGTCCCTGCTGCTGCCGCTCGTCGTCATCAGCGGCGCGGTGTTCGCCCTCGGGCTGGCGTGCGCCGTCGTCTACGCCCTGGCCGACCACGGTCTGGTGCGCGTCGACGGGCAGGTGCAGGGCATCCTGTCCATCCTCGTCATCGGCGCCGCGACGGACTACGCGCTGCTGGTCACTGCCCGTTGCCGGGAGGAACTGGCCGCCGGACGGGACCGTCACACCGCCGCACGCGCCGCCCTGCGCCGCTCGGCCCCGGCCGTCCTCGCCAGCGCCGGCACCGTCGCCCTCGGTCTGATCGCCCTGCTGCTGAGCGATCTCACCAACACCCGGGCCCTCGGGCCGGTCGGCGCCGTCGGGATCGCCTGCGCCGCCCTGAGCGCGCTCTCCTTCCTGCCGGCGGTCCTGGCCGTCCTCGGCCGCCGCGCCTACTGGCCGGCCAGGCCCGCGGGCGAGGCCGGCACCACCGGGCTGTGGCAGCGCGTCGCGCGCCTGGTCGACCGGGCGCCGCGGCGGGTGTGGGCGCTCGCCCTGACCGGACTGCTCGCCTGCTCCGCCGGGGCGCTCACCCTGGACTCGCGGGGTGTGCCGCTGGACGAGACGTTCGTCCGGCACGTGCCGTCCGTCACCGCCCAGCAGACCCTGGCCCGGCACTTCCCGGCCGGCGCGGGCACTCCTGTGGTGGTTCTCGCCGACGCCGCCTCCGCCGACCGCGTGGAGCGCACCCTGCGCGGCACCGCCGGCATCGCGGCGGTGACCGCGACCGGAGCCCAGGGCCGCCCGGCGGCCGGTCCGCGCACGGTGGACGGCCGGGTCGGCTTCGAGGCGACCACGAACGCGCCGCCCGATGCCCAGGCCGCCCGCGACACCGTGGCCCGGCTGCGCACCGCGCTGCACGCGATGCCCGGCGCGGACGCCCTCGTCGGCGGCTACACCGCGCAGCAGTACGACACCCTGCGCGCGGCCGAACGCGACCGGACCGTCATCGTCCCGGTGGTGCTCGTCGTCATCCTGGCCATCCTCGTGCTGCTGCTGCGCTCCCTCGCCGTGCCCGTCCTGCTGGTGCTCACCGTCGCCCTCAACTTCACCGCGACCCTCGGCGTGGCAGCGTGGGTCTTCCGTGACCTGTTCGGCTTCAGCGGCACCGATGCGTCCGTGCCGTTGTATGGGTTCGTCTTCCTGGTCGCCCTCGGCGTCGACTACAACATCTTCCTGATGTCCCGGGTCCGCGAGGAGACCTTGCGGCACGGCACCCCTGAAGGCGTTCGGCGCGGACTCGTCACCACCGGCGGGGTCATCACCTCTGCCGGTGTGGTGCTCGCCGCCACCTTCGCGGCGCTCGGCGTGATTCCTCTCGCCTTCCTGGTGCAGATCGCCTTCATCGTCGCCTTCGGCGTGCTGCTGGACACCCTGGTGGTGCGCTCGCTGCTGGTCCCGGCACTCGTGCGGGACGCCGGGGACCGCGTGTGGTGGCCCACCCGGCCCGGAACCGGGGAGCCGCACCGTCGCGGGGAGCCGGAGGGCCGCTCGACGGCACCGGAACGGCGGTCCCGAGCCGTCCTGCGGCGGCAGGACGGCTCCTGACGGCCGCGCTCCGGGCGGCGCGCCGCCCGTTTCTCCGATACGGCGCGGCGCCAGATCGGTATACCGAGATCGTCGCGGAGCGACTGCGCGCGACGAAGAAGGGCCGGTGCTCCCCGCTCGCCGCACTGGCGAAGCAGGCCGCTCACGCCCTCGCGGCGTACGCGAGCGAGGGTGATGTCACCGGCGGTGTCCGGCAGTACCTCCGGAGCCGCAGAACTCGGCGTCGACAACCCGCTGTTCATGGACGTTCCAGTCGCCGTTGAAGTTGAGCGACAGCACGTGATCGCCGTCCGCCGTTGCCATCGTCTCCGAGACGGAGCCCTGGATGCCGCCGTTGTGCCCCCACACCTCGGTGCCGCACGACAACGTCATCTTCATCAGTCCCAGGCCGTAGGAGAAGTTCGGCACGTCATCGACCGCCACGGTCGTCATCATCTTCTCCAGCTCGGGCTTCTCCAGGAGCCGGCCGGAGAGCAAGGCCCGGTAGAACCGGTTGAGATCGCGGTTGTCGGAGATCATCTCTCCGGCGGCGCCCGCGAAGGACGGGTTGAGTTCGGTGACGTCGTAGGTCGCGCCGTTCGGCTCCCCGGGTCCGGCGAGTTCCCCGGTCAGCTTCGAGTAGGCGCGCCCGCTCGGCCCGGGGACGCGGACGCTGGTGCCCGGCACACGGGTGGAGTCCAGTCGCAGGGGGCGCAATATACGCTGCTCGACCTCGTGGGCGTAGGTGTGGCCGGTGGCCTCCTGGATCACCATGGACGCAATGACGTAATTGGTGTCGGAGTAGCTCCAGCCGTGGCCGGGGGCGAAGGTGGGCCGGTGGGTCATGGCGAGCCGGACGATCTGGCGGGGCGTCCAGGTCTCGTAGCGGTGCTTGAGGAAGTCGGTGCTGAACTCCTTTCTTTTGAATGTCTCGTCGTCGGTGTAGCTGTAGACACCACTGGTGTGGTTGAGGAGCTGCACAAGTGTGATCTCGCTGCCATGGTTGCCGTTTCCCGCCACGAGGCCCGGCAGCCAGTCGTCCACGGTGTCGGCCAGGCTCAGTTTTCCTTCGGCCTCCAGCTGGAGCATCACCGTGGCCACGAACGTCTTGGTGATCGAGCCGATCCGGAAGCGGTCATCGGTGCGCGGCTTCCGTCCGGTCGTCAGATCCGCGGTGCCCGCACGTCCCGCCCAGGTGGTGTCCCCCTGCTCGGCGAGAGCGACACCACCAGGCGGCCCTTCGCGCACCACCGAATCCAAGGCCGCCTGAGTGGCCCCGTGTCCGCCCCGCGCGGCCGGCACGGCCTTGGTGCCCGCGGCCGACGCCGGCAGGGTGAGGTCGGCGGTGATCACCGCCGCCGCGAGTGCCCCGACGGCGGCGACCCGGAGCAGGCGCTCACCGCGCCTGCGGTTCCCCCGCTCGGACGGACGTGCCCCGTCTGCTGTATGCGCGTCCTCGTACAAAGAAAGCTCCCGCTCGATGGGTGACTGCCGAACCGGGCTCAGTATTTCGTTCGAGGTCCGGGCCCGGGATACCGCCAACCACCTGCTTGCAAGTAGGGCTATCCCCCGGTGCCGCAGGTCAGCGTCACCGCTACGCGGCGTGCCGGGCCGGCCGCGGCGGCGGCACGAATAGCCGCAGCGCCACTAGACCCCTCCGGGGTTGACATGCCCTGCGCCCGTTGGCCAGTCCTTCCGGGATCTTTCTTGTCTGCCCCCGGCGAACTGTCCTCTGTCATTCAACCGGGTCGTTTGACAGCGAACCCAGCCGTTCGGCTCTTCCTCGCCATCGAACCCAGTCGTGGGAGGCAGCCGCGCCGGGGCCTCCGGACAACGGTTGTCCCTCCCGGCCGGGTGGGTGTGACAGGGCCACCTGGTTGGCGGTGCCAGCCCGTACGTTGGCAGGCATGGACAAGAACCGGCTGAGCGAATTCCTGCGGGCTCGGCGCGCGCTGGTGCACCCCGAGGACCACGGGATGCCCACAGGGACACGCCGCACCCCCGGTCCGCGGCGCGAGGAGGTCGCCGTCCTCGCCGGGGTGAGCACCGACTACTACGTACGGTTGGAACAGGGACGCGAACGCAATCCCTCACCCCAGGTCCTCAGGGCATCGGCGGCCGCACTCCTGCTGGAGAACGAGGAAGCGGATCGCCCGCAGGCGGGGCGGGTCAGGAGGCAACTCGGTCACGGCGTGCACCGTGCAGAGCCGCCCAGGCTCCCCGCCTCCGGCCCTGCCAGTACGGATGGAACACCACCTGCGCCGGGCGAGTCCTGCTCGGGCCTCGGATAGCCGTTTATTCTTCGGCTGCCTCTGGCAACGTAGCTGTATCGCCTCTCCGGCCAGGATGGTCTGACGCGACGGTGAGCGGCAGTTCGCGCACCTTGCCTGCGGGGCTCAACGCCAGGACCAGCCAGGAGGCCGCCAGTCGTACCGTCATCACCCACATTGTGGGACGAATACCAATGGCCGAGTCCAGAAGGCCGCCCAGTGCAGACTGCCGGCCCGCGACGAGTAGGCTGTTCGTTCGTCATCGGACCGGGGAGGTCGGCGTGGACTATGGCGACAAGCTCTTCTGGCTCTCGGTTGTGATTCAACGCAAGTACGCGCAGGTCTGCGCCGAGTTCGACCTGACCCCCTCGCAGGCCACGCTGCTCTGCGCAGTCAGGAACGAGCCGCGGCAGATGGCTGACCTCGCCGCGTCGTTGGGTATGACCAAGAACGCATTGAGCCAGCTGGTCGATCGCACCGCGCGGCGCGAGTTGGTCGGCCGGGCAAGCTCGGCGCAGGACCGACGGGTCGTCATGCTCACTGCGACGCCCACGGGGAAGGTGCTCGCCGAGGCCGTTTACGCCGAGGTCGCCAAGCGCCTGCCCGAGATCGCGAGGAACCTCGACGCCGACGACCAGCGCGACTTCGAGCGCGTGGCCACCGCCATCGTGGACACCTCGGACCTCTCTTCGCCCACCTCGAACCCACCCATCACACCGTGAGGTCCCGCTGCACCCGCACCTTGACGTAGTTCATGCCATGAACTAATTTCGTTCATGGCATGAACTAATGAGGGGTGGCAGCGGTGAGCACACAGACGACCGGCACGATCGCAGTCTTCGGCGCGACGGGGCAACAGGGCGGGGCGGTGGTCGACGCGCTGCTGGACCACAAGGCGCGGGTGCGGGCTTTGGTCCGCGACCCGCAGTCCGACCGGGCTCAGGCGCTGGCCGTCCGCGGCGTCGAACTGGCGGCTATCCGGGCCGACGACCCGGCGTCGCTGGCCGCCGCGCTGGCGACGGTCGAGGGGTTCTACTTCATGACCCCGGAGGCGAACAGCCTCGAAGAGGTCGAGGCGGAGATCCGCATCGGTACCGCGCTCGTCGACGCGGCGGTCGAGGCGGGCGTCCCGCACGTCGTGTTCAACTCGGTCTTCGGAGCGGACCGGGAGTCGGGTGTGCCGCACCACGACTCGAAGCACTCGATCGAGGAGCACCTGAGGAAGTCCGGCCTCAGGGCCTCGATGGTTCGCGCGACCGCCTTCATGGAGAACTTCGCGAGCGTGATGGCACCGAGCCTGGAGCATGGGGAGATCGTGCTGAGGCTGCCGCTGCCGGAGGACGTCACCCTGAAGATGATCTCGGTCAGGGACATCGGCCGGGTCGCCGCCGCGCTCCTGCTCGACACCGCGGAGGCGCCCGGCGGAGCCGTCGAGCTCGTCGGCGACGAGCTGACGGGCCCCCAGATCGCCGCGGCGTTCGGCGCGCGCGCCGGGCTCCCGGCACGGTACGAGGCCCTCCCGTTGAGCGTGCTTCCCAACGACCTCGACAAGGCGATGTTCCGCGAGTTCGCGAAGGCGGCGGAATACCCTTCGGACCTCGCGGTAATGCGCTCGATCGAGCCGGCCACCCTGGACCTGGTCGAGTGGATCCGAGCTACCGGCTGGACCGCGCCCACAAACGTGGCTGGTTCCTGAGCCTCCGGCCGCGATGAACGCCCCGCGATCGTGCCCACGGTCTCGGCGCTCTGGACACGGCAACGCATCCGCCAACGGTTGAAGTAGTCACGAAGCTCCCGGGGCGTGCCCGAGGCCGACACCGGCACACTGGTTGTCGAGAGGCCGCCGCGCCGGCGTCTGGACCCGTATAGCGGATGGGCCTTGACCCCGGATCCTGGACACTCGAGACACTTGGATCTCGAGTCCAAGGAGAACGGATGTTCCGTGGTCATGAAGCACTACCCGCCGGAGTTCAAGGCGGACGCGGTCGCGTGGTACGAGTCGCGGCCTGGAGCGACGATCAGGTCGGTCACCGCTGATCTGGGGGTCACCCCGGAGACGTTGCGGAACTGGGTCGGGGCGAGTCGGCCCCGGGGACGACGTGCGGAAGTTCCGGCCGAGCCGCCCACACCGCTGGAGGCGGAGAACGCCGCTCTGCGCAGGAAGGTCCGCGAGCTGAAGGAAGAACGCGAGATCCTGCGGAAGGCGGCGAAGTATTTCGCCGGGGAGACGCGCTGGTGAACCGCTTCCAGTTCGTCGCCGACCACCAGCGCCGCCACGGCGTGAAGCGGCTGTGCATCATCCTCGGCATCGCCCGCTCCAGCTTCTACTACTGGCGCCGAACGGCTGCGGACCGGGCCGCACGGCAGGCGGCCGACGCCCGGCTCGCCGTCCGAATACGGGCCGTGCACCGGGAATCCGACGGCACCTGCGGTGTCCCGAGGATCACCGCCGACCTCCGCGACGAGGGCGAGCGGGTCAATCAGAAGCGGGTCGCCCGCGTGATGCGCCAGGCCGGCCTGGCGGGTCTGCGCTTGCGCTGCAGGCACCGCACCACGGTGGCGGACCCGGCCGCGGCGAAGGCTCCGGACCTGATCGGCCGCGACTTCACCGCGAGTGAACCGAACACGAAGTACGTCGGCGACATCACCTATATCCCGCTGGACGGAGGGAAGTTCCTCTATCGGGCCACCGTCATCGACCTCGCCTCGCGCCGCCTCGTCGGTTGGGTGGTCGCGGATCACATGCGAACCGACCTTGTCCTCGATGCCCTGGCAGCCGCCGAACGGACCCGCGGCAGCCTCACCGGGGCAGTCATGCACACCGACCACGGCGCCCAGTACACCAGCCGGGCGTTCGCCGACGCCTGCCGCGAGGCTGGCGTCCGTCAGTCCATGAGCGCGATCGGCAGCCCGGCGGACAACGCGCTCGCCGAGTCGTTCAACGCGGCGTTCCAGCGGGAGACGCTCCAGGGCCGAAAGCACTGGTCCAGCGAGCGCGAAGCCCGCCTCCACGCGTTCCGCTGGCTGCACCGCTACACCACCCGCCGCCGTCACTCCCGCCTCGGACACCGCAGCGCGATCGCCTACGAGACAGCGTCCTGAGCAACACCAACTACGCTGACACCAGCCGCATAACCCGTGTCCAGGATCCGGGGTCAAGGCCCGGGTCGCCTACGCCAACTACCCGACCGACCCCCGCCACCTGGTGGCGGTGACCGCCCACTCCAACAGGCAGAAAGCGGACCAGAATCGAGTCAGTGGATGCCGCCGGCAGCCGATGCGACCTGCCGCTACACCGCGGACTGGATCTCGGTGAAGCCGACGTGGAACCTGGCGGTCGACACGGCCGAGCATGACGCCCTCTCCCACCTCGCCCACGACTGTCCCGACCAGGCCATCGACTACACCCCCGTCCCCTGAACCGGCAGACGGACCCTTCCCTCCGCAGTCCTCGCCGGGGGAAGGACCCGTCTGTCATGCGGCTGGGCGGATGTGCGCCTCGGAAGTAGCCTCTGCGCCTCCCGCACGACACAGCGGTCCGGTCCGGAACCCGGACCGGGTGCTTTCGACTGCGCGGACCTGTGGCTACCCGTTCTCGTCTCCGACCGCCCCATCGTCCGTGTGGTGCTCGCGCAGCGGCCGCAGGCTCGGCGCCGGCTGCCCGGTGAAGGCAAAGGCATAGCGGCCGAGGACGTCTATCCAGACGTGCTGGAGAGGTGCGAGGCAGACGAGGCATTCGCCCGGTGACGGGGAAGCCGTGGGCGGCAAGGCGATGGCCACTTATTGCGCCCGGAGCGTGGAAAACTTCGGGGGTGACCGAGCCCGGTGTCCGGCGGATCACTGGCGGAGCCAGAGCCGGATCGCCGCGGCGGTGACGGTGCCGTGGAAGACGTAGGCCCGCTTGTCGTAACGGGTCGCGACGGCGCGGGAGTCCTCGAGTCGGTTGATGGTCCGCTCGACCTCGTTGCGGCGCCGGTAGCGGTCGCGGTCGAAGCCGGCGGGCCTGCCGCCCTCTCCGCCTCTATGCCGCCGGTTGGCCCGCTGGCCCTTCGGCTCCGGGACCGTGTGCCGAATGTGGCGTCTTCGCAGGTAGCGGCGGTTTCGGCGGAAGCTGTATGCCTTGTCGCCACTGACGTGATCCGGCCGGGTGTGACCTCTGACAGGCAATCTTGTTCGTTTGCCAAGTGATCTTGACGACCAGTGGGTTTCTGCCACTTGATCTTGACCGGTGGGTCTCGTCTGGTGGGGGGAGACCGTGGCCGGTGCCGCGCTGGCGTACGGCGATGCCGTGCTGTCGGCCTTTGAGCTGGACTTCGTCGAGTCCGGGCAGCGTCATCGGCTGCCGTTGGGCCAGGGCTGGAACCGTCGGTTCGAGGCGGCCGATCCGGTCCGGGAGTTCCGCTGGGCCAAGGGCGGGGAGAGTTTCGCCGGTCTGTACTACTCGACCACGACGGGCGCCCACGTGGGCTACGAGTCGTGGCTGGAGCGGGATCGGCTGATCCTGCTGGACCGCGATCCCGACGTGGTCGGGATCGCGTCGCAGCCGTTCTGGCTGCACTGGCACGACGGGAAGCGGCGACGTCGGCACGCGCCCGACTTCTTCGTGCGGCTGGGAGACGGCCGGGGCCGGGTCGTTGACGTGCGGGCCGGTGACCGGATCGACCGGGCGGCCGCCGAGTCGTTCGAGGAGACGGAGCGGGCCTGCCGGGCGGTGGGCTGGGAGTTCGCCCGCGTCGGCGAGCCGGATCCGGTGCTGATGGCGAACATGCGGTGGCTGTCGCGCTACCGCCGGCGCCGCTGCGCGCGAGCGGACGTCGCCGAGCGGTTGCTGCGGGTGTTCGAGGAGCCGGCCCCGCTGCGTCCCGGGGCGGAGCGGGTCGGCGACCCGCTGCTGGTGCTGCCGGTGCTGTTCCACCTGCTGTGGTCCGGCGTGCTGAGTGCCGATCTTGAGGGCGGGCTGCTGTCGTCCGACAGCCTCGTCGTGACGACGAGGGGAGAACGATGAGCGGGCTGCAGCGGCCGGTCGGAATCCAGGTCGGCGCATGGGTGCGCTTCGCCGCGCAGGTCCGTGCCGTGGTGGGCGTGACGGCCAGGACGGTGACGCTGACGGACACGGAGGCCGGCCAGCGCGTCGTGGCGGTGGAGGACCTGACGGGCGAAGCGGACTTCGCCGTCATCGACATCCCGGTCCGGATGCCGCTTCCGGCCTCGTCACGGCTGGAGACGTTCCCGGCCAAAGCGGTCGAGAAGGCGCTGTGGTGGGAGGGGCACATCCTCGAAGTGCTGCACGGGCGGCCCCCGGAGGCCGGTCCGGACACCACACCGCGGCCGGAGTACGGTCTGGATCGATCGCTGACGGCCCGCCAGCGGGCCAAGGCCGCTGAGCTGACGGCGGCCGGGACCAAGGTGTCGGCCAGCGCGGTCGCCAACCTGCGGCGCCGCTACCAGGCCGAGGGTGTGCTGGGCCTGGTCGATCACCGCCAGGCCGCGAAGCGGCCTGAGTTCGGCTCGGTGGACGAGCGGGTGGTGACGGCGATGCGCACGGCCATCGGCGAAGCCGTCGACGCCTCCACCCGGACGGGGTCGTTCATCCTCTGGCGGACCAGGGAGATCCTGCACGAGACCTCAGGGACCGAGGATCTCGAAGTGCCCTCCGAGCGCACCCTCTACCGGCTGCTGGCGAAGCTGACCGACGGCACCCATACCTTCAGCGCGGCGAGCACCCGCCGTTCCAAGGCCCACGGGGCGAAGGCCCCGTTCGGCGAGCTCCCGGCGTTCGCCCCGGGCGAGGTCATGCAGATCGACTCGACCCCGCTGGATGTGATGGTCCTGCTGGATGACGGCGTCCCGGGCCGGGTCGAGCTCACGGCCATGATCGACGTGGCCACGAGGACGCTCACCGCGGCGGTGCTGCGGCCGACCACGAAGTCGGTCGACGCGAGCGTGCTGCTGGCCCGGACGGTCACCCCGGAGTTGATGCGGCCCGGCTGGGCGGACGTGCTGAGGATGTCGCGCTCGGTGCTGCCGCACCGCCGGCTGCTGAGCCTGGACGAGCGCCTGGAGCACGCGGCGGCTCGCCCGGTGATCGTCCCGGAGATGATCGTCTGCGACCACGGCAAGGCGTTCATCTCCCGGAACTTCAAATCGTCCTGCCGGTTCCTGGAGATCGACTTCCAGCCCGCGCACAAGGGCTCCGGCTTCGAGAAGGGACACATCGAGTCGATGCTGGGCTCGGTGGCGACGCTGTTCGTCCAGTTCCTGCCCGGCTACACCGGCCGCAGCGCGGACCACCGCAGCCGTCACCCGGAGCGCGAGCGGATCTGGTCGCTGCAGGAACTCCTGGACGAGTGGATCGTCGCGCACTGGCAGAACCGGCCGCACGACGGCCTGCGCGACCCCGCCCACCCGGGCCGACTGTTCACGCCGAACCAGAAGTACGCGGCGCTGGTCGAGGCATGCGGCTACGTCCCCGTCGCGCTCACCGGCGACGACTACGTCGAGTTGCTGCCCTCGGACTGGCGGGCGGTCAACGACTACGGGATCCGGGTCAAGAACCGCATCTACGACAGCCCCGACCTGACCCCGCTGCGGCGCCAGGACTCCGGGATCCGCGCCAAGCGCGGGCTCTGGGAGGTCCACCGCGACCCCTACGACGTCTCCCAGATCTGGGTACGCGACCACCGCACCGACGGGCGCCGGTGGATCCAGGCGACCTGGAAGCAGCTCCACCGGGCACCGGTGCCGTTCGGCGATCTGGCCTGGGACCACGTCAGCCACCAGATGCCCGGCGCCACGGAGGCGGAGATCGCTGACGCCGTCGCCTCCCTGCTGACCCGGGCCCACGCCGGACCGGCGGGCGAACCGAAGCCGAAGCCGAAGGCGACCAGACGCGACCGCCGGGTCGCCGCCCAGACCAAGGCGGCCGGGCCGGCGACCCCGCTGCCCGCTCAGGCCACTGACGAGCCCGCCCCCGCCCCCGAGCCGGAGGCCGAGGAGAAGCTCGCCGACGTGATCCCGCTCGGTCTGTTCGACCCGCTCGAAGATCCCTGGAGACGACGATGACGCTGCCGGACACCGACGACGCCGGGCAGCACCTGACCACGAAGGACGGCTGGCGCAGGTTCGTGGCCGGCGGCCCGAAGCCGCCCCACATACCGGCGCCGTCGCCGAAGTCGTACGCCAAGCTGCCCAAGGAAACCCGCCTGAAGCTGGATGATCTTCGCATCGACCATCACGCCCGCCTGATGGTCGTGGCCACCTCCACCGTCCGCCACACCGTCACCACGGGCCGCCGCCTGGTCATGCTGAACCGGCACGCGATCAGCGCCCGCCGGGGCCTGATCGTCTCCGGCCCGGCCGGCACCGGGAAGACCATCGCGCTCACCCAGCTCGGCCTCGCGCACGAGCTCAACGACCGCCACGTCCACCCCGACGCCCACGGCCGGATCCCGGTCCTCTACATCACCGTCCCGCCCGCGGCGACCGCCCGCATGATCGCCGCGGAGTTCGCGCGCTTCCTGGGCCTGCCGGTGCACCGCCGGCTCAACACCACCGACATCATCGAGGCCGTCGTCGGCGTCTGCACCACCGCCCGCACCGGCCTCGTGATCGTCGACGAGGTCCACAACATCTCCCTGAGCACCCGCCAGGGCGCCGAGGTCTCCGACACCCTGAAGTACTTCTCCGAGCGCATCCCCGCGACGTTCATCTACGCCGGGATCGACATCGAGCACAGCTCGATCCTCTCGGGCACCCGCGGAGCCCAGATCGCCGGCCGCTTCACCCTCATCCCGACCCACCCCTTCCCCTACAACGACGAGTGGAAGGGCCTGGTCAAGACGATGGAGGACACCCTGCTGCTGCACCACCACAAGCCGGGCACCCTCGCCGACCTGGACCGCTACCTCCACGACCGCACCGGCGGCATGATCGGCGCCCTCTCCCACCAGATCCGCGGAGCCGCGATCGACGCCATCCTCACCGGCACCGAGAAGATCACCCGAGCGGAACTCGAAGCCATTCCTCTCGACGTCACGGCTACCACGCAGGCCCCTCGGCCAAGGCAGGCCAGAACGTGAGCCGAGACCCCCTGGTCCTGCGGATCGTGGAACTGCCGATCCAGGTCTTCCCCCGGCCCTGCGAAAGCGCCCAGTCCTTCATCGCCCGCCTGGCCACGGCGAACTACCTCAAGCCGGGCTACCTGCACACCTGCCTCTGCGACCCACCTCGCTACCGCGGCACCCTCAGCTGGTCCCGACTCGCCGCCGCAACCGGACGCGACCCCCTTGAACTTCGAGAAGTCCTGGAACGCACGCCACCACCGCCACCGGACCTCCTGCTCTGCGAGTACTGCGGTCGCCCGCCCAGACCGAACGTCGAGGCCGGCCCGGCTCCCTGGTGGTGCTCGGCCCGATGCCGACGCAGAGACGACCTCCTGAAGAGCGCACCCTCCAGCAACGGCATCCTCCCGGACCAGAAACAAGTCCTGCCCTGCCCCGGCTGCGGAGCCCAGTTCATCCGGCCCGCGGTCAGCCCACGCAGTGCCTGTTCACCCCGATGCCATGGCAGAAACGTTCGCGCGCAACAAGCAGAGCTGGCCCTCTACGAGAACCCGGACGCAGTCGAGGACGAATCCGCTTGACCCGGGCGATCATGCCTTCTCCCGGGCGAGTCCGGGAGTCTCAGGACCTTCGCGTGGTCCAGCAAGGCTTTCAGTCCTCGCCGACCTGCAGGAGCACGACAACGAATCCGGCTCCCCGGCCGGCGACTACACCGTCGAAGGTGTGCCTGGTGACCGGATTCCATGCGCGTCCGCTCTCCCAGAGACCGTCGATGTTGGAGAACCACTCCGACCCCGGGCCCAGAATCGAGATCGCCTTCGTCACAGCCCGTTTTGCGTGGGCGAGGTCGCGCCGCGGATGCCCCGGGAACACCAGGCTGTCGGTGGAGAGGTTGACCATCAACTCGGCTGCGGTGTCGCGCGTGACCGGACGAAGGGCCGCCTCGATCTCCTTGAGAGTGGTCGGTCCAGTGGCGCCCACGACCGCCTCATGAGCCCAGTCAGCTTCGGCGGTCGTCGCGAGCTCGCGGACATGGTGCGCAAGATCAGCTCCCGAACTCCAGCACCAGCGCGAGTACACACTCTCCTCGCTAGCCAGGGAAAGGAGGAGCGCTTCGAGGAGATCTGCATCATCCATGGCTGCATCCTCGCAGGAGCCGCTTGAGCATGAAGACGTCGGCCTACCTGCGCGGAGGTCTCCGAACTGTCCACGGATAGAGAGACAGGGCAAGTCAAACTCACCTGGCAAACGGTCAAGATCACTTGTCAGAGGTCAGGGTGCGGGGTCGTCCGCCCAGCGGCCGGGGGACCCGGATCCGGTCCAGGACCTCGACCATCTGCGGGGCGTCGCTCCACTGGCCCGGCGTGAGCAGGAGAGCCACGGGGCGGCAGCCGCCTTCGCCCGCGAAATGAATCTTGCAGGTCAGGCCACGCCGGGACCGTCCGAGTCCCTCGTCGGGGCGGTGGTGCCGGGGCGGCCTGACCTAGTTGAACCGCGGTCTTGGCACATCCCTACAATGCAACGCGCTGGGGACCGCGCCTTTCGGTCCGGTCCCTCTCTTCGCGCCCGGCAGATCGGCAACCACCAGACCGACACCTCGGTCCCGAACGTAGCGATGGCAGCGGACCAGCGGCAGCAGCAGCGCATCCATACCTGATGACTCGTCAGTGAAGTCAGCATCGGGTCAGCAAAAGGCCGGCCGAAGCCTGCAGAGGCAGCCGCACTCTGGGCCTCGGTCAGACGCGTACGAGCCTCCAGGAGCCTGGAGGGCATCGCTTCTCAAAGCCGCGCGCATCCGCCCCATAGGCGTTTCGCGGAGCCTGCCCCGCCTCCGCAGGTCACCGAGAGATTCGGCGCGGCTTCAGTGAGCTTCTTCGAGCGGGCCACCGATCGGGTGACGGTCCGTGAAGCGCAACGAGCGAGGCCGCCGGGTAGTTGATCGAGATGTCTGACGTCTCAACCACGCTGCTCAGGGGCCTCGTTGGTCATCTATCCTGCCGCACTCGACCTGCCACATGCGCTCGTGGAGTGGGTCACCATGCTCATCGTCACCCGTGAGGGTGACCGCCGCTGCAAGCTCCGTCCGTCCCAGCGCGCGATAGTGGCACTGGTGTACCTGCGCGAGCACACCACCCTGGCGAAAGTCGCTGCCTGGTTCGGGATCAGCGAGTCCACCGCCCACGCCTACACCAGCACGGTCATCGACCTCCTCGCCGACCGTGCACCGGGCCTGCTGAAGGTCCTACGCGAGCAGAATCCGGACTTCGTCCTCCTGGACGGCACGCTCGCCGAGTGCGACCGGATCGGCGACGGACGGCCCGACTACTCCCACAAGCACCGCCGGCACGGGGTGAACGTGCAGGTAGTCACCGATCCGGACGGCCGGCTGCTGTGGCTCTCGCCCGCGCTGCCGGGCCGCTCCCACGACCTGACCGCCGCCCGCACCCACCGGATCATCCGCATCCGCGAGCGCCAGGGCGTCCCCATCCTGGCCGATCCCGCCTACCAAGGCGGTGGCCCCTGGCTGACCACGGGCATCAAACGCAGGCCCCTGCGGGAACTCACCCCTACCGAGAAGACGGTCAACCGGGCTCTGGCCGCGGCACGGGCACCGGTTGAGCGCGGCGTGGCCTGCCTGAAGTCCTGGCGGATCTTCCGCAGGTCCCGCTGCAGCCCCAACCGCATGACGTCAATCGCCAAAGCCATTCTCACCCTGGAGCGGCAACGCTGAAGAGGCTCACTGACCCCTCGCCCTCCCCGGCGCCCGGCCATCGCTGTGGCGGCACCACGACTTCCGCCGGTACCTGACCGGACAGGCGGCCAGCGTGACCGGCAGCTCGGTCAGCGCCATGGTGATCCCCGTGCTGGCGGTACTCGAACTGCACGCGACCACCGCCGAGGTCGCCTGGCTGACCTTCCTGAGCCAACTTCGGCCCGCAATGCTGGCCTTGCACGCCGGGGCGCTGGCCGACCGCCACGCCAAGCACAAGCAGATGATCACCGGTGATCTGATCAGCGCCGCCGCGCTGGCCAGCGTGCCGGTGGCGGCCGTACTGGACCGGCTCTCCCTGCCCCAGCTGATGGTGGTCGCGGCCGTCCTGGGCGGGGCAGGCGTGCTGCACGATGCAGCCGCGATCAGTCTCCTGCCCAGCCTGGTCGACCGGTCCCTGATCCAACGGAGCAACAGCCGCATCGGCGCTCTCTTCGCCGTCGCTGCCACCGCGGGCAGCAGCCTCGGCGCCGCCCTGACCGCGCTCCTCGGCCCGGCCCGGGCACTACTCGGGGACGTCCTGTCCTCCTGGCCTACCTCGTCAGCGCCTGGTGCACCGCCCGCATCCAGGCCCCCGAAAGCCCCCGGCCGGCAGAGAAAGGACGCCGGCTGCACACCGCGATCGGTGAGGGCCTGCACTACGTGCACGGCGACCACCGGCTGCGCACCCTGACCCTGGTCAACGCCACGACCTCGGGCGCCCTGGCACCCCTGAACACGTTGTGGGCGCTGTACCTGCTCCGGACCGGCAAGCCCTCCGCCGCCCTGCGCTACGCCGAAGCCGCCGTCGACCACACCGCCCGCAGCAGAACCATCGTCCGCCCCCGCGCCTGGGGCCGCAGCACTTGACAGGAAATTGTTTCCCTGCCGGGACGAGACGCGGATCTGCGGAGGGCCGGCGGTCCTCTGGGCCGGCTTCCGCAGGGACGGGCTGACGTGGATCGGTCCCGGTGGCGAGCCGGGGTGATACGCGACTTGGCTTCTCCGAACTACCAGGGGTGTCCCGTACTTGAGGTTGTCCCGTAACTGCTGGTCAGAGTGGGATGATCTTGTCGTGGCTGGTGTGATCACGGCGTCGGAACCCTCTTGGATAGGTCCGTTCACCGGGCTGAGCCCGCGGCAGTTCAACAAGCTGATCACCGCGCTGCGGCGTGAGGGGGCCGATCCGGTCCGCAAGGGCCGGCCGTGGTCGCTTCCCTTGGAGGACCGGGTGCTGCCGGTGGCCGCGTACTGGCGCACCAACCTCACCCTGCGCCAGCTCGCCCTGCTGTTCGGAGTCTCGAAGTCGGCGGCCGACCGGATCGTCGACCACCTCGGACCGGCCCTCGCCCTCCAGCCCCGACGGCACTTCCGCAAGGAGACCGTGCTCATCGTGGACGGCACGCTGGTTCCCACCCGCGACCGGGCCGTGGCCGCGTCAGCCAAGAACTACCGCTACTCCACCAACCACCAGGTCGCCATCGACGCCGACACCCGCCTGGTCGTCGCCGTCGGCCGGCCGCTGCCCGGCAACCGCAACGACTGCCGGGCCTGGCAGGGCTCCGGCGTGAAGGCCGCCGTCGGTACCACCCCCACGGTGATCGCCGACGGCGGCTACCGCGGCACCGGCCTGGTCATCCCGCACTACCGCCGGTACAAGAACGAGGAACTGCCCGCTTGGAAGGAGGACCACAACGCCTCCCACCGCAAGGTCCGCGCCCGAGTCGAGCACACCTTCGCCCGCATGAAGAGCTGGAAGATCCTGCGCGACTGCCGCCTGAAAGGCGACGGCGTCCACCACGCCATGCTCGGCATCGCCCGCCTGTACAACCTCACCCTCACCGGATGACAGGCAAACAAGCAGGTCAACCAGCACGCCCCTCGGCATTTAAGGGACAACCTCTTGGGCGACGGGGAGATGATGAGGATCGTTGAATTCCCCCATCCGATGTTCAGAGGGTTCCCATGCCTGCTCACACTTCTCCCCACCCGCAGCGCGTTGACCTACGAACGGATGTCACTCAGGAGGGACCGCTCGATAACTAGCCCAGCTCGATCTGGAACGGCCAATGCTACGGCCGCTCGGTCGTCGCCGGCAGATTGTGCCATGCATGTCCGCAGGCGCCTTTGCAGTACCTCTCGCGGCGGCGAGTGTCGGCAACGGCGAACACGGAAACGATGACGCGGAACGCCGTGACGTGTTCGGCGGAGGGCAGGCCCGCGAACCCGTAGCGGGGCGGGTCCATGCAGATCATGACCGAGGGGTTAGCCGTGGGCTTCACACCAGACCGCGCCACCCCCGCACGGCCGTCCGCAGCTGTAATGTGCGCCTGCATCGCATAGCCAGCGACCTCCTGCAGAACTATCTGCTGGCGTGTCGGGGCGAGGCCGGAGAACCACCTCACACCAGCGTCCAACGTGCAGAGCCCCTGGGCGATCTCGTTGACGACCCGCTCGGTCTCGCGCCGGAAGTTGCGTCCGTCGTCGCTGCTCGGTTCAGTCATCGCTGGATGGTTTCACGACGCTGCTTCCGGGCGAGGGCCGGCACCAGCACCCGACACAGCAGGGGCGACCCCTGGCCACCGCTACCTCCGGCAATCAAGCAGGGAGCGAAGAGCAGCACTGGCCGATGTTACAGATCCTCATCAGTCACGTGGCTCTGGCGGGGGAATCGCCGCAGTGGTGCGGGCAGCGATTCCCCAGAAGGTAGGAATTCCCAGGTCGACAGACTCCTGCTTCCGGTAGATGTGGGCGTCGAGCTGGGCTAGCTTCTCCTCGGCGTGGGTCAGGCTGCTCTGAAGCCCTTCGATCTCGCCGCGCCAGGCTTCCCTCTCGGCTTCCAAGATGCGCGTGAGGAGGTTGTCGCGGATCTCGACAAGCCGGGGACGTTCTGTCGCGTGGACGATCAGGGCGCGGCATCGGAAACAAGCGGTCGGCGACGGCAGCACCTTCCCCACCGCCGGCCACCTCGCCGCCTACGCCGGTCTCGCCCCGGCCACTCGCAGCTCGGACTCCTCGATCCGCGGCGAACAACCGTCCAGGAGAGGGAACAAGCAGCTCAAACGGGCCTTCTTCCTCTCCGCCTTCGCCGCACTCGGCGACCCGGCATCGCGGGCCTACTACGACAAGAAGATCGCCCAAGGAAAGCACCACACCCAGGCCCTGCTCTGCCTCGCCAGACGCCGGGCCGACGTCCTGTTCGCGATGCTCCGCGACGGAACCTTCTACGAACCGCGGCCGTCGGCCCCAGTCACCTGACCTGCGGGTCTGCGAGGAGAACGACCCGACCAGCCTCGACATCAAAGCCGAGCACCGGATGGCCGTCCTCGCCTTCCGGGTCCATCAGCACCGGCTTGCCCAGACGCCGCCCGACCTCCCGAAGGAAGCCGCAGAACACATCAAGTCGATCCTGGCCCTGCAACTCCCGCAGGTCGACGTCGAAGTCGACTTCGTCATCGGCATGGAACCGGAAGATCGCCAGCACATCGGCCGTCGGCCAGACCCGCAGCTCAGGACACTCGGCATCCGCCGGGCGGGACCCTGGCACTGCCAGCCCTTCTCCGCGATCAAGTCGAGGACCGACTGACAGTCCTCCACCGAGGCATCCGGGACACGCACGTCCGGCAGCGACCCCATCAGGTCCAGGTCGAAGAAGCACTTCACGTCATCCCACAACAGATCGGCCACGGCGCCATGCTGCCCCGGCATGCCGACCCATCGCACCCCGTTGGCCCTTGACCAAAGACATAGGGGCACCCCGTTATCTTCTTCGCGGTCCTGCAAGAGGGCCGCTGGCCTCCGGGCCCGGCATGACTGTTGCCCCCTGTCGATCGGATGACCTGGGGGGTGGT
>NZ_JBIROU010000007.1:0-257300 GCF_044332325.1 Streptomyces sp. NPDC017095
AGCGTGAGGGAAACGCCCGGTTACATTCCGAACCCGGAAGCTAAGCCTCACAGCGCCGATGGTACTGCAGGGGGGACCCTGTGGGAGAGTAGGACGCCGCCGAACAATCTTTGGAGGACCCCTGGTCACCAGCGTTCAGCTGGGACCAGGGGTCCTTTTGTTTTTACAATGCTTGCAGTACCTAAGACAGGAGTCACCATGTCCACCAACTCTCCCGACGAGCGACCGGAGCGCGACCAGCGGCGACGGGACAGTGGTGACCGCGGTGACCGTGGTGACCGGGGCGGCTTCCGCCGGGACAACGACCGCCGTCCCAACGACCGTGCCGGCTACGGCCGGAGCGATGGCCGCCGGAGCGACGACCGCCGTGACGACCGTGGCGACCACCGTCCCTCCTTCCGCCGTGACGACGACCGCCGTAGCGATGACCGTCGTGGTGGTGGCGGTTTCCGCCGCGAGGGTGAGCGGGGCGCGCGTCCGGGCTTCCAGCGCGACGACCGCGACCGTGGTGACCGTGGCGGCTTCCGCCGTGACGACCGGCGCGATGACCGTCGCGACGACCGCGGTGGCGACCGCCCCTCGTTCCGCCGCGACGACCGCAGCGGCGACCGTCCCTCGTTCCGCCGTGACGACGACCGCGGTGGCCACGGCCAGCGTGGCGGCGACCAGCGTGGTGGCGGCTTCGGACGCCGGGACGACCAGCGCGGTGGCGGCTTCGGACGCCGGGACGACCAGCGCGGTGGCTTCCGCCGCGACGACCGGCGTGACGACCGCCGCGATGACCGTGGCGGCGACCGCCCCTCGTTCCGTCGTGATGACCGCAGCGGTGACCGTCCCCCCTTCCGCCGCGACGACGACCGCCGTAGCGATGACCGCCGTGGTGGTGGCGGTTTCCGCCGCGAGGGTGAGCGCGGTGCGCGTCCGGGCTTCCAGCGCGACGACCGCGACCGTGGTGACCGTGGCGGCTTCCGCCGCGATGACCGTCGTGACGACCGCACCGGCGACCGCCCCTCGTTCCGCCGCGACGACCGCACCGGCGACCGTCCCCCGTTCCGCCGCGACGACCGTGGCAGCGACCGTCCCCCGTTCCGCCGCGACGACCGTGGCAGCGACCGTCCGTCCTTCCGTCGCGACGACGACCGGGGTGGCCACGGCCAGCGTGGCGGCGACCAGCGCGGTGGCGGCTTCGGACGCCGGGACGACCAGCGCGGTGGCTTCCGCCGCGACGACCGGCGCGATGACCGCCGCGATGACCGTGGCGGCGACCGCCCCTCGTTCCGCCGCGACGACCGCAGCGGTGACCGTCCCCCCTTCCGCCGCGACGACGACCGCCGTAGCGATGACCGCCGTAGCGACGACCGCGGTGGCTTCCGCCGTGACGACCGCCGTGGCGACGACCGCGGTGGCTTCCGTCGTGACGACAGCCGTGGTGAGCGGGGTGGCTTCCGGGGCCGGGACGACCGGGACGCCCGTGGGCCGCGCCGTGACGACCGGGGCGGACGCCCCGGCGGCTTCCGCGGCCACGATGACCGGGACAGCCGGGACAGCCGGGACAGCCGGGACGACCGCCGTGGCGGTGGCCGGTTCCGCGACGAGCGGGACCGGGACCGGGAGCCGATCAAGCGGCTGCCCATCCCGGAGGACGTCACCGGCGACGAGATCGACAAGGACGTCCGGCAGGAGCTCCAGAGCCTGCCCAAGACGCTCGCGGAGGACGTCGCCAAGAACCTGGTGATGGTCGCCCGTCTGATCGACGAGGACCCCCAGAGCGCCTACGGCTACTCCAAGGTGGCTCTGCGTCTGGCCTCCCGCGTGGCCGCCGTACGCGAGGCCGCAGGTTTCGCCGCGTACGCGAACCAGAAGTTCGGCGAGGCCCTCGCCGAGTTCCGGGCGGCCCGGCGGATGACCGGCACCGTCGAGCTGTGGCCCGTGATGGCCGACTGCGAGCGCGGGCTCGGACGGCCGGAGAAGGCGCTGGACATGGCCGGCGCCCTCGAGGTGCACAAGCTGGACAAGGCCGGACAGGTCGAGATGCGGCTCGTGGCCGCCGGTGCCCGGCGGGACATGGGCCAGCTGGACGCGGCCATCGTGACCCTGCAGAGCCCGGAGCTGGCCTCCAACTCGGTCCAGCCGTGGACCGCGCGCCTGCGGTACGCCTACGCCGACGCCCTGCTGGCCGTCGGCCGGGAGCGCGAGGCACGCGAGTGGTTCGCGAAGGCCGTCGAGGCCGACCGGGACGGCAGCACCGACGCCTCCGACCGGCTCGCCGAGCTGGACGGCGTGGAGTTCGTCGACGCCCTGGCCGAGGACGCTCCCGAGGACGCCCTCGAAGACGCTCCCGAGGACGCCCTCGAAGATGTCTCCGAGGATGCTTCCGACGAGACCGAGGAGCCCTCCGGCAAGTCCTCCGAGGACCACGCGGAGAACGCCGAGGTCGCGGAGAACGCCAAGGTCGCCGAGAACGCCGAGGACGCGAAGGCCGCGGAGAACGCCGAGAACGCCGAGGACGCGAAGGCCGCGCAGGACGCAGTGGACGCGGAGGACGGCGACAAGGACTGACGCCGCTCACCGGCGACGTCACCGGAAGAGAAGCCGACGAGAAAAGGGCAGGCCCCCCGGGGCCTGCCCTTTTCCGTATCGCCGTTCTCTTCCGTATGCCGTCCGCTCAGATCTCCAGGGCCCGCAGCACCAGCCCGGACGCCGGTTTCGGACCGAACGACGTGGACTTGCGGGGCATCGTCACGCCCTGCCGGGCCAGGTCGCGGACGACCTCCTCGCGGACGGGGTGCATCAGCACGGCCGTGGCACCGTCGCGTTCCGCCTTCTCGACCGTCGCGGCCGTGTCGTGGATGTAGGCGACGTGGGCCGGCGAGTCCTCGGGGATGTGCCACACGTGCTCCAGCAGCACGGTGTGCAGGACCGTGGCGTCCAGGGAGCGCCAGGCGGACGGGCGGTCCGTGCGGATGGTGCGGGCCAGCAGGTCCGGGTCGGGCCGGTCGACCAGGTGGAAGGCGCCGTCGCCGGCCAGCAGGAAGGCGTTGCCGTCCCGGGCCGCGTCCGCGAGCGCCGCCAGGGCGTCGGGAAGGGGCTTGTCGAGGCGCCGTACCCGGAACCGGCCGTCCAGCGCCCGCAGCGCGTCCGCGACCGGCAGGCCGTGCAGCAGCCGGTGGATGGCGCGCACCCGCAGCGGATAGCGGGCGGTGTCGACCAGCAGGACCAGGCCGTAGTCCCAGGGGCTGGGGGAGGGGTGTTCCGCGCGCAGCCGGCGGTAGGTGGCCCAGCGGTGGTGGCCGTCGGCGATCAGGGCCTGCCGGCCGGCCAGGTCGGTCCGGACCCGGGCCAGGACCTCGGCGTCGGTGAGGGACCACAGGCGGTGCCGGAAGCCGTCCTCGGTGGTCGTGGCCAGCAGCGGCGGGCGCTCGGCCGTGCGCTCGACCACCTCGGCGGCCGCGCCGTCGCCGCGGTACGTCAGCAGCAGCGGCTCCAGGTTGGCGCGGGTGGCGCGCATCAGCGCCGCCCGGTCGGCGACCACGGGCGGCATGACGTCCTCGTGCGGCAGCACCACGCCCTCGGCGGGCTCCGTGACCCGCAGCGCGCCGATGATGCCGCGCTGGAGCAGGCCGTCGCCGTCGCGCTGCTCGTACACGTACAGGCCGGGGTCCGGGTCGGCGACGAGGATGCCCTCGGCCAGCCAGCGGCGCAGCGTGTCGGCGGCCTGGTCGGTGCGGGCGCTCGGGGAACCGGCCTGGGGCAGGATCAGCCGGACGATGTTGTGCGGGTCGGCCGACTGGAGGTGGTGCAGGCCGTCGGGCCGTACGACGACGTCGTAGGGAGGGGAGGTGACGGAGGCGAGGCTGCCGACCCGGTCAGGGTCGTAACGGAGACCTCGGAACGGGGTGAGTTCCAGGCCGCGGCGCGTCGTTGCCTCCGAGTGACCTGCTGTCTTCATCCCGGCATCGTACGTGTGCCGGTGGCATGCGGGATGATCGAGGGAAGGCGAGTCGACGAGGAGCGATACGGATATGAGCCAAGGCGTCAGGACGAGGCCCGAGGGCAGTGGGCGGCCCCTGAGCGAGACGTACGACACGGCGCTGCTCGATCTGGACGGGGTGGTGTACGCGGGGGGCAGCGCGATCGCGCACGCGGTCGACTCGCTGGCGACGGCGCGGGCGGGCGGGATGCGGCTCGCGTACGTCACCAACAACGCGCTGCGGACCCCGGACGCGGTGGCCGGGCACCTGACGGAGCTGGGCATACCGACGGGCGCGGACGACGTCATCACCTCCGCGCAGGCCGTCGCCCGGCTGATCGGCGAGCAGTTGCCGGCCGGGGCGCGGGTGCTGGTGGTCGGCGGCGAGGGGCTGCGGGTGGCGCTGCGCGAGCGCGGCCTGGTGCCGGTGGAGTCGGCGGACGACGACCCGGCGGCGGTCGTGCAGGGCTACGGCGGCCCGGACCTGCCCTGGAAGCGGTTCATGGAGGCGTCGTACGCGATCCGGCGGGGACTGCCGTGGTTCGCGTCCAACACCGACCTGACGATCCCGAGCGGCCGGGGCATCGCGCCGGGCAACGGGGCCGCCGTGGAGGTGGTGCGGATCGCGACCGGTGCCGAGCCGCAGGTCGCGGGCAAGCCGCTGCCCCCGATGCACCGGGAGACGATCATCCGGACCGGGGCCCGGCACCCGCTGGTGGTGGGCGACCGGCTGGACACGGACATCGAGGGCGCGTTCAACGGTGGGGTGGACTCGCTGCTGGTGCTGACCGGTGTCACCGACGGCGCGCAACTGCTGGCCGCGCCGCCCCGGCACCGGCCGACGTATGTGGACGCGGATCTGCGCGGGCTGCTCGGCGGGCAGCCGGAGGTCACCGAGGAGGGGGACGGCTTCCGCTGCGGCGGCTGGACGGCCGCGCCCGGCGACGGACGGCTGGAGCTGACGGGCGACGGTGCGCCGCTGGACGGGCTGCGGGCGCTGTGCGCGGCGGCCTGGACGGCGGCCGGCGACGGCTCCTGCGCGCTGGACGGGGAGAAGGCACTGACCCGGCTCGGTCTCTGACGGGCCGGCGGCACACCGGGGATCGAGAAGCAGCGCAGGGTAGGCTAACCTAACTCCGTGTTGGTCGACAGTCCTCCGGTACCGCGCGCGGAGAACGCCCCCGCGCCCCCAACCCGCCGAGCGGCCAGGGCCCTTGGGCTCCTGCTGTCCGCCGTGCTCCTGGTGCTCGTCGCGCTGGCGAGCATCGCGGTCGGGGCCAAAGGACTGTCCCCGGAGCAGGTCTGGCACGGCCTGTTCCACGACACCGGGACGTACGGCGACGTGGTCGTGGACGAACGGCTCTCGCGCACGGTGCTCGGCCTGCTGGTCGGCGCCGCGCTCGGGCTGGCGGGCGCGGTGCTCCAGGCGCTGACCCGCAATCCGCTGGCCGATCCCGGGCTGCTCGGCATCAACGCGGGCGCCTCCGCCGCCGTCGTCACGGCCATGACCTGCTTCGGCGTCACCAGCCTCACCGGCTATGTGTGGTTCGCGTTCCTGGGCGCGGCGGCGGTCGGCGCGCTGGTGTGGTTCCTCGGCGGCGGCCGGGGCGCCACCCCGGTGCGGCTGGCACTCGCCGGCACGGCGATCAGCGCGGCCCTGTACGGCTATCTCCAGGCCGTGATGATCACGGACGGCGCGGCCCTGGGCAGGATGCGCTTCTGGACGGTGGGCTCCCTGGCCTCGGCGGACCGCTCGACCATCCTCCAGGTGCTGCCGTTCCTCGCGGCCGGCACCGTCCTCGCGCTCGCGCTGGCCCGGCCGCTGAACGCCGTGGAGATGGGCGACGACACCGCCCGCGCCCTCGGCGCCCACCTCGACCGCACCCGCGCGCTGGCCATGCTGGCCGCGGTGGTGCTGAGCGGCGCCGCGACGGCCGCCTGCGGCCCGATCGTCTTCGTCGGTCTGATGGTGCCGCACGTCGTGCGCTCCTTCACCGGCCCCGACCTGCGCTGGATCCTGCCGTACGGCACGCTGCTGGCGCCCGTGCTGCTGCTCGGCGCCGATGTCATCGGCCGGGTCGTGGCCCGGCCGGCCGAGCTCCAGGTCGGCATCGTCACCGCGGTCGTCGGCGGCCCGGTCTTCATCTTCCTCGTACGACGGCGCAGGACGGCCCAGCTGTGAAGACGTACTCCAAAAGCCGTGCCGTACGCCTCCCCGGCGGGCTCTCCCTGCGCCTGGACCCGCGCGCCCTGCTCGTCGTGGTCCTGCTGCTGGCCGGGGCCGGAGCGGCCGGTGTCGCGCTGATCGGCACCGGCGACGCGAGGATCCCGGTCGCCGACGTGCTGCGGACGCTCGCCGGGCAGGGCACCGCCTACCAGGACTTCATCGTCAACGAGCTGCGGCTGCCCAGGGTCCTCGTCGGACTGCTGGTCGGGGCCTCGCTCGGGCTCGGCGGCGCGCTGTTCCAGTCCGTCTCCCGCAATCCGCTCGGCAGCCCGGACGTGCTCGGTCTGTCGCAGGGCTCGACGGCCGGCGCGCTCGTCGTGATCGTGCTGCTGTCCGGCAGCGCCGCCCAGGTGACCGTGGGCGCCCTCGCCGGCGGCCTGGCGACCGGTCTCGCGGTCTACGCGCTCGCCTGGAAGCGGGGCGTGCACGGGTACCGGCTGGTCCTGGTGGGCATCGGTGTCAACGCGATCGCCACGGCGGTCAACGGCTATCTGCTCACCAAGGCCGACCTGGTCGACGCGACCCGCGCGGTGGTGTGGATGACCGGCTCGCTCAGCGGCCGGGACTGGGAGCAGGTCTGGCCGCTGCTCGGGCTGTGCGCCGTCGTCGTCCCGCTGGTCCTCGTCAACGCCCGGGGCCTGCGGATGATGGAGATGGGCGACGACACCGCGCACGCGCTCGGTGTGCGCGTCCAGCGGGTCCGGCTGCTGCTGATGGTCTCGGCCGTGCTGCTCACCGCCGCCGCCACGGCCGCCGCGGGCCCGGTCAGCTTCGTGGCGCTGACCGCGCCGCAGCTCGCCCGCCGCCTCACCCGCTCCCCGGGACCCAACCTGGTGCCCTCGCTGTGCATGGGAGCGGTGCTGCTGGTCGCCGCGGACTGGGCCTCGCAGCGCGCCTTCGGCGCCGACCAGCTGCCCGTCGGCGTCGTCACCGGCGTCCTCGGCGGCGCCTATCTGCTGTGGCTGCTGGTCGCCGAGCGCAAGGCGGGCCGGATATGAGCGCCACCCCCGAGTCCGACCGCAAGAGGAGCACCGTGAACCGCCTGTCCGCCGAGAACGTCACCCTCGCCTACGACCAGCGCGTCATCGCCGAGCAGTTGTCGGTGGAGATCCCCGACCACTCCTTCACGGTGATCGTCGGCCCGAACGCGTGCGGCAAGTCGACGCTGCTGCGGGCGCTGTCGCGGATGCTGAAGCCGAGTCAGGGCCGGGTGCTGCTGGACGGGCAGGCCATCCAGTCGCTGCCGGCGAAGAAGGTCGCGCGGACCCTCGGCCTGCTGCCGCAGTCGTCCCTCGCGCCCGACGGCATCACGGTCGCCGACCTGGTCGGCCGGGGCCGCTACCCGCACCAGGGGCTGCTGCGCCAGTGGTCGGCGCAGGACGAGCGGGTCGTGCGGGAGTCGATGCGCCAGACCGGGGTGGCGGAGCTGGCCGGCCGGTACGTGGACGAGCTGTCCGGCGGGCAGCGCCAGCGCGTGTGGATCGCCATGGCGCTCGCCCAGCAGACCCCGCTGCTGCTCCTGGACGAGCCGACCACCTACCTGGACATCCAGCACCAGATCGACGTCCTCGACCTGTGCGCCGAACTCCACGAGGAGCAGGGCCGGACGCTGGTGGCGGTGCTGCACGACCTCAACCACGCCGCCCGCTACGCCACGCACCTCATCGCGCTGCGCGGCGGCAGGGTGATCGCCGAGGGCGCCCCGAACGACATCGTCACGGCCGGGCTGGTCGAGGAGGTCTTCGGGCTGCGCTGCCAGGTCATCGAGGACCCGGAGACGGGCACCCCGCTGGTGGTGCCGGCGGCCCGCAGGACCCGCGCCGGGCGGGTCACAGCAGCTTCCTGAGCCGGAACAGGTCCAGCAGGCCCGCCTCCAGCCGTACCCGGCCCGAGCCCCAGGCGGTGGCGAAGTCCAGCGCGCCGTCCACCAGGGCCACCAGGTCGTCGCCGGTCAGGGCGAGCCTGATCCGGGCCTTCTCCCGGGGCGGCCCCGGGTGGGTCGCGTCGACCTCGATCCGGCCGCCGGTCATCCGGCCCGCGAAGGTGACGTCCAGATCGGTGAGGTGGCAGCTGACCGAGCGGTCGAGCGCGGCGGCGGCGCGGGCCCGGCCCTCGGCCCCTCGCATATTGGCCGAAAACCGCCCCAGTGCGGCGCGGCACTCCTCGATCGTGGCCATCGCCCCCGACGGTACCGCGGCGGTTCGGGGTAGCGTCGGGGCATGAGCGAGTCCGTCTCCGCGGCCGAGACCGCCAGGCCGGCCGAGTACGCCACGCGGGCCGGGCACGACCACGGTCCCGACTACGACCGTGAGGCCGGGCCCGAGCAGGAACCCGTACCCGGGTCCGGGCGTGCGTCCGGACAGGAGCCCGGGTCCGGGCTCGACCCCGCCGCCCCGGCCCCGCTGGACATCCCGCGCACCCCCACCGGCGACGCCGGGATCGACGCCCACCTGGACCGGCTGGGCGACGCCGACCACCTCGCCACCGACGGACACCTCCAGGTGTACGAGGATGTACACCGGGGGCTGCGCGACGCGCTCACCGCGCTCGACGCCCGCCCGGGACCTCCGGCGCCCCCACGGCCTTACTGAAGCAGGAGCTGAACCGAACGTGGCAGGAGTCGCACGTCGCCGCCTCGACGCCGAGCTGGTCCACCGCAAGCTGGCGCGCTCGCGCGAGCACGCCAGCCAGCTGATCGCCGCCGGCCGGGTCAGCGTCGGCAAGATGGTGGCGACCAAGCCGGCCACCCAGGTGGAGACCGCCGCGGCCATCGTCGTGCGGGCCGACGAGAGCGACCCGGGCTACGTCTCCCGGGGCGGCCACAAGCTGGCGGGCGCGCTGGAGGTCTTCGTGCCCGGCGGGCTCGTCGTCGAGGGCCGGCGCGCGCTGGACGCCGGCGCCTCCACCGGCGGCTTCACCGATGTCCTGCTGCGCGCGGGCGCCGCCCATGTCGTCGCCGTGGACGTCGGTTACGGACAGCTCGCCTGGTCGCTGCAGAGCGATGAACGCGTCACCGTCAAGGACCGTACGAACGTACGCGAGTTGACGCTCGACGCGATCGATGGGAAACCCGTGGACCTTGTCGTGGGCGATCTGTCCTTCATCCCGCTCGGCCTGGTGCTGCCCGCCCTGAAGCAGTGCGCGGCCCCGGACGCCGACCTGGTGATGATGGTCAAGCCGCAGTTCGAGGTGGGCAAGGACCGGCTCGGCAGCGGAGGTGTCGTCCGCAGTCCGCAACTGCGGGCGGAGACCGTGCGGCAGGTGGCCGGGCGGGCGTGGGAGCTGGGGCTCGGGGTGCGGGGCGTGACCGCCAGTCCGCTGCCCGGCCCCTCGGGCAATGTCGAGTACTTTCTCTGGCTGCGGGCGGGGGCACCCCGGGTGGACCCGGCCGACGTCGACCGTGCAGTGGCGGAGGGGCCGCGTTGACACAGAACCTGGCGCGTACTGTTTTCCTGCTCGCCCACACCGGGCGGCCCGCGGCGATCCGCAGCGCGGAACTCGTCGTCAAGGGCCTGCTGCGGCATGGCATCGGGGTGCGGGTGCTGGAGGAGGAGGCGCGCGACCTGCCGCTCCCGGACGAGGTCGCCCTGATCAAGGAGGCCACCCCGCAGTGCCTGGACGGGTGCGAGCTGCTGATCGTGCTCGGCGGCGATGGCACCCTGCTGCGCGGCGCCGAGTTCGCGCGGGCCTCCGGGGTGCCGATGCTCGGCGTCAACCTCGGGCGCGTCGGGTTCCTCGCGGAGGCCGAGCGCGACGACCTCGACCGGGTGGTGGACCGGGTGGTGTCGCGGTCGTACGAGGTCGAGGAGCGGATGACCGTCGACGTCGTCGTGCACCGCAACGGCGACATCGTGCACACCGACTGGGCGCTGAACGAGGCGGCCGTGCAGAAGGCCGGCGCCGAGAAGCTGCTGGAGGTCGTGCTGGAGATCGACGGGCGGCCGGTGACGGGGTTCGGCTGCGACGGGGTCGTCCTGTCCACGCCCACCGGGTCCACGGCGTACGCCTTCTCCGCCGGGGGACCGGTGGTCTGGCCGGAGGTGGAGGCGCTGCTGATGGTGCCGATCAGCGCGCACGCGCTGTTCGCCAAGCCGCTGGTGACCTCGCCGGACTCGGTGCTCGCGGTGGAGGTGCTGCCGCACATCCCGCCCGGCGTGCTGTGGTGCGACGGCCGGCGGACGGTCGAGCTGCCGCCCGGCGCGCGGGTGGAGGTGCGGCGCGGGGCCGTGCCCGTGCGGCTGGCCCGGCTGCACCACTCGTCGTTCACGGACCGGCTGGTGGCCAAGTTCGCGCTGCCGACCACGGGCTGGCGCGGGGCACCGCACCACTCCTCCGAGTGAGACCGCCGGGCCATGTGCGTTCCCGGCCCCGGACCTCGTATGGTCTGTTCCGTGCTGGAGGAGATGCGGATACGGTCGCTCGGGGTCATCGACGATGCCGTGGTCGAGCTGTCGCCGGGGTTCACCGCGGTCACCGGTGAGACGGGCGCGGGCAAGACCATGGTCGTCACGAGCCTGGGGCTGCTGCTCGGCGGCCGGGCGGACCCGGCGCTGGTGCGGATCGGGGCCGGCAAGGCGGTCGTGGAGGGACGGATCGCCGTGCCCGCCGGCGCCGCCGCCGTGCTGCGCGCCGAGGAGGCCGGGGCCGAGCTGGACGACGGCGCCCTGCTGATCAGCCGTACCGTCTCCGCCGAGGGCCGCTCCCGGGCGTTCCTGGGCGGGCGCAGCGTGCCCGTCGGGCTGCTCGCCGAGCTGGCCGACGACCTGGTGGCCGTGCACGGGCAGACCGACCAGCAGGGACTGCTGAAGCTGTCCCGGCAGCGGCAGGCGCTCGACCGGTACGCGGGCGACGCCGTCGCCGTGCCGCTGACCAAGTACAGCGAGGCCTACCGGCGGCTGCGGGCCGTCTCCGCCGAGCTGGAGGAGATCACCACGCGGGCGCGTGAGCGGGCGCAGGAAGCCGACCTGCTCCGCTACGGGCTGGACGAGATCGCCGCCGTGGAACCCCGGCCCGGCGAGGACGCGGAGCTGGCCGAGGAGGCCGAGCGGCTCGGGCACGCCGAGGCGCTGGCCTCCGCCGCGACGGTCGCGCACGCCGCGCTCGCGGGCAATCCCGAGGACCCCGAGGGCATCGACGCGGCCACGCTCGTCGCGGGCGCCCACCGGGCCCTGGAGGCCGTGCGCGGCCACGACCCGGCGCTGGCCGCGCTCGCCGACCGGATCGGGGAGATCGGCATCCTGCTCGGTGACGTGGCCGGTGAGCTGGCCGGATACGCCGACGACCTGGACGCCGACCCGCTGCGGCTGGCCGCCGTGGAGGAGCGCCGGGCCGCGCTGACCGCGCTGACCCGCAAGTACGGCGAGGACGTGGACGCGGTGCTGGCCTGGGCCGAGCGCGGCGCCGCCCGGCTCACCGAGCTGGACGGCGACGACGGGCGGATCGCGGAGCTGACCGCCGAGCGGGACGCGCTGCGCACCGGTCTCGGGGCGCTCGCGCAGGCGCTGACGGACGCGCGGACCGAGGCCGCCGAGCGGTTCGCCGCGGCGGTGACCGCCGAGCTGGCCTCGCTGGCGATGCCCCACGCGCGCGTGTCCTTCGACATCCGGCAGACCGAGGACCCGGAGGGCGTCGAGGTCGACGGCCGGACGGTCGCCTACGGCCCGGCCGGCGTGGACGAGGTCGAGCTGCTGCTCGCCCCGCACCCGGGCGCCCCCGCGCGGCCCATCGCCAAGGGCGCCTCCGGTGGCGAGCTGTCCCGGGTCATGCTCGCGGTCGAGGTCGTCTTCGCGGGCACCGATCCCGTGCCGACGTACCTGTTCGACGAGGTCGACGCCGGAGTCGGCGGCAAGGCCGCGGTCGAGATCGGCCGCCGGCTGGCGAAGCTGGCCAAGACCGCGCAGGTCGTCGTGGTCACCCATCTGCCCCAGGTCGCCGCGTTCGCCGACCGCCAGCTCCTGGTGGAGAAGACCGACGACGGCTCCGTCACCCGCTCCGGCGTTAAGGTCCTGGAGGGCGAGGACCGCATCCGCGAACTGTCCCGCATGCTGGCGGGCCAGGAGGACTCGCAGACGGCCCGGGCCCACGCGGAGGAACTCCTGGCCACGGCCCGCGCGGAGGTCTGAGGGACCCGGAGGCGGGAGCGGCCCGGAGCGGGGTCCCTAGAGTGGGGCCGTGATCGACAAGCGCGCGCTCCGCTCCCTCCTGCCGGCCGCAACCCTCACCCGGACCGGCCAGACCCTGCTGCGCGCCACCGCGCCCGGCGGGCGCGGGCGGTGGGAGCGCAGGAACCACGCCGGGCGGGACGTCGGGATGTACGCCGGGCCCGCCGTGGCGATCGGGGCGGCGGTGGCCGCCGGGCGGGTGTGCCCCGCGGCCGGGATCGCGGTGCTGGGCGCCGGGGCGTGCGGGGCCTACGACGATGTCGCCGGGGATCACCGGCGGGGGTTCCGGGCGCACCTGCGCGCGCTGCGGGACGGCGAGGTCACCAGCGGGTCCGTGAAACTGTTCGGTATAGCGGCCGCGGGGCTGGCGGCGGGCGCGCTGCTGAAGGAGCGGCCGCTCGACAAGCTGCTCGCCGGGGTCGTGATCGCCGGGACCGCCCACTTCGTGAACCTCCTCGACGTACGGCCGGGGCGGGCCGCCGGCGCGGTGGCCCTGCTCGCGGCGCCGGGGCTGCTGCGGGCGGGGCCCGGGACCGGGCCGGCCGCCGCCGCGCTGGGGGCCGCCGCCGCTGTGCTGCCCGACGACCTCGGCGAGCGGGTCATGCTCGGGGACACCGGGGCGCACGCCCTCGGTGCCGCGCTCGGGGCGGCCGTGGTGGCGCGGAACCAGCGCGCGGGATTGCTCGCGCACGCCGTCGCCCTGGTCGCCGCGGCCCGTCACGGGGACCGGGTGACCGCCTGGGCGCGGCGCACGGCACGCGGCTGACCTCGCCCGATGCCCGCGGGCACCGCCCCGGCGGGGTGAGCCTGGCCTCGCCCGTGCGGGTGATGTGCTCCGGCGCGTTGCCCCGGTCCGCCGTCCGCTGCGCCCGCCCGGATGTGCCCGAACGGCCCTGCGCCCTGGCATGCTTGGCGCGGAACGCGGGGCGGCCCAGGAGGCCGAACGGTCCGTGCGGGAGGCGCGCGGGATGCGTCCTTCCGCCCCCCGGAGCCCGCTACCTTCGGTACGTTTCCCCGTGACCCCTCCCCGTGAACCAGGAGCCCCGGCCCCGTGACCCCCGTGAGCCCTCTGAGCAGCAACGCACCGCACGGCCAGTCGCCGCTGCGCACCGTGCAGGTGCTCGGCGGAGGCAACACCGGCAGCAGCGCGCACGTGCGCTCCCTGGCCGAGGGACTGGTGGCGAGGGGCGTACGGGTCACCGTGTGCGCCCCCACCGAGGCCGACCGCGCCTACGACTTCACCGGCACCGGCGCCGGCCACGTGCACGTGCCGCGCAGCAGCGACCCCGTCTCGGTGGCCGCGCTCCGCACGGCCTGCGCCCACGCCGACCTGGTGCACGCGCACGGCCTGCACGCCTCCTTCCGGGCCGTCCTCGCGCTCAGCGGGCGCACCACCCCGCTGGTGGTCACCTGGCACGGCCGCGCCCACGCCGAGGGCCCGCGGGCGCACCTGCTGCGGCTGCTGGAGCGGCGGGTGGCCAGGACGGCGGCCGTGGTCCTCGGCACCAGCCCCGAACTGGTCGACCGCGCCCGGCGCAGCGGCGCGCGCGACGCCCGGCTCGCCGCCGTCGCGCTGCCCGGCCGGCACCGGCCCGGCGGCCCGTCCGGCGCCCACGGCGGCACCGCCGCCGACCCCGACCGGCGCCGGCCCAAGGTCCGCGCCGAACTCGGCGCCACCGGCCGCCCGGTGATCCTGGTGGCCGGCTCCCTGGACCGCCACCGCGGCTACGACGTACTGCTCGACGCGGCCCGCTCCTGGCGGGAACTCGACCCGGCGCCGCTGGTGGTGATCGCGGGGGAGGGGCCGCTGCGGCCGGTGCTCCAGCGGCGGATCGGCGACGAGGAGCTGCCGGTACGGCTCCTCGGGCGCCGCGAGGACGTGCCCGAACTGCTGGCCGCCGCCGACCTGGCCCTCCTGACCGGCGCCCCGGAGCCGCGGCCCGTCCTCGCGCAGGAGGCGCTGCGGGCCCGCGTGCCGCTCGTCGCGCCCCGGACCGGCGGCATCCCGGACCTCGTCGGCGACGCCGCCGCCCTCGTCCCGTACGGCGATCCGGCGGCCCTCGCCGACACGGTCGTACGGCTGCTCGCCGACCCCGAGTGGTGCGCGCTGCTGCGCGAGCGCGGCACCCGGCAGGCCGCGACCTGGCCGACCGAGGAGGAGACCGTGGCGCAAGTGCTCAGCGTGTACGACGAACTGACCCAGCCGCGGCCACTGCCCTAAGCGACGTGCCGGCGCGCCCGCAGGGCCAGGCTGAGCGCCAGCACCGTCTGCGGGTCGTCCAGGTCGGTGCCGAGCAGCTCGCCGATGCGGGCGAGCCGGTTGTACAGCGTCTGCCGGTTGAGGTGCAGCTCGCGGGCCGTCTCCGCCTTGCGGCCGGCGTGCGCGAGATAGGTCTCCAGCGTCGGCAGCAGCGGCGGCCGGGAGCGCTGGTCGTGCGCGCGCAGCGGGCCGATCGCCCGGTCCACGAAGGCCGCCAGGTCCGGATGGTCCCGCAGCCGCCACAGCAGCAGGTCGATGTCGAGGCGCCGGGCGTCGTACCAGGGCCGGTCGGGCAGGCCCTGCGCCGCCGTCGCCGTCTCCGCCGCGTGCCGCAGCCCCGCCGAGGCCGCCGCCCAGCCGCCGGCCACCCCGACCACCACCACCGGCGGCGGCGAGCCCGGCCGCCGCATCCCGGCCCGCTCCGCCCCGGCCCGCAGCGCCGCCGCGACCCGGTCCGCGACCGCCGCCCGCTCCGGCTCCGCGCGCAGCCCCAGCAGCACCGGCACCCGGCCCTCCACCGGCCGCACCCCCAGCAGCACCGGCACGCCCACCGCCGCCAGCCCCTCCGCGACCGCCCGGGCCAGCACCGCCCAGCCCCCGCCGGCCGGGAGCGTGTCCCCGAGCCGCATCACCACCGGCAGCAGCGGGCCGTCACCGGGCCGGAAGCCGAGCACCCGGGCCTGCGCCGGCGCGTCCTGGGCCGCGATCCGGCCCTCGGCCAGATCGGTGAGGAAGTCACCGCGCCCGCGCGCCGCCAGCTCCTCCTCCTGCCGGGCCTGCATCAGCACCACCGCCAGGATGCCCGCGGTCCGTTCCGCGGCGATCCGGTGCACCGGGGCCGGCGCCGCGCAGACCGGCGGCAGGACCAGCCGGGCGCGCACCGACCCCGACGTGCCGGGCCCGCCGCCGGGCACGTCCACCAGCACCGAACCGGCCGGCGGCGGGCCCTCCTTGTGCGGGCCGCGCAGCCCCTCCCACACCTGGAGCGGATCGGCGCCCTCCGGCCCGGCCCCGGCGGCGTACAGCAGCCGGCCGTCGGCCGTCTCCAGGAACACCGGGTTGCCGCTGAAGTCGGCCAGGATGCCCAGCACCTGCGGCACCCCGCCACCGCCCAGCAGCGCCTCGGTGCAGCGCCGGTGCACCTCCTCGGCGCGCTGGAGCAGCGCGTAGTGGCCGTTGACGATCTCCGTGTGGATCTCCTCGGTCACCGTCACGAACGGCACCTCGCGATGGAGCTGGACCAGCGGCAGGCCGGCCGTCCGGGCCGTCTCCACCAGCGCCGCCGGCAGCCGGGCGAAACGCGGGCCCAGCTCCACCACCAGGGCGGCGATCCCGCGCTCGGCCAGGGTCCGCACGAACGCCCGCTGCTCGGCCGGCCGGGTGCCGAAGCCGTAGCCGGTGGTGAGCAGCAGCTCGCCGCCCTTGAGCAGCGAGGCGATGTTCGGCACCTCGCCCGCGTGCACCCAGCGCACCGTGCGGCCGAGCCGGTCGGCACCCGCCACGATCTCCGGCAGCCCGCTGCGCAGGCCGGGCAGCTCCAGGGCCCGCCGCACGGTGATCCCGGCGCCCTGGGTGTCGAAACGGTGGTCGGTACGGCTGTCCATGCAGCGGACGCTACCTGCGCAAACGCGCCGACGACAGGTGCGCGGGCCGGCTACAGCGGGCGGATGTTGTGGTTGGCGCGGAAGACGTTGTCGGGGTCGTAGCGCCGCTTCACCCGCTCCAGGCGCAGCAGGTTCCCGGCGCCCAGCCCCGCCCGCACCCGCTCGGCGCCCTCGTCGCCGACGAGGTTCAGCGGGACGGCGTCCGCGCTCCACGGTCCGAGAGCGGCCCGCGCCTCGCGCACCCAGCCGGCCGCCCGCTCGTCGTCGGCCGGGTCCGCCCACGCCGCGTGCGGGTGCGCGGTCCAGGGAGCGTCCCGGCCGGACACCGGGGACCCGCGCGGGCCCGCCGCGACCGCCCCGCCTCCCGGGAACAGCGCGAGCCGGGTCCCGGCCGGCTCCGGCGCGGCGGCCGCGCGGGCGCAGAACGCCTCCACCGCCGCGTCCGGCAGCCCGGTCAGACACTGCGCCGACCAGTGGGCGCGCAGCCCGGCCGGGGTGTCGAGCAGGCGCTGCGCGCCGGCGTACGGCAGGTCGCCGGCCAGCTCCGCGTCGTACGGCAGCGCGCGCAGCGGCGCGGCGAGCGCGCGCAGTCCGGCCCAGGGTCCGGCGTAGGTCAGCAGCGCCGCGCACAGCGGCCGGCCGGCCGGCGCCCACGGCCCGCGCGGCCCGGTGACGCACAGCACCGCGCCGCCCACCTCGTCCGGGCCGGTACGGATGATCTCCCGGAAGGCGCGGACCACCCGCGGTCCGTGCCGTGGCGCGAAGGCCAGCAGGGCGAGGGAGAACTCCGGCAGCGGGTGCAGCCGCAGGGTGAGCGCGGTGGCGACGCCGAAGTTGCCGCCCGCGCCGTGCAGCGCCCAGAACAGCTCGGGATGCTCGCCGGCACTCGCCCGCACCCGCTCCGCGCCGGCGGTTACCAGCTCGGCGCCGAGGAGGTTGTCGGCGGCCAGGCCGAAGACCCGGTCCAGCCAGCCGGTGCCGCCGCCGAGGACGAAGCCGGCCACGCCGACGGCGGAGTCCCGCCCGCCGGTCGTCGCGAGCCCGTGAAGCTGGGCGGCCCGGTCCAGCCGGCCGATCGTGGCGCCGCCCTCGACCCGGGCCGTCCCGGCCGCCGGGTCGACCGTCACCCGGCGCATCCGGCGCAGGTCCACCAGGAGCGCGCCGTCCGCCCCGGCCCCGCCGGCCAGGCCGTGGCCGCCGCCGCGCACCGCGACGCGCAGGTCCAGCTCCCTGGCGAAGCGCACCGCCCGCACCACGTCGGCCGTGTCCGCGCACCGGGCGATCACGGCCGGCCGCCGTTCGGCCCGCGCGTCGAAGACCGCACGGGCCGCGTCGTACCCCGGGTCGTCCGGGGCGAGCACCTGGCCGGCCAGCTCCGCGCGGAGCGCGGCCAGAGCCGTGTGCGCCTTGGAACGGAGAGCCATCACCCGCCCCCTGCCGGAAGGGAACTCCCTCCCAGCGTAGGCCGCGCCCCGCGGACGGCGGGGCGCGCCCGTCCGGGCGGGGCGGCTAGCCGCCGTACGCCCCCGAGGCCGTCAGCCGCAGCGCGGTGTCGATCAGCGGGACGTGGCTGAACGCCTGCGGGAAGTTGCCCACCTGGCGCTTCAGGCGCGGGTCCCACTCCTCGGCGAGCAGACCGAGGTCGTTGCGCAGCCCGAGCAGCTTCTCGAACAGCCGGCGGGCCTCGTCCACCCGGCCGATCATCGCCAGGTCGTCCGCCATCCAGAACGAGCAGGCCAGGAAGGCGCCCTCGTCACCCGGCAGACCGTCCACGCCCGCGTGCCGGCCCTCGGTCGGGTAGCGCAGGATGAACCCGTCCGGGGTGGACAGCTCCCGCTGGATCGCCTCGATGGTGCCGATCACCCGCTTGTCGTCCGGCGGCAGGAAGCCCATCTGCGGGATGAGCAGCAGCGAGGCGTCAAGCTCCTGGGAGCCGTAGGACTGGGTGAAGGTGTTGCGCTCCTTGTCGTAGCCCTTCTCGCACACGTCCCGGTGGATGTCGTCGCGCAGCTCGCGCCACCGCTCCAGCGGGCCGTCCGCGTCCCCGGACTCGATCAGCTTGATCGTGCGGTCCACCGCGACCCAGGCCATCACCTTGGAGTGCACGAAGTGCCGGCGCGGCCCGCGCACCTCCCAGATGCCCTCGTCCGGCTCCTGCCAGTGGTCCTCCAGGTAGCGGATCAGCTTGAGCTGGAGCAGCGAGGCGTAGTCGTTGCGGGCCAGGCCCGTCATGTGGCCCAGGTGCAGGGCCTCGGTAACCTCGCCGTACACGTCGAGCTGGAGCTGGTGCGCGGCGCCGTTGCCGACCCGGACCGGGGCGGACCTCTCGTAGCCCGGCAGCCAGTCCAGCTCGGCCTCGCCCAGCTCCCGCTCGCCGGCGATGCCGTACATGATCTGGAGGTTCTCCGGGTCGCCGGCGACCGCCCGCAGCAGCCACTCGCGCCAGGCGCGGGCCTCCTCGCGGTAGCCCGTGCGCAGCAGCGAGGACAGGGTGATCGCCGCGTCCCGCAGCCAGGTGTAGCGGTAGTCCCAGTTGCGCACGCCGCCGATGTCCTCCGGCAGGGAGGTGGTGGGCGCGGCGACGATGCCGCCGGTCGGGGCGTAGGTGAGCGCCTTGAGGGTGATCAGGGAGCGGATCACCGCCTCGCGGTACGGCCCGTGGTACGTACACTGCTCGACCCACTCGCGCCAGAAGCTCTCCGTGGCCTCCAGGGACTGTTCCGGCTCGGGCAGGGCCGGGGGCTCCTTGTGCGAGGGCTCCCAGGAGATCGTGAACGCGATCCGGTCACCGGGGCCGACCGTGAAGTCGGCGTAGGTCGTCAGCGCCTTGCCGTAGGTCTCGGCCTCCGTGTCGAACCACACGGAGTCCGGCCCGGCGACGGCCACCGTGCGGCCCTCGTGCTTGTGCACCCACGGCACCACCCGGCCGTAGGAGAACCGCATCCGCAGGGCCGAGCGCATCGGCACCCGGCCGGTGACGCCCTCCACGATCCGGATCAGCTGCGGGGCGCCGTCCCGCGGGGGCATGAAATCGGTCACGCGCACGGTGCCGCGCGGGGTGTCCCACTCGGACTCCAGGATCAGCGAGTCGCCGCGGTAGCCGCGCCGGGCGGCCGTGGGCGGCGCGGCGTCGGCGGCGTGCGCCGGGCCGAGCCGCCAGAAGCCGTGTTCCTCGGTGCCCAGCAGGCCGGCGAAGATGGCGTGCGAGTCGAAGCGGGGCAGGCACAGCCAGTCCACCGTGCCGTCCCGGCAGACCAGTGCGGCGGTCTGCATGTCTCCGATGAGTGCGTAGTCTTCGATGCGCCCGGCCACGTGCAACTCCAGTCGAACGGCCACGTCACCCCCGCGCAGGGGGATATCGCTTAGTGCGGTCAAGGGGTCGTTGTTATGCGTCGTTGAGCGGTGAAGCAAAGCAGTCCGCCGAGCCTTGAGGCAACAACACGACAGTCCTTGCTCAACGAACTGCCGCGCTCTCGTTGTTCCGGTGATACAGGCGGGGGTGTGCCCGTCGTTCCGGCCGGGCGCGGCAGTGAGTGTCCGAGCAGGATACGACGCACGTAGATGATGTGTGTGCCGCTCCGGGCAACCCGTGTGAGCCGAACGGATGAGCGGCGGGTGATTACCGTGTGTCTGGGTGGTGCCCGGAGTGACACGAGTGACACCTGCGGGTCCGCAGGGTGCCCGGGCGGGTGCGGAGCGTGGCCGGAAGCCATCCCGTTCCGGCGCTGATACCCTGGTAGCCCGTGGACCGGTGGGAGAAAAACCCCCGAACCGCAGCGACGGCACCCCCGGAGATCCCCGGGCGGGAAGCCGCCCGGCATCACAGACAGCGACCACGGGAGCCCCCTCTTGGCCATGCCGCCCAAATCCTCGACGACCAAGCACATCTTCGTCACCGGGGGTGTCGCCTCCTCGCTCGGCAAGGGACTGACCGCCTCCAGCCTGGGCATGCTGCTCAAGGCCCGCGGCCTGCGTGTCGTGATGCAGAAGCTGGACCCGTACCTGAACGTCGACCCCGGCACGATGAACCCCTTCCAGCACGGTGAGGTGTTCGTCACCAACGACGGCGCCGAGACCGACCTGGACATCGGCCACTACGAGCGCTTCCTCGACCGTGACCTGGACGGCAGCGCCAACGTCACCACCGGCCAGGTCTACTCCACGGTGATCGCCAAGGAGCGCCGCGGCGAGTACCTGGGCGACACCGTCCAGGTCATCCCGCACATCACCAACGAGATCAAGCACCGCATCCGCCGCATGGCCACCGACGAGGTCGACGTGGTCATCACGGAGGTCGGCGGCACGGTCGGCGACATCGAGTCCCTGCCGTTCCTGGAGACCGTCCGCCAGGTCCGCCACGAGGTCGGCCGCGACAACGTCTTCGTGGTGCACATCTCGCTGCTGCCCTACATCGGCCCGTCCGGCGAGCTGAAGACCAAGCCGACCCAGCACTCGGTGGCCGCGCTGCGCAACATCGGCATCCAGCCCGACGCGATCGTGCTGCGCTGCGACCGGGAGGTGCCCACCGCGATCAAGCGGAAGATCTCCCTGATGTGCGACGTGGACGAGGCCGCCGTGGTCGCCTGCCCCGACGCCCGCTCCATCTACGACATCCCCAAGGTCGTGCACACCGAGGGCCTGGACGCCTACGTGGTGCGCAAGCTGGACCTGCCCTTCCGGGACGTGGACTGGACCACCTGGGACGACCTGCTGGACCGGGTGCACAACCCCGACCACGAGATCACCCTGGCCCTGGTCGGCAAGTACATCGACCTGCCCGACGCCTACCTGTCGGTCACCGAGGCCCTGCGCGCCGGCGGGTTCGCCCACCGCGCCCGGGTGAAGATCAAGTGGGTCACCTCCGACGACTGCAAGACCCCGGCCGGCGCCAAGGCGCAGCTGGCGGACGTGGACGGCATCTGCATCCCCGGCGGCTTCGGCGACCGCGGTGTGCTCGGCAAGGTCGGCGCGATCCGCTACGCCCGCGAGAACCGGATCCCGCTGCTGGGCCTGTGCCTGGGCCTGCAGTGCATCGTGATCGAGGCCGCCCGGAACCTGGCCGGCATCACCGACGCCAACTCCACCGAGTTCGACCCGGCCACCGGCCACCCGGTGATCTCCACCATGGCCGAGCAGCTCGACATCGTCGCCGGCGAGGGCGACATGGGCGGCACGATGCGGCTGGGCATGTACCCGGCCAAGCTGGCCGAGGGCTCCATCGTCCGCGAGGTCTACGACGGCAAGGAGTACGTCGAGGAGCGCCACCGGCACCGCTACGAGGTGAACAACGCCTACCGCGCGGAGCTGGAGAAGAAGGCGGGCGTCCTGTTCTCCGGCACCTCCCCGGACGGCAAGCTGGTGGAGTACGTCGAGTACCCGCGTGACGTCCACCCCTACCTGGTCGCCACGCAGGCCCACCCGGAGCTGCGCTCCCGGCCGACGCGCCCGCACCCGCTCTTCGCCGGCCTGGTCAAGGCGGCGGTCGAGCGGAAGACCGCCGAGTAACACACCGGTTGTACGGTGGCCGGGGTGCGTACCCGCAAGGGCGGGCACCCCGGTCTCTGTTCCCGGCCGGACCCGCGACGTGTCCGGCCGGCTGTGTGGGAAAGACGTGGAAGGACAGGCATGACGATCAAGGACACTCCCGCGGAGTGGGAGATCCGGGCGACGGAGACCCCCTTCACGGGCAACAAGACCTCCGTGCGCACCGACGACGTGGTCATGCCCGACGGCTCGGTGGCCCGCCGGGACTACCAGGTCCACCCCGGCTCGGTCGCCGTCCTCGCCCTGGACGAGGAGGACCGGGTCCTGCTGATCAACCAGTACCGGCACCCGGTGCGGCACAAGCTGTGGGAGATCCCGGCCGGCCTGCTGGACGTGCCCGGCGAGAACCCGCTGCACGCCGCCCAGCGGGAGCTGTACGAGGAGGCGCACGTCAAGGCCGGCGACTGGCGGGTGCTGACCGATGTGTACAGCACGCCCGGCGGCTGTGACGAGGCCGTGCGGATCTTCCTCGCCCGGGACCTGTCCGACGCCGACGGGGAGCGCTTCGCGGCGGAGCACGAGGAGACCGACATGGAGCACGCGCGCGTGCCGGCCGACGAGCTGGTGCAGCGGATCCTCGCCGGTGACGTGCACAACAACTGCCTGGTGGTCGGCGTCCTCTCGCTGGTCGCCGCCCGCGGCGGGGCCGGGCTGGACGCCTTGCGCCCGGCCGACGCGCCCTGGCCGGCCCGTCCGTTCGGGAACTGACGGGCACGTCCATGGCCCGCGCCGGCCGTCGGGAGCCGGCCGGCGCGTCCTGCCCGGCGCGTCCCTTCGGCAGTCGGCCGGTCGGCGCGCGCCTTCGGTAACCGGCCGGCCCGCGCGTCCGTCCAGGGGCTGTCCGGTGCTTCCCGCCCACCCGGACCTCCCGGCAGGCCCGCACCCGTCCGGGGGACTGGTGTGACGATCGCCTGATCCGATCGGGGGATGCGTGCGCCGCGCTCCTCCGGGCACGTCGCAGAGCGTGAACTAGGCTCTTGAACGCCCGTACCGGAAGACACCGGCGGGCTTGCGCGTGCGGTGGGACGGGAGTGTGGCCCGTGACGGATCAGGTGGTGGACACAGACGGCGCGGAGCTGCCCGCGCACCCGGCCACGAAGGACCGATTCCTGGGCCGTAGCCGGGAGTTGAAGGAACTGCGCGCCGACATCGAGCGCGCCGGACTGGACACCCTGTCCGGCCGCAAGGCGCCCCGCGCGCGCGTGCTCCTCATCGCGGGCCGCCCCGGTTCCGGCCGGACCAGCCTCGCCGGGGAACTCGTCCGGCGGATCGCCGGCCGTTACCCCGACGGCGTGCTGCGGGCCCGGCTCAGCGAGCCCGGCGGCACGCCGGTGCCCGTCGAGCAGGTGGCCCGCGACCTGCTCGGCGCGCTCGGACTGCCCGCGCCCGCGGGAGCCGCCGAGGACGACCTCACCGCGGCCCTGCGGGCGGGCCTCGCCGGCCGGCGGGCGCTGCTCCTGCTGGACGACGCGGCCGGCGCCCGACAGGTCGACGCGCTGCTCCCGGACAGCCCGGACTGCCTGGTGGTCGCCGTGTCCCGGGGCCCGCTCACCGGGATCGCGGACGTCCGCCCCTGCACGCTCGGCGGTCTCGACACCAAGTCGGCGGTGGAACTGCTCACCGGCTACACCGGCGCGGTCCGCGTCACCGTCGACCCGCGCTCCGCGGAGAGCCTGGTGGAGGCCTGCCAGGGCCATCCGGCCGCGCTGGTGCTGGCCGGCGGCTGGCTCGCCGCCCGCCCCATGTCCGCCGTCTCCGACCTCGCCAAGCGGCTGCACGCGGCCACCGAGGACGGCACGGAGGGCGCCGACGGCACTCCGCTGTCGCGTGTCTTCCGGCTCGTGTACGACCAGTTGCCCGCACCGGCCGCCCGGATACTGCGCCTGCTCAGCCTCGCCCCGGCCGGGCTGGCCGACCCGCACACCGCCTCGGCCCTGGCCGGCTGCTCGGTCGACGCCGCCCGCGCCACCCTGGACGACCTCGTCGCCCTCGGCCTGCTGCGCCCGGTGTCCTCCCCGCTGCCCCAGTACGAGGTCCCCGGCTGTCTGCACCCGCTGCTGCGCGCCCTGGCCGAGAGCCAGGAGCGGCCGGCGGAGCTGCAGCTGGCCCGGGCCCGGATGCTGGAGCGGACGGTACGGCTGCTCCAGTCCTGCCGGGCGATCACCGAGACGGACAGCCCGCAGGCCCGGGAGAAGCTGAGCGGCATGCCCCGGGCGCTGCGCTTCCCGAACCCGCGGGCCGCCGCCGACTGGCTGCGGCTGCGCCGGCCCGCCCTGCTGGCGTCCGTGCGGCTCGCGGTGGCCGACGGCGAGCTGGACACCCTCGCCCGCCGGCTGATGTCCCAGCTGGTCCGGGCGCTGGCCGCGCACGAGGGGACCCAGGCCGCCGCGCCCGACCTGTACGGCGTGCACCGCTTGGTCCTGGACGTCGCCGAGCGGCGCGGGCTGCCCCGGGAGAAGGCCGCGGCCCTGCTGAACCTGGGCGATCTGGACGCGCAGACCGGCCGCACCCGGGAGGCGCTGGCCCGCTACCGGGCCGCGCTGGACGCCGGACGCGAGGCGAACGACCCGTACGCGACCGGCCGCGCGATGGAATCCGTAGGCGGCGCCTACCAGGAGCTGGGGGACCACGACCGGGCCGCCGACTGGTTCGGCCGGGCGCTGGCCGAGCGGCTGGCCCGCGGCCAGGCCCCGGAGGCCGCCCGGCTCTACGGCAGGATCGGCACCGCGCACACCTACGCCGGCCGCTACGGCGAGGCGCTGCGCAACTGGCGGGCCGCCCTCGCCGGCTACCGCAGGAGCGGCGATGTCGCCGCGAGCGCAAGGGCGTTGAGCGAGATCGCCCGGGTGCAGGAGTACGCGGGCCGGCCCGAGGAGTCGCTGCGCACCTGCCAGGAGGCCGTGGAGTGGGCGCGGCGCGCCGAGGACGGCCGGCTGCAGGCCGCTCTGCAGCTGCGGCTGGCCGACACCCTGGACCGGCTCGGCGACCCGGCGGCGGCCCGCCTGCACCGCGCGGCGGCGGAGCGCATGCTGGGTGAGGAGGCACCGGAGGGCGACGCCGAGCCGGAACACGACGCTAACGCCTGCGAAATCCGCAGTGCATCCAGTGAAGATTGATGCAATGAAAGGCTAGACAGCCGGAACGCCTTCATTAAACTGGCTCTGCCGCACTTTCTCCTGCGGTGTCTCCCGGTGTGCCCCCGCATGTCTGGGTACGTCTGCATTGCACCCCCATACCCTCTGAGCCAAGGACCGTGATCGACGTGAAGGTCGGCATCCCCCGCGAGGTCAAGAACAACGAGTTCCGGGTGGCCATCACCCCCGCCGGTGTGCACGAGCTGGTGCGCCACGGCCACCAGGTCGTCGTCGAGCGCGGCGCCGGCCTCGGCTCCTCGATCACGGACGAGGAGTACGTCTCCGCCGGTGCCGGCATCCTCGACACCGCCGACGAGGTGTGGGCCGCCGCCGACCTGCTGCTGAAGGTCAAGGAGCCGATCGCGGAGGAGTACCACCGGCTCCGCAAGGACCAGATCCTCTTCACCTACCTGCACCTGGCCGCGTCCAAGGAGTGCACGGACGCGCTGCTGGAGTCGGGCACCACGGCCATCGCCTACGAGACCGTCGAGCTGCCGAACCGCGCCCTGCCGCTGCTCGCCCCGATGTCCGAGGTCGCGGGCCGGCTGGCCCCGCAGGTCGGCGCCTACCACCTGATGCGCGCGGCCGGCGGCCGCGGTGTGCTGCCGGGCGGCGTCCCGGGCGTGACCCCGGCCAAGGCCGTCGTCATCGGCGGCGGCGTCTCCGGCTGGAACGCCACCCAGGTCGCCGTCGGCATGGGCTTCGACGTGACCCTGCTCGACCGCGACATCAACAAGCTGCGCGAGGCCGACAAGATCTTCGGCACCCGGGTCAAGGCGATCATGTCCAACGCGTTCGAGCTGGAGAAGGCCGTCCTCGACGCCGACCTCGTCATCGGCGCGGTCCTCATCCCGGGCGCGAAGGCCCCGAAGCTGGTCACCAACGAGCTGGTGTCCCGCATGAAGCCGGGAAGTGTCCTTGTCGACATCGCGATCGACCAGGGCGGCTGCTTCGAGGACTCGCACCCGACCACGCACGCCGAGCCGACCTTCCGGGTCCACAACTCGGTCTTCTACTGCGTCGCCAACATGCCGGGCGCGGTGCCCAACACCTCCACCAACGCGCTCACCAACGCCACGCTGCCGTACATCGTCTCGCTCGCCAACAACGGCTGGGTCGAGGCGCTGCGCCGGGACGCCGCGCTCGCCAAGGGTCTCAACACCCATGACGGCAAGGTCGTTTACAAGGAGGTCGCCGAGGCCCACGGCCTGGACCACGTCGAGCTGGAGTCGCTGCTCGGCTGAGCCCGCCAGCGGCTGACGGCCAGGTGAGCCGCCAAGTCACCGCGAGCAAAAAGGCGATTCGTCAACACGACTCGTCAACCGCACACACCCGGCCGGACCTTGCCCGACAAGGTCCGGCCGGATGTGTGTATGGTCACTTTGCGGCTCTCGGTCAACTCGCCTCGAACGTAACCCTTCGACCGATTCGCACACCGGTGAAACCTGCGGTGCGACGGCCGTACGCCCTTGACAGCGACATGTTTCATTGCCGACACATCCTGCCGGGTCCGGCGGATTGTGTTGCTGCGGACCGCCGACACGCCATAGAGTCGCCAACCGTCGGCATGGTGCCACGCTGACCTTGTCTAGAAGTTTCCTGGTCACCAAGGAGGTAAGACGACTTGTGAATGAGTCGACATTTTCTCCCGGGGGTGGTCAACCAGGAATGCCGGTCCGGGGCCAGGGCCCCGCGGGATTCGAGGCTGTCGGCTCCGTAGCTGTGCGCACCTTCGCAGCCCACCAGAGTTCCGGTCCGCAGACGGCCGGGACAGCACACCAGAGCATGGATGGCCATCACGTGAACGCCATGGCCGGCGACGGAAGTGGCGCGCCCCACAACCACTTCGCCGACTACGACGAACTGCCCGAGGGGCACTTCTACGACCCCGACGCCGAGTACGAGCCGGATCCCGAGTACGCGGCCACGCTCGCGCCCGACGCGGCCCGTCAGCGCCGTGAGCGCGTCGGCCCGACCGGACGCCCGCTGCCGTACTTCCCGATCCCGGGCCCGCTGACCGACCACGGCCCCGCGAAGATCATCGCGATGTGCAACCAGAAGGGCGGCGTCGGCAAGACCACGTCGACCATCAACCTGGGTGCCGCGCTCGCGGAGTACGGCCGGCGCGTGCTGCTCGTGGACTTCGACCCGCAGGGCGCGCTGTCGGTGGGACTCGGGGTCAACCCCATGGAGCTGGACCTCACCGTCTACAACCTGCTCATGGAGCGGGGCATGTCCGCGGACGAGGTCCTGCTGAAGACGGCGGTCCCCAACATGGACCTGCTGCCCTCCAACATCGACCTGTCGGCCGCCGAGGTCCAGCTGGTCTCCGAGGTCGCGCGCGAGTCGACGCTCCAGCGGGCCCTGAAGCCGCTGCTGCCCGACTACGACTACATCGTGATCGACTGCCAGCCCTCGCTCGGCCTGCTCACCGTCAACGCGCTGACGGCCGCTCACAAGGTGATCGTGCCGCTGGAGTGCGAGTTCTTCGCGCTGCGCGGTGTGGCCCTGCTGACCGAGACCATCGAGAAGGTCCAGGAGCGGCTCAACCCCGAACTGGAGCTGGACGGCATCCTCGCCACGATGTACGACTCGCGCACCGTGCACAGCCGTGAGGTGCTCGCGCGGGTCGTCGAGGCGTTCGACGACCACGTCTACCACACGGTCATCGGGCGCACGGTCCGCTTCCCGGAGACCACGGTCGCCGGCGAGCCGATCACCACGTACGCCTCCAACTCCGTCGGTGCCGCCGCCTACCGCCAGCTCGCCAGGGAGGTGCTCGCCCGGTGTCACGCCGAGTGAGTCTGCCCGGGGCCGACGAACTCTTCCGTACGACAGGAGGGACGGCGCTCCAGCCGTCGACTCCCCGGCGCGGCGCGGGCGGCGAGGCCCGGGTGCCGGCTCCCGCGGGGGAGAGCGACGAGACGGCCGCCGCCGAGGACGCACCGGCGTCGGTGCCCGTCCGGGGCGGGGACGGAGAGGGCGCGGAGCACGCGGCGGCGGAGGCCGAGCCGGCCGACGCCGGCGAGTCCCGCAGCCGCCCGGTGCGCCGGCAGCAGGCGCCGGACGCCGCCGCACAGCCGCGCAAGCGCGGCCGGTCGGCGTCCCGGCGGCCCAGCGGGCGCGAGCGGCACGACGAGAAGATCACCGTGTACGTCTCGGCCGAGGAACTGATGGACCTGGAGCACGCGCGTCTCGTGCTCCGCGGTGAGCACGGGCTCGCGGTGGACCGCGGGCGGATCGTCCGCGAGGCGGTGGCCGTGGTCCTGGCCGACCTGGAGTCCCGCGGGGACGCGAGCATCCTCGTACGCCGGCTGCGCGGACGGTAGCGATAGCCTGCGGGGGCTATGACCTCGTACGGAGCCCCTGCCCCCGGCGCAGCCGCCGGCCGCCGGCGTGCGCTGGGCCGGGGCCCGGGCACCTCGCCGGCCGGGCCGGCGGAACCCCGGGAGCCCGAGGAATTCCGGGAGCCCGAGAAGCCTGGCGAGCCTGGGGAGCCGACCGCGCCGGAGGACCGGCCCGTCGAGCCGGCGGTACGGCCCGTCGAGCCTGAGGTACGGCCCGTCGAGCCGGCGGTACGGCCCGTCGAGCCTGCGGTACGGCCCGTCGAGCCTGCGGTACGGCCGGCCGGGGCCAGGGCACGGCGTGGCGGGCCCGAGCGGCCCGGGGAGCCCGTCGAGCCCGGCGAGGCCCCGGAACAGGCCCCCGGGCCGCCCAGCGGGCCCGAGCCGTCCGAGCCGCCCCAGGGCTCCTCCGACGGTGTCTTCACGGTCCGGCTGGCGAACTTCGAGGGCCCCTTCGACCTGCTCCTCCAGCTGATCTCCCGGCACAAGCTGGACGTCACCGAGGTCGCCCTGTCGAAGGTCACCGACGAGTTCATGGCGCACATCCGGGCCATGGGACCCGACTGGGACCTGGACCAGACCACGGAGTTCCTGGTGGTGGCGGCCACGCTGCTCGATCTGAAGGCCGCCCGGCTGCTGCCCGCCGCCGAGGTGGAGGACGAGGCCGACCTCGCGCTGCTGGAGGCCCGGGACCTGCTGTTCGCGCGGCTGCTCCAGTACCGCGCCTACAAGCAGGTCGCCGACATCTTCGGCCGGCGGCTCGACGAGGAGGCCCGGCGCCGTCCCCGTACCGTCGGACTCGAACCGCACCACGCCGAACTGCTGCCCGAGGTCGTCATCAGCATCGGTCCCGAGGGCTTCGCCCGGCTCGCGGTCAAGGCGATGCGGCCGAAGCCCCGGCCGCAGGTGTACCTCGACCACATCCACGCCCCGCTGGTCAGCGTCCGCGAACAGGCCGCGATCGTGGTGGCGCGGCTGCGCGAGCTGGGCGAGGCCAGCTTCCGGGTGCTGGCCGGGGACGCCGGTGACACGCTCACCGTCGTGGCCCGGTTCCTCGCCCTGCTGGAGCTGTACCGCGAGAAGGCCGTCGCCCTGGAGCAGGAGGCCGCGCTCGGGGAGCTGACCGTGCGCTGGACCGGCGGCGACGCGGACCCGGCGCCACTGGTCACGGACGAGTTCGACCGGCCAACGGAGCCGCCGAAGGAGGAGGAGAAGCCGTGAGCGAGCAGACCGCCGGGGCACAGGCCGTCGCCGGCCTCGATCTCAAGCCGGCCCTGGAGGCCGTGCTCATGGTCGTGGACGAACCCGCGACCGTGCGGCACCTGGCGAAGATCCTGGAGCGGCCCGAGCGGCTGATCGCGGACGCCCTGCGCGAGCTGGCCGACGAGTACACGGCCCAGGGCCGCGGCTTCGAGCTGCGGTACGTCGCCGGCGGCTGGCGCTTCTACACCCGCGCCGCCTACGCGCCCGCCGTCGAACGGCTGGCGCTGGACGGCCAGACCGCCCGCCTCACCCAGGCGGCACTGGAGACGCTGGCGGTGGTCGCCTACCGCCAGCCGGTCAGCCGCAGCCGGGTCTCCGCCGTACGCGGAGTCAACTGCGACGGCGTCATGCGCACCCTCCTCCAGCGCGGTCTGGTCGAGGAGGCGGGCGCGGAACCCGAAACAGGTGCGATCCTGTACAGGACGACGAACTACTTCCTGGAGCGGATGGGCCTGCGCGGCCTGGACGAACTTCCGGAACTCGCGCCCTTCCTCCCGGAGGCGGAGGCGATCGAGGCCGAGACCCAGGAGGGAGTCCCGTCGTTCGACCCGGACGCGCCCGACGCGCCCGGCGGTCAGGACGCAGACGACTAAGACGGAAAACCTTGATGCGAAGCAGCGGCAGCGGCAAGAGCGGCGGGCGCGGTAACTACCGCGGAGCCGGCAACGACAGGGACCAGAAGCAGGGGCAGGGCCGTCCCAGCAAGCCCCGCCCCGAGGAGCGCCGCTACGACGTGGGCCCGGGGGCCACCAAGGACGGCCCCAAGGCCGGACGCGGCGGTGCCGCGCGAGGCGGTGCCAAGGGCGGCCCGAAGCGGCCCCAGCCGGGCGGCCGCAGCGCCCCGGCGCGCTCGCGGGAGTACGACACGCGGGTCGAGGAGCGCAACCGGGAGCGGTACGCCGGCAAGAAGGACGTCAAGCTGCCGAAGACCTTCCCGGGCGCCGAGCAGGAGGGCGAGCGGCTGCAGAAGGTCCTCGCCCGCGCGGGCTACGGCTCCCGGCGCTCCTGCGAGGAGCTGATCGAGCAGGCCCGGGTCGAGGTGAACGGCGAGATCGTCACCGAGCAGGGCCGCCGGGTGGACCCGGAGAAGGACGAGGTCAAGGTCGACGGCCTGACCGTGGCGACCCAGTCGTACCAGTTCTTCTCGCTGAACAAGCCCGCCGGCGTCGTCTCCACGATGGAGGACCCGGAAGGCCGGCAGTGCCTCGGTGACTACGTCACCAACCGCGAGACCCGGCTCTTCCACGTCGGCCGGCTGGACACCGAGACCGAGGGTGTCATCCTGCTCACCAACCACGGCGAGCTGGCGCACCGGCTGACCCACCCCAAGTACGGCGTGAAGAAGACCTACCTCGCGGCCATCGTCGGCCCGATCCCGCGCGACCTGGGCAAGCGCCTGAAGGACGGCATCCAGCTCGAGGACGGCTACGCGCGCGCGGACCACTTCCGGGTGGTGGAGCAGACCGGCAAGAACTACCTGGTCGAGGTGACCCTGCACGAGGGTCGCAAGCACATCGTGCGCCGCATGCTGGCGGAGGCGGGCTTCCCGGTCGAGAAGCTGGTGCGCACCGCCTTCGGCCCGATCACCCTCGGCGACCAGAAGTCGGGCTGGCTGCGCCGCCTGTCGAACACCGAGGTCGGCATGCTGATGAAGGAAGTCGACCTGTAGCAGGCCCTTGCGGTCCGCTCGTCATCCCCTTTATGGTCAAGCTGACGATAAAGGGGATGATGATCCGCATGTCCGCACGAGCCGCAACCGGCGCACTCCTCGGCCTCGCCCTCGGGGACGCCCTCGGCTACCCGGCCGAGTTCAAGACCGTCCCGCTGATCCTGTCCGAGTTCGGACCCTGGCGGGAACGGGAACTGCCGCGGCCCGCCCGCGTCTCCGACGACACGCAGATGACCCTCGCCGTCGGGCGCGCCCTGCGGACCGCGACCGGGCACGGCGCCCTCGCCCCGCAGGGCCTGGAGCGGGCCCTGCGCGAGGAGTTCGTCGCCTGGTACCGGTCGCCGGAGAACGACCGGGCCCCCGGCGCCACCTGCCTCGCGGCCTGCGACCTGCTCCAGGACGCGCGCCGGCCCTGGCAGGACGCCAGCCGGACCGGGTCCAAGGGCTGCGGCGCGAACATGCGCGTCGCCCCGATCGGCCTCGCCCCCGGGCTCAGCGGTGAACAGCGTGCCGGCGCCGCCCAGTTGCAGGCCGCGCTCACCCACGGCCACCCCACCGCGCTGGCCGCCTCCGACCTCACCGCCCACGCCGTCCACCTGCTCGCCCGGGGCGCCGACCCCGCCGGACTCGTCGGACAACTGCGCTCCTACGCCCTGGACCACCGCACCCGCTACCACCACGCCTGGCTGGGCGACCTGTGGACCCGCGCCCAGGACCCGGACCCCGAGCACTTCATCGCACGCGGCTGGGACGAGTGCCTGGCGGTCCTCGAACGGCTTCAGCGGGCCGCCCGGACCGTCTCCCCGGAGACCGACCCCTGCCTCGCCACCGGCCAGGGCTGGATCGCCGAGGAGGCGCTCGCCACCGGCCTGCTGTGCTTCCTGCTCTTCCCCGGCGAACCCCTCACCGCGCTGCGCCGGGCCGCCTGCACCGAAGGCGACTCCGACTCCCTCGCCTGCCTCACCGGAGCGTTCGCCGGTGCCTGGCTGGGCGCGAACGCCTGGCCCGCCGGCTGGACCGGCAGGATCGAGTACCGAGAGGGCCTGTCGGCGCTGGGAACGCTCTGGGACGCTTAGGCCCATGATCGACGACCTCGACATAGACCTGGCTCCGGTGGTCGCGGAACAGCCCGACCCGGTGCTGTTCGCCACCGTCTGCGGAGCCCACCTCCACGGCTTCCCCTCGCAGGGCTCCGACGTCGACCTGCGAGGCGTCCATCTGCTGCCCGCCGCCGACCTCCTCGGACTGCGCGAGCCGGCGGAGACCCGCTCGCGCACCTGGGTCCGCTACGGCGTCGAGCTGGACCTCGTCACCCACGACCTGCGCAAGTTCGTCCGGCTGATGCTCCGCCGCAACGGCCATGTGCTGGAGCAGCTGGTCTCGCCCCTGGTCGTGCACACCTCCGAGGCCCACCGGGAGCTGACCGCGCTGATCCCCGGCGTCCTCACCAGCCGCCACGCCCACCACTACCGCGGCCAGGCGGTGACCCAGTGGCGGCTGTTCGAGAAGACCGGCGAACTCAAGCCGCTGCTCGGCACCTTCCGGGTGCTGCTGACCGGCGTCCACCTCATGCGCACCGGCGAGGTCCAGCCGCACCTGCCCACGCTCGTGGAACAGGCCGGCGGCCCCGCGTACCTGCCCGAGCTGATCGCCGCCGCGAAAGAGCACGGACACGGCGCCGCCGACGTCGACCGGACGCGGGCGGAGGACGACGTGGAGCGGCTGCACACCGCGCTCGACGAGGCGCAGGCCGGCTCGGCCCTGCCCGCCGCGGCCGGCGCCCGCGACGCGCTGCACGATCTGGTGGTCCGGCTCCGGCTGCACGGCTGAGGCCCTCCCCGCCCGGAACGCGCCCAGGGCCGTACGCCCGCCGCTCAGGCCAGGTGGATCGCGTCCCCGTGGACCATGATCGGCGCCTCGGGCAGCGGCCGGGTCGCGGGGCCGTCGGCCACCGAGCCGTCGGTGATGCGGAACCTGCTGCCGTGGCAGGGGCAGTCGATGGTGCCGTCCGCGACCCGGTCCACCGCGCAGCCCTGGTGGGTGCAGACCGCCGAGAACGCCTTGAACTCCCCCTTCGCCGGCTGGGTCACCACGATCTTCCGGTCCGGGAAGACCTTGCCGCCGCCCTCGGGGATGTCACCGGCCGCGGCCAGCCGCGGCCCGGCGGGAGAGGCCTCCCGCGCGGCCGGTGACGTCTCCTCGGCGGCGGGGGACGCCGGGGACGCCGACGCCGCAGCGTCGCCGTCCCGGTCGCCGCCGCACCCCACGCATCCCAGGGCGAGCGCGCCGGCGCCCGTGGCGAGGAGTGTGCGCCGTGTCGCTGGCTGGGTCATCGCAGACCTCCGTACAGAAGTGCATATCGGTGCATACCGGATCACCCGCATCGTCTCAGCGGGCGGGCGGCGCACGTCCGTACCGCGCGGGCTGACTACGCTGGACGGACCAAGAACAGAACACGCACGTCAGCGAGGAGCAGCGCCGTGGCGGTACGAGCGGTCCGGGGGGCCGGCCCCCCGGTGAGGGACGGGGCCGGCCACCCGGCGCAACGGGCCGCGGAGCCGGACACCTCCCGCGCCGGCGCCGACCGCGTCTGCCCCGCCGCCACCCCGCGCAAGGACATCGCCCAGTGAGAACCGCACTCGTCATCGGAACCGGTCTGATCGGCACCTCCGCCGCCCTGGCCCTCGTCCGGCGCGGCGTGACCGTCCACCTCGCCGACCACGACCCCGGGCAGGCCCGCACGGCCGCCGCGCTGGGCGCCGGCACCGACGAGGCGCCCGCCGGCCCGGTCGACCTGGCGCTCGTCGCCGCACCGCCCGCCCATGTGGCCCGGGTGCTCGCCGACGCGATGCGCCGGGGCGCGGCCCGCGGCTACCTGGACGTCGCCAGCGTCAAGGGCGGCCCCCGCCGCGAACTGGAGGCGCTCGGCCTGGACCTCACGGCCTACCTCGGCACCCACCCGATGTCCGGTCGGGAGAAGTCCGGCCCGCTGGCCGCCACCGCCGACCTCTTCGAGGGCCGCCCCTGGGTGCTCACCCCGACCCGGGACACCGACACCGAGGTGCTGAACCTCGCCCTGGAACTGGTCTCGCACTGCCGGGCCGTACCGGTCGTCATGGACGCCGACGCCCACGACCGCGCCGTCGCCCTCGTCTCCCACATGCCCCACCTGGTCTCCAGCCTGGTCGCCGCGCGCCTGGAACACGCCGATGAGGCCGCCGTACGGCTGTGCGGGCAGGGCATCCGGGACGTGACCCGGATCGCCGCCTCCGACCCGCGCATGTGGATCGACATCCTGTCCGCGAACCCGGGCCCGGTCGCCGACCTGCTCTCCGACGTCGCCGCCGACCTGGACGGGACGGTCCGGGCGCTGCGCGCCCTGCAGTCCGCCGACGAGGCCGAGCGGACCGCGGGGACCGCGGGCATCCGGGACGTGCTGCGCCGGGGGAACGCCGGCCAGGTGCGGGTACCCGGCAAGCACGGGACCGCGCCGCGGACCTACGAGACCGTGGTCGTCCTCATCGACGACCAGCCCGGCCAGCTCGCCCGGATCTTCGCCGACGCGGGCCGCGCCGGGGTGAACGTCGAGGACGTCCGCATCGAGCACGCGACCGGGCAGCAGGCCGGTCTCGTGCAGCTGATGGTGGAGCCGCAGGCGGCGGCGCCGCTGAAGGAGGCGCTGCGGGAGCGGGGCTGGGCGCTGCGGCAGTAGCACCCGGCACCGGATGCCGCACGCGTCCGGACGAGTGACCCGTACCCAGTAACCTTGTGCGGGGCGCTCTCGCTCCCCGCCTCCCCGCCCGCACCGCCCAGGAAGGTGTCCCCCCGTGGAAAACGGCGCCGCCCCGACCGCCAAGCCCGTGATCGTCGCGATCGACGGTCCCTCCGGCACGGGCAAGTCGAGCACGTCGAAGGCCGTCGCCGCGCAGCTCGGCCTCAGCTACCTGGACACCGGTGCCCAGTACCGGGCGATCACCTGGTGGATGGTGACCAACGGCATCGACCTGGAGGACCCCACCGCCATCGCCGCCGTGGCCGGCAAGCCGGAGATCGTCTCCGGCACCGACCCGGCCGCGCCGGCCATCACGGTCGACGGCGTGGACGTGTCCGCCCCGATCCGCACCCAGGAGGTCACCTCCAAGGTCAGCGCGGTCAGCGCGGTGCCCGAGGTGCGCACCCGGATCACCGAACTGCAGCGCTCGCTGGCCGCCGCCGCGGAGCACGGCATCGTGGTCGAGGGCCGGGACATCGGCACGACCGTCCTCCCGGACGCCGACCTGAAGATCTTCCTCACCGCCTCCGCGGAGGCCCGCGCGGCCCGCCGCAGCGGCGAGCTGAAGGGCGCCGACGTCAACGCCACCCGCGAGGCCCTGATCAAGCGGGACGCGGCCGACTCCAGCCGCAAGACCTCGCCGCTCGCCAAGGCCGCCGACGCGGTCGAGGTGGACACCACCGAGCTGACCCTCGCCCAGGTAATCGAGTGCGTCGTCACCCTGGTCGAGGAGAAGCGAGCCGCGAAGTGAGCGGGTTGCCGGCCGTGTCGGAGCGGGGCGCCGAGGTCGGGCGGCGCATCGGCGTCGGCCTGATGTACGGGCTGTGGCGGCCGCGGGTGCTCGGCGCCTGGAAGGTGCCGGCCACCGGCCCGGTGATCCTCGCCGTGAACCACTCCCACAACATCGACGGGCCGATGGTGATGGGCGTGTCGCCCCGGCCCACCCACTTCCTGATCAAGAAGGAAGCCTTCGTCGGCCCGCTGGACCCCTTCCTGACCGGCATCGGCCAGCTGAAGGTGGACCGCACCACGGCCGACCGGGGCGCGATCACCCAGGCCCTCGGCGTGCTGGCGGCCGGGGGAGTGCTGGGCATCTTCCCGGAGGGCACCCGGGGCGAGGGCGACTTCGCCGCGCTGCGCGCCGGGCTCGCCTACTTCGCGGTCCGCGGCGAGGCGCCGATCGTCCCCGTGGCCGTGCTGGGCAGCTCCGACCGGCCCGGCCGGCTGACCAAGGCGCTGCCTCCGCTGCGCTCCCGCGTCGACGTCGTCTTCGGCGACCCGTTCGACGCGGGCGACGGCAGCGGACGGCGCACCCGCGCGGCGCTGGACCAGGCGACCGAACGCATCCGGAAGCAGCTCACCAGCCACCTGGAAAACGCCAGGCGCCTGACCGGGCGCTAGGCGACACTTGAGTAGTGGATCAGCCCTTTTGGGGCCGGTGCACCGATCACCACCGATGAACGACGAGGTACGGACTTCATGAACGACGACATCCAGCCCGCCGGCTCGGCCGAGCACGAGTACGAGCACGGGGCTCTCGGCGACGCCGAGTACGCGCAGTTCATGGAGCTGGCCGCGGAAGAGGGCTTCGACGTCGAGGACGTCGAGGGCGCCATCGAGGCGGCGGGCCACGGCCCGCTGCCCGTGCTCGCCGTCGTCGGCCGCCCCAATGTCGGCAAGTCGACGCTGGTCAACCGGATGATCGGCCGCCGCGAGGCGGTCGTGGAGGACCGGCCGGGCGTCACCCGCGACCGCGTCACCTACGAGGCCGAGTGGGCCGGCCGCCGTTTCAAGGTCGTCGACACCGGCGGCTGGGAGCAGGACGTCCTCGGCATCGACGCCTCGGTGGCGGCCCAGGCCGAGTACGCGATCGAGGCGGCCGACGCGGTCGTCTTCGTCGTGGACGCCAAGGTCGGCGCGACCGACACCGACGAGGCGGTCGTCCGGCTGCTGCGCAAGGCCGGCAAGCCGGTGGTGCTCTGCGCCAACAAGGTCGACGGCCAGAGCGGCGAGGCCGACGCGGCCTACCTGTGGAACCTCGGCCTCGGCGAGCCGCACCCGGTCTCGGCCCTGCACGGCCGGGGCACCGGCGACATGCTCGACGCCGTCCTGGAGGTGCTGCCGGACGCACCCGAGCAGTCCTTCGGCACGGCCCTCGGCGGTCCCCGCCGCGTGGCCCTGATCGGCCGCCCGAACGTCGGCAAGTCCTCGCTGCTGAACAAGGTCGCCGGCGAGGAGCGCGTCGTCGTCAACGAGATGGCGGGCACCACCCGCGACCCGGTCGACGAGATCATCGAACTCGGCGGCAAGTCCTGGAAGTTCGTCGACACCGCCGGCATCCGCAAGCGGGTCCACCTCCAGCAGGGCGCCGACTACTACGCGTCGCTGCGCACCGCCGCCGCCGTGGAGAAGGCCGAGGTCGCCGTCGTCCTGGTCGACGGCTCGGAGTCCATCTCCGTGCAGGACCAGCGGATCATCACGATGGCGGTCGACGCGGGCCGCGCGCTGGTCGTCGCCATCAACAAGTGGGACACCCTGGACGAGGAGCGCCGCTACTACCTGGAGCGGGAGATCGAGACCGAGCTGGGCCAGGTGGCCTGGGCGCCGCGGGTGAACGTCTCGGCGCGCACCGGCCGCCACATGGAGAAGCTGGTCCCGGCGATCGAGACGGCCCTCGCGGGCTGGGAGACCCGGGTCCCCACCGGCCGGCTGAACGCCTTCCTCGGCGAGCTGGTCTCGGCCCACCCGCACCCGGTCCGGGGCGGCAAGCAGCCGCGCATCCTGTTCGGCACCCAGGCCGGCACCAAGCCGCCGCGGTTCGTGCTCTTCGCCTCCGGCTTCATCGAGGCGGGCTACCGGCGCTTCATCGAGCGCCGGCTGCGCGAGGAGTTCGGCTTCGAGGGCACCCCGATCCACATCTCGGTGCGGGTGCGCGAGAAGCGCGGCACGAAGAAGAAGTGACCCGAGCGGGTACGACATGACGGGCGGCCCCTGGTTCTCCAGGGGCCGCCCGTCGTTCGTGCGGGTCCGTCAGGCACCCCGGCGCGGTCCCGGCGGCAGCGCGGCGGCCGGGACGTACTGCGCCCCGGTGTCCTGCTGCCGTCCCAGCGTGCCGACCCGCTGCCACTGCGACTGCTGCCGCGCGCTGTAGGCCCCGGCGCTGTAGGCGCTGTACGTGCTGCCGAAGGTGCCCGCGCGGTGGTCGCCGTAGCGCCCGCTGCCGTCCGGGAACTCGCCGAACGGGCTGAACCTCAGCCCCTCCTCGCCGCTGCGGTCCCCCGGCAGGGTGCGGAAGGCCTTGACCCACTCCGTGTAAAGCGCGTCGTAGATCGGCGTGGCCGAACCGCCGCAGTGCTCCTGCGCCGACCGGGCAGCGGGCACGGAGGAGAAGGACCGGCGTGGAGAAGCGTCGTATGCGTGCACGTATGTCCAAACGACCGGGACCCCAAAGGGATGCGGTCGTACCACTCTCCGGTGCGGTCCGGTCCGCACGACGGGTCCCGGCTCACGTCCCCGCGAGCGGCAGCGCCGCGGCGACCAGCCGGCCGCTCGCCGCCGCCTTGTCCAGCGCGTCGCGCAGCAGGTCCTCCCGGGGCTGGCGTCCGATGGAGCCCACCGGCGCCGCGAACAGCAGCACCTGCTGGTGCTTGTTGGCGGCGGCCCGCCAGCCGTCGGTCACCTGGAGCGGCTGGTGCGCCTGCCACCACGCCACCGGCTGTCCGCCGTTGCTCCCCGGCTGGAGCACCGCGTGCAGCCGGCCCACGGCCAGCAGGACGGACCAGCCGTGCAGCACCGGAGGCACGGAGGACAGCTCGGTCACCGGCAGGAAGCCCTGTTCGACCAGGAGCGGCAGGAAGTCGTCGCCGGGGCCGGCCGTGCCCGGGCGGACGATCGGCGAGGTGGGCTCGACGACGAGCGCGGGGTGCAGCTCGCCGTCGAGCAGGACGAGGCCGCTGGTCACGCCGAGCACCGCCTGCTCGGGCACGGTCCTGTCCGGCACACCGCCGGGCACCTGCTCGTCCGCGGCGCCGATGGACCGGACGGCGCCCTGCAACTGCTCCTCCGTGACCTGGACGACCTGCGAGGGCAGGCAGCCGGCGTGGGCGAAGGCGAGGACGGCGGTCTCGTCGCCGACGAACAGGACGGTGCTGGTGCGCTCCTGCTCGGAGTCGCCCGGGGTGCGACAGGACGTGCAGTCGTAACTGCCCGGGGCGTTCTCTCCGGCGAGCAGCCGGTCGGCTTCTTCGTCGCCGATCTCGGCGCGTACGGCGTCGCTGACGTCGAGCATGCGCGGCACGGGTGGCTCCCTCGGGATGGGGTGCTGGGGTCGGCCGGGTGGCTCCCGGCCGATGAGCCCCCGGGGTTGCGGGCTCATGAAGAAGACAACGGGCGTCCTGTGGTGGGAGTCACGCCCCGGGCCGGACCGGTTCGGACCTTCCGCCGTACGCGGTCACCTTCGGTGCGGTTTCGGCCACGGACCGTCAACTCCGGATTTCTTCAAGGAACTTGAAGGGGTGAGGTGGGTCACAAGTCAACGCGGCCGGTGGTCGAAAAATCGGGAAATCGAACCATGTAGTGGGTGACCGGAAATCGCCGCTACCTCCGGTAACGGGCAACTGGCCTGGCCGGACGGCGGGTTGGTTGATTCCCGCGGCCCGTCCTCCCTAGATTCCTCCGCCGTGTGCAACGAGCACCGCTCGGGTACGTCCGCCGGCCGGCGTCAGGCAGAGCACAGCGCCTGCACCGGTCACGACGGGCGGGGCGGGGCGCGCGGCGGCCGCGGGTCATGCGCGGCCGGGGCGTGCCGCGTCCGGGGGAGCCCGGGTTCGTGGAGAGGGAACTACATGTCCGAGTGTGCCGATACCACCCGTAGCACCGCCCGTCCCGACAGCGCCCGCAAGGGCCGCACCACGGCCGCGCTCGCCGGGGCCGCCCTGCTGGCCCCGCTCGGCCTGCTGGCCGCGACCGGCAACGCCGCCGCGGCGGACAACGGAGTGTGGGACCGCATCGCCCAGTGCGAGAGCGGCGGCAACTGGCACATCAACACCGGCAACGGCTACTACGGCGGGCTCCAGTTCTCCGCCTCGACCTGGCGCGCGTACGGCGGCTCCGCCTACGCCCCGACGGCCGACCAGGCCTCCAGAAGCGCGCAGATCTCCGTCGCCACCCAGGTCCAGCAGGCCCAGGGCTGGGGCGCCTGGCCGGTCTGCTCGGCCCGCGCCGGGGCGTACGGCGCCGCCCCCGCGGCGGCCCGCACCGGCTCCGCCGGTACGCAGTCGTCCCAGGGCGGCACGACGACGAAGTCCGCACCGGCCGCCTCCGCACCCGCAGCCTCCGCCCCTGCGCGGACACCGGAGCGTCCGGCCACCGGCACCGGCCGCGCCGCCTCCAGCGGCGGCTACACCGTCCGCGAGGGCGACACGCTGAGCATCATCGCCGCCCGCCACGGGACCACCTGGGAGCGGATCTACGCCGCCAACAAGGCCGTCATCGGCGACGACCCCGACCTGATCGTGCCCGGCCAGAGCCTCGCGCTCTGAGCGCCGGCACACCGCGCGACCGCGGCCGCCGTCCCGGCACACCCGGGGCGGCGGCCGTCCGCGTCCCTCTTCCCGGCGGCCGCGCGGCCGGCGCGGACCGGGGTGGACCGGTGCGGCGGCGGCCGGGAACGGGAGCCCGGGCCGTGCGGGATCCGCGCGCACCAGCGGTGCCGTGTCCCCGCCGGTCCGCCGGGCGGTCAGCGCGCTGCCCGCCGGGCGCCGCCGGACGGCCGTGTGCCGAATCCGTGAAAATTCCCATGGCCCGTCAGCTGCGGTACGCCCGCACGGGATTGCCCGACAATCGCGTCCCGGCCCCGCCCCGATCCCCACTGCGGCGCTTTCCGCAGGTAATTCGGCAGGCCCTTCCGGCGCGCGTAAATTGTGTTCGAATACCCCGGTAAGCCGAACGGAAACCCCCGTACGTGTGATGGTGTCCGGCAAAACGCGGAACGGGAAGCTGTGACGAAGATGTGACCGGGGGCGGACACTTCTCATACCCGGCCGTGCCCGGCTAGCGTGGCCTCATGGCACCGATCACCCCTCCGCCGACGGAGCCCCAGGACAGTCCCGACGGTTACGTCGGCCTCGACGCGGCGCACGCCGAGCGCCTCGCCCGGCGGCGCGGCTGGCCGACGGTGCGGTCGCTGCCGCCGGGCGCGATCATCACCATGGAGTACCGGGCCGGACGGCTGAACTTCGAGGTACGGGACGGCCGGGTGGCCCGCGCCTGGAAGGGCTGACCTCCGGCGGTGACTCCCGGCGGCGCGGCGCGGCCCGGCGCTGCGGACGCGGCCACGGCGAAGGCCCCGGCTCCCTCTCCGGGAGCCGGGGCCTTCGTGCGACCGGGCGTCGGCGGTGGCGCGGCGCGCGAAGCGGTGGTGCGTACCGGACTTCGCCGCCGTGACGCTTCGTACCCGCCGTGGCGTTTCGTGCCCGCCGTCAGCCGCCGGTCAGCGGGCGGGCGGCCGGCTGGGACGTGCCGCGGGGCAGGCGGTCGGCGTGCGGCGGCCGGCGGCTGCCCGCCGGGGTGACCGGGGTGCGCTCCGAACGGGCCGTGTGCGGTCCGGGTGCCAGGTGCACCAGGCCCCGGGAGGCCCGGGTCGAGGCGGCCGGCTCGCGGGCCGGCTGTTCCGCCGGGGTGCCGAGCGGCCGCAGCAGGACCGGTGCGACCGGGACGGCGGGCTCGGGCACGGTCCGGCCGCGGCGGTCGCGCCAGCGGTCGCGCAGGTCGAACAGGACCAGCTCGGCCCTGGCGATCAGCGGCTCGCACCAGGGCAGCGCCAGCAGGATCAGCAGGCCGGCGGCCCAGCCCAGCAGCACGTCGCTCAGCCAGTGCGTACCGAGGTAGACGGTGGTGAGGCCGACGCCGAGCGAGGTGACCGCGGAGAGGGCCGACAGCCAGCGGCGCGCGCGCGGGGTGGAGGCCAGATAGGCGAGGATGCCCCAGGTCACGACCGCGTTGGCGGTGTGGCCGCTGGGAAATATATCGCCGCCCAGACCCATCTCGTTCGAGCCGATCACGGTCGCGTAGTGCGGGCCGAGCCGTCCCATGCCCAGCTTGGCGGCGCCGACGGTGACGTTCAGCAGCAGCAGCGAGGCGGCGAGGGTGAGCAGCGGGCGGACGGTGTGCTGCCGCCAGGAGCGCCAGCCCAGCCAGGCCGCGACCATCACGGCGGTGGGGCCGCGCTGGCCCAGCACCACGTAGTAGTCGAGGAACGCGTGGATCTGCGGCCACTGCTGGTACGGCCGGAAGAACATGACCTGCCAGTCCAGCCGGACGAGCCAGGACGTGGTGACGATGGCCCACACGATCGCGAGGTAGAAAGCCAGGGTCGCGGAGAACAGCACGACCCGGTGCCGGCTCATCCTCGGCACATCGATGTGGGCCGGTCGTTCCGGCTCACGGTCCAGTCTGGCGAACACCCGGTCCAGACGCCGGGTGAGGTTTCGTTCGGTACGCACCCAATCGACGTTACAGCGAGTGAGCTGTGTTCCCGGTCGAAACAGCGGCTTTGTGATGACGATGTGATGTGGGAAACGTCTCAAGGGCGCCCAGAATTCCCGGGATTCCGCAATCCGGGAAGCCCGGTCGGGTCAATTCCTTTGATCATGCCGGGTGTTGTTTATATGGCGCTTATGAATGCGTTAACCCGGTCCTGGTGCGGAATTCTCCCGGACGTCATCGGCCCGTCCTGTCGATCATGGCGGACCGGAACCGTTCAGCCAGAAGGCGCCGTAGACCGCCGCCAGGACCGCCAATCCCGCCGTGACCAGGGCCGAACGGGAGGTGCGCGCCCGGGCCAGGGCCCCGGCGAGCGGCAGCAGCAGCGGGAAGGCGGGTATCAGCAGCCGCGGCTTGGAGCCGAAGTAGCTCGACGCGCACAGGGCGAGGGCGAGCACGACCCCCGTGTAGACCAGCAGCCCGGCCGGCTGACGCTCGCGCACCCCGGTGACGTACAGCCAGATGAGCAGGGCCACCCCGGCGATCAGGCCGCAGCCGGCGAGGGCGGACGGGAACGACGTGAACTTGTCGGCCACGAAGCGGGCGAAGGCGTAGCCGCCGTCGAAGCCGTTGCGCCAGCCGGCCTGTACGTCCAGATAGCCGAGTGGGCCCCCGCCGGTGCGCCGGCCCACCCACAGGACGTAGCCGGCGGCGCCGAGCGGAGCGAGCAGCATGCCGAGCGCCCGGCGCGTGGCCAGGGCGCGCGGTGACGGGAGCGCGCCGGGCGGGCGGAGCGGAGTGTGCGGGGCAGGGAGTGCGCCGGTGGCGCGCTCGTCGTGGTGCGCGCCCGGCGCGTGCCGCGTGCTCCGCGCTCGCGCGAACGAGATCAGGCCCGCCGTCCACACCGCGGCGATCACCGCCGCTCCCACCGGCCGGGTCAGCCCCGCCAGCGCCGCGAGCGCGCCGGCGCTCACCCACCGCCCGGTCAGCACCGCGTACAGGGACCAGGCCGCCAGCGCCGTGAACAGTGACTCGCTGTACGCCATCGACTGCACGACGCCGACCGGCAGGACCGCCCACAGCAGGACGGTGAAGAACGCCGCGCGGGGGCCGCGCACGTGCTCGGCGACCGCGAAGATCCCGGCCGCGGCGGCGAGCGAGGCCAGGACGCTCACCGTGAACCCGGCGTCCGCGTACGACAGCGGCGTGAGCGCGTGCAGCAGCCGCTCCAGCCAGGGCAGCAGCGGGAAGAACGCCAGGTTGGAGTGGACGTCCCCGTTCGGCAGCCGCACCTCGTAGCCGTAGCCCAGCTCGGCGACCCGCGTGTACCAGAGCGCGTCCCAGCGGGCGGTCAGCAAGGTGTGCGCGCTGGTGCCGCGCGCGGCGCTCCACACCGCCAGCACGGCCAGCCCCAGGGCGCGGACCGCCGCGTAGCCCAGCAGGGCCGGGGCCGCCCGGCGCGGAAGAGGGGCGCGGGGCGGGGCCACGCGCGGGTCAGGATCGGTCACGGGCCCGATTATCGACGGCGGTCCGGACCGGACCTGCGGCCGGGTCACGGCAGGCCGGCAGCGGCGTGCTGTACGCCACACGGGTTGCCTCGCGCGGGTGAGAGGTCCGCCACGCGGCCCCGAGGCGGACTCGCGTACGCTGACGAGCCACCCGCGTGGGTTCGCGCGGGCCGGAGACGCCGCTCCGCTCCGGCCGCACGACAGGGAGTCCCCGTCCCGTCGGTCCGCCCCACGCGAGGGATCATCTGGGAGGTACGTACATGTCCGGGACGACCACGGCTGCCGTCCGGCAGCACGGTCGGGTGGCCGGAGCCGGTGCCCACCGGTGGGTCGTCCTCGTCGTCCTCTGCGCCAGCCTGCTGCTCGTCGCCCTCGACGCGACCGTGCTGCACGTGGCGGTCCCCGCCGTCACCGAGGACCTCAGGCCCGGCGCCGTGGAACTGCTCTGGATCGTCGACGTCTACCCGCTGGTCTGCGCCTCGCTGCTGATCCTCTTCGGCACCCTCGGCGACCGGATCGGCCGCAGACGGGTCCTGCTGCTCGGCTACGGCCTGTTCGGTGTCGCCTCCGCCCTGGCCGCGTGGGCGGGGAGCGCGGAACTGCTGATCCTGGCCCGCGCGCTGCTCGGCGCCGGCGGCGCGATGATCATGCCCGCGACGCTGTCGATCCTCCGCGAGGTCTTCCCGGACCGGCGCGAGCGGGCCGTGGCCATCGGCGTGTGGAGCGCGGTGGCGGCGGTCGGCGCGGCGGTCGGACCGCTGCTCGGCGGCTTCCTGCTGGAGCACTTCTGGTGGGGCTCGGTCTTCCTGGTCAACATCCCGCTCATGCTGATCAGCATTCCGGCGGGCCGGCTGCTGCTGCCGGAGTCCCGGGGCGCGGGCGACGGCCCGTGGGACGTGACCGGCGCGCTGCTGGCGGCGGCCGGGCTCTTCGGGGCCGTCCTCGGGGTGAAGCGGCTCGGCGGGGGAGAGGCGGCCGGCCTGTTCACCGTGGTGCCGCCGGCGGCCGGCTGCGCCCTCCTCCTGCTCTTCGTACGGCGGCAGCGCCGCCACCCGTACCCGCTGGTGGACCTGCGGATGTTCCGCCGGCCCGCGTTCGGCACCGCGGTGGGCTGCATCGTGCTGGCCATGCTCGCGCTGGTCGGCCTGGAGCTGATCGCCGCCCAGTACCTGCAACTGGTGCTCGGCCTGTCCCCGCTGGAGACGGGCCTCAGACTGCTGCCGCTGACCGTCGCGGCCATGGTGGCGGGCCTGGCGGGTGCGCGCGTCCTGCGCCGCTTCGGGCCGCGCCGGACCGTGTGCGCCGGCTTCTGCCTGACCGCCGTCGCGGTGCTGACCCTGACGGCGATGGGCGGCACCGACGACCCGCCGCTGCTGCTGACCGGCTTCGTGCTGCTGGGTCTCGGCCTGGAGACCACGCTCTTCGGCGCCTACGAGTCGATGCTGAGCGAGGTCCCGGCCGATCGGTCCGGCGGGGCGGCGGCGATCGGCGAGACGTCGTACCAGCTCGGCGCCGGCCTGGGCATCGCGCTGCTGGGCAGTGTGATGAACGCGGCCTACGCGCCGGGGCTGCGCGCGGTGCCGGGTGTGCCGCGGCGCGCGTCGGCCGCGGCGGGCCACTCGCTCGGCGAGGCCTACGAGGTCGCCGGCCGGCTCGGCGGGCCCGCCGGGGCCGCGCTGCGCCGGGCGGCGCGGGAGTCGTTCGTGCACGGGCTGCATGTGACGCTGCTGGTCAGCGCGGTCCTGCTGCTGCTGGGCGCGGTGCTGGCGCTGCGGCTGCCGCGGCTGATGCAGTGTGGTGCGGAGCCGGCCGGTGACGGGGTGGGACTGCCGGCGCCCCGGGAGGCGGAAGGCGGCGGCCCCGGCGCCGCGGGTCCCCGGCCGGCCTCCTCTGGACGTGCGGGACACCGCACCGTAACGTCGGCCGGAGAGCCGTAACTAGCGCTGCTAGTTTTGTCGAGTCTTCCTCCCGGAGGGTGTCTCATGTCCGCGTCCGCGAAGCTGCCCCCGTTCGACGCCGCCGACCCGCTCGGCATCGACGACCTGCTGGAGCCGGAGGACCTGGCCGTCCGGGACACCGTCCGCGCCTGGGCCGCCGACCGTGTGCTGCCGTACGTCGCCGACTGGTACGAGCGGGGCGAGCTGCCCGGCATCCGCGACCTCGCCCGGGAACTGGGCTCGCTCGGCGCGCTCGGCATGTCGCTCACCGGCTACGGCTGCGCGGGCGCGAGCGCCGTGCAGTACGGCCTGGCCTGTCTGGAGCTGGAGGCGGCCGACTCGGGCATCCGGTCGCTGGTCTCCGTGCAGGGCTCCCTCGCGATGTACGCCATCCACCGGTTCGGCGGCGAGGAGCAGAAGCAGCAGTGGCTGCCGCGCATGGCCGCCGGTGAGGTGATCGGCTGCTTCGGGCTGACCGAGCCCGACCACGGCTCCGACCCCGCCGCGATGCGCACCCACGCCAAGCGCGACGGCGACGACTGGGTCCTCAGCGGCCGCAAGATGTGGATCACCAACGGCTCGGTCGCCGGGGTCGCGGTCGTCTGGGCGCAGACCGAGGAGGGCATCCGCGGCTTCCTCGTGCCCGCCGGCAGCCCCGGCTTCTCGGCACCGGAGATCAAGCACAAGTGGTCCCTGCGCGCCTCGGTGACCAGCGAACTGGTCCTGGACGAGGTCCGGCTGCCCGGTACGGCCGTGCTGCCGGAGGCCGTCGGGCTGCGCGGCCCGCTCAGCTGTCTCTCGCACGCCCGGTACGGCATCGTCTGGGGCGCGATGGGCGCCGCGCGCAGCAGCTTCGAGACCGCCCTCGACTACGCCAGGTCACGGGAGCAGTTCGGGCGGCCCATCGGCGGCTTCCAGCTCACCCAGGCCAAGCTGGCCGACATGGCGGTGGAACTGCACAAGGGGATTCTGCTCGCCCACCATCTGGGGCGGCGGATGGACGCCGGCCGCCTGCGTCCCGAGCAGGTCAGCTTCGGCAAGCTCAACAACGTCCGCGAGGCCATCGAGATCTGCCGTACGGCGCGGACGATCCTCGGTGCCAACGGGATCTCCCTGGAGTACCCGGTGATGCGGCACGCGACCAACCTGGAGTCGGTGCTCACCTACGAGGGCACCGTCGAGATGCACCAGCTCGTGCTGGGCAAGGCGCTCACCGGGCTCGACGCCTTCCGGTGAGCCCCGTCGACAGGCAGGGCCGGTGAACGGCCCTGCCTCAGCTCTGGTTGAAGAAGCCGTCGGAGCGGTGCGCGGACGCCTCACCGCTGATGATCTCCGTGTCGGCGGGGGTGAGCAGGAACACCCGGTTGGACACCCGGTCGATGGAGCCGCGCAGCCCGAAGATCAGCCCGGCCGCGAAGTCCACGACCCGCTTGGCGTCGCCGGGCTCCATGTTGGTGAGGTTCATGATGACCGGGACACCGTCCCGGAACAGTTCGCCGATGGCGCGGGCGTCCCGGAAGCTGTCCGGGGTCACCGTGCCGATCCGGCGGCCCTTGTCCTCGGCCGTGTCCGTGGCCACCTTCACCCGCGGGTCGGTGACCCAGGCGTCCCCGGACTCGGTGCCCTCGGAGTAGTCGTCGTCGTAATAGCGCTCGTCATCGTTGTCGTCGACGAGGCCGAGCCATGCACTCGCCTTGCGTACCGATCCCATGGACGCCTCCTCTCACAGCGTTCTCTCTTGCTTTCCGCACCCCTATGGTCATCCATGATGCGGACGGCGTGCCAAGTGGATAGACGCCGCGCGGGGGGTTTGTGACGGTACTGGTGCACAGCGGATCCGTCGAGAGTCCTTGTGCCCCAAGGGCCGAGACTCATACGGCTGCTGACTGAGAGTGAAATATGATTGTTCGCGGCGGACGGGTGACGGGCGGTGCGTCCGGGTGAACGCCGGACTCGTCACACAAACGCGGCGTGCGGGTCCCCGGCCGGGAACCCGCACGCCGCGCTGCCGTGCCGGACGGTGTCGCTGTCAGTTCGTCAGCTCCGGCGGGCTGATGCGGGATTCCTTGATCGCCGAGCCCGTCGTGCCCCACTTCTTGAGGATTTTCTCGTAGGAGCCGTCGGACAGCAGCTTGTTGACGGCCGCCTGGAAGGCCGGCGTCAGCGCCGAGCCCTTCTTGAAGGCGAAGCCGACGTCCAGGCGGTGGTACTCGTTGAGGAACTTCAGTCCCTCCTGGTGCGCGACGGCATAGCGCAGGCCGTTGATCGTGGACATCACCACGTCGCTGCGGCCCTGCTGGACCGAGGACCAGATCGCGCTCGGCTCGGCGTACGTCTGGATCTGGTACGCCTTCTTGCCCGCGTCGGCGCACACGTGCTTGTTCTGCTCCAGCGTGGCCTCGAACGTGGTGCCGGCGCCGGTCGCGATGTTCAGACCGCACAGCTGCCTGAGATCGGTGATCTTCGACAGCTTGCTGTCCTTGCGGGTGGCGAAGCCCTGCCCGTCGTTGACGTAGGTGACGAAGTCGATCGTCTTGCGGCGCTCGTCGGTGACGCCGAAGTTGCTCGCGCCGAAGTCGTACTTGCCGCTGTCCAGGGCGGGCAGGATCGCCTCGAAGCCGGCCTGCTCCACCTTCAGCTTGATGCCGAGCACCCGGGCGACCGCCTCGGTGAAGTCGACGTCCTGGCCGGTCAGGGTCTTGCCGTCGGAGAGGTAGGCGGTGCCGGGCGGGGTGCCGCCGACGCTGACCGCGACGGTGAGCTTGGTGGTGCCGGCGGGCAGCAGCTTCGCCGCGGCCGGGTCCTTGCGCACGCCGGAGACGACATCCGTGGTGGGCACCTCGGCGTTCTTGGCCGCCACTGCGGAGGCGTCCGCGCCGCCCGGGCCGCCGGATCCGGAGCCGCAGGCGGTGAGCAGCAGGGCGGCCGAGGTGATCAGGGCGAAGGGCATGGCGTGCCGGTAAAGGGACGTACGCATCGGGTAGCGGTCTCCTGAAGCAGAAGGGTGTGCGGAAGCGCGAGGGGAGGGGAGCGCGTGTGAAGGCGGCAACGCGGAGAGAACGCGAGAAGGTCCGCCGCGAGGGGCGGACGCGCGCAGGGGGTCAGCTCAACAGGAAGAGGACCACACGCGACCGAAGTCGATGTGGGAGCGGGTGACCAGCCACTGCTGTGGATGCATGGGCCAAGTGGAACAGGCATCCGGTTCCGCGTCAACTGACTTGAGATGTACGGCTCACAGTATGGACAGCCTTGACAGTGCACCGAAACGCCCACGTACTCTCGACGCACGGTCCTGCTGAGGGGCTCGGCCGTATCCGCGCCGCGCGGCGCGCTCGTGTGAAGGCATCACCCGTTCCGACGATCCCACGCGTCACGGAGCCTTCCCATGTCATCCGACACCCTCGCCAAACTTCCCACCGCCTCGGACACACCCGAGCCCGCGGACGCCCCGCGGATCGTCCCGCAGCGCCGCTACGGCCAGTGGACGGCGGCCGCCGCCGTCCTCGTGCTGCTGGGGTTCGCCGTCAACTCCGTCCTGCGCAACAAGGCGTTCCAGTGGGACGTCGTCGCCGACTACTTCACCTCCGACTCGATCCTGCGCGGACTGTGGCTCACGCTGTGGCTGACCGCCGTCGTGATGGTCCTCGGCTTCGCCCTCGGCACCCTGCTCGCCGGGTTCCGGCTGTCCGCCAACCCCGTGCTGCGCGCGGTCAGCTGGGGTTACGTGTGGCTGTTCCGGTCCATCCCGATCCTGGTGCAGCTGCTGCTGTGGTTCAACATCGGGGCGCTGTACCCGCAGGTGCTCGGTGTGAAGACCGTCAACCTGCTCAGCCCGGTCGCCGTCGCGGTCGTCGGCCTCACCCTGCACGAGGCCGCCTACGCCGCCGAGGTCGTCCGCGGCGGCATCCTCTCCGTCGACCGCGGGCAGATCGAGGCCGCCCAGGCGCTCGGCCTCGGCCGGCTGCGGCGCTGGTGGCGGATCGTGCTGCCGCAGGCGATGCGCTCCATCGTGCCGCCCGCCGCCAACATGCTGATCGGCACCCTCAAGGGCACCTCGATCGTCAGCATCATCGCCGTCAACGACCTGCTGTTCTCCGCCCAGTTGGTCTACCACCGCACCTATCAGGTGATCCCGCTGCTGATGGTCGCCACCCTCTGGTACACCGTGGTCACCTCGCTGCTCGGCATCGGCCAGTACTACGTCGAGAAGCGCTACGCGCGCGGCACGGTGAACGCCCGATGAGGCGGCAGCTGGTGATCGTCGGAGCCGGGCCGCGGGGGACCGGCATCCTCGAACGCCTGGCCGCCAACGCGCCCGAGCTGTACGAGGGGGCGGGCCTGGACATCCACCTGGTCGACCCGCACCCGCCGGGCGGCGGACGCATATGGCGGCAGGCGCAGTCCCCGCTGCTGTGGATGAACTCGCAGGCCGAGGACGTCACCATGTTCACCGACGACACGGTGGTCATGGACGGCCCGGTCCGCGAGGGCCCCACCCTGCACGAGTGGGCCGGGCTGGCGGGCCGCACCTTCCCCGACCGCCGGCTCCAGGGCCGCTATCTGCGCTGGGTGTACGAACGGGCCCGGGACGCCCTGCCCCCGGACGTCACCGTCCACCACCATCCGCACCGCGCCCTGCGGGTCGACGGGCCGCGCGAGGGCCGGCAGCGGGTGTGGCTGGAGGGCCGCCCGCACCCGCTCCTCGCCGACCTGGTGATCCTCGCCCTGGGCCACCTGGACGCCGAACCCGACGGCGAACAGGCCGCACTGGCCGCCTACGCCCGGGAACACGGCCTGACCCACCTGCCGCCCGACTTCACCGCCGACAGCGACCTCTCCGCGCTCAAGCCCGGCGAACCCGTCCTCGTCCGCGGCTTCGGGCTGGCCTTCGTCGATCTGATGGTGCTGCTCACCGAGGGACGCGGCGGACGGTACGAGGGCGAAACGTATCTGCCCTCGGGGCGGGAGCCGGTGCTGTACGTCGGCTCCCGGCGCGGGGTGCCGTACCACTCCAAGATCGGCTACGACTGGACCGGCGACCGGCCCCCGCTGCCCCGCTTCTTCGGGCCCGCCGAGGCGGAGGAACTGCTGGCCCGGCCCGGCGGGTTCGACTTCCGGCGCGATGTGTGGCCGCTGGTCGAGAAGGAGCTGGGCTTCGCCCACTACCACCGGCTCTTCACCGCCCACCCCGGGCGCACCGCGATGGCCTGGGCCGACTTCGAGGAGAAGTACGCGGCGGCCGACGGCCCCGCCGAGACCCGGGCCCTGGTCGCCGCCGCCGTGCCCGACCCGGCCGACCGGCTCGACCTCGCCGCGCTCGACCACCCGCTGGACGGCGTGCGCTACGCCTCCCACGACGCCTTCCAGGACGGGCTGCGCGACTACATCGACGCCGACCTGCGCCGCCGGCACGACCCGGCGCACAGCCCCGACCTGGCCGTCTTCCTCGGACTGCTCTCCGTCTACGGGCAGCTGGTGCGGCTCGGGGACATCGGTCCCTGGTGGCACGGGTTCTTCAGCTACCTGGCGTCCGGGCCGCCCGCGCCCCGGCTGCGGCAGATGCTCGCGCTGTCCCGGGCCGGGCTGCTCCGGTTCGTCGGGGCCGGGATGACCGTCACCGCCGAGGACGGCGTGTTCCGGGCCGCCGGCGCCACCGTGCCCGGCTTCTCCGTCGAGGCCCGCGCGCTGGTGGAGGCCCGGCTGCCCGACCCCGCCGTCGGACGGGTCCGCGACGGCCTGCTGCGCGGCCTGCGCGCCGACGCCGCCGAGACCCCCGACGGGCTGCTCCGGGTCGACCCCGTCGACGGCCGCGTCCTGGACACCGCCGGGCGCCCGCACCCGAGGCGGTTCGCGCTCGGCCCGTACACCGACACCCGCACCCCCGGCGTGTTCACCCGCCCGCGCACCGGTGGTCCCGCGTTCCGGCAGAACGACGCGACCGCCCGGGCGGTGCTGTCCTTCCTCCGCGCCCCACGAACAAAGGAACTCGCGCGATGAGCGTCATGGTCGACATCCGGTCGGTGCACAAGAGCTTCGGCTCGCTCGACGTGCTCAGGGGCATCGACCTCCAGGTGCGCGCCGGTGAGGTCACCGTCGTGCTGGGCCCGTCCGGCTCCGGCAAGTCCACCCTGCTGCGCACCATCAACCACCTGGAGAAGGTGGACCGGGGCGAGATCAGCGTGGACGGCGCGCTGATGGGCTACCGGCGGTCCGGGGACAAGCTGTACGAGCTGCCCGAACGCGAGGTCCTGCGGCAGCGCACCCGGATCGGGTTCGTCTTCCAGAACTTCAACCTCTTCCCCCACCTCACCGTCCTGGAGAACGTCGTCGAGGCGCCGGTGTCCGCGCTGAAGCGGCCCCGGAAGACGGCCGTGGAGAACGCGCGCCGGCTGCTGGAGCGGGTCGGGCTCGGGGACAAGGCCGACGCCTACCCGCGCCAGCTGTCCGGCGGGCAGCAGCAGCGGGTGGCCATCGCGCGGGCGCTCGCGCTGGAACCGAAGCTGCTGCTGTTCGACGAGCCGACCTCGGCGCTCGACCCCGAACTGGTCGGCGAGGTGCTGGACGTGATCCGGGACCTGGCGGCCCAGGGCACGACGATGATCGTCGTCACGCACGAGATCGCCTTCGCCCGGGAGGTCGCCGACACGGTGGTGTTCATGGCCGACGGCCGGATCGTGGAACAGGGGCCGCCGGCCGCGGTGCTGGGCGCTCCGCGGGAGGAGCGCACCCGGGCGTTCCTGGCGAAGGTGCTGTGAAGGTGGGGGACATGGGGCCGGGGTACGGCGCCGCACGGCCGGGGCGGCAGGGACGTACGCCCGCGCGGCGGGCACGGGGGTGCCGGGGATGAACGGGCTGCTGCACCTGGCCGCCGCCCTCGACCAGCCGGCCGCCGCCGGCCGGCCCGGTGTGCTCGACGGCGGGGCCTGCGCCGAGCTGGCCCGGCTCGCCGAACGCGGCGGGCTGGACTTCGTGACGCTGGACGACTCCTTCGCCCGGCCCGGACCCGACGCGCTCGGCGTGCTGTGCCGGGTGGCGCCCGCGACCCGGCGGATCGGACTGGTGCCGACGGTCACCACCACCCACACCAAGCCCGTCCAGGTGCAGGCCGCCGTGGCCACCCTGGACTGGATCAGCCGGGGCCGGGCCGGCTGGCGGATCGACGTGTCCGCCACCGAGGGGGAGGCCCGGCTGTTCGGCCGCCGGCCCGCGGCACCCGCCGACGCCCTGTGGCAGGAGGCCGGCGAGGTCGCCGACGTGGCCGCGCGGTTATGGGACAGCTGGGAGGACGGCGCGGAGATCCGGGACGTGGCCGCCGGCCGCTTCCTCGACGGCGACCGGGTGCACCGCGTCGACTTCACCGGCACCGCCTTCTCGGTCCGGGGCCCGTCGACCGTGCCCCGGCCGCCGCAGGGCCACCCGGTCCGCGTGGTCGACGCCACGGACGGCCCCGCCCGCGCGGTCGCCGCCCGGTACGCGGACGTGGCCCTGGTCCGGGCCGCCACACCCGCCCGGGCCGCCGAGGCCCGTGCCGCGCTGCGGGAGGCCGCGGCCGCCTGCGGACGCGGCCCGGACGTGCCGCGGGTCCTGGTGAGCCTGCTGGTGGACCTCGGCGACGGCGAGCACGCGGCCGAGCCGGGGCACGGCGGCGGCGGTCCGCGGATCACCGCGCAGGGCCCGCTGTACCGGGGCGGCCCGGTCGACCTCGCGGAACTGGTGGCCGGCTGGCACGCCGAGGGCGTCACGGACGGCTTCCACTTCGTCCCGGTCGCACCGCGCCGCGATCTGGAGCGGCTGGTCAACGGCACGGTGGCACTGCTCCAGCACCGCGGTCTGTTCCGCACCTTCTACCCGGGCGGCACCCTGCGCGAGCACCTGGGCCTGGCCCGGCCCGCGGGCCGGTACGCCCTGACCGGGGGAGCCTCGTGACCGTACGCCACCAGGTGCATCTGGCGGCCCTGGCACCGGGGGCCGGCCGGGACGGCGACGCGGCCGGCCGGTCGGTGTGGGCCGGCACCCGCGCCGGCTCGCGGCTCGCGTTCGCCACCTACGAACGGCTCGCCGGCACCGCCGAGCGCGGTCTGTTCGACTTCCTCCTGCTCGACGAGGAACCGCCGCTGCCCGAGCACCGCGGCCGGCTGCACGAGCTGGACCCGGTGGGCGGGCCCGAGCCGGTCGCCGTGCTGAACGCGCTCGCCGGGATCACCACCCGGCTCGGGCTGGCCGCCACCGTGAACGCCGTCTTCGGGGAGCCGTACGAACTCGCCCGCAGGCTGGCCACCCTGGACCACCTCAGCGCGGGCCGGGCGGGCTGGCGGGTGACGGCGCCGGCGGATGTCCGCCGGGGCCCGGACCACCGCTTCGAAGGGCCCTTCGACCCCTGCGGCCGGGCCGCCGAACTCGTCCTGGCGGCCCGGCGGCTGTGGGATTCGTGGAGCCCCGGCGGGGTGCCCCGGCCGTTCGCCCACCGCGGCCGGTACTTCGACATCGCGGGCGAGTTCGGGCTGCCCCGCTCGCCCCAGGGGCAGCCCGTGGTGATCCAGTCCGGGGAGACCGAGCGGGCCCGGGAGCTGGCCGCGGCCTCGGCCGACGTGCTCCTGGTCCGGCACGCCCCGCCGGGGCCGGCCCGCGCCCGCTACGCCGACGTCAAACGGCGGCTCGCGGCGTACGGCCGTACCCCGCGCGACCTGCGGATCATGTCCCTGATCACCGTCGTCCTCGGGGACACCGCGGCCGAGGCGCAGGAGCGGGCCGCCGGGATCAGACGGCACCTGGTCACCCCGCGGTACGCGCTGTACGCGCTGGAGCGCGTCTGGGGAACGGACCTGCCCGGATACGACCCGGACGGCCCGCTGCCCGACAGCGAGCCGGAGACCCGCGACCCCCGCCTGCGCGCGCTCGCCGCCCGCTGGCGGGCGCTGGCCGAGGAGAAGGGGCTGTCCGTCCGGGAGACGGTGATCGAGGCGAGCGGCCGGCAGTCCTTCGTCGGCACGCCCGACACGGTCGCCGCCGATCTGCACCACTACGCCGGGCAGGGGGCCGCCGACGGGTTCGTCCTGGTGCCGCAGCTCCCGGCCGGCGGGCTGGAGGAGTTCGTGGACCGGGTGGTGCCGCTGCTCCAGGAACGCGCCGCGTTCCGCACGGAATACCGGGGCGACACGCTCCGCTCCCATCTCGGGGTGCCGGGAGGGATCACCGATGAAAGGAATCTGAGATGACGACCGATGCGTCCGACGCCTGGAAGCAGTGGCACGAGCAGCGGGTGGAGAGCGTCTCGGCGCCCTACGGACCGCTCGCGCTGACCGCGACGCACTGGATCGAGGACTATCCGGAGGGGCGACTTCCGGACATTCCCGGGAACTGGGTGGCGGACGGCGACGGCGTGGTCCTCACCGCCGCCGCGGCCGACGGCCTGACCGTGTCCGGACGGCCCTTCACGGGCGAGGTCCGGCTGGCCGCCGACCAGGGCCCGGAGGCCGAGTCGCAGGTCGCGCTGGGTGCGCGGCGGCTGGTCGTCCTGGTGCGCGAGGGCGTGTGGGGCGTGCGGGTGTACGACCCCGAGTCCGCCGCCCGGCGGACCTTCCCGGGCATCGAGGCCACTCCCTACGACCCCCGCTGGGTGGTGCCGGGCCGGTTCACGCCGTACGAGAGCACGCGCACGATCCGGGTCGGCAACGCCGACGGCCGGGAACGCGGCTTCGCCCTCGCCGGCGAGCTGACGTTCCCGCTGGCCGGCCGGGAGCGGACGCTGAAGGTCGCGCAGCTGCCGGACGGGCGGCTGTGGGCGGTGTTCGCCGACGCCACCAGTGGGAGCACCAGCTTCCGGTTCCGCTTCCTGTACCCGCAGGCACCGGACGCCGAGGGGCGCACGAGCGTCGACTTCAACCGGGCCCAGCTCCCGCCGTGCGCCCTCGCCGACCACTTCATCTGCCCCTTCCCGGCCCCCGGCAACACGCTGGACGCGGCCGTCGAGGCGGGTGAGCGCCGCGTGGGCTAGGCGTTCGGGTGGTGGGGAGCGTGGTCCGACGGCCGAAAGGCACTCTTGTGCCGACCGGCCGTTCGGCCGAATACTCCCCACCAGCGCTTGTCAGGGGCATGCGTATGCCGAATCCGGCCGGGTCCCTGGCTGCGCCTCACGGGCCCCGACCCCACGCGGGCCCCCGACTTCCCTTGGAGGGAACGAAACGTGAGGATCAAGCGCACCACTCCCCGCGCCGGCACCACAAGACGCACCCGGCTGACCGCCGTGGCCGCCGGCTTCCTCGCCGCCGCCGCGTTCGCCGCCCCCACCGCCAACGCCGGTGACGCCCACACGTTCAGCGCCGCCCAGCTCACCCAGGCGAGCGACTCCGTCCTCAAGGCCGACGTCCCCGGCACGGCCTGGGCGGTGGACGCCCGGACCCACCGCGTCGTGGTCACCGCCGACAGCACGGTGACCCAGGCCGGGATCGCCAAGATCAAGAAGCAGGCCGGCGCGGCCGCGGACGCCCTGGTCGTCAAGCGCACGCCGGGCAAGTTCAACAAGCTGATCTCCGGCGGCGACGCCATCTACGCGAGCAGCTGGCGCTGCTCGCTGGGCTTCAACGTCCAGGACTCCAGCGGCGCCTACTACTTCCTGACCGCCGGGCACTGCACCGACGGCGCGGGCACCTGGTGGTCGGACTCCTCCCACTCCACCACGCTCGGCACCACGGCCGGCTCCAGCTTCCCCGGCAACGACTACGGCATCGTGCGCTACACCAACAGCTCGGTCGCCAAGTCGGGCTCCGTGGGCAGCCAGGACATCACCAGCGCGGCCACGCCCTCCGTGGGCACGACCGTCTACCGGCGCGGCTCCACGACCGGTACGCACAGCGGCCGGGTCACCGCGCTCAACGCGACGGTCAACTACGGCGGCGGCGACGTCGTCTCCGGTCTGATCCAGACCACCGTCTGCGCCGAGCCCGGCGACTCCGGCGGCCCGCTGTACGGCGGTACCACGGCCTACGGCCTGACCTCGGGCGGCAGCGGCGACTGCACCTCCGGCGGCACGACGTTCTTCCAGCCGGTCACCGAGGCGCTGAGCGCCTATGGAGTGCACGTCTTCTGACCGGCCCCGCACCGGTCCGGCCCCCGCGCGCCCCAGGGCACGCGGGGGCTTCGTCATGCGGTCGCGCAGATGTTTGCGCAGGTCGGAGGGGTGCTCCGATAAGTCGTACACATGTTCGGAATGGAGGTAGGGTGGGAAGAGAAGTAGGGAACTAGTGTTCGAGAGTCGTTCGGGACTCCATGTGTGCGGGAGGTGGCTGTGCCGGGCTTCGCGCATCTGCACACCGTCTCCGGGTTCTCCCTGAGGTACGGGGCGTCCCACCCGGAGCGGCTGGCCGAGCGCGCCGCGGAACGGGGCATGGGCGCCCTCGCCCTGACCGACCGCGACACCCTCGCCGGCACCGTGCGCTTCGCCAAGGCGTGCGCCGGGGCGGGCGTCCGTCCGCTGTTCGGAGTGGACCTGGCGGTGGCGGCGCGGCGGACCGCGCCGCGGGAGCGGCGGCGCACCCCGGTGCGCGGCGGCGCCTTCGTGGACGAGTCGGCGCCCCGGGTGACCTTCCTCGCCCGGGACGGCGCCCGGGGCTGGGCCGGCCTGTGCCGGCTGGTCACGGCGGCGCACGCCGGGGGAGGGACCCCGCTGCTGCCGTGGACCGCCCACCGGGACGACGGACTGCTGGTGCTGCTCGGACCGGAGTCGGACGTCGGACGGGCACTCGCCGCCGGGCGGCCCGACCGGGCGGCGGAGCTGCTGGTCCCGTGGCGCGAGGTCTACGGCGACGCGCTGCGGCTGGAGGCCGTCTGGCACGGGCGGACGGGCACGGGGACCGGTTCCCTGCGGCTGGCGGCCCGTACCGTCGGGTTCGCCGCCGAGCAGGGGGTGCGGCCGGTGCTCAGCAACGCCGTCCGGTACGCCGATCCCGGGCAGGGACCGGTCGCCGACGTGCTGGACGCCGCGCGCCGTCTGACGCCGGTCGACCCGCGGGGCGGGCTGGACTCGGGCGAGGCGTGGCTGAAGGACGGGCGGGCCATGCTGGACGCCGCCGAGCGGGTCGTGGAGGCCGCCGGGTTCCGGCGGGAGGCCGCCGGCCGGCTGCTGGAGCAGACCCGGGCCGCCGCCGCCGAGTGCCGGGTCGACCCCCGGGACGACCTGGGCCTGGGCAGCGTGCACTTTCCCGAGCCGCACCTCGTCGGCGCCGGCCGGCGCACCGCGCAGCGGGCGCTCGCCTCCCGGGCGGCGGCGGGCATGCTGCGGCTCGGCTACGGCGGCCGGCGCGCGTACTGGGAGCGGATGCACGACGAGCTGGACATCATCGCCCACCACGGCTTCGCCTCGTACTTCCTGACGGTCGCCCAGGTCGTTGACGACGTCCGGGAGATGGGCATCCGGGTGGCCGCCCGCGGCTCCGGCGCCGGGTCGCTCGTCAACCACCTGCTGGGGATCGCGCACGCCGATCCGGTCGAGCACGGACTGCTGATGGAGCGCTTCCTGTCCAGGGAGCGGGTGGTGCTGCCCGACATCGACATCGACGTGGAGTCCGCGCGGCGGCTGGAGGTCTACCGGGCGGTCATCGGCAGGTTCGGCGGCGAGCGGGTCGCGACCGTCGCCATGCCGGAGACCTACCGGGTCCGGCACGCCATCCGGGACGTGGGCGCCGCGCTGTCCATGGACCCGGCCGAGATCGACCGGGTCGCCAAGTCCTTCCCGCACATCCGGGCCCGGGACGCCCGGGCCGCCCTGGAGGAGCTGCCCGAGCTGAGGCGGCTGGCGGCGCGCAAGGAGGAGTACGGCAGGCTGTGGGAGCTGGTGGAGGCGCTCGACGCGCTGCCGCGCGGGATCGCCATGCACCCGTGCGGGGTGCTCCTGTCCGACGCCTCCCTGCTCGCCCGTACGCCGGTGGTGCCGACCAGCGGCGAGGGGCTGCCCATGGCGCAGTTCGACAAGGAGGACGTGGAGGACCTGGGGCTGCTCAAACTGGATGTGCTGGGCGTGCGGATGCAGTCGGCGATGGCGCACGCGGTCGCCGAGGTGGAGCGGGCGGCCGGGCGGCGGATCGACCTGGACGCGGTGCCGCCCGGGGACCCGGAGACGTACCGGCTGATCCGCTCGGCCGAGACGCTGGGCTGCTTCCAGATCGAGTCGCCCGGCCAGCGGGACCTGGTGGGACGGCTCCAGCCGAGCACCTTCCACGACCTGGTCGTCGACATCTCGCTGTTCCGGCCCGGGCCCGTCGCCGCCGACATGGTGCGGCCCTTCATCGAGGCCCGGCACGGCCGGGCGCCGGCGCGCTATCCGCACCCGGACCTGGAGGAGGCGCTGGCGGGGACGTACGGGGTCGTCGTCTTCCACGAGCAGGTCATCGACATCGTCGCCACCCTGACCGGCTGCGGACGGGGCGAGGCCGACCGGGTGCGGCGCGGACTGTCCGACCCGGAGTCGCAGGGACGGATCCGGGTGTGGTTCGCGCAGCGGGCGGCGCTGCGCGGGTACGACGCGGAGACGATCCGGCGCACCTGGGAGATCGTGGAGGCGTTCGGGTCGTACGGCTTCTGCAAGGCGCACGCCGTCGCCTTCGCCGTGCCCACCTACCAGTCGGCGTGGCTGAAGGCCCATCACCCGGCCGCCTTCTACGCCGGACTGCTCACCCACGACCCCGGGATGTACCCGAAGCGGCTGCTGCTGGCCGACGCCCGGCGGCGCGGGGTGCCGGTCCTGCCGCTGGACGTGAACGTCTCCGGGGCCGCCCACCGGATCGAACTGGTGTCCGAATCACCGGAGGTGTGGGGACTGCGGCTCGCCCTCCGCGACGTCCACGGCATCAGCGAGGCCGAGGCGCGGCGGATCGAGGACGGACAGCCGTACGCCTCCCTGCTGGACTTCTGGGAACGGGCCCGGCCCAGCAGACCGCTGGCCGGACGGCTCGCCCAGGTGGGCGCGCTGGACGCCTTCGGCGCCAACCGGCGCGATCTGCAACTGCACCTGACCGAGCTGCACCGGGGCGCCCGGGGCGGCGGCGGTGGCCAGCTCCCGCTCGCCGGGGGCCGGCGGACCGCGCCGGCCGGGCTGCCGGACCTGACCCCGGCGGAACGGCTCAGCGCCGAGCTGGGCGTGCTGTCCATGGACACCTCGCGCCATCTCATGGACGACCACCAGGAGTTCCTGGCGGAGCTGGGCGTGGTCTCCGCGCGCCGGCTGCGCGAGGTCCGGCACGGGGAGACCGTGCTGGTCGCGGGCGCCAAGGCGGCCACCCAGACCCCGCCGGTCCGGTCCGGCAAGCGGGTCATCTTCTCCACCCTGGACGACGGCACGGGCCTGGTCGACCTCGCGTTCTTCGACGACTCCCACGACGCCTGCGCCCACACCGTCTTCCACTCCTGGCTGCTGCTGGTGCGCGGAGTGGTGCAGCGGCGCGGACCGCGCAGCTTCAGCGTGGTGGGCTCCGCCGCCTGGAACCTCGCCGACCTGGTGGAGGTGCGGCACGCGGAGGGCCTCGACGGGGTCGCGGCCCGGCTGGCCGGACCGTCCGGGACCACGACGGAGGACGGCGGCGGGGACGGTCCGCTCCGGGCCCGGCTCGCCGGTTCCGACGGACGGCCGGCGCCGGCCGGCTCCGCCGCCCCGGGCGCGGGGACGGGCCGGACGATCCGCCTGCCCACGGGCTACGAGATGCACCCCTGGGCCGATCTGCGGCCCGCGGGTCAGGACGCCGCGCAAGCACCCGCGGCGATACGGAAGTTGTGGCACCAGAGTCCGGGGAGTGCGGGATGACCATCCTCTGCGTACGTTTCCAGCTGCCGCCGGCGTCCGAGGCGGCCCTGCCCGGACTGCTCGGGCTGCTGGAGGAGTTCACCCCGGTCGTGGAGGCGCTGCCGCCGGACGGGGCGCTGGCCGATCTGCGCGGCGCCGAGCGGTACTTCGGGCGCGACGCGGTGGAGCTGGCCTCGGTGATCCGGGTGCGGGCCCTCGCGCGGTACGGCGTCGACTGCGTGATCGGCGCCGGTCCGGACCCGATGCTGGCCCGCGTGGCGCTGCGCGACGCCCGGCCCGGGACGACCCGCGCGGTGCCCGCGGACGCCGTCGCCGGGTTCCTCGCGGACAAGCCCGTGACCGCGCTGCCCGGCGTCGGCCCGGCGACCGCCCGCGTCCTGGGCGAGTACGGCCTGGACACCCTGGGCCGGGTCGCCGCCGCACCGCTGTCCACGCTCCAGCGGCTGATCGGCGCGCGGGCGGGCCGGGAGCTGCGGGAGAAGGCGGGCGGCGTCGACCGCGGCCGGGTCGTCCCGAACGGCGTCGCGCGGTCGCTGATGACGGAACGGGCCTTCGGCATCGACGAACTGGACCCGGACCGGCACCGCAAGGCACTGCTGTCGGCCACCGAGGAGATCGGCGCCCGGCTGCGCGCGGTGGAGAAGGTCTGCCGCACCCTGACCCTGACCGTGCGCTACGCCGACCGCTCCGCGACCACCCGCAGCCGCGCCCTGACCGAGCCGACCGCGCACTCGGCGGCCCTGACGAAGGCGGCCTACGGCATGTACGAGGCGCTCGGGCTCCAGCGCGCCCGGGTCCGCGCGCTCGCCCTGCGCGCCGAAGACCTGACCTCCGCCGACCGGGCCGCCCACCAGCTCACCTTCGACCCCGTGGACGAGAAGGCCCGCCGCATCGAGGAGGTCGCGGACCGCGCCCGGGCGAAGTTCGGCCCCCACGCGATCCGTCCGGGCACGCTGGCGGCCTGACCGGCGGGGCCGCTCCCGGGCCCGGCGGGCGCCGGGTCCGGTGAGCACCGGAAGTTTTTACCGACGCGTAACTTCACGCGTGCGCTACTCGCCCGTAACTTGACGGATGAACAGCATCCCGTGATCCGGATCACAGGGTCAGGCCCGTGCACCCCCCTTGAGCCGCAAGGAGATCACACGATGCTGCCCTGGAAGAGAGCGCTCAGACCGCTCGCCGCGCTGCTCCTCGGCGTCGCCGCCGCCCTCGTGCCGGCCGCCGCCGCAAGCGCCTCCGGCACCGCCGCCGCCGCCCCCAGCCGGGGCTGGAACGACTACACCTGCAAGCCGTCCGCCGCGCACCCCCGCCCCGTCGTCCTCGTCCACGGCACCTTCGGCAACTCGGTCGACAACTGGCTCGGCCTCGCCCCGTACCTCACGGACCGCGGCTACTGCGTCTACTCGCTCGACTACGGCCGGCTCCCCGGCGTCCCCGTCTTCCACGGCCTCGGACCCATCGCCGAGTCCGCCGGGCAGCTGTCCGCCTTCGTCGACCGGGTGCTCGCCGCGACCGGAGCCGCCAAGGCCGACCTGGTCGGCCACTCCCAGGGCGGCATGATGCCCCGCCACTATCTGAAGTTCCTCGGCGGCGCCGCCAAGGTGAACGCCCTCGTCGGCCTCGCCCCCGACAACCACGGCACCGACCTGGACGGCCTCACCCGCCTGTTGCCGTACTTCCCCGGCGCCGCGGACCTGCTCGAAGCCGCCACTCCCGGCCTCACCGACCAGATCACCGGCTCCGACTTCGTCACCCGGCTCAACGCGGGCGGCGACACCGTCCCCGGAGTGCGCTACACCGTCATCGCCACCCGGTACGACGAGGTGGTGACCCCCTGGCGCACCCAGTACCTGAGCGGCCCCGGCGTCCACAACGTCCTGCTCCAGGACCTGTGCCCGCTGGACCTGTCCGAGCACCTCGCGATCGGCCTGACCGACCGGATCGCCTTCCACGAGGTGGCCAACGCCCTCGACCCGGCCCACGCCACCCCCACCACCTGCGCCTCGGCCCTCTGAGGCCCGTCGGGGCCTGTCCGGCCTGAGCCGCCGGACAGGCCCCGGCACCTCACCACCGGTGACGGCGCACCGGGCGCGATCCCGTGGGTGATCCGAAGCTAGCCCGGGGACGGCGGGAAGTCGCCGGCCGCGGCGATCCTTATGGTCTGCTTAAGGCTGCGCTGAGCCCCCGCTCAGACGGAGGCGTCAGCCGTCGGGCCACCAGACGCGTGCGATGTCCTTGCGCACCTCCGGGCGGTCCGCCGGGCGCTCTCGCGCCTCCTCGCGGATCCGCCGGCTGTCGGTCCTCTTCGGGAGCTTTTGCAGGGTCACACGGCGCATGGCTGCCTCCTCCAGTGCCCGCCGGGCTCCGCTGTGCGCGGAGGCGGACGTTTGTGGCGAGAGTTCCTCGGGTGCCGGTATGTCGGTGGCGGCTGTCACGACCGCACTGTCAGTGGCGTGTGTCACCCTCTGGGCATGACGAGCGAGAACACGTCCAGCGTTGCGGCTGCCCAGGAAACGGACTGGGATGCGCGGGCCGCCGCTTTCGACGACGAACCGGACCACGGGCTGCGCGATCCCGAGGTCCGCGCGGCCTGGGCCGGCCGCCTGCGCGCCTGGTTCCCCGCGCCTCCCGCCCACGTCCTCGACCTCGGCTGCGGCACCGGCAGCCTGGCGCTCCTCGCCGCCGGACAGGGCCACCGCGTGACGGCCGTCGACCGCTCCCCGGCGATGACCGAGCGCGCCCGGGCCAAGCTGACCGGGCACCCGGCGGAGGTCCTGCGCGGGGACGCCGGGGCCCCGCCGGTGGGCGGGCGGCGCTTCGACGCGGTCCTGGTCCGGCATGTGCTGTGGGCCCTGCCGGACCCGGCCGGCGCGCTGCGGCACTGGCGGGAGCTGCTGCGGCCCGGCGGCCGGTTCGTGCTCGTGGAGGGCGTCTGGGGAACCCTCGCGCCGGTCGGCATACCCGCCGATCGGCTCACCGCCCTGCTGGAGCCGCTGGTCCGGGAGGCGCGCGTGGAGCGGCTCTCCGGGGACTCGGCGCTGTGGGGCAAGGAGGTCGACGACGAGCGGTACGCAGTGGTGGCCATGGTGTGACCCGGTGACCCGGTGACCCGGTGACCCGGTGACCCGGTGACCCGGTGACCCGGTGACCCGGTGACCCGGTGACCCGGTGACCCGGTGACCCGGTGCCGCCCGGCCCGGTCAGGCCAGCAGCGCGGTGAAGCCGCCGTCGCGGACCGCCAGCGCCTCCAGCGTGTCGAGCGCGGCCACCGCGGCGGCCGCGGCCCCGGGGTCCGCCGCCGCGAGCCCGCCGGCGGCGAACTCGTCCTCGTCCAGGCGCCGCACGTCCCGCCCGTCGGCCGACCGCCACAGGTCCAGGTCGAGGTCCTCCACGACCAGCTCCGCGCCCGAGCGCACCGCGGGGCGTGTGACGTCGCAGTACCAGCCCTTGACGGAGCCGTCCGCGGCGCGGACCTCCTTCACCGCGTACCACCGGTCCCGCCAGTAGTACTCGGTGAACACATCGCCCGGCTCGAACCGCACGAACCCGAAGTCGCGGACCCCGGCACCCGCCCACGGCGCGCGCACGGCGATCCGGGTGCCGTCGTCCTGGAGCAGCTCCGCCGGGTAACGGATCTTCGTCCGGCCCGCCTTGCGCAGGACGACCTCCAGCCGGCCCGCCGGTTCAGCAGAGTTCGCGGACAGGGCGCACCTCCGGGTTCGGATTCCGCATGAGCACGGTCATGAGCAGGCACCGTACGGGCCGGGAGACCGGACCGCCTCTGATTTTCCGGCGGATGCGGGACAATCGCCCCTGTGAGCCTGAAGATCCGCATCGATGACAGCGCGCCCCCGTACGAGCAGGTGCGGGCGCAGATCTCCGAGCAGGCGCGGTCCGGGGCGCTCCCGGTGGGGTACCGGTTGCCGACCGTGCGCGGGCTGGCCGAGTCCCTGGGGCTCGCGGTGAACACCGTGGCCAAGGCGTACCGGGCGCTGGAGGGCGACGGGGTGATCGAGACGCGGGGCCGCAACGGCACCTTCGTGGCCGCCGCCGGCTCGGCCGCGGAGCGCGAGGCGTCCCTCGCCGCCCAGGCGTACGCCGAGCGGGCCAGGCGGCTGGGGCTGGGCGAGCCGGAGGCCCTGGCCGCCGTACGCGACGCCCTGCGGGCGGCCTACGGGGGGTAGGGGGCCCACCGCCCCAGGCCGGGGCCCGGCAGCCCCGGGCCGGCCCCGGCACCATCGCGCCGTACCGGCCGGAGAGGACAAGCCGACCGGGCCGCCGCTCGCCTCTCGCCCGCCGGTGGCGGGAGGTCGCGTGTGTCTCGCCCGCCGGTGGCGGGGCAGGTCACGTGCGTCTCGCCGGTTCCGGTGCGCGGCTGGTCGGCAGGCCCGCTCGCCTCGCCGTCCGGGCGAACGCCACCGCGTCCGCCACCGCCGCACCGCCCGGATCGTTGTTGAAGTACGCGTACACGTCCTCCCCGTCCGGCCAGGTGGTCGCGATCCGGTCCGCCCAGGTCTCCAGGCTGCGCCGGCCGTAGCGCGGCCAGGGGCGGGCCCGGCCCTGGTGGAAGCGGACGTAGCCCCAGCCGGTGGTGCGCCACAGCGGTGTGACCGGGCGGGCCAAGACGTCCGCCCAGCACAGAGCCGCGCCCCGGGACGTCAGCACCTCGCGCACCTCGGCCGTCCACCAGGAGTCGTGCCGGGGTTCCACCGCGACCCTCGTGCCGGGCGGGAAACAGGCCAGGCAGGCGTCCAGCAGGGCCGGGTCCGCGCGCAGGGTGGGCGGGAGCTGGAGCAGGACGGGGCCGAGCCGGTCGCCGAGGCCCGCCGCCTGCGTCAGCAGCCGGTGCACCGGTTCCCCGGGCTCCTTCAGCCGCTTGACGTGGGTGAGGAACCGGCTGGCCTTGACCGCGACCACGAAGTCCGGCGGCACCCGGCCCCGCCAGGCGGCGAAGGTGTCGTAGGACGGCAGCCGGTAGAACGCGTTGTTGACCTCCACGGTGGCGAAGAGCCGCGTGTACTCCTCCAGCCACAGCCGCGCCGGCACCCCGGCCGGGTAGACGAGGTCCCGCCAGTCCTTGTACTGCCACCCCGACGTGCCGACATACAGGGTCATACCCTCATGAAAGCACTCACAGGTACAGCCCCGCGTCCGCTCCCTCCCGCGCCCCCGGCACCGAGGTCGGCGAGGTGCCCCGGCGCAGCGCGTACAGCTCGGCCAGGGTCGCGCCGTCCCGGCCGACGCCCTGCTCGGTGCCGAGCCAGTCCACCGCCTCCCGGCGGGTCAGCGGGCCCACCTCGATACGGGCCAGGCAGCGGCCGGGCCGGACCACGGCCGGGTGCAGTCGCTCCAGGTCCTCGTTGGTGGTGACCCCGACCAGCACGTTGCGTCCCTGGCCGAGCAGCCCGTCGGTGAGGTTCAGCAGCCGGGACAGGGCCTGGCCCGCCGTGTGCCGGGCCTCGCCGCGGATCAGCTCGTCGCAGTCCTCCAGCAGCAGCAGCCGCCAGCGGCCCTTGCCCGCGCCGTCGTCCTCGCCGATCGCGATGTCCATCAGATAGCCGACGTCGGAGAAGAGCCGCTCGGGGTCCAGGACGCAGTCGACCTGGCACCAGTCCCGCCAGGAGCGGGCCAGCGTGCGCAGCGCGGAGGTCTTGCCGGTGCCCGGCGGGCCGTGGAGCAGCAGCAGCCGGCCGGCGATGTCGTCGGGAGTGGTCCGCATCAGACGGTCCATGGCGCCCGCCACCGGTGCCGTGTAGTTGCCCCGGACCTCGTCCCAGGTGCCGGCGGAGATCTGCCGGGTGGTGCGGTGCGGGCCGCGCCGGGGCGAGACGTACCAGAAGCCCATCGTCACGTTCTCGGGCTGCGGTTCCGGCTCGTCGGTCGCGCCGTCCGTGGCCTGGTCGAGGATGCCCTTGGCCAGTTCGGCGCTGGTCGCGGTGACCGTCACGTCCGCGCCCCGGTTCCAGCGGGAGACCAGCAGGGTCCAGCCCTCCCCCTCGGCGAGGGTGGCGCTGCGGTCGTCGTCGCGGGCCACCCGCAGCACCCGGGCGCCGTCGGGCAGCAGGGTCGCTCCCGAGCGCACGCGGTCGATGTTCAGCGCGTGTGAGAACGGCTGCTCGCCCGTCGCGAAGCGGCCGAGGAACAGCGCGTCGACGACGTCGGACGGCGAATCGGAGTCGTCGACGTGGAGCCGGATCGGCAGAGCGTCCTGTGGGTTCGCGGCCATGCCGCCCATGATCCGGCACGGACGGGCTCCGCGCACGGTATTTCCGCCCTGACGTTCCGTCGGAGGCGGCCCCGCTCGCTGTGGACGGAAGTTGACGGATGATCGGCCAATATGACATGTCCACGTAATAACTGAGCGGTGAACGACATGCGGCGAATATGTTGAGAGGGCAAAAGTTTTGGCATGGACACTTCCCGTCAACGCGCGTAGTTGCTACGAAAGTTACGGCAGAGATCCTGCTAAAGGAGGTTCCATGAGACGTTCCCGTTTCACCGGATTCGTGACCTCGCTCCTCCTCGCCGCCGGCCTCGGTCTCACCGGGGCCGCTTCGGCGCAGGCGTCCCCGACAGCGGCGGCCGGCGGCTATGTGGCGCTCGGCGACTCCTACTCCTCCGGGGTGGGCGCCGGCAGCTACATCAGTTCGAGCGGCAACTGCGACCGCAGCACCAAGGCGTTCCCGTACCTGTGGAACGCCGCCCACAGCCCCTCCTCGTTCGCCTTCAACGCCTGCTCGGGCGCGACGACGGACGACGTACTCGCCGGCCAGCTCGGCTCCCTGAACTCCTCCACCTCACTGGTGTCCCTCACGGTCGGCGGCAACGACGCGGGCTTCTCCGACGTCATGACGACCTGTGTGCTCCAGTCCGACAGCACCTGCCTGTCCCGGATCAACACCGCCAAGGCGTACGTCGCCAACACGCTCCCCGCCAAGCTGGACGCCGTCTACAACGCGATCACGGCCAAGGCCCCGTCCGCCCGGGTGGTCGTCATCGGCTACCCCCGCTTCTACCTGCTGGGCCAGACCTGCCTCGGCCTCTCCGAGACCAAGCGGTCCGCGATCAACGACGCCGCCGACTACATGGACGCCGTCATCAAGACCCGTGCCACCGCCCACCACTTCGCCTTCGGCGACGTCCGCACCACGTTCACCGGCCACGAGATCTGCTCCGGCGACTCCTGGCTGCACAGCGTCGACTGGCTCGACATCGGCGAGTCGTACCACCCGACCGCGGCCGGCCACTCCGGTGGCTACCTGCCGGTGTTCACCAGCGCGGCGTGACCGTACGGGCTCGCCCTTCCGGGTGAAAACTCCGGGCCGTCACCGGGCCGGGCACGTGAGATCGCCCACGTTCCGTCCGCTCCCGGCCGTCCCCGCGGACGGCCGGGAGCGCGGTACCGGAGTGATCGCTTCCGTGTCCGCGCGCGAGGCCGCCGTCACCCTCGCCGGACCCGGCGGCCCGCCCGCCGGGCTCGGCCCCTCCCTGGCGTCACCCGCCGTAACCACCGGACCGGACGCCGGACCAGCTCGCCCCGCCGGCCTGCCGATTGTCCAACTCACCCTGAAATCGGTCGGATTCGGAGAGTAGTCACCGAGGGATGGTCAACCCCCTTACAGGGAAGGTGAATCCTGTGCCCGAGATACCCGTGTGCTCCACCGGGGCGATAGGGTTAGCCTGCCCGGGCCGGGTGACTCGTACGGGTGGGGAGTGACATGGAACAGATAACAGTACGCAGCAGGGCCAGGGTCCCTGCGATCACCTGCGGGAGCAGCGCGACCAGTTCGCGCCTCGACCGCCATCTGTCGGTGCTGGCGGGACCCGCCATACCGCAGCGGGAGACGGTCGAGGCGACCTCGCTCATGCGTGAGCTGACGGCACGTGCTCCGGTACACGCGCGCAGCGACCGGGGCGCGCGGGTCAGCCGCGTCTCCCTCTTCGCGCCGCTGCGCCGGCTGCGCCGCTCGCTGTTCGGCGGTCACTGACCGCGCCGCGGGTCCCCCCACCCGGGCAGGGGGGCCGCGCTCAGGCCGCCACACCGTCCCGGCGCAGCGCTGCCACCTCGTCGTCCGTCATCCCCACGGCACGCAGCAGCGCTTCGGTGTGCTGCCCGAGCGCGGGCACGTCACCCATCCGTAGTTCGTCTCCGCCCGGCAGCGTGAGGGGCGGCAGCAGCGCCTGAAGCGGCCCGGCCGGCGTTCCCACCCGGCGCCACCGCCCCCGGGCCGCGAGCTGCGGATGCTCCGCCAGCCCGCGCAGATCCCGCAGTCGGGCGCAGGCGATGCCCGCCCTCTCCAGCCTGGCCACCGCCTCCTCGGTGTCCAGCACCCGCAGCGCCCCGGCGACCAGCGCGTCGGTCCGCTCCCGGTGTGCGACCCGCGCGGCGTTCGTCGCGTACGCCGGGTCCGCGGCCAGCTCCGGGCGGCCGATCACCTGTCCGGCCAGCCGCCGCCACTCGCGGTCGTTCTGCACGGACAGCAGCACCCGCCCGCCGTCCGCCGTCGGATAGGCGTCGTACGGCGCGATCACGGCGTGCGCGAGCCCGGTGCGGACGGGCGGCTCGCCGCCGTGCATCGTGTGGTGCAGCGGATGCCCCAGCCACTCCGCGAGCGCCTCCAGCATCGACACCTCCACCGGCCCGCCCCGTCCGGTCGTCCCGCGCCGTACCAGCGCGGCGAGCACACCGGAGAACGCGTACATGGCCGCCGCGATGTCCGCCGCCGGGATGCCCGCCTTCACCGGCTGCTCCGGCGTCCCGGTCACCGACACCAGCCCCGACTCGCACTGCACGAGCATGTCGTAGGCCCGCTTGTCCGCGTACGGCCCCGAGCCGCCGTAGCCCGAGATGTCCACCGCGATCAGCCGTGGGTGGGCGGCGCACAGCGTGGCCGCGTCCAGGCCGAGCCGGGCCGCCGCGCCGTGCGCGAGGTTCTGCACGAACACGTCCGCGTCCGCCACCAGCCGCCGTACGACGTCCAGGCCGCGCGGGTCCTTCAGGTCCAGCGCGAGGGACTCCTTGCCGCGGTTGCACCACACGAAGTGCGAGGCGAGACCGCCGGCCGCGGTGTCGTACCCGCGCGCGAAGTCGCCGCCGTCGACCCGCTCCACCTTGATGACCCGGGCGCCCAGGTCGGCGAGCTGCCGGGTGGCGAACGGCGCGGACACGGCCTGCTCGACGGCGACGACGGTGATGCCCTCCAGGGGCAGGGGGAGTTGCTCCATGGGGTGGATGATCTCCCCTGGCCTCCGCTGCTGTCAGCAGCGCGGGGTCACCCGGCCCGTGCGTACCGGCGCACCGCGAGCGGCAGGAACAGCGCGGTCAGCGCCAGACTCCAGGCGAGCGCCCCGGCGACCGGGTGCGCCACCGGCCAGGCGGCGCCCTGAGGGACGGGCGCGTTGCCGAAGAGGTCCCGCAGGGCGGTCGTCACCGCGCTGATCGGGTTCCACTCGGCGAGCGTGCGCAGCCAGCCCGGCAGGTGGTCCGTGGGGATGTACGCGTCCGACAGCAGCGGCAGCACGAAGGAGGCGGCGCCGAGCTGCCCGGCGGCCTCCTCGCTGCGGGTCAGCAGACCCAGGAACACCCCGGCGCAGGTGCAGGCGAACCGGAAGAGCAGCAGCAGCGCCACGGCCCCGGCCGCCCCGGCCGCGGACCCCTCGATCCGCCAGCCCACGGCCAGCGCCACCAGCAGCAGCGGCACGGTCCCGACGGCCGTGACGACGAGGTCCGCGACGGCCTGCCCGAGCGGTACGGCGGCCCGGCTCACCGGCATCGTGCGCAGCCGGTCCGCCACACCCCGGTGGACGTCCTGCGCGGCCTGGAACATACCCGTCATCACCCCGCCGGCGGCCGTGGCGACGAGCAGTCCGGGCACCAGGAAGGAGCGGTACTCGCGGCCCGGCATGGCCAGGGCGCTGCCGAACACATAGCCGAAGAACAGCAGCATGTTGACCGGCATCATCAGCGTCAGGACCGTCAGCCCCGGGTTGTTGCGGACCCGGCGCAGCTGGCGGCCCGTCATCGCCAGTCCGTCGTACGCCCATGCGCTCACGCGGCACTCTCCTCGTTGTGGGCGGACTCTCCGGTGAGCCGCAGGAAGACGTCGTCGAGGGTGGGCGGCCGGATGCCGGCGTCCAGCAACGGCACGCCGGCCGCGTCCAGTTCGCGCACCAGGCGGGGCAGGGTCAGCGTGGGGTCGGTGGTGACCGCGCCGACCGCGTTCCGCTCCCGGTCGAACACGGGCTCACGGCCGGTCAGCCGGTCCAGCACGGCCGCGGCCCGCGCCAGCGCGCCGGCGTCGGCGACGACGGCCTCCACGGACGACCCGATGAGCGCCTTGAGCGCGGCGGGGGAGCCGGAGTGGGCGACCCGGCCCCGGTCCACCAGGGCGATGTCGTCGGCGAGCAGGTCGGCCTCCTCCAGGTACTGCGTGGTCAGCAGCACGGTCGTGCCCTCCTCCTTCAGTTCGCGCACGGTCTGCCGGATACGGGCGCGGCTGGCCGGGTCGAGTCCGGTGGTCGGCTCGTCCAGGAAGAGCACGTCGGGCCGGCGGACCAGGCTCGCGGCGAGATCCAGGCGGCGGCGCATGCCGCCCGAGTACGTCGACGCCTTCCGGCCGGCCGCCTCGGTCAGCCCCAGGCGCTCCAGCAGTGCGTCCGCGCGGGCGGCCGGCCCGCGCACCCGGTGCAGCCGGGCGAACAGCCGCAGGTTCTCCCGGCCGGTGAGGTCCCCGTCCACCGTGGCGTACTGCCCGGTGACCCCGATCCGGCGGCGCACGGCCGCCGCCTCCCGCACCAGGTCGTGTCCGGCGATCCGCGCCGAGCCCGCGTCCGGGCGCAGCAGCGTGGTCAGCAGCCGCACCGCCGTCGTCTTCCCCGCCCCGTTCGGCCCCAGCAGCCCGCAGACCGTGCCCTCGGCGACGGCCAGGTCCAGCCCGCGCAGGGCCCGCACAGCGCCGAAGCGCTTCTCCAGACCTTCACTAAGTACAGCGTACGTAGTAGTCATGCCGGGACCATACCGCACTACGTACGGTGTACGTAACTACGATGGTGGCCGAGGTGATGATCCATGGCAGTCCGAGGGGCCGTCCCCGAGGTGATCTGGGCGCGCCCCGAGCGCACCGGCCGGGGGCCGAAACCGGCGTACACGCGCGACGACATCGCCGCCGCGGCCGTCCGGATCGCCGATGCGCGGGGGCTCGACGCCGTGTCGATGCGGCACGTCGCGGCCGAGCTGGGCTGCGGCACCATGTCGCTGTACAACTACGTCCCCCGCAAGGAGGACCTGTACGAGCTGATGGTGGACGCGGCCGGCGCGGAGCACGAGGCGTGGGAGCCGAGCGGCGACTGGCGGGCCGACATGCGCCGGGTCGCCCGGCAGACCCGGGAGCTGATGCGCCGGCACCCGTGGTTGCCGCGCCTGATGTCACCCGTCTACGGCTTCAGCCCGAACGCCCTGCGCTACCTGGAGCACTGCCTGGCCTGCCTGGACCCGCTGGAGGCGGCGTACGGCACCAAGCTGGAGTGCATCGCGATGCTGAACGGCATGGTCACGACGTACGTCCGCAACGAACTCGACACCGCCGAGCGGGTGCGCGCTTTGCCCTGGTCGGAGGAGCAGGAGAACGCGGTCCGCATCGCCTACCTGGGCGGCCGGATCGCCAGCGGCGCCTATCCGAGGATGGCGGCGGCCTTCCTGGCGGACGCGGGACCGATCGACCTGGAAGCGGTGTTCGAACGGATGGTGGAACGGGTCATCGATTCCTTCGACCCGGAACGGGGGAGCCGGTGAGAGGGCGGCGGTCCGGAACGGGGGCCGTGCGTCGGTGACGACGCGGAGCGCGGGGGCCGTGAGTCGGTGGCGGCCCGGAGCGGGCGAGCCGTGAACCGGTAACGGTCCGGAGCCGGGGAGCCGGTGAACCGGCGGCGATCCCGAGCGGGGGCCGTGTGTCGGTGGGGTGTCCGGTGGTACCCCGGCTGACGGTCGCGCCGGGCCGGTGCGCCGGCGGTCAGAGCAGGGCGAACTGGCCGTCCGGGCCCTCCTCCTGGTGGTCCAGGACCGAGGCGGGGCGCCGGGAGCGCTCCGGAACCGGCAGGACGCCCGCCTCCCGCAGTTCGGCCGCCGTGACCGGGGACGTCACCTCCAGTCCGTCCCGCAGGGCCCGCACCTCCGCCAGCAGCGCCAGGACCGTGATCAGCTCCAGCAGCTCCGACGTCCACTCCTGCGGCCAGGACGCCGGGCGGATCGCGGCGAGCGTGCCCGGCCCGGCCGGGGCGGTGCGGGCCGAGAACCAGGACGGGAGCACCCGGACCCCGGCCACCTCGAACTCCCAGACCCCGGGCGGGACCGGGGAGATACGGCCCTCCTCCAGGTACAGGGCCTCCTCGTCGGGGTCGTAGCGCAGCGCGAGCGGGCGCGGAGGCAGGGGCGCGCGCACGTACGGCCGGCGCCCGCCCGGCAGCCGGGGGCGCTCGCCGTCCCGCCGCATCAGCCACAGCGCCCGGCGGCCCAGCTCCACGCCGGAGGCCCACAGGTCCGGGTCCGCGGTGAGCGGGACGGTCAGGTCCGGGCGGACCGCCGCCACGATCCAGGCCAGCAGGTCCGGTGCCGGGACACGGACGCCCAGCCGGGCCGACAGCAGGTTTGGCAGGCCGGGGGCGAGATTCGGTTCGGCGGCGCCGGGGCGGCGGTAGAGCGGGCGGATCCGGCCGGCGCGCAGGGCGGGCAGCAGCCCGGTCGCCAGCAGCGGCAGGCCCGCGTCGCCCGACTCCACCGTGAACACCTGCCCCGCGTCCGCCACCCGCCACAGCTCCGGGCGGGCCGCGTCGATCAGCCGGTGGTCCGGGATCAGCCACTGCTCGTCGAAGGGGGCGGCGAGCACCCGCACCGGCTCCGCGCAGGGCCCTTCGGCGCGCGCGAGCCGCCGCGTCCCCGTGGACTGACCGGGCAGCTGGCCCACCGCCGAGGTGAGCGCCCGCGCGCGGGTCGGCTCGAACAGGGCCTCCCGGTCCGGGCCTTCGGCCTTGAGCAGGGCGTCCCAGCGGGCCCGCAGCGAGGCCGCGTCCGGTGCCGCCGGCCAGGCGCGGCCCAGCCGCAGCGGTGCGACGGACCACGGCATGAGGTCCGCCAGCGGCGGCGCGTCGTCGTGCGTCACGCTGGGCATGGTACGGCCTGACCCGCCCCGCGATCAGGTGGCGTCGAGCGTGACGGTGAACGAGAACCGGTCACCCCGGTAGTGGATGACCGCCACGTCCAGTACCCGGCCCGCGGAGTCGTACGTCACCCCCGTGTAGTGCAGGATCGGGCTGAGCAGCGGCACGTCGAGCAGCCGGGCCGTCTCCGGGTCGGCGAGCCGGGCCTCCACGGTGTCCGTGATCCGGCTGATGTCCGCCTTCACCACGTCCCGCAGCACCTTCGTCATCGGCCAGCGGACCAGGTCCCGCGGGTCGATCCGCTCCGCCAGATCGGGACGGATGTGGTTCACGGCGTGGTTGGTCGGCTCGCCGGTCTTCTCGTCGCTGCGCAGCCGGTGGTACGACGCCACCTCCGCCAGCTCCGGGAAGTACTCGGTGAGCCCGGCCGGCACCGGCACCCGGCCGTGGTCCAGCAGTTCGGTCGTCATCCCGGACTGCTGGGCCACGATCGCGTCCACCGAGCCCAGCAGCCGCACCGGCGTCCCGCGCCGCGCCCCGGGCTCGATAAACGTGCCGCGCCGCCGGTGCCGGCTGATCAACCCCTCGTCCTCCAGCTCCTTCAGCGCCTGCCGCATGGTCAGCACGCTCACGCCGTAGTGCTCGGCCAGCCGTTCCTCGGTGGGCAGGCGCAGCGGGTCGGCGGGGGAGCGGCCCAGTATCGAGGCGCGCAGCGACTGCGACACCTGGTACCACAGCGGCAGCTTGCGGTTCAGGACGATCGAATCCGGAGCGAAGGAGGTCACGCGGCTATCCGTACCCGGCGGGGAACGTCCGGCGCAATGGCGCCGGTCATCCCCGGAAGTGACGTTCCAGTCCGCGCCACACGTCGTCGTAGCGCTGCTGGAGGTGGTCCGCCCCGGCCGCCCGCGCGGTGAGCGTCACCGGCCAGCGGGTCTCGAACATGAAGGCCAGCCCGTCGTCGACCTTCTGCGGCCGCAGCTCGGCCGCGCTCGCCCGGTCGAACGTCTCCCGGTCCGGGCCATGGGCCGACATCATGTTGTGCAGCGAGCCGCCGCCCGGCACGAAACCCTCCGCCTTGGCGTCGTACGCGCCCTCGATCAGGCCCATGTACTCGCTCATCACGTTCCGGTGGAAGTACGGCGGCCGGAACGTGTCCTCGCCCACCAGCCAGCGCGGCGCGAAGACCACGAAGTCCACACCGGCCAGGCCCGGCGTGTCCGACGGAGAGGTCAGGACCGTGAAGACCGACGGGTCCGGGTGGTCGTAGGAGATGGTGCCGATCACATTGAACCGGCGCAGGTCATAGACGTACGGCACATGGTTGCCGTGCCAGGCGACCACATCCAGGGGACTGTGGTCGTAGGTGGCCGTCCACAGGGAGCCGCAGAACTTGTTCACCACCTCCACCGGGCCCTCGACGTCCTCGTACGCGGCGACCGGCGCCCGGAAGTCCCGCGGGTTCGCCAGGCCGTTGGCGCCGATCGGACCGAGGTCGGGCAGCCGGAACGGCGACCCGTAGTTCTCGCACACATAACCGCGCGCGGACTCGTCCGTCAGCTCCACACGGAAGCGCACCCCCCGCGGGATCAGCGCGACCTGGGCCGGCTCCACATACATTCGGCCGAACTCGGTGTGCAGCAGCAGTCCGCCGCGCTCGGGCACGATCAGCAGCTCACCGTCGGCGTCCGAGAAGACCCGCTCCATCGAGGCGTTGGCGTGATAGAGGTGCACCGCCATGCCCGTGCGCTGGGTCGCGTCGCCGTTGCCGCCCAGTGTCCACAGGCCGCCGAGGAAGTCGGTGCCGGCCGGCGGCTCGGGCAGCGGGTTCCAGCGCAGCCGGTTGGGGTCGGGCACGGTCTCGGTGAACGGCGCCGTGCGCAGCGCGCCCTCGCCGGTGCGGGTGAACGCCGGGTGCGCGGCCGAGGGGCGGATGCGGTACAGCCACGAGCGCCGGTTGTGCGCCCGCGGCTCGGTGAACGCCGTACCGCTCAGCTGCTCGGCGTACAGGCCGAGCGGTGCGCGCTGGGGCGAGTTGCGGCCCTCGGGCAGGGCGCCCGGCACCGCCTCCGAGGCGTGTTCGTTGCCGAATCCGGTCAGATACGACAGCCCCTCGGCGGTCTTCCGTACGTCCCCGCTCATGATCGCTCCTCGCGTCCCGATTCCTATGCGACACCGTAGGAATGAGTGCGGGCCCGCGCAAGAGCATTCCCGGGTCCTCCCTCCGGGGTATGGCCGGAACCCGACTCGAGGGGGATCCGGGGCGGCTGGGCGCTGTTCTACGCTCCGGATCATGTCGTGGACGAAGTGGACGCGTGGACGGCTCGTCGCGCTCGCGGTGTGCGTCCTGCTGCCGTGGGGGGCGGCGGCCTGCGCGGCCGGCGAGGCGCACGGGGGCGGGGTCTCGCCCTCGCCCGTGGGCAAGGTGCTGGACGGCACCGACGAGACCGGGCGCAACCTGCGCGAGGTGCCCCCGCAGGGCGCGCCCGAGGTCGCCGTCGAGGTCGCCCCGGACCCGGCCGGCGGCTGGGACGTCCGGCTGGCCCTGCGCCGCTTCCGCTGCTCGGAGCCCGGCACGCGCCCGGTCGCGGTCCTCGGCCGCGGACTCGTCCACCTCTTCGTGGACGGCCGCCGGGTCGCCCGGCTGCGGTCCCGGACCCACCATCTGCCCGCCGGCCTCGTCCCGCACGGCACCCACCGGATCACCGCCCGTCTCTACGCCGACGACGGCACGGTGTGGGCGGTGCACGGCAAGCCGGTCCAGAGCACCGCCGACATCACGGTGTCCGACCAGGAACCGCCCCCGGCACGGCGGTCCCCGCGCACCCCGGGTACGCCGGGTACGTCGCGCACCCCGGGTACGCCGAGTACGCCGGGTACGCCGGAGGGCTGAGCCCGGTCGGCGTGCCGGCCGGATGACGGCTCACCGGAGGCCCGCCGGGCGCCCGGCCACCGTCCGGACCGGCCCGGGAAGGCCACTGCTCACAGCCTCGTCCCCGGCGGGTGAGTGGACCGCCCGCCCGTCTCCGTACTCTGGGGCGAGCTTCACCGGACCGCGGCGGAAAGGCATCATGAAGCCCGTGCCCCACGCGACATCGCTCCGCCGCGCGCCCGTCCAGCGGCGCAGCGCCGAACGGCTGACCAGAATCCTGGACGCCTGCGCCGACCTGCTCGACGAGGTCGGCTACGACGCCCTGAGCACCCGCGCCGTCGCCCAGCGCGCCGGCGTCCCCATCGGCTCGGTCTACCGCTTCTTCGGCAACAAGCGGGAGATGGCCGACGCCCTCGCCCAGCGCAACCTGGAGCGGTACGTCGAGCGCGTCACCGAGCGGCTGGCGGAGAGCCGCACCGGGGGCTGGCGGGCCGCCATGGACGCCGTCCTGGACGAGTACCTGGCCATGAAGCGCACCGCGCCCGGCTTCTCCCTGGTCGACTTCGGCAACCAGATCCCGGTCGGCTCCCGCCACGGCGAGCCCAACACCCGGGTCGCCGACCGGCTGACCGAGCTGCTGGCCGGCCATCTCGCCCGCACCCCGGACGCCGGCCTGCGGCGGGTGTTCCTGGTCGCCGTGGAGGCCGCCGACACCCTCGTGCAACTGGCCTTCCGGGTCGACCCGCAGGGGGACGAGGCGGTCATCGCCGAGACCCGGGACCTGCTGCGGGCCTATCTGGGCCGCGTACTCGACTGAGACCGGCCACCCCGGTCACACCGGACCGGTTCCGTGCCGGACCGCCGCCCGCGCTGCCCGACGCCGTACCCGCTGTCCTGCTCCCACTGCCGTGACCTGGACTTTCGCGCTTATTGCTCGCGCCTCACCATCTTGTTAACGCCGAGTGAACGGACCTAACGTCATCGCACCGCCGGCCCCCAGGTGGGATGTTCAAGGGCGAACGTTAGGTAACCATTCATGCTCACCATCCTCGGCTTCGCCATGATCGCGACCTTCCTGGTCCTGATCATGCTGAAGAAGATGTCGCCGATCGCGGCGCTCGTGCTCATCCCCGCGCTGTTCTGCGTGGGCGTGGGCAAGGGCGCCAAACTGGGCGACTACGTCATCGACGGCGTCACCGGCCTCGCGCCCACCGCGGCGATGCTCATGTTCGCGATCGTCTACTTCGGCGTGATGATCGACGTCGGTCTCTTCGACCCGGTCGTGCGGGGCATCCTGCGGTTCTGCAAGGCCGACCCGCTGCGGATCGTGGTCGGCACGGCGGTCCTCGCCGCGATCGTCTCCCTGGACGGCGACGGCTCCACCACCTTCATGATCACCGTCTCGGCGATGTACCCGCTGTACAAGCGCCTGAAGATGTCCCTGGTCGTGATGACCGGTGTCGCCGCCATGGCCAACGGCGTGATGAACACCCTGCCCTGGGGCGGCCCCACCGCCCGCGCCGCCACCGCGCTGAAGCTGGACGCGAGCGACATCTTCGTACCGATGATCCCGGCCCTCGCCACCGGCCTGCTGTTCGTCTTCGTCCTCTCCTACGTCCTCGGCCGCCGCGAGCGCAGCCGGCTCGGCGTGCTCACGCTGGACGAGGTGCTGGTGGAGGAGAGCGAGACGGTGCTGGTCGGCGCCGGCGCCGGGAGCGGGCCCGCGGCCGGCGCCGCCGCCGGGGCCGCGGACGACGCGCCCGAGGACGACGGCTTCCAGGGCCTGGACCCGGACCGCCCCACCCTGCGCCCGCGGCTGTACTGGTTCAACGCGCTGCTCACCGTCGTCCTGCTCACCGCCATGATCATGGAGTGGCTGCCGATCCCGGTGCTGTTCCTGCTCGGCGCGGCCCTCGCCCTGACCGTCAACTTCCCGCACATGCCGGACCAGAAGGCCCGGATCGCCGCCCACGCCGAGAACGTGCTCAACGTCTCCGGCATGGTGTTCGCCGCCGCCGTCTTCACCGGCGTCCTCCAGGGCACCGGCATGGTCGACCACATGGCCACCTGGCTGGTGGACAACATCCCCGCCGGCATGGGCCCGCACATGGGCCTGGTCACCGGCGTGCTGAGCATCCCGCTCACCTACTTCATGTCCAACGACGGCTTCTACTTCGGCGTCCTGCCGGTGCTCGCCGAGGCGGGCCAGGCGCACGGCGTCTCCGCGGCGGAGATCGCCCGCGCCTCCATCGTCGGCCAGCCGCTGCACATGTCCAGCCCGCTCGTCCCGGCCGTCTACGTCCTGGTCGGCATGGCCAGGGTGGAGTTCGGCGACCACACCCGGTTCGTGGTCAAGTGGGCCGTGCTCACCTCCCTGGTGGTGCTCGGCGCGGGCCTGCTGTACGGCATCATCTGAGCACGCAGGAAAGGGACTTCGCCCATGGCGCCCGGTGGCGACCGCGGCTGGCTGCTCCGTCTCGTCATCGCCTTCGGCTGCGCGCAGGGCGCCGTGTCGATGGCCCGGCCCGCCGTCTCCTACCGGGCCCTCGCGCTCGGCGCCGACGAACGGGCGGTCGGTGTCATCGCCGGGGTGTACGCCCTGCTGCCGCTGTTCGCCGCCGTACCGCTCGGCCGCCGCACCGACCACGGCCGCTGCGCCCCGCTGCTGTCCGCCGGCGTGGTCCTCATCGCGGGCGGCTGCGCGCTCAGCGGCCTCGCCGGCTCGCTGGGGGCGATGGCCCTGTGGAGCGGCGTCATGGGGCTGGGACACCTGTGCTTCGTGATCGGCGCCCAGTCGCTGGTGGCCCGGCAGTCCGCACCGCACGAGCAGGACCGCGACTTCGGGTACTTCACCATCGGCGCCTCGCTCGGCCAGCTCGCCGGACCCCTCGCCGCGGGCGCCCTCGTCGGCGGCGAGGGGCCCGGCGGGCTGGCCCGCAGCAGCGCGCTCGCCCTCGTCACGGCGGGCGCGGGCGCCGCGGCCGCGTTCGCCTCGCTGTGGCGGATCGAGGACCTCACGGCCGCCGGCCCACGCCCGCCGCGTGCCGGGCGGGTGCCGGTCGCGGGCATCCTGCGGACCCGGGGCGTGCCCGCGGGCATCCTGATCAGCCTCTCGGTGCTGTCCGCGACCGACATCCTCACCGCCTACCTGCCGGTGGTCGGCGAGCACCGGGGCATCGCACCGTCGGTCGTCGGCGTCCTGCTCGGCCTCCGGGCCGCCGCCAGCATCGCCTGCCGGCTCGTCCTCACCCCGCTGCTGCGGCTGCTCGGCAGGCCCGTGCTGCTCACCGCGACCTGCCTGCCGGCGGCCCTGCTGTGCGCGGCGGTCGCGCTGCCGGTGCCGGTGTGGGCGCTCGGCGTGATGCTCACGGCCCTCGGCTTCTGCCTGGGCGTGGGCCAGCCGCTGTCGATGACGACGGTGGTGCGGGCCGCGCCCGAGGAGGCCCGTTCCACCGCGCTCGCGCTGCGGCTGACCGGCAACCGGCTCGGCCAGGTCGCCGCCCCGGCCGCCGCGGGCCTGGTGGCCGGTCTGGCCGGCGTGGCTGCGCCGTTCGTGCTGCTCGGGGTCCTGCTGCTGGTGTCGTCGGGCGTGGCGCTGCGGACGCCGGAGCCGCGCCGGGAGACCGCCGGACGGGTGGCGGGGGAGCGGCGGCGCGGCTCGCGGTTGGGCCGCACGAGCGATATCTGACGGCGCGCCGGGCGTCGCTGCCGGGGGTCGCGCGGGGGATGGAGCAGAGTCCAGGCGAAAGAGCGATTTGTATGAAAATCGTCTGAACTCGGAGGAATGCGCATGCCCACCCTGACACTCCCCCGTGCCGTCGGTTCCCGCGCGGGCGCCACAGTCGTCCTCACCGCCCTCGCCGCGGCGGGTGCTTCATGGGTGGCGGCGCCGAACGCGGCGGCCCAGGGGGAGAACGGCGACATCCGGATCCACAACGCGCGCTCGACCAATCCGCCGTCGTTCGTCGGCTCGGCCAAGGACGACCCGGTGGTCTGCAAGTTCTTCCTGGAGGCCCTCAACTTCGACACCCTGACCAGCATCGCGTACACGATCACGCCCCAGCCCCCGCTGCCCACCGCCGCCACCGTGACGGGCATCATCCAGCTCGCGGGCGGTGCCGGGCACACCGATGTGCTGGGACTGGCGGACGGACAGTACAAGATCAGCTGGACCGTGGGCACGCCCCCGGCCCTGAAGGAGAAGGTCTTCCGCGTCAACTGCCACGACGGCCGGGCGGAAGGGGCGCCCGGCGGGCAGATCGAGGACCACCAGCAGAACAACGGGTCCTGGGGACAGAGCGACCACGACGGCCCGAAGGGCGGTGTGCACGCGGGCGGCGGCGGCCTCATCGACACGGCCGCCGCGTACGCGCCGGTGGCCGGGGCGGCGGCCGTGGGCCTGTTCGCCGTCTGCGGTGTCGTGTACCTCCGGGTGATCCGCCGCCGGCCCCATGGCGCCGCGTAGACGCCGACGCAGGCCCTGGTACCGGACCCGCGCCTACCGCCTCGCCAGGACGGCCGTGCTGGCGACCGTCCTGGCCACGGTGGTGTCGCACTGCGGGCCGGACGGCAGGCGGGGCGGCCCGTCCGTGGCGGCGGCCCAGGACTCCCGTGCCCACGCGGCCCGGCCCGCCCCGGCCGCGCCGCCGCCCCGCCCGCTGCCCCGGTCCCGGCCGACGTCCTTCCGGGTGCCCTCGCTGGGCATCGACGCCCCGGTCGTCCCGCTGCGGCTGGACGCCGGCCGGGAGCTTCAGACACCGCCGGTGGACCGGCCGGAACTGGTCGGCTGGTACCAAGGCGGTGCCACCCCCGGCGAGACCGGCACCGCGATCGCCGTCGGGCACCGCGACACCCGGTCCGGGCCCGCCGTGTTCGCCGGCCTCGCCCACATCGGCCCCGGCCGGACGGTCGAGGCGCGGCGCGCGGACGGCCGTACCGCCGTCTACTCCGTGGACCGGGTGAAGGTCTACGACAAGGCCGGCTTCCCCGACCGGGAGGTCTACGGCTCGACCGGGCGCCCGGAGCTGCGGATCATCACCTGCGGCGGCCTGTTCAGCCGGCGGACCGGCTACACCAGCAACGTGGTGGTCTTCGCGCACTTCAGCGCGGTGAGGTGACGCGGCCCGGCCGGCGCGGACGTGCGGGTCCGGGCCGGCCGGGGTCCGTCCGCGACGGTGCCCCGGCACGGGCAGGGCCCGGGAAAGTCTGGCGCAGCAAAACTATCATCGCTAGTTTGTGTGCCGGACGACGCGGACCCGCCGGGAGGACACACCATGAAGGCACATGACGCGCTGTACATCGACGGCGCCTGGCGCCCCGCCGCGGACCGGGACGTGATCGAGGTCGTCAACCCCGCCGACGAGCAGGTCATCGGCCGGGTTCCGGCGGGCGGCGCGCTGGACGTCGACACCGCCGTACGGGCCGCGCGCGCCGCCCTGCCCGGCTGGGCCGCCACGCCGCCGGCCGAACGCGCCGCGCGCCTCACCGCCCTGCACGGCGCCCTCGTGGCCCGCAAGGACGAGATCGCCGGGACGGTCACCGCCGAGCTGGGCTCACCGCTGAAGTTCTCCGAGGCGGTGCACACCTCCATGCCGATCGCGGTCGCCGCCTCCTACGCCGAGCTGGCCGCGACCCACGCCTTCGAGGAGAAGGTCGGCAACTCCACCGTCCTGCACGAGCCGGTCGGCGTGGTCGGCGCCATCACGCCGTGGAACTACCCGCTGCACCAGATCGTCGCCAAGGCCGCCCCGGCCCTCGCCGCCGGCTGCACGATCGTCCTCAAACCCGCCGAGGACACCCCGCTCACCGCCCAGCTGTTCGCCGAGGCGGTGCACGAAGCCGGCGTGCCCGCGGGCGTGTTCAACCTGGTCACCGGAGTCGGCCCGGTCGCCGGACAGGCCCTCGCCGAGCACCCCGGCGTGGACCTGGTCTCCTTCACCGGCTCCACCGCGGTCGGCCGGCAGATCGGCGCGGTGGCCGGCGCGGCCGTGAAGAAGGTCGCCCTGGAACTCGGCGGCAAGTCCGCCAACGTCATCCTGCCGGGCGCCGACCTCGCCCGGGCGGTGAACGTCGGCGTCGCCAACGTCATGGCCAACTCCGGCCAGACGTGCAGCGCCTGGACCCGCATGCTGGTCCACCGCGACCAGTACGCCGAGGCCGTCGAGCTGGCCGCGACCGCCGCCGCCAAGTACGCCGACCGCATCGGCCCGCTGGTCAGCGCCAGGCAGCAGGAACGGGTGCGCGGTTACATCGACAAGGGCGTCGCGGAGGGCGCCCGGCTGGTCGCGGGCGGCCCCGGAACCCCGCACGAGCGCGGCTACTTCGTCAGCCCCACCGTCTTCGCCGACGTGACCCCGGACATGACGATCGCCCAGGAGGAGATCTTCGGCCCGGTCCTGACGATCCTGCGCTACGAGGACGAGGAGGACGCCCTGCGCATCGCCAACGGCACGGTGTACGGGCTCGCGGGCGCGGTCTGGGCCGCCGGCGAGGAGGAGGCGGTGGCCTTCGCACGCCGCATGGACACCGGCCAGGTCGACATCAACGGCGGCCGGTTCAACCCGCTCGCGCCCTTCGGCGGCTACAAGCAGTCCGGCGTCGGCCGGGAACTCGGCAGCCACGGTCTCGCCGAGTACCTGCAGACCAAGTCCCTCCAGTTCTAAGGGAGCACGAGACCCATGGCCGTACGAGCCGCCGTCCTGCCCGCCATCGGCGCACCGCTGGAGATCACCGGGATCGAGCTGCCCGAACCGGGCCCCGGACAGGTCCGGGTCCGCCTCGCCGCCGCCGGCGTCTGCCACTCCGACCTGTCCCTGGCCAACGGCACCATGCGGGTGCCGGTCCCGGCCGTCCTCGGCCACGAGGGCGCCGGCACGGTCGTCGCCGTGGGGGAGGGCGTCACCCAGGTCGCGCCGGGCACCGCCGTGGTGCTCAACTGGGCGCCCTCCTGCGGCACCTGCCATGCCTGCGGGCTCGGCGAGGTCTGGCTGTGCGCCAACGCGCTGAACGGCGCCGCCGAGGTGTACGCCCGCACCACCGGCGGCACACGGCTGCACCCCGGCCTGAACGTGGCCGCGTTCGCCGAGGAGACGGTGGTCCCCGTGTCCTGTGTGCTGCCGGTGCCGGACGGGGTGGAGCCGGTGGACGCCGCCCTCCTGGGCTGCGCGGTGCTCACCGGCTACGGCGCCGTCCACTACTCGGCGCGGGTCCGCGCCGGGGAGAGCGTCGCCGTGTTCGGCGCCGGCGGGGTGGGCCTCGCCGCCGTCCAGGCGGCCCGGATCGCGGGCGCGTCGCGGATCATCGCCGTCGACGTCTCGCCCGCGAAGGAGGAACTCGCGCGGGCGGCCGGCGCCACGGACTACGTCCTCGCCTCCGACACCACGCCCCGCGGGATCCGCGCCCTGACCGGAGGGCAGGGCGTCGACGTCGCCGTGGAGTGCGCGGGCCGCGCGGTCTCCATCCGCGCCGCCTGGGAGTCCACCCGCCGGGGCGGCCGGACGACGGTCGTCGGCATCGGCGGCAAGGACCAGCAGGTCACCTTCAACGCCCTGGAACTCTTCCACTGGGGCCGCACCCTGGCGGGCTGTGTCTACGGCAACTCGGACCCGGCCCGGGACCTGCCGATCCTCGCCGAACACGTCCGCGAGGGCCGCCTGGACCTGTCCGTCCTGGTCACGGAACACATCGGCCTGGAGGGCATCCCGGCAGCCTTCGACAACATGCTGGCAGGCAAGGGCGGCCGGGCACTGGTGGTCTTCTGAGCGATTCGGAGACGCCCGGCGAGGGCCGGGCGGGGCCCCGGGCGGCCGGCCACGGCGAACCCGCCCGGCCGGCCACGACGAACCCGCCCGCCGGTCACCGGCCCCGCCCCTCGGCCGCCGCGCTCAGCGCGCCGCGCCGGGCGGACCCGTTCGGCTGGTCACGGCGTCCCGCCCCCGGGCCGCCGCGCTCACTGCGCCGCGCCGGGCGGCCCCGCTCGGCTGGTCGCGGCGTCCCGTCCCCGGGTCGCCGGGGTCACTTCGCCGCGCCGGGCGTATCTGTCCGGCTGGTTACGGCGTCCCGTCCCTCGTGTCGCCGTGCTTATCGCGCTGCGCCGGGCGGGTCCGCTCGGCTGGTCGCGGCGTCCCGTCCCCGGGTCGCCGGGGTCACTTCGCCGCGCCGGGCGTATCTGTCCGGCTGGTCACGGCGTCCCGTCCCTCGTGTCGCCGTGCTTATCGCGCTGCGCCGGGCGGGTCCGCTCGGCTGGTTACGGCGCCCCGTCCCCGCGCCGCCCCGCTTACCGCGCTGCGTCGGGCGGACCCGCCCGCCTGGTTACCGTGCCCCCTCGCCCGCCCGCCGCGCCGGCGGACCTGCCCGGCCGGTCACCGGCCCCGCCCCTCGGCCGCCGCGCTCAGCGCGCCGCGCCGGGCGGACCCGTTCGGCCGTCACGGCGTCCGTCACGGCGTCCCGCCCCTCGGCGCCGCGCTGAGCGCGCCGCGCCGCGCGCCGGGCGCACTTGCCCGGCCGGTCACGGCGAACCCGCCCGCCCGGCCCCGCGCCCCTTCCCCGGGCCGCCGTGCTGATCGCGCTACGCCGGGCGACCCGCCCGCCCAGTCACCGCGCCCCGCCCCTCGGCCGCCGCGCTCAGCGCGCCGCGCCGGGCCGGGCAGTGCTCGTTTTCCCGAGGTGGTGACCCGGACGGACTGCCCGGGTGCGGGCGGCGAGTGGGCCGCACGGTGTGGCCGGGGCCCCGGCAAGGGGCGGTGGAGCGTCAGAGCCGTACCTGCTCGTACTGTTGCGCCAGTCCGTCCAGCAGTGCGCCGAGTCCCGTTTCGAAGGCCCGCTCGTCGATCTTCTCCTGCTGCTCGGCGAGCAGGTGGGCCTGGCCGAGGTGGGGATAGTCGGCCGGGTCGTAGGCGCTCGCGTCGTCCACGAAGCCGCCGGCGAACGAACCGAGCGCCGAGCCCATGATGAAGTACCGCATCAGCGCGCCGATGGAGGTGGCCTGCGCGGGCGGCCAGCCCGCGTCGACCATCGCGCCGTAGACCGCGTCGGCCAGGCGCAGCGCGGCGGGACGGCGGCCGGGACCGCGGGCGAGGACCGGGACGATGTTCGGGTGGTCGCGCAGGGCGGCCCGGTAGGAGACGGCCCAGTCGTGCAGCGCGGTCCGCCAGGGCCGGCCGTCCTCGAACATCGACAGGTCGACCAGCGCGCTGACCGAGTCCGCGACGGCCTCCAGGATCTCGTCCTTGGTGCGGAAGTGGTTGTAGAGCGAGGGCCCGCTCACGCCCAGTTCGGCCGCGAGCCGGCGGGTGGAGACGGCCGTCAGCCCCTCCCGGTCCACGAGGTCCCGGGCCGTCGCGACGATCCGGTCGGTGCTGAGGAGGGGCTTGCGCGGTCGGGCCATGGCGCACATAGTAGGGCTGCGGCCGTAAACTAGCAGTGCTAATTTAAAGGTACGGATTTCAAGATCCATCGGTGTCGGTCTGGTGTGGGGTGATCTCGTGGTGAACCTGGGGCTCAGCGAGGAGCAGGCGGCCGTACGGCGGCTCGCCCGGGACTTCGTGGAGCGCGAGATCGCCCCGCACGTGGTCGCCTGGGACCGCGCCGAGGAGGTCGACCGGGCCATCGTCGGGAAGCTGGGCGACATCGGCTTCCTGGGGCTGACCATCGACGAGGAGTACGGCGGCTCGGGCGGCGATCACCTCGCGTACTGCCTGGTCACCGAGGAGCTGGGCCGCGGCGACTCCTCCGTCCGCGGCATCGTCTCCGTCTCCCTCGGTCTGGTCGCCAAGACGATCGCCGCCTGGGGGGACGAGGAGCAGAAGCGGCGCTGGCTGCCCGGACTCACCGCGGGCCGGTACATCGGCTGCTTCGGCCTCACCGAGCCCGGCACCGGCTCCGACGCGGGCAGCCTCACCACCCGCGCCGTGCGCGACGGCGACGCGTACGTCCTGAACGGCACCAAGATGTTCATCACCAACGGCACCTGGGCCGATGTCGTCCTGCTCTTCGCCCGTTCCACCGACGCGCCCGGCCACAAGGGCGTGTCCGCCTTCCTGGTCCCCGCGGACACGCCCGGCCTGACCCGCCGCACCGTCCACGGCAAGCTGGGCCTGCGCGGCCAGGCCACCGCCGAACTGGTGCTGGAGGACGTGCGCGTGCCCGCCTCGGCCCTGCTCGGCCCCGAGGGCAAGGGCTTCTCCGTCGCCATGTCCGCGCTGGCCAAGGGGCGGATGTCCGTGGCCGCCGGCTGCGTCGGGATAGCCCAGGCCGCGCTGGACGCGGCCGTCCGGTACGCCGGTGAGCGCGAGCAGTTCGGCAAGCCCATCGCCCGCCACCAGCTGGTGCAGGAGCTGATCAGCGACATCGCGGTGGACGTGGACGCGGCCCGGCTGCTGACCTGGCGGGTCGCCGACCTGATCGACCGCGGCGAGCCGTTCGCCGTCGAGTCCTCCAAGGCCAAGCTGTTCGCCTCGGAGGCCGCCGTCCGCGCCGCAAGCAACGCCCTCCAGGTCTTCGGCGGCTACGGCTACATCGACGAGTACCCGGCCGGCAAACTCCTGCGTGACGCCCGCGTGATGACCCTCTACGAAGGCACCAGCCAGATCCAGAAGCTGCTCATCGGACGCGCCCTGACCGGGGTCTCGGCGTTCTGAGTACGCGCCTGAGTATCCCGGCGGATGTGCCGCGGGCCCCGGCCGCCGATGCTGGGGCCATGAGCGACACACCGGTCAAGCAGCAGAACACGGCCGCCTTCTACGGCCAGGCCGTGGCCTCCTTCGCCGTCGCCATGGCGGCCACCGGCATCGGCATCCTCCGGCTGGACGCGAGTGCCTGGGTGCGCGGCTTCCTGGCCGTCGCGGTCCTGTACCTCGTCACCTCCGCGTTCACCCTCGCCAAGGTGGTCCGGGACCGGCAGGAGGCCGGGCAGATCGTCAGCCGCGTCGACCAGGCCCGGCTGGAGAAGCTGCTCGCCGAGCACGACCCCTTCGAAAAGCTCTGACCGGCCGCTCTAAGCGCTCGCTCACCGTCGGCGGTATGGTGGTGCTCCTGTCACCGAGAGGGGCGAGCGAGCGATGAGTACGGCGCGGGAGACGACCGGCGGCGAAGTGGAGCCGTGGGAAGAGGTCACCCCTGACGCGGCCCGGCGGCTGCTCGTCGCCGCCGTCGAGGCCTTCGCCGAGCGCGGCTACCACGCGACGACGACCCGGGACATCGCGGGCCGCGCCGGCATGAGCCCGGCCGCGCTCTACATCCACTACAAGACGAAGGAAGAGCTGCTTCACCGGATCAGCCGGATCGGCCACGACAAGGCCCTCGACATCCTGCGCACCGCGGCCCGCCGCGAGGGCGGCGCCACGGAGCGGCTGGCCGACGCGGTCGGCTCCTTCGTCCGCTGGCACGCGGGCCGGCGCACCACCGCGCGCGTCGTGCAGTACGAACTGGACGCCCTCGGCCCCGAGGCCCGCGCGGAGATCGTCGCGCTGCGCCGCCAGGTGGACGCGGAGGTGCGCGGCATCATCGAGGACGGCGTGGCCGCGGGGGAGTTCGACGTCCCGGACGTCCAGGGCACCACGCTCGCCGTGCTCTCGCTGTGCATCGACGTGGCCCGCTGGTTCAACGTGGCCGGTCCGCGCACCCCCGAGGAGGTCGGCGCGCTCTACGCCGGCCTCGTGCTGCGCATGGTCGGGGCCCGTTAGACCCGCTCGCCTGGATCATGCCGGGCTCGCGGGCCCCGGCCCTGCGGGCTACAGGTAGTACCGGGCCACCGACTCCGCGACGCACACCGGCTTGTCGCCGCCCTCGCGCTCCACGGTGAACGCGACCGTCACCTGCACCCCGCCGGTGACGTCCTCCACGCCGGTGACCGTCGCCGTCGCGCGCAGCCGGGACCCGACGGGGACGGGTGAGGGGAAGCGGACCTTATTCGTGCCGTAGTTGACGCCCATCTTCACGCCCTCCACCCGCAGGAGCTGCGGCCCGAAGAGCGGGAGCAGCGACAGGGTGAGGTAGCCGTGGGCGATCGTGGTCTTGAACGGCCCGGCGGCGGCCTTCTCCGGGTCCACGTGGATCCACTGGTGGTCCCCGGTCGCCTCGGCGAACAGGTCGATCCGCTGCTGGTCGATCTCCACCCAGTCGGTGTACCCCAGCTGCTCGCCCACCGCCGCCTTCAGCTCGTCGGGGGAGGTGAAGGTCCTCGGTTCTGCCATGTTCCCGGCCTCTCGCTCGGATCTCTAAGCAACTGCTTAGCATGGTCGGGTCGCGGGAGGATGTCAACGGACGCGAGGCCGGCCGGACCAGGCGCTCTCTGTAGGCTCTGAGGAGTGCCCCAGATTCCCGAGAAGATCCACGAGCTGACCGTGGGCCAGTTGTCCGCGCGCAGCGGAGCCGCGGTGTCCGCCCTGCACTTCTACGAGTCCAAGGGCCTCATCTCCAGCCGGCGCACCTCCGGCAACCAGCGCCGGTACAGCCGCGACACGCTGCGCCGGGTCGCCTTCGTCCGCGCGGCCCAGCGGGTCGGCATCCCGCTGGCCACGATCCGGGAGGCCCTGGCCGAACTCCCCGAGGAGCGCACACCGACCAGGCAGGACTGGGCGTGGCTGTCGGAGAAGTGGCGCTCGGAACTGGAGGAGCGGATCCGGCAGCTGAACCGGCTGCGCGACCATCTCGCCGACTGCATCGGGTGCGGGTGCCTGTCCCTGGAGACGTGTGTGCTGTCCAACCCGGACGACGTGTTCGGCGAGCGCCTGACGGGATCGCGGCTGCTGTCCGAGGGCCGCTGAGCGGTCCCACCGGGGTGGGCCGGGCATCTCGTGCCGGGTGCCGGGTGCCGGGTGCCGGGTGCCGTTTTCCGGGTGCGGGTCCGGGGTGGTCGCGCGCGCCGTTCCCCGCGCCCCTAGGGGACGGGCGGGGGCGGGGGCAGGTGGGTCAGGGCCTCGGTCACCAGGTCGGCGTTGGACCCGGCCGGGCGGCCGTCGAACAGCAGCAGGGTGTCCTCCAGGCCGATCCGGGTGGCCAGACCCAGGCGGCCCGCCAGCCGCAGCACCGGCCAGGCACCGCCCTCCTCGCCGTGCAGCAGCACCGGACGGCCGTGTCCCGGGGGCAGCTCCGCCAGCAGCGCCCGCGCCGACGCCTCGGCGGTCGCCGGGTCCGGGTCCGTCACCTCGGCCAGCACCCGCAGCACCTCCGGCGCGAGCGCGGAGGCCGCGAACCGGCGCGCTCCCGCGGTGCCGGACCAGATGCCCGCCTCCACGGCCACGCCCCTGCCGAGCAGTTCCCCGGCGAGCTCCTCGGCCCCGGGCTCGTGCCAGTTGACCGAGGCGAAGTCGGGCAGCACCGGCCAGGAACGCACCCGGGCGAGCCGGGCCGCCGGGTCCGGCTCCGCCCAGGCACCGGTGGTCACCCCGACCGGCACCGGCACCCGCGCGCGTATCGCCTCCAGCGCCGGGCCGAGGACGTCCGGCGCGAGGCTGTCCCGCCCGCACGGCGTCTTCGGATGGACGTGCACCGAGGTGGCGCCGGCCGCCACCGCCTCGGCCGCCGCACGCGCCAGTTCCTCCGGGGACACCGGGATCCTCGCGCCGTCGGCCGCCGACCGGCTCCCGTTGAGACACACCTGCACCATGACCCCCATCGTGCCGGACACCACCGACGGCCCCACCCGCTCACCGGCCCCCGCCGGGCTCCCCGCGCAAGGGGCACGGCATCCCCGGCGCGCCCCCGCGCCCGCCCGCTCGCGGTGTCAGGCCGACATCAGCAGCTGTCCCAGCTTGGCGTCCTGAAGGGCGCGCGAGCTGAGCACCGGCAGCGGCACCAGGATGCCGCAGTCCACACAGACCGGACCGGACGACGGCTCGTGGTCCAGGCCGCGCCGCCACACCAGCCGCTCGCCGGCGCAGACCGGGCACGTCGAACCCGGCTCCCGCTCCAGGGCGGCGATCAGCCGGCGCAGCACCTGGGCGAGCGGCGCCTCGGGGTGCACCCGCGGGTCGTCGCACCACGCGACCCCGAAGCCGCCCCAGGTCCTGCGGTGCCAGTCGTCCACGCTGCCCGGCCGGCGCAGCCCGTCGTGCTTCTCCTTCCTGCGCCGCTCGGTGAAGTCCGTCTCGTAGCGGAGCCAGACGTCACGTGCCTCCTCCAGCTCCTCCAGCGCGGCCACGAGCCGCGCCGGATCGGGGGAGCGGTCCTCGGGGCCGAAACCCGCCCGGGAGCACAGATGGTCCCAGGTCGCCCGATGCCCGTAAGGGGCGAACTTCTCCAGGCACTTGCGCAGTGAATACCGCCGCAGCGCCAGATCACAGCGTGGGTCGCGTACCTGTCTTGCCAGACTCCGGAAACCGGCCATCGCCCTGCACCTCCGTCACACCTGCACCTGTACTTCGGTCACTTCGGCGTCGTCGCACGGACGTCGCCGAATAGACGTATCGACAGGCGATTCGGCTCCATCTCTGCTCCCGTTCTCCTTGCGGACTCCGGAAAGTGACGCATGTTCACCTTTAATCGTGGGGATACCGGCGGTAACGTTCGGCCACCCCAGTCGCTAGGAGCTGCCATGCCACGGCGAATCCCACGGAACGCCCCTGACAGACTGAGAACGTCCCGTCGACTCCCCGGGTTCCTGAAGACCGCGTCCGTATGCGTCCTCGTCGCCGGTCTCCTCGTCCCCTTCACACACACCGCGGCGGCGGCACCCGGCGTCACGGCCGCCAACGACTACTGCGGCGGCCGGTGTTCGGACATCCTGCCGCCCGGCGAGAACGGCACCGCGACCCTCGCGCAGATCCTGCTCAACCAGGCGTTCGGCACCCAGCCGGCGCACGCCGAGGACCAGCTCGGCCCGTACGCCGCCCTGGCCACCGGCTATCCCGCCGTCACCGACGCCAAGATCAACAGCTTCTTCAACGACGCCTCCTTCGGCGTCCCCGCCGACCAGGTCGCCTCCACCGAGCAGCCGGCCGGCCGCGGCGACGTGACGATCGTCCGGGACAAGAAGACCGGGGTGCCGCACATCACGGGCACCACCCGGTACGGCACCGAGTTCGGCGCCGGGTACGCGGCGGGCGAGGACCGGCTGTGGCTGATGGACGTGTTCCGGCACGTCGGCCGCGGCCAGTTGACCTCCTTCGCCGGCGGAGCACCCGCCAACCAGGGTCTGGAGCAGCAGTTCTACCGCAACGCGCCCTACACCGAGGCCGACCTCCAGGCGCAGATCGACCACGCGACCACGCAGAACGGCGCCCGCGGCCAGCAGGCCCTCGCCGACGTCAAGGCGTACCTCGACGGCATCAACGCCTACATCGACGCCTCCGACAGCGGCCGCTACTTCCCCGGCGAGTACGTCCTGACCGGCCACAAGGACTCGATCACCAACGCCGGCACCATAGAGCACTTCAAACTCACCGACCTGGTCGCGCTGGCCTCCGTGGTCGGCTCGCTGTTCGGCTCCGGCGGCGGCGGGGAGGTGAACAACGCCCTGTCCCTGCTCGCCGCCCAGGCCAGGTACGGCGTGGCGGAGGGCACCCGGATCTGGGAGTCCTTCCGGGAACGCGACGACCCCGAGGCCGTCCTCACCGTCCACGACGGCAAGACGTTCCCCTACGGCGTCAAGCCCGCCGACCCGCAGGGCCAGGCCCTGCCCGACACCGGCACGGTCACCCAGGAACCGCTCGTGTACGACCGTACGGGCAGCGCCTCGGCCGCGGCCGCGAAGAGCACCTCCGCGACCGCCGCCCGGACCGCCCTCGGCTCCGCCCGGCGCGGTATGTCCAACGCCCTCGTGGTGAGCGGCGAACACACCGCGAGCGGCCACCCGGTCGCCGTCTTCGGCCCGCAGACCGGCTACTTCGCCCCGCAGCTGCTCCTGCTCCAGGAGATCCAGGGCCCCGGCATCAGCGCTCGCGGCGCCTCCTTCGCGGGCCTGAGCATGTACGTCGAACTCGGCCGCGGCCAGGACTACTCCTGGAGCGCCACCACCTCCGGCCAGGACATCATCGACACCTACGCGGTCGAGCTGTGCCAGGACGACTACCACTACCTCTACCACGGCACCTGCACGGCCATGGAGAAGGTCGAGCAGAAGAACGCCTGGAAGCCGACCGTGGCCGACGGCACCGCCGCCGGGTCGTACACCATGCGCGTGTGGCGGACCGAGTACGGCCCCGTGGCGTACCGGGCCACCGTCGGCGGCAAGAAGGTCGCCTACACCACGCTGCGCTCCTCCTACCTGCACGAGGCCGACTCCATCATCGGCTTCCAGATGCTCAACGACCCCGACTACGTCAAGGGCCCGGAGGGCTTCCAGAGCGCGGCCCAGCACATCAACTACACGTTCAACTGGTTCTACGCCGACTCCCGGCACACCGCGTACTACAACAGCGGTGACAACCCGGTCCGGGCGAGCGGCGTCGACGGCGAGTTCCCGGTGTGGGCCCGGCCCGCCTACGAGTGGCGGAACTGGGACGCGGCCGCCAACACCGCCGACTACACCCCGGCCTCCGCCCACCCCCACTCCGTCGACCAGGACTACTACATCTCCTGGAACAACAAGCAGGCCGGCCAGTACGCGGCGGCCTCCTGGGGCGACGGCTCGGTGCACCGCGGCAACCTGCTGGACGACCGGGTGAAGAAGCTGGTCGCGGCCGGCGGGGTGACCCGAGGTCAACTGGTGGCCGCCATGGCCGACGCGGGCCTCGCCGACCTGCGCGCCGAGGACGTGCTGCCCAGGCTGCTCAAGGTGGTCACCTCCACGCCGGTCACCGACCCCGCGGCCGCCGCGGCGGTCGACAAGCTCCGGGCATGGGTGAGCGCCGGCGCCCGGCGCACCGAGACGTCGGCCGGTGCGAAGAAGTACGCCGACGCCGACGCGATCCGGATCCTGGACGCCTGGTGGCCGCTGCTGGTCAAGGCGGAGTTCGAGCCGGGACTCGGCAGCGACCTGTACAGCGCGATCACCGGCAGCCTGCCGGTCGACGAGGCCCCGTCCGCCGGCCACGGCCCGACCGGCGCGCACGCCGGCAGCGCCTTCCAGTACGGCTGGTGGTCCTATGTCGACAAGGACATCCGGGCCGTGCTCGGCGAGCCGGTGCGGGGCGGACCGGGCCGGACGTACTGCGGCGGCGGCAGCCTCGGCGCCTGCCGGGACCTGCTGACCGGCACGCTGAAGCAGGCGGCCGCGATGACCGCCGCCCAGGTCTACCCGGGCGACGACCAGTGCTCGGCGGGCGACCAGTGGTGCGCCGACTCGATCGTCCAGCGCGCCCTGGGCGGCATCAAGCACGGCCGGATCAGCTGGCAGAACCGGCCCACCTACCAGCAGGTCGTGGAGTACACCTCGCACCGCTGAACCCCGGCCGGCACACCCCGGGCGGCGGACCGGCCCACCCCGCCGCCCGGGACACCGGGGACCCGCACGACCACGGCCCGTGCCGGTCCGCTGCGTCGTGTGCCGTGGGTCAGGTGATGCGGCCCGCCGCCAGTACCAGGCGGGCCAGTTCGGGGTGGACGATGTCGCAGTGCGCGCCGGCCGGCGCGCCGCCGCGCCGGACCACGGCCGCCGCGTCCACGTTGACACAGCCCGACGCCGGCAGCCGGCCGCCGAGCGCCGCCGCCAGGTCCAGGCGGGCGGTGCCCGGCACCGCCTGCACCCCGTCGTGCCCGAGGGCGCCCCAGCGCGGGCCCAGCACGGCCGCGATCTCGCCGCCCGCGCAGGCGCGGTCGTCCCCGGCGAGCCGCGCGGCCAGCGGATAGAACGTGCCGAGGGCCGCGTCGTACCGCGAGTGGCAGCACACCACCGGCCCGTCGACGCGCCGCTGGAGGTCCCGGAGCGCGCCCGACCGGTCCGGCGCGTGCGGCAGCCGGGCCGCGAACGCGTAGTGCGAGAAGGCGCCTTGCAGCAGGGTCACCGAGGCCACCACGCGCACGTCCGCGGGCAGCGCGCGCAGCGCGAACGCCACCAGCCGGCCGCCGAAGCTGTGCCCGACCAGATGCACCCGCACGCCGGGCGCCGCGCCCGCCAGCCGCCCGAGCAGCGGCCCCAGGCCCCGCTCGCCGACCGTCCCGGCCCGCCGCTTCATCCGGTAGTACGCCGCCTGCCGCAGCAATTCCTTGGCGCCGTCCCACGGGTTGGGGAGGGCGAACGGGGCGCCGGGCGGGCCGAGCGCGGCCAGCGCCCCGGCGAGCTGGTCGCAGGCGGCCACCGGATCCCCGCCGAACAGGACCGGTTCACCGTCCTCGTCGGTGTCGGCCACCGCCTGCCGTCCGTCCTCGTCCGGCAGCAGCCGCACCAGCCGCCCGAACTCGGCGAGCCCCGCGCTGCCGGCCGGCCGCTCGTCCAGCAGCCGGGCCAGCCGGTCCAGTACGGCCGCCTGGCCCGGGAAGGTCGCCAGCAGCGCGCGCCGGGTCTCCTCGTCCAGCGCCGGGCGCGGCCCGGCCTGGGCCGCCAAGGACGCCGGGAAGTCCGGGATCGGCTCGTCGCTGAACCGCATCGACGGCCAGAGCACGCCGACGTACCCGAGCCGGGCCCTCGGCGCCAGCTTCGGCAGCGGCGCGAAGAAGCGCCGGTACAGCGCGGTGGCGCCCGAGCGGTCGCTGTTCCAGCCGTGCGAGAAGACGATCAGGTCGCGGACGCCGTGATCGGCGACCTGGGCCAGCAGCCGGTCGCGTTCCGCGCCGTCCACGTCCCCGTCCGCGTCGAAGGTCAGCTCCCAGTAGGGAGTCACGCTCATCCCAGGATCCGCCACGCCGGGCTCCCCTCGCCGTCCCGCACCAGGTCCCCCGCGCGTCATCGTCCTGCGGGAAAGCGGAGTTGGCCAGCTCCCGTGGGCTACTTGTAGAGGAGATATTCCTTCCGCACCCGCCGGAACGCGGCCAGCTCCTCCTGCCAGGCGCCCGTCACCTCGTCGGTGTCCGCTCCCGCGTCGATCATCGTGCGCACCCGGGCGGAACCGGTCAGCTTGTCGATCCAGTCGTCGGACCGCCAGGCGAAGCCGTCCCACACCTTCCGGGCCGTGACCAGCAGCGCGATCCCGGTGCGCACCGGGTCGTAGGCGGCCCGGTCGGTCACGTGGATCTGCACCCCGCCGACGGTCCTGCCCTGGAACTTGGAGAACGTCGGCGTGAAGTACGCCTCCCGGAACCGGACGCCCGGCAGCTCCAGGCCGTTCACGGCGGCGGCCCAGCGCCCGTCCAGGCCCTCGGCGCCCAGGAGTTCGAACGGCCGGGTCGTGCCGCGTCCCTCGGAGAGGTTGGTGCCCTCGAACAGACAGGTGCCGGAGTACACCAGCGCCGTGTCCGGCGTCGGCATGTTGGGGCTCGGCGGCACCCAGGGCAGGCCCCAGGCGTCGTAGAACGCGCCGCGTCGCCAGCCCGACATGCGGACGGTCTCCAAGGACACCGGCGTGGTCAGGAACTCGCCGTTGAACAGCAGCGCCAGCTCCGCGACGGTCATCCCGTGCGCCTGCGCGATCGGCTGCCGGCCGACGAACGTGGCGAACTCCCGGTGCAGCACCGGCCCCCGGGCGTCGCGTCCGGTCACCGGGTTCGGGCGGTCCAGGACGACGAACCGCTTCCCGGCGAGCGCGGCCGCCTCCATGCAGTCGTACAGCGTCCAGATGTACGTGTAGAAGCGGGCGCCCACGTCCTGGATGTCGAAGACGACCGTGTCCACGCCGGAGGCGGTGAAGACGTCGGCGAGCGCCCGGCCGCTCTTGAGGTACGTGTCGTACACCGGCAGCCCGGTCGCCGGGTCGTCGTAGCGGCCCTCGGAGCCGCCCGCCTGCGCGGTGCCCCGGAAGCCGTGTTCGGGGCCGAAGACCGCCGTCAGCCCGGCCCGCGGGTCCGCGTGCATCACATCGACGATGTGCGCGGTGTCGCGGGTGACGCCGGTCGGGTTGGTGACGACCCCCGTCCTGCGGCCGGCCAGGACCGCGTAGCCGTCGGCCGCCAGCCGCTCGAAGCCGGTGCGCAGCCGCGCCGGGCGCGGGGCGTGCGCCGGCAGGGCCGTCGTCGTCGCCGAGGCGAGCAGGGTACGTCGGGACAGGTGCATGGGTTCCTCCCGGTCCGTGGGCGGCTGCCGGCGCGCGCCTCCCTTTGAGGGTGTGGCAGTCGCCCTTTCCTTTACACATACCGACTGGTTAGTCTGGCGTGGCTCGAGTCGCGCGTGTCGAAGGAGACCGATGGTGGAAGCCCTGCGGGATGCGGGAGTGATCGTCACGGGAGCGGGTGGAGGAATCGGGGCCGCGCTGGCCCGCCGGTTCGCCGCCGCGGGCGCCCGGGTCGTGGTGAACGACCTCGACGCCGGGAAGGCGGAGGCGGTGGCCGCGGAGATCGGCGCGACCGCCGTGCCCGGCGACGCCTCCGCGATCGTCGCCGACGCCCGCGACGCGCTCGGCGGCACGGTGGACGTCTACTGCGCCAACGCGGGCGTCGCCTTCGAGGACGGCGACCTCGGCGGGGCCCTGGACGAGCGGACCTGGGCGACCTCCTGGGACGTCAACCTGATGGCCCACGTCCGCGCCGCCCACACCCTGCTGCCCGACTGGCTGGAGCGGGGCGGCGGGCGGTTCGTCGCCACCGTCTCCGCCGCCGGACTGCTGACGATGGTCGGGGCGCCCTCCTACAGCGTGACCAAGCACGGCGCCTACGCCTTCGCCGAGTGGCTGTCCCTCACCTACCGCCACCGGGGCGTCAAGGTCCACGCCATCTGTCCGCAGGGCGTCCGCACCGACATGCTCGCCGCCACCGGCAGCGCGGGCCACCTGGTGCTCCAGGCCGACGCGGTCACCCCGGAGGCCGTGGTCGACGCGCTCTTCGAGGGCATCGCGCAGGACCGCTTCCTGATCCTGCCGCATCCCGAAGTCGCCGGTTTCTACCAGGGGCGGGCCGCTGAGCCCGAACGCTGGCTCGCCGGCATGAACCGCATCCAGCAGAAGTGGGAGGCCGCCCGGTGACCGCCTCCCCGTACGCCGCCCGTCCCTGGCTCGCGCTCCTGCACAGCGCCCAGCGCGCCCCCGTCGACCCGGCCGACTCCCTGGTGCACGCCCTCGGCGACGCCGTCGCCGCGGCCCCCGACCGGACCTTCCTGACCTACTTCGACGCCCGGCTGAGCTACCGCGAGACGGACGAGCTGAGCGACGCCGTCGCCGCCCACCTCGTCGCGCGCGGCCTGGAGCGCGGCGACCGGGTGGCCGTCCTGCTCCAGAACTCGCCGCACTTCGCGCTGGCCGTCCTCGGCGCCTGGAAGGCGGGCGCGACCGTCGTCCCGGTCAACCCCATGTACAAGTCGGGCGAGGTCGCGCACGTCCTGCGCGACGCCGAGGCGGTCGCGCTGGTCTGCGCCGACCGGGCCTGGGAGACCTATCTGCGGCAGACGGCCGCCGGCTCGCCGGTGCGGATCGTGCTCACCGCCTGCGAGCGCGACCTCCAGACCCGCGACGACCCGCGTGTGCTGGCCTTCGAACGGCTCCCGGCGGCCCCGGACGCCGACGACCTGCTGGCCGTCGCCCGGCAGGGCGGCCGGGCCCCCGCGGACCGCCTGCCGCGCCCTGACGACACCGCGCTGATCAGCTACACCTCGGGCACCAGCGGCACCCCCAAGGGCGCCACCAACACCCACGCCAACATCATGTACAACGCCGAGCGGCAGGCCACCGGACTCGGCCTGCCCGAGGCGCCCGTCTACCACGCCCTCGCGCCCCTGTTCCACATCACCGGCATGGTGTGCCAGTTCGGCGCCTGCCTGGCCGGCGCGGGCACCCTGGTGCTCACCTACCGCTTCGAACCCGGCGTCGTCCTGGACGCCTTCACCGAGCACCGCCCGCACTACACCGTCGGCCCCGCCACCGCCTACATGGCGCTCGCCGCCCACCCGGACGTCACCCGGGAGCACTTCGCCTCCTTCGCCTACATGTCGTCGGGCGGCGCCCCGGTGCCGCCCGCCCTGGTGGAGCAATTCCGGGAGCGCTTCGGGCCGTACCTCCGCGTCGGCTACGGCCTCACCGAGTGCACCGCCCCCTGCGCCTCCGTGCCGCCGCACCTGGAGGCGCCGGTGGACCCGGTCTCCGGCACCCTGTCCGTGGGCCTGCCCGGCGCCGACACGGTCGTGCGCATCCTGGACGAGCAGGGCGCCGAGGTGCCTCTCGGGGAGCAGGGCGAGATCGCCGTACGCGGCCCGCAGGTCGTGCCCGGCTACTGGCGGCGGCCCGACGCCACCGCCGAGACCTTCCCGGACGGCGAGCTGCTGACCGGAGACATCGGGTTCATGGACCGGCAGGGCTGGCTCTACGTCGTGGACCGCAAGAAGGACATGATCAACGCCTCCGGCTTCAAGGTGTGGCCGCGCGAGGTCGAGGACGTCCTCTACACCCACCCGGCGGTGCGGGAGGCGGCCGTCGTCGGCGTGCCCGACGGGTACCGTGGCGAGACCGTCAAGGCCTACATCAGCCTCCGGCCGGGCGCCGGGACGGCCCCCGGGGAACTCGCGGCGTACTGCAAGGAGAGACTGGCCGCCTACAAGTATCCGCGTCAGGTGGAGATCCTGCCCGAGCTGCCCAAGACGGCGAGTGGCAAGATCCTCCGTCGGGAACTGCGTTCCCGCACCGACCAGGACTAGCAGCAGAACGGAAAGGCGGGTGGCGGAAGTGCCCAGGACGACGGACGGAGACGGGACGCCCGTCCCGCAGCGGCTGCTGGCCGCCGCCACCCGGCTCTTCGCCGAGCAGGGCTACGACCGCACCTCCGTGCAGGAGATCGTGGAGGCGGCCGGCGTCACCAAGGGAGCGCTGTACCACTACTTCGGCTCCAAGGACGACCTGCTGCACGAGGTGTACGCCCGGGTGCTGCGCCTCCAGCAGGAGCGGCTGGACACCTTCGCGCACGCGGACGAGCCGGTGGAGAAGCGGCTCAGGGACGCGGCGGCCGACGTGGTCGTCACGACGATCGAGAACCTCGACGACGCGATGATCTTCTTCCGCTCCATGCACCACCTCGGCCCGGAGAAGAACAAGCAGGTACGGGCCGAGCGCCGGCGCTACCACGAGCAGTTCCGCGCGCTGGTCGAGGAGGGCCAGAAGGAGGGCGTCTTCTCCACGGCGACCCCGGCCGACCTGGTGGTGGACTACCACTTCGGCTCCGTCCACCACCTGTCGACGTGGTACCGGCCCGACGGCCCGCTCACCCCGCAGCAGGTCGCCGACCACCTCGCCGACCTGCTGCTGCGCGCCCTGCGGCCCTGAGCGACGGGCCCCGCGCGCCCGACGGGTCCGAGGTGAGAGGCCGGGGTGGGCGTCTAGTCGATGATCTCCTTGAAGAACAGGACCGCGGAGGCGCCGCTCGCGGCCCCCGCGCTCACCGCGACCGGCCACGCGTTGCCGGCCAGTGCCGCCAGGACCGCGGCGCCGGTGCCGGCCAGCGCGGCCAGCAGGAACACGATGGCGGCGCGCTGGGTCAGGAGCGGCCCGTCCCCGCCGGGCCGCCCGGGATCGGCCCGGGACACCGTGCCACCCCTCACCGGGCCCGGCCGGCCGGGGCACCCGCCGGCGCCGGGAGCGGCTCGCCCACGCCGTCCCGGTCCGTCAGCAGCCACGGGTCCTGGGCGGCCCGGACGAGCGTGAACTCCACCCGGCCGGCCGCGTCCGTCCGCACCCCGTGCACGGCGGGCTCGGGCAGGCTGTTGTAGTGGAACGGGGTGGAGAAGTAGTACGCGCCGGTGTCCGGGACCACCACGAGGTCGCCCGGCGCGAGCGGCGGCAGCGCGCGGTCGCGGGCCAGCAGGTCGCCGGCGAAGCAGGCCGGGCCGGCGATGTCCTGCCGGACGGTCCGGCCCCCCTTGGCCGTGCCGTGCGGGCCGTACGCCTCGATCCGCAGCGGCCAGGCGTCCGGGCTGAACACGGTCCGGGTGGCGACCTGCGCACCGGCGTGGGTCACGGCGATCGGCCTGCCCCCGGCGCTCTTGGTGTACTCGACGTAGGCGGCCATGAAGCCGTTCTTGGCGAGCACCGAGCGGCCGAACTCGGTCACCACCCGGTACCGGCCCGCGAACAGTTCCGGGGCGTGGGCCCGCAACTGCCCGACGTAGTCGGCGAACGTCGGAGTCACCTCGTCGTCGGCGAAGTTGACGGGCAGTCCGCCGCCGATGTCGATGCCCTCGACCCGGCTCTCGCCGAACGCCGCCGTCACCTGGCCGGCGAACTCCACCGCCTGCGCCACCCCGCGGGCCATGAGGTCGAGCGGGCAGCCCTGCGACCCGGTGTGCGTGTGCACCCAGGTCAGCCACGGGTAGGCGGCGAACGCCCGCAGCAGCCGCTCCCGGTTGCCGGGGTCCGCCAGCGGCACACCGAACTTCGAGGTGTTCGTGGCGGTGCTCATCGCGGCGATGGAGCCGCCGCCGACCTGGCAGTTGAGCCGTACGCCGATCCGTGACGCGGAGGGGCGCACGGCCAGCAGCGCGGCGATCCGCTCCAGTTCCTGGAAGCTGTCCGCGTTGACGGTCACGCCCAGGGACAGGGCCCGCTCCAGCTCGGCGCGGGTCTTGGCCGGGGAGTCGAAGACGATCCGGCCGGCCGGGAAACCGGCCGCCAGCGCCCGGGCCAGCTCGCCCGCCGTGGCGACCTCGCAGCCCATGCCCCGGTGCTCCAGCTCCCGCAGCACGGGCCCGAGGCAGTTGGCCTTCGCGGCGAACGTGTGGGTGACGCCGGGCAGTTCGGGGGCGCCGGGAAAGGCGTCGTGCAGCGCCCGGACCGTGGCGGCGACGCCGTCGAAGTCCACGAAGGCGGCCAGCGGGGACTGATCCGGGTCCAGCAGGCCCTGCCGCACGGCTTCCTTCAGGACGTGCTCGCGGCGGGCGGCGGCGTGGGGCACAGCGGTCATGGTGCACCTTCCGGTGGGTCGGGGCGGCGGCCCGGGACCGATTCCCGGGGCGCGTTCCCAGACTGCGCGCCGCGCCGGCGGGCCGTCTTCGTCGGTTCGGCAGAGACACCCGCCCCGCGACGGGGCCCGGACCGGGTATCCGCGGGGTCCGGGACCACGCCTTCGGCCGCGGCGACGAAGCCGGGGCCCCGCGTTGGTGCGGACGCACGAACGGCGACCGGGTACGCCCGGTGCAGACCCCGTGCCCTGGCGTCCGGCTCACGCCCTGTGTCCTGCTTACACCCCGTGCCTCGGCGCGCGGCTCACGCCCTGTGCCCGGCGTCCGGCTTACGCCCCGTGCTCTGGCTCACCCCCCGCTGCCCGGCTCCCGTGCCGGTTCCTCCGGAGCGAGGCGCAGTTGCAGGTGGGCCAGCAGCCGGGCGTCCGGGCTGTCGAGGTCCAGGTCCGACACCGCGGTGATCCGGCCCAGCCGGTACCGCAGGCTGTTGGGGTGCAGCGAGAGGCTGCGCGCGGCGGCCGGCACATCGCCGAAGTGGTCCAGATAGGCCCGCAGCGACTCCACGAGCCGGCTGCCGGAGTGCGCGGCGTCGAACGCGGCCAGCCGCGCCACCGAGGTCCCCGGCGGCAGCTCCACGTTCCGCAGCGCCTCCAGCACCTGGAGCACGCCGATCGTGTCGGCCACGTCCTCGACCCGCGCGACCGTGCGCGCGCCGCCGGTCCGGACGAGGGCCTTCAGCGCCTGCTCGGCGCTGCGGCGCGACCGCGCGGCAGCCTCCAGCGCCGGGACCACCTCGCCCAGCCCGGCCCGTACCGGTGTGCCGGTGGCCGCCGACAGCCGGACGGTCAGCGAGGTGCCGAGCGCCGTGACCTGCTCGCGGGCCCGGTCCGGGTCCCGCTCCAGCGCGCTGACCAGCAGCAGGGCCCGGCCGCCCGCCGGCACCACCACGATCCGGTGAGCGAGGGCCGCGCAGTGCAGGGCGAGCAGGGCGTACATCCGGGACGGGTCGCCGGACGCGTCCGGCCCGGGGCCGCCGGTGCCGGTGCCCACCGCCAGGACGGCGCACGGCTCGCGCGCCGGCAGCGCGGCCCGTTCGGCCAGCACCTCGGCGGAGCCGCGCTCCTCCAGCAGGGCCCGCGCCGCGTCCTCCACCAGCCGGCTGTCCACGCCGCGCGTACGGTGGTGCAGCAGGTGCGGGGCGGCGGCCCGGGAGGCCGCGCGCAGGGCCTCCGCCGCGTTCGGCGCCAGCGGGCGGCCCGCGACCGCGGCCACCCAGACCGACCCGAGCACCTCACCGCCGGCGCGGACGGCGCACACCAGGCGCTCGGGGTCGTCGCCCTGGGCGCGCCGGTGCAGCACGTCGTCCGTCATCCACAGGGCGCGGAAGAACCCGGCGTCGCGCATGGCGGCCACCCGCCAGGCGGGCACCCGCCGGCCGAGGATGGTCAGCCGGCGCATCTCGTCCACGTTCTCCTCGGTGGAGGAGTACGCCAGCACCCGCGACTCGGTGTCCTCGATGGTGACCGAGCCGCCGACCAGGGCGGCCACCGCGTCGGCCAGCCCGTCGAGGTCGCCCAGGACCAGGCCCCGGGCCTCGGGTAACGGCGGCAGGCCCGCCGCGGCGAGCCCGGCCCGCAGCACCGCGACCAGTTCCTCCCACCGGTACCAGGTGCGGAAGAGCACCGCCGTACCGGTCTCCCGGGCGGCGGCCCGCAGCGCGCCGGCGGCACCCTCGGGGCGGTCCGGGCCGAAGACCACACCGGCGGCCCCGGCGGCCCCGGCCCGGCGGACCACGTCCACCGCCTGCGCCGACCCGGCCGCGACCCCGACCGCGAGCACCAGCTCCCGCGGCCGGATCTCCGGGGCCAGCACGTCCAGCACGGTGACGCCGCCGACGGCCACGGCGAGACCGCCGGGCGCCGTGTCCGGTTCCAGGGCGCCCGGGCCCACCACCGACAGCAGCCGCTCCAGGCTCACCCCGGGCCCGGACGCCGTGTTCCACTCCGCGCGGTCCCGCGACTCGGACACGCTTCCCCCTCGGCACCCCGGCGGCCGCCCCCCGGCCGCTTTCGGCAGGGGTACGACACCACACACCGGGCGTGCGCTCAATGGGTTCCGCGGATACGTACCCGGCGGCCGGACGCCCGGGTACGGAGGAGTCACCGGTCCGGATGCCAAGGACCCACGGGGACAGGTGCCATGAGGTCACCGGAACAGGTGTGATGACGTCACATGTACTTCTTCAGCTCCCGGCGGGCCAGCGACCGCTGGTGCACCTCGTCCGGGCCGTCGGCCAGCATCAGCGTGCGGGCGCTCGCGTACAGCTCGGCCAGCGGGAAGTCCTGGCTGACCCCGCCCGCGCCGTGCAGCTGGATCGCGCGGTCCAGGATGCCGACCACCGCGCGCGGAGTGGCGATCTTGATGGCCTGGATCTCCGTGTGGGCGCCCTTGTTGCCGACGGTGTCCATCAGCCAGGCCGTCTTCAGCACCAGCAGCCGCAACTGCTCGACGGTGACCCGGGCGTCGGCGATCCAGTTCTGGACGACGCCCTGCCGGGCCAGCTCCTTGCCGAACGCCGTACGGGACACCGCCCGCCGGCACATCAGCTCGATCGCGCGCTCGGCCATGCCGATCAGCCGCATGCAGTGGTGGATGCGGCCGGGCCCGAGCCGGGCCTGGGCGATGGCGAAGCCGCCGCCCTCCTCGCCGACGAGGTGGGTCACCGGCACGCGCGCGTGGTCGAAGACGACCTCGGCGTGGCCGCCGTGCGCGTGGTCCTCGTACCCGAAGACCCGCATCGCCCGCGTGACCGTGACGCCCGGGGTGTCCCGCGGGACCAGCACCATGGACTGCTGGCGGCGGATGTCGGCGCCGTCCGGGTCCGTCTTGCCCATCACGATGAAGATCTCGCAGTCCGGGTTCATCGCGCCGGAGATGTACCACTTGCGGCCGGTGACGACGTACTCGTCGCCGTCCCGCTCGATGCGCGTGGTGATGTTCGTGGCGTCCGAGGAGGCCACCTCGGGCTCGGTCATCGCGAACGCCGAGCGGATCTCGCCGGCCAGCAGCGGTTCCAGCCAGCGCTTCTTCTGCTCCTCGGTGCCGAACTGGGCCAGCACCTCCATGTTCCCGGTGTCGGGCGCCGCGCAGTTGGTCGCGGTGGGCGCGAGGTGCGGGGAGCGGCCGGTGATCTCGGCGAGCGGCGCGTACTGGAGGTTGGTCAGCCCGGCGCCGTAGTCGGTGTCCGGCAGGAAGAGGTTCCACAGGCCCCGGCGGCGTGCCTCGGCCTTCAGCTCCCCGACCACGGCCGGGGTGTCCCAGGGCGAGGCGAGCGCGGCCCGCTGCTCCTCGGCGACCGTTTCGGCCGGATAGACGTGCTCGTCCATGAAGGTGAGCAGCCGGGCGCGCAGTTCCTCCGTGCGCGCGTCGAACGTGAAGTCCATGTGCGGTCAGCCTTCCTGGAGAGTAGTCAGTCCGTGGCGGATGAAGACGGGGACGAGGTCGCCGATGCGGTCGAAGCCGCGGCCGACGGTCTGGCCGAGCGTGTAGCGGTAGTGGATGCCCTCCAGGATCACGGCCAGCTTGAACCAGGCGAACGCCGTGTACCAGGAGACGGCCGACACGTCCCGCCCCGAGCGTGTGGCGTACCGTTCGATCAGCTCGCGCGGGTCGGGGTGCCCCGGCGCCTCGGCGGTGGTGGAGACGGGCGAGTCGGGCATGCCGAGCGGCCGGCTGTACATGACCAGCAGGCCGAGGTCGGTCAGCGGGTCGCCGAGCGTGGACATCTCCCAGTCGAGGATGGCCGTGATCCGGTCGTCGTCGCCGATCAGGACGTTGTCCAGGCGGTAGTCGCCGTGGACGACGGCCGGGGCCGGCGAGGCGGGCAGGGCCCGGCCGAGCGCCGCGTGCAGTTCGTCGATGCCCGGCAGGTCGCGGTTGCGGGAGGCGTCCAGCTGCTTGCCCCAGCGGCGCAGCTGCCGGTCCAGGAAGCCGTCCGGCCGGCCGAAGTCGGCGAGCCCCACCTCGGCGGGGTCCACGGCGTGCAGCTCGACCAGCGTGTCCACCAGCGCCAGCACCGCGTTGCGGGTGCGCTCCGGGCCGAGCGGGGCGATCTGCCCGGCGGTGCGGTACGGGGTGCCCTCGACGAACTCCATCACATAGAACGGCGCCCCGAGCACCTCCTCGTCCTCGCACAGGAGCACCGGGCGCGGGACCGGCACCCGGGTCGGGTGCAGGGCGCTGATGACCCGGTGCTCGCGCTTCATGTCGTGCGCGGTGGCCAGCACATGGCCGAGCGGCGGGCGGCGGACGACCCACTTCGAGGTGCCGTCGGAGAGCGCGTAGGTGAGGTTCGACCGCCCGCCCTCGATCAGCCGTCCGGTGAGGGGGCCGTTCACCAGACCGGGGCGCTCGCGGTCGAGCAGGACGCGCAGCCGGTCCAGGTCGAGCCCGGGCGGGTGGTCGGCGCTCATACATCACTCCTAGGGGCGGGTGGACACATCCCGACTCATGATGCCGACCGGTCGGTATGCCGTCCAGTGCGAAGAGCGAAGATCCCCCCGGACGTGACCGGCACCACGCCCGCCGACGACCCGGGACGGCCGCCGACGCCACTTAGCGCCGCCACGCCGCGCCGCGCACGCCGCCGGCACCGTCACACCGCCCGTGCGGGCCGCCTGCGCTGCCGCGCCGTCCGTACACGCCGCTCCGGGCCCGCCGTCCCCGCCCGCTCGACTCCGTGCCGCCGCGCCGTGCGGGCCGCCCGCTCCGCGCCGCCGCCCGCGCCGTCGCACCACCCGTGCGGGCCGCGCGCTCCTCGCCGGCGTGCCGCCGCCCGCGCCGTCCGTGCGCGCTGTCCCTCCCTTACCGCGCCGCCGCGCCGTGGCCGCCGTCCTCGACCGCTCCGCGCCGCCGCACCGCCGCGCCGCAGCGCCGTGCGGCCGTCCGCGCGTGCCGCCCGCTCCGGGGCCGCCGCCCCCAAACGCTGGACTCCGCGCCGCTTCCCGTGCGAGCCGCCCGCTCCGCGCCGTCGACCGTCGCGCCGTCGACCGTCGCGCCGTGCGTGCCGTCCGCGCCGTGCGTGCGCGCCGCGCCGTACCCGACCGCTCGACTTCGTGCCGCCGCGTCGTACCCGCCGTCCCCGCCCGCTCCACTCCCTGCCGCCGAGCCGCCCGCTCCGCGCCGCACGCGCCGTCCGTGCGCGCCGCTCCCGGCCCGCCCTCCCCGATCGCTCCACTCCGTGCCGCCGCACCGCTCGCGCCGCGCCGGGCCACCACTCCGCGCGCCGCCCAGATCCGCCGTCCCGGCATGGCCGCCGCCCCCTCCGCCGTCCGCGCGCCACCCGGACCCGCCGTCCCAGACTCGCCGCCCCGACCCGAAACGCCCCACCGGGAACGCCCGGCCCGCCACGCCCGACCCGAAACGCCCGACCCGTCACGCCCCACCCGGAGCACCCGGTCCGCCACGCCCGACCCGAAACGCCCGACCCGTCACGCCCCACCCGGAACACCCGGTCCGCAACACCCCACCCGAAACCCCGGCCCGTCGCGAAGGTAGTTCACCGGGTCGTGTAGCGGGACCCGTGCATCCGGTCGGGGGTCCGCGGTGGTCATGGCGTGCGTCTCCACGGGTACCGGGTGGTGACGGAAGACAGGCCGCCGGGCCGGCCCCGTACACCGGCCGGCCCGGTCGCGCGGCGTACGAGTACCCCGGAGGTCGAGGACGTGAAGGGCATCAGCTACCGCTGCTACGGCGGACCCGAGGTGCTGGAGTACGGCGAACTGCGCGACCCCAAGGTGGGCCCGGACCAGGTGCTGGTCAAGGTGCGCGCGACGGCCGTCAACCCGGTCGACTGGAAGTGCCGCGAGGGCTACCTCGACCCCGTCCTGGACGCCGTCTTCCCGGTGGTCCCCGGCTGGGACGTCAGCGGGGTGGTCGTCCGGCCCGGCGCCGCGGTCACCGAGTTCTCCGCCGGCGACGAGGTCATCGGCTACGTCCGCGAGGACTTCCTCTCCCGGGGCACCTGCGCCGAGTACGTCGCCGCCCCCGTGCGCACGCTGGCCCGCAAGCCGCGCAACCTGTCCTTCGAGGAGGCCGCCGGACTCCCGCTGGCCGGACTCACCGCCTACCAGGTGCTGGTCAAGGCCCTGGAGGTCCAGCGGGGCGAGACCGTCCTGGTGCACGCGGCGGCCGGCGGGGTCGGCTCGCTCGCCGTCCAGCTCGCCGCCCACCTCGGCGCCCGGGTCATCGGCACGGCCGGCGAGTCCCACCACGACTACATCCGGGCCCTGGGCGGCGAGCCGGTGGCCTACGGCGACGGTCTGACCGAACGGGTGCGCGGGCTCGCTCCCGAGGGCGTGGACGCGGTCTTCGACACCGTCGGCGGCGACACGCTGAAGGTCTCCGCCGGTCTCCTCGCCCCGCGGGGCCGGCTGGCGTCGATCGCCGACCCGGAGGTGCTGGAGCACGGCGGCCGGTACGCCTTCGTCCGCCCGGACGCCGAGGACCTCGCGCACTTGGCGGACCTGGCGGAGCGGGGCGTCGTCTCCGTCCACGTCCAGCGGACGTTCCCGCTGGAGCGCACGGCGGACGCGCACCGGCTGAACCAGGAGGGCCACACCCGCGGCAAGATCGTGATCACCGTCGGCGAGGAGCCCTCCTAGCCGGTCACCAGCACCGCCGCGCACACCGCCAGCGCCACCGCGTACAGCACCGCGGCCGTCGCCTGGCGGGGCGCGAGCGCGGACGGCCGGGGCGACGCGGCCAGGGCGCGGACGCGGTGATGGGCCACCCGCAGGAAGCCCAGCCACAGCGCGCACGTCACCGCGCACGCCAGCACCCCGGCGGCCGTCGGCCCGCCGCGCAGCGCCGTCCGCACCGCCAGCACGGCGGCCACGGCGGCCGACAGCGTCGTACGCCGCCAGGCCAGCCGGGTGCGCTCCGGCTGGAGCCCCGGGTCCCGGCGCGCCGGCCCGGGCGTCACCCCTCCCACCCGACCAGCACCACCACGATCATCGCGACCGCCACCACCGCCACCACCAGGCTCAGCACCGCCGGGAACCGGGACGCGGGCAGGTCCTCGCCGCGCCGCATCGCCCGCTCGCAGCGCACCCAGTGGTTCACCGCGCGCAGGGAGCACAGCACACCGGCCGCGAGCAGCGCGAGCGCGAGCCCGGCCCGCCACGCCCAGCGCAGGTCGGGCAGGAACTGGTCCACCGCGAAGCCGCCGCCGATCAGCGCCAGCGCGGTGCGCAGCCAGGCGAGGAAGGTGCGTTCGTTCGCCAGGGAGAACCGGTAGTCGGGCGTGCGGCCCTCCTGCCGGACCCGTTCCGGCGCGAACCACAACCGGAGGTTGCGTACGAATGCGCTCATCGGGCCGACCCTACCCGGCGGTCACCGGCCCGCCCGGAACGCCCGCAGCCGCTCGTACGCCGCCAGCCCGTCCGGCACCCACTCCCACGCGCCGAGCCGCCCCGCGACCTCCTCCTCGGGCAGGAAGGCGTGCCACTCGACCTCCTCCGGCTGCGGGCGCACGGGCAGGTCGCAGCGCACCTCGTACACCGCCGACCACCAGCTGTGCCCGGCGCCGTCGTCGTACAGGAACGTGAACAGGTGGTCCGGCCGGGGCAGCCCGGTCACGCCCAGTTCCTCCTCGGCCTCCCGCAGCGCCGCCTCGTCGTAGGACTCGCCCGCGCCGACGACCCCGCCGACGAACATGTCGTACCGGGAGGGGAAGACCAGCTTGGTCGCCGTACGCCGGTGGACGAACAGCCGGCCGGCCGCGTCCCGCGCCTGGACGAACACACAGCGGTGGCGCAGTCCGCGCGCGTACGCCTCGCCGCGCGGGCACCGGTCGACGACCCGGTCGTGCTCGTCGACGATGTCGATGATCTCGTCAGCAGGGTTCATGACCGGTATCCAAGCAGGGCGCCCGCGGCTACCGGCGCTGGAGGTTGCGGACCGGCCGCCCCGCCTCCTGCGGGCCGCACGGCATCGCCGGATGCAGCCCGAGCAGCACGATGCCGCCCACCACGGCCGCGAGCCCGGCCGCCTCCCAGGCCAGCGCCCCGGTGTCGGTGCGCAGCCGGTCGCCGAGGAAGCCCACCCCGCACAGGATCCCGGCGAGCGGTTCGGCAGCGGTGAGCGCGGGCAGCGACATGCGCAGCGGTGCCGTCTCGAACGCGCTCTGCACCAGCACCAGACCGGTGACCCCGCAGGCCACCACGCCGTACGGCTGCCAGTCGGTGAGCAGTCCACGGAGGCCGTCGGCGGCGAACAGGGTGCCGCTGACCCGGGTCAGCGCGTCCTGCACGCCGTACAGCAGCCCCGCCGCCAGGGACAGCAGCACCGGGCCCCAGCTCAGCCGGGAGCGCTTGCCGTACGCCGTGAGGACCAGGGCCGCGCCCACCACCACGCCGATGATCAGCCAGTGCCGCAGCGGGTCGGCGACGGCCGTGCCGCCGCGCGGCTCGCCCGCCATGATGAACGCGCTGACGCCGCCCGCGAGCACCAGCAGACCGGCCCAGCCCTGCCGGCCCAGCGGCTGTCCGGTCTGGTACCGGGAGAGGGCGAGGGCGAACAGCAGGTTGGTCGCGAGCAGGGGTTCCACCAGCGAGATCTCGCCCTTGCCGAGGGCGACCGCGCCCAGCACCATGCCGGCCACCATCAGCCCGAGGCCGCCGAGCCAGCGCGGCATCCGCATCAGGTCGAGCAGCAGCCGGAAGGAGAGGAAGTCGCCGAGCGGCGCCTTCTGCGCCGCGTTCTGCTGGAGGACGAAGCCGAGGCCGAGACAGCAGGCCGCGCTCACGCCGAGAAGGAGAACCAGAACGGACACGCTGTGTACCTCGATCATCCGGCCGGACCACCCACGTGCAGGGGCCGACTGTAGCGCCACAGGGACGGCAATTTCCCCGGAAGTACCCGGAACCGGGCGGTTGACTCGCCATCGTCCGCGACCGGCGGGCGGGGCGCCATGGCGTACGCCACAGAAAGCCGGGGCGTCCGGCCCGGTACGGCATGGCATACGCCACAGGAAATTCCCCGGATGTCACCCGAACGTCATCCGGCCCACCTGCGCCGGAAGGCGCATGGCCCGCTGGTGGCGCGGTAGTTGAAGGCAGTAGCTGCGATGTCCCGCTTGACGCGATCCTTGGCTGGGGGTTTGCTGTGCGTGATCGGTCGATGGCAGCCCGAGAAACAGGAAGCTCCGCGGTGCCCCCTTCCCCGCCTCTGCTCGGCGTGCGCCGGGCCGCAACGGACCCGTCCGGCGAGACCGCCCACGACGACTCCGGTGCCTTCGACGCCACCCTCGGCGACACCCCGCTGCGCGCCGCCCGCGCCGCCCTGGCCCAGGGCCGCCGCCAGGCCGCCCGTGCCCTGCTGGCGCGCACCGGCGACGACTGGGACCGCCGCGGCCATCGGCTGACCGTGCTCGCCCGGGACCCGTACGCCGCCGCCTGGGCGAGCGACTGGCTGGCCGCCGAGCCCGGCTCCGCGGACGCCGCCACGCTCTTCGCGCTGGCCCTGGTCCACCGGGCGCTGCGCGGCAAGGAGGAGGCCGGTCCGGCCCGCGCCGCCTGCGCCACGGCCGCGGCGCAGGCCCCGGCCGACCCCACGCCCTGGCTCGGCCTGCTCCTGCTGGCCCGTGCCTTCGGCCCGCGGAGCGTGCTGTTCGACACCTTCGCCGAGCTGCGCCGCCGCCATCCCGAGCACCACCAGGGCCACCACGTGCTGATCGCGTGCCTCGCCGAACGGCCCGGGGGCGGCCGGGCCGAGTGCCACGAGGCGTACGACGTCGCCGAGCTGGCCGCCGCCCGGGCGCCCGCCGACTCGCCGCTGGCCGTCCTGCCGGTGGTCGCGTACGCCGAGCGGTACCGGGTCCTGGCCGCGGCCGGCCTGGCCCCCGCCGACCCGGCCGCCTCCCGGCACTGGTCCGGCCCCCGGGCCCGGCGCCTGCTGCGCGCCTCCTTCGACTGGTGGCTGGAGTGGGAGCACGACGAACACCCGCGCCGCCTCGTCGACCTCAACCACCTGGCGTTCGCCCTGTCCTGCGCCGGCCGCCCGGCCGAGGCCGCGGCCCTCTTCCAGCGCATCGGCGACCACGCCACCCCGGCGCCCTGGTCCTACGCCCACCGCGACCCCCGCGCCGCCTTCCGCGCGGCACGCGCCCGCGCGCTCGGACCGTCCGGCCCCCGGGACACGGCGGGGAGCGACGCGCGGCCGGGAGCGGCGCCTGACCGGACGTGACGCTCGGCCGGACGTGAGGCGTGGCCGGGAGAGTGGCGGTCGGCCGGGGGTGACGCACGGCTGGAACGGACGCGTGGCCGGGGCTGAGGCACGGCCGGAACGGACGCGTGGCCGGGGCTGACGCTGGGCCGGACGTGAGGCGTGGCCGGACGTGACGGTCGGCCGGGGGTGACGCACGGCTGGAACGGACGCGTGGCCGGGGCTGAGGAACGGCCGGTCGTGAACGTGTGGCCGGAACTGACACGCGGCCGGAGCTGACACTCGCCCGCAAGTGGTGACGGAAGTCTGACGCCTGGCCCGAGCACCTGGCCCCGCGCGGTCCCGAGTGCTCGAATGGCTGTGTGAACCCTGAACGATCCCGGGAACCGGACCCCGAACGGGACGGCCGGCCCCTAGGCCGCCGGGTCTTCCTCGGCACCCTCGGCCTGGGCGCCCTCGGCGTGGTCGCGGCGCCCGCGCTCCAGCGCGGCCTGGAAGGCTTCCTCGGCGGCGTCGCCGGCCAGGACCCCACCGGCCTGACCGGTCTGCTGCCCAACGGCGGCGGCTTCCGCTACTACTCCGTCGCCGCCTCCGTCCCGCACCGGGCCGCCGCCGACTACCGCCTCGCCGTCGACGGCCTCGTCCGCCACCCGCGCCGCTACACCCTCGCCGAGCTGCGCGCCCTGCCCCAGACCCGGCTGGTCAGGGACGTCCAGTGCGTCACCGGCTGGCGGGTGCCGGGCACGTCCTTCGAAGGCGTACGCCTGTCCCGCCTGCTCGACGCGGCGGGCGTGAGCCCCTCGGCCGAGGCCGTCCGCTTCACCTGCTTCGACGGCACCTACTCCGAGAGCCTCACCCTGGACCAGGCCCGCCGCCCGGACGTCCTGGTCGCGCTGCGCATGCGGGACGAGGACATCGGCCACGACCACGGCGGCCCGGCCCGGCTCTACGTCGCCCCGATGTACTTCTACAAGTCGGCGAAGTGGCTCTCCGGCATCACGGTCACCGACCGGGTGCGGCCCGGCTACTGGGAGGAGCTCGGCTACGACGTCGACGCCTGGGTCGGCCGCTCGAACGGACGCGGCGATGCGCCCACCGGCTGACGGCCCGGCCCCGCCCGGCGCCCGCGTCCGGCGCTTCACCCGCGCCGGACGCCTGGTGCACCGCGGCACGGCCGCGCTGATGGGCGTGTGCGTGGTGAGCGCCGCCGTGCTGTACGTCCCGCAGCTCGCGGTGCTGGCGGGCCGGCGCGAGCTGGTGGTCCGGGTCCACGAGTGGGCGGGGCTCCTGCTGCCGGTGCCGCTCCTGCTGGGCCTGGCCTCCCGCGCCGTCCGCGGCGACCTGCGCCTGCTCGACCGATTCGGCCCGCACGACCGGGTCTGGCTGCGCGCCGTCCTGCGCCGCGACCGCCGCCCCGGCTCCCGGCCCGCCGGCAAGTTCAACGCCGGCCAGAAGGTGTACGCCGCCTGGATCGCCGGCGCCACCCTGGTCATGCTCGGCACGGGCCTGATGATGTGGTTCACCCACCTCACCCCGCTGCGCTGGCGCACCTCGGCCACCTTCGTGCACGACTGGCTCGCGCTGACGGCCGGTGTCGTCCTGGCGGGCCACATCGGCATGGCGCTCGGGGACCCGGAGGCGCGCAGGGGGCTGCGGACGGGCACGGTGAGCGAGGAGTGGGCCCGCCGGGAACACCCGCTGTGGCGCCCCTGACGGACCCGCCCGCCCCCCGGGGCCTCGGCGACCCGGGTGACCAGGACGAAGGGGCCCGTGCGGGGAGCGGGCGGGGGCGGCCGTCGCAGCGCCGCCGGAGGACGGTGAGCGCCCCCGGAGGACTCCGTAGCGCCGCTAGATGACTAGGGACAGCAGCAGGACCAGGCCGCCCGCCACCACCGAGATGATCGTCTCCATCAGCGACCAGGTCTTGACGGTCTGCCCGACGCTCAGCCCGAAGTACTCCTTCACCAGCCAGAAACCGGCGTCGTTGACATGGCTGAAGAAGAGCGAGCCCGCGCCGATGGCCAGGACCAGCAGGGCCGTGTGCGTGGTCGACATGTCGGCCGCCAGCGGGGCGACCAGGCCGGCCGCCGAGACCGTGGCCACCGTCGCCGAGCCGGTCGCCAGCCGGATCGCCACCGCGATCAGCCAGGCCAGCAGCAGCGCCGGGATCGACCAGTCCTTGGAGACGTCAAGGATCATCTGGCCCACACCGGAGTCGATCAGCGTCTGCTTGAAGCCGCCGCCCGCGCCGACGATCAGCAGGATGCCGGCGATGGGCATCAGGCCCTTCTCGACGGTCTGCTGGAGCCGGTCCCGGGTGAACCCGGCGGCCCGGCCCAGCGTGAAGAAACCGACGATCACGGCGGCGAGCAGGGCGATCAGCGGGGAGCCGGCGACGTCGAAGACGCGCTGGGTCCGGTCCGCGGGATCGTCGACGACGATGTCCACCAGCGCCTTGGCCAGCATCAGCACCACCGGCAGCAGCATGGTGGCGAGCGTGGCACCGAAGCCCGGACGGCGTTCGAGCTGCTCGGAGGCGCGCTGCGGCAGCATCCGGTCGGGCGCCGGGACGTCCACCCAGCGGGCCGCGACCTTGGAGAACAGCGGGCCGGCGATGATCACCGTCGGGATGGCGACCAGGATGCCCAGCGCCAGGGTCACGCCCAGGTTGGCCTTGACCGCGTCGATGGCGACCAGCGGGCCGGGGTGCGGCGGGATCAGGCCGTGCATCACGGACAGACCGGCCAGCGCCGGGATGCCGATGCGCATCAGGGAGTAGTTGCCGCGCTTGGCGACCATCAGCACGACCGGGATCAGCAGCACGATGCCGACCTCGAAGAACAGCGGCAGGCCGATCACGGAGGCGATCAGCACCATCGCCCACGGCATGGCCCGCCCGCCGGCCTTGGCGAGGATCGTGTCGACGATCTGGTCGGCACCGCCGGAGTCGGCGAGCAGCTTGCCCAGGACCGCCCCGAGCGCGATCAGGACGCCGACGCCCGCCACCGTGCTGCCGAGCCCGGTGGTGAAGCTGGTGATGGCCTTGTCGAGCGGCGCCCCGGCGACCGCCCCGAGCGCCAGCGACCCGATGGTCAGCGCCAGGAAGGCATGGAGCTTGAACTTGGTGATGAGCAGGACGATGACGGCGATGCCCACCAGGACGGCGATGCCCAGCTGGGCGTGTCCGGCGGAGGTGATCGGCGGAGGGGCGTCCGCTGCCAGCATCTCGACGCTGAGTCTGGTCACGGGGGTTCCTTGCGGTTACGGGGGATTCTGTCGGGGAGCCGGCGTCGGCTGCCCGTGGTCGGGGAGCCGGGGGCCCGCCCGTGGTGCCGGGAGCTAGCGGGAGCTGCCCGTGGTGCGGGGAAGCGCCGCGAGGGCCTGTACGGCGCGCTCGGTGATCTCCTGCGGGCTGCCGCCGACGTCCACGCCGACTCCGGCCTCGTCCGGCTCCAGCGGCTGGAGCGTGGCGAACTGGGAGTCCAGCAGCGCGGTCGGCATGAAGTGCCCCTGCCGCTGCGTCATCCGCTCCTCGATCAGCTGCCGGTCGCCCGTGAGGTGCAGGAACACGATCCCGGGCGCCACGCCCCGGAGCCGGTCGCGGTACGACCGCTTCAGCGCCGAGCTGCTGACCACCCCGCCCAGTCCGGCCCGGCCGTGCGCCCAGTGCCCGATGGCGTCCAGCCACGGCCACCGGTCGGCGTCCTCGAGCGGGATCCCGGCCGACATCTTGTCGATGTTGGCCTGCGGGTGGAAGTCGTCGCCCTCGGCGTACGGGACGCCAAGCCGCGCGGCGAGCAGGGGACCGATCGTGGTCTTGCCCGTCCCCGCGACGCCCATCACGACGACGACCTGGGGGGTTCGCATGACTGCCTCGCTGTCTTCCTCGACATCCGACGCCACTGCGGCGTCGCCACACTGAAACCCATTAGGTAGGACGAATTCAAGAGACTGTGATGTATAAGTCTGACTTTTTATCTCTGTGATCCAGGTCGTACGCTGAGTGCATGAGCACACGGGGCCGGGGGCTGCACGGCCATGTACTGGACACCCTCGGTCCCGCGATCACGGCGGGCGAGTACCCGCCGGGCAGTGTGCTGCGCACCGACGAACTGGCCCAGCACTTCGAGGTCTCCCGCTCCGTGATGCGCGAGGCGGTCCGCGTGCTGGAGTCCATGCACCTGGTCGAGTCCCGCCGCCGGGTGGGCGTCACCGTCCGCCCCCGGGCCGAGTGGAACGTCTACGACCCGCAGGTCATCCGCTGGCGGCTGGCCGGCGCCGACCGCCCGCACCAGCTCCGCTCGCTCACCGTGCTGCGCTCCGCGGTCGAACCCGTCGCGGCGGGCCTGGCCGCGCAGCACGCCACGGCCGAGCAGTGCGCCGAACTCACCGAGTGCGCGCTCGGCATGGTGGCCAACTCCCGCGGCCACCGGCTGGACCGGTACCTCGTCCACGACGTCGCCTTCCACCGGGCCGTCCTCAACGCCTCCGGCAACGAGATGTTCGCCCGCCTCGGAGACGTCGTCGCCGAGGTGCTGACCGGCCGCACCCAGCACGAGGTCATGTTCGAGGACCCCGACCCGGCCGCCGTCACCCTGCACGTCCGGGTGGCCGAGGCCGTCCGCGCGCGCGACGCCGTCCGCGCCGAGGAACTGACCCGGCAGATCACCGTGGGCGCGCTCCAGGAACTCGACATCCTCGCACCCTGAGCCCGGCTAGCCGTCCAGGAAGTCGCCGTCGACGTACACCCACGCCCCGGCCACCCGCTCGAACCGGCTCCGCTCGTGCAGCGCACCGCCCCGGTAGGACGCGCGGAACGTCACCGTCCCCGTGCCGTGGAACGCCGACCCGTCCGTGGTGGCGAGGATCTCCAGCCCCGTCCACCGCGTCCGCGGGTCCGTGTCCAGCCGCTCCGGCCGGGTCCGCGGGTGCCAGGTGCGCAGCAGATACCCCGCGTCCCCCTTGACGAACGCGCTGTACCGGGACCGCATCAGCAGCTCCGCGGTGGGCGCGGCCGCCGCGCCCGTGTGGAAACGGCCGCAGCAGGCGTCGTAGGGCTCGGGGAGTCCGCAGGGGCAGGCGCGCGAGGTCATGACCCCATTCTGCCCGGGGCAGCCAAGGCGCCCGCCGCGGGCCGGGTGCACAGTGCGCCCGGGGCAGCGGAGGCGCCCGCCGACGGCCGGGTGCACAGTGGAAGGGCTGGACCCGCACCACCGGCACAGGGAGGAGAGGGCGAGGATGACCGGACCCGCGAGCAGCCGGCCTCCCGCCGTCAAGGAGTGGCGGCTGAACCTGTACCTGTCCGAGCACGATCCGGACACCACGGCCCGGATCATCCTGGACACCGGGGACAACGTCCTGGAGAGCCACGCGGAGGCCCGCCGCAACCCCTACGACCCGGCGATGCCGGAGATCGGCGACGAACTCGCCGCCGGGCGCGCGCTCATCGCCATGGGACGCCGGCTGCTGCGCGCCGCCGACGGCGACATGAAGGCCACCGGAGCGGCCGGCACGGACGGCCCGGCGCCGCTCTGGCTGCCCCGCGAGTGAAGGAGCCCGCCGTGCACTTCGGCGACCGCGCGGAAGCGGGCCGGCGGCTGGGCGCCCGCCTGGAGTTCCTCAGGGACCGGGACGTGGTGGTGCTCGGGCTGCCGCGCGGCGGAGTGCCGGTCGCCGCGGCGGTCGCCGAGGCACTCGACGCGCCCCTGGACGTCTGCCTGGTACGGAAACTGGGCGTGCCCTACCAGCCTGAGCTGGGCATGGGAGCGATCGGCGAGGACGGCGTACGCGTGATCAACCAGGAGGTGCTGCGCGCCACCGGCGTCTCGGCGGCCGGCCTCGCCGCGGTCGAGGAACGCGAACGCCGGCTCCTCGCCGAGCGCGGCGCCCGCTACCGCGGTGCGAGCCCGCCGGTCCCCGTCGCCGGCCGGACCGCCGTCGTGGTGGACGACGGCGTGGCCACCGGCTCCACCGCGCGGGCCGCCTGCCGCATCGCCCGGGCCCGGGGCGCGGCCCGCGTCGTGCTGGCCGTCCCGGTCGCCCCGCGCGACGTCGCCCGGCGGTTCGGCGACGACGCCGACGAACTGGTCTGCCTGCACACGCCCGGGGACTTCACCGCCGTCGGCCAGTTCTACGACGACTTCACCCAGACCGAGGACGAGGAGGTCACCGCCTGCCTGCGGCAGGCCGCGGGCCGCCGCCGACGCCGCCCGGGCGCCACCGGCACCGACCGGGAGGTGACGGTGCCGGCCGGTGCCGTACGGCTGGGCGGACGGCTCACCCTGCCGGACGGCGCGGGCGGTGTCGTGCTCTTCGCCCACGGCAGCGGCAGCAGCCGGCACAGTCCGCGCAACCGGTTCGTGGCCCAGGGACTGCACCGGGCCGGACTCGGCACGCTGCTGTTCGACCTGCTCACGGACGCGGAAGAGGCCGACCGGGACAACGTGTTCGACATCGGGCTGCTGGCCGGCCGGCTGCTGGACGCGACCCGCTGGCTGCGCGCCGAGCCCGGCACCGAAGGGCTCGCCCTCGGCTACTTCGGCGCCAGCACCGGCGCGGCCGCCGCCCTGTGGGCCGCCGCCGAGCCCGCCGCCCGGCCCGCCGCCGTCGTCTCCCGCGGCGGCCGCCCCGACCTCGCCGGGCCCCGGCTGCCCCAGGTGACGGCACCCACCCTGCTCGTCGTCGGCGGCGCCGACCCGCTGGTGCTCGACCTCAACCGGGACGCCCGGGCACGGCTGCGCTGCGAGAGCCGGCTGGAGGTCGTCCCGCACGCCACCCACCTCTTCGCGGAGCCCGGCGCGCTGGAGCAGGTGACCGCTCTGGCGTGCGCCTGGTTCACCGGCCACATGGCACCGGCGCACGTGTAGGCCGCGGTCATGCCCGGCGGGCCCGTCACCCTGTTCCTCGGCGGGGACGTCATGCTCGGCCGGGGCGTCGACCAGATCCTCCCGCACCCGGGCGACCCGGTGCTGCGGGAGGAGTACGTCCACGACGCCCGGGACTACGTCGCCCTCGCGGAGGCCGCGAACGGCCCGGTGCCCCGGCCCGCGGACCCCGCCTGGCCCTGGGGCGAGGCGCTGGCCGTGCTGGAACGGGCCGCGCCGGACGCCCGGATCGTCAACCTGGAGACCGCCGTCACCACGAGCGGCGCCTTCGCACCGGGCAAGGGTGTGCACTACCGCATGCACCCGGCCAACCTGCCCTGCCTCGCCGCCGCCCGCCCGGACGTCTGCGCCCTCGCCAACAACCACGTGCTGGACTTCGGTCCGGCCGGCCTCGCCGAGACGCTGGACCGCCTCGCCGCGGCCGGGCTGCGCACCGCCGGGGCGGGCCGGGACGCGGACGCCGCGTGGCGGCCCGCGGCCGTCCCGCTGCGCACCGGCGGACGCGTCCTGGTCTTCTCCTTCGGCATGCCCTCCAGCGGCATCCCGCGCGGCTGGGCCGCCACCGCCGACCGGCCCGGCGTCGCCTTCGCCGCCGCGCCGACCCCGGCCGCCGCGGCCGACTTCGCCGCCCGGCTGCGGCGCACCGGACGGCCCGGCGACCTCGTCGTCGCCTCCGTCCACTGGGGCCCCAACTGGGGCTACGCCGTCCCGCGCGACGAGATCCGCTTCGCCCACGCGCTCGTCGACGCGGGCACCGACGTCGTCCACGGCCACTCCTCGCACCACCCGCGCCCGCCCGAGATCTACCGCGACCGGCTCGTCCTGTACGGCTGCGGCGACCTCGTCGACGACTACGAGGGCATCGGCGGCTACGAGCGCTACCGCGACGACCTGCGCCTGCTGTACCTGGCCTCGCTCGACCCCGGCACCGGCCGGCTGACCGCCGTGCGGATGGTCCCGCTGCGCTCCCGCCGCATGCGCCTGGAACACGCCACGCCCGCCGACACCGCCTGGCTGCGCACCACCCTGGACACCCACGCCCGCGCCCTCGGCACCCGGGTCGACCCCACCCCGGACCACACCCTCACAGCCCGCCCCGGGAACTGACTCACGGCCCGCCCCGGGAACTGACCCGGCACCCGCCCACCCGGAAACCGGCCGGCATCACCCGTCACACCCCGGGTGCGGCACTCCTCGACCAGCCCCGCGCCTCACCCTCGTCGATGAGGCGCCGCCCGGCCTTCCACAGGGAGGAGGACGCCTCCCCGATCACCGCCTTCCGGGCCCGGACATCGTCGGCGGTGACGCCCGGCGTGCGCCACGTACCGCCCCGGGCCATCCAGTTGAGGACAAGCGGCTGCAGCCGGTCCATGGCCTTGGCGAAGCGGGCCTCGGGAGTGCGGCGTTCCTCGAACTCGTCCCACAGCGCCCGCATGCGCTCTGCCTGGTCCGCCGGAAGCAGGCCGAAGAGTTCGTCGGCCGCGGCGACTTCCCGCTCCCGCTGACCGATCCCTGCCGCACCGTCGTAGAGAGGGGTGTCACCGGCGTAGATCTCCACGAGATCGTGCACCAGGACGAGCTGGATCGTGTGCCCCACGTCGATGGGCTCGTCGGAGTGCTCGGCGAGGACCGCGACCATCATCGCCAGATGCCACGAGTGCTCGGCGTCGTTCTCCCGGCGGTCCGCCGCGGCGAGGGGAGACTGACGCAGCACGGTCTTGAGCTGGTCCACCTCTACGAGGAACGTCAGCTGGGCGCGCAGTCTCTGGTCGAGATCGTCGGGAAAGGGCGTCTTCTCCGCGAGAAGGCTCCGCCGGTCATCGCTCATGCGCCCATGGTGACACGCAGGACCCCGCGCCCGCCCGGCCCCAAACAGAGCAACCCCAGTTGAACTGGCATTTCTGCTGGCGTCCGCCCGGCACTCCAGTGGCTCAGGATGCCTCGACTCCCGCTCCGTGTATGTGCCGCCGCGCAGCAGGATGGCGGCGTCCCTGCCATTCGCGTCACCGACCGGCAGGCCACGGCCCGCGGTTTCGAGAGAAGCGGTCTGAGCTCCCCCATGTGCGCTGCCCCGGCGCCGATCGAACAACCCCGGTTCCGGGCCGCCTACCCGGTTGGGGCAGAAGACCTGGGGTACGAAGACGCTGGAGCCTTCGCGAGGCGGAGCCCTAGGATCATGCCGTGCCTCAGACTTCGAAGGAAGACCACTACGCGGGTGCCGCTCTACGTCACCACAACGACGCGGTCTACCTGCACGACGACGGTCGGCTGCCCAACGCGGATCATCATTTCGGCTTCGCAGTGGAATGCGCTCTGAAGAGCATCATGCTGCGGTACACCCAGGTATCAGTAGCCCCGGTCAGGCCGGGTGGTCAGCCGACACAGAAGCCGTATATCCCGCAGCAGAGTGGCAAGCCGAGGTATATCGAGCACCTCCCGGAAGCGTGGTCCGACACGGGAGATGTCATATCCGACGCGACGCTCCTGCTCCGCGGCCGTACCGGAAGCGCCCTTTCCATGGTTCTGGCGGCCTCGGCGCCGTTCGCCACTTGGAGTGTGCATGACCGGTATAGTGATGGATCTTCCGTCACCGAGGCCGAGGTGCGAGCCCGTCGTGCCGCATCCGAACGAATTCTCGGCCTGCACGAGCAGGCGCTCATAGACGGAGTACTCACGTGACATTCCCACCTGATCCGGTCCGCTTCGACGAGGCGCGACCGCTCGCGCTCGCCGTGGCCGTCGATGTGGCCGCATCCGGTGTCGACGTGCTGCTTGTCCGGGACATCTTCGGTCGGCTCTCCCTGCTCCTGGACGACCGATCCAGCAAAGTCGACGCGGCGAAGGTCGAGGCTTGGCGGGAGCGGCTTACCAGCACGCTGGGCCGGTACGCGGCGGACCGGCCCCTGCTCCTCGCTTCCGGCCTCTTCCAGCCGGACGCATACTTCGCGTCACCCCGAGCGGCCGCCGAACTCGGTTACGTCGCCGGCCCCGGCCAGGGCCGTATCCACTGGCTTGACAACACTGTCGTCGGCGGAGACTGGGCCCGGGTGAGCACCCCGCAGGCAGAGTCGGAGGGAGTGCGCACCGCACGCACCGCACTGTACGGCTTCAAGGGCGGCGTCGGCCGCTCGACCGCAACCTTCATGCTGGCCAAGCACCTCGCCGGACAGGGCAACTGCGTCCTTGTCGTTGACCTCGACCTGGAGTCTCCCGGTGCGGGCCCGCTGCTCGTAGCCGAGGAGCAGATGCCCCAGTACGGCATTATCGACCAGCTGGTGGAATCGGCATTGGGCAACGAGGAAGGCCTCGATCTTGTTGCCCAGGCCACGCACTTTCAGCTCCAGAACAATGGCGAGCTCTGGGTTGCCCCTGCCCGGGGACGTGGGGTGCCCGGCACCGAGTACGCCTACGTCGACAAGCTGAACCGTGTCTACGCCGATGTGCCCGGGCATGGTCAGGGCAGCTTCGCGAACCGGCTTGAGTCAGCGGTCCGCGCGTGCGAGGAAGCGGTCGCCAGGGAGAGCCGCCGTCCCGACGTCGTGCTCCTTGACAGCCGGGCGGGCATTCACGATATCGCCGCAGTGGCGATCTCACGTCTTTGCGACCTTGCCCTGCTGTTCGGCAGCGACAACGGCCAGACCTGGGCGGGCTATCGCGATCTCTTCACGGCGTGGCTCTCCTCAGGCCAGGCGCCGGAGATCCGAGAAAAACTTCGGATGGTCGCCTCAATGGTCCCGGACGCCGATCGCTCCGCCTACCTGGAGACGTTCCGGGACCATGCCTGGGAATGCTTCTCCGTCCTCTATGACGACCTCGTCGATGACGATACGGGCTTCAACCCCAGCCCGGAGGACGAGTCGGCGCCGCATTCGCCTATTCCGATTCTGTTCGCCGTGGAACTCGTCGGTCTCGACGCTGTCTCCACGCCAGGCTGGGACGACCGCGCCTTCGTTCGTGCCGCGTACGATTCCTTCCTGAAAACCACCACCAACCTGATGATCGAAGGACAACGATGACCGCCCCGCTCGAAGCCGAGGACTATCGGAACCTGCTGGTCTCCGCGCTGCCTCCCGCACAGGACGCGGATACGGTCGAACCTACGCTTCTCAACCTCTTCACTCCTGACTCGCACCGCCTCGCGCTCAACGTAGACACCACCGTGGTGCGAGGCGGCCGTGGAGTGGGTAAGACCTTCTGGTGTCGTTCCCTGCTCGACGATCAACTGCGGGATGTCGCTGCGGAGGAGTACCGCATCGAGCGGCTCCGGAATCTGCGGGTTTCGCCGGGCTACAGTGCGAAGCTGGATCCCGATTTGTACCCGGGAGCAGGCGAGTTGGCCAGCCTGGTTGACAGTGGCGTGCGCGCCTATGACCTGTGGAACGCCGTGCTTCTTGTGGCACTCGGGCAGCCTGAGCTTCGTGGAAGCATGGAGTGGAAGGACCGCATCGCGTGGGTGCAGGCCAACCCGGGAGCGCGAGACCGGACCGTCGCCCGGGCTGATAAGGAAGCGCAGGCGGGCAAGATCACGCACCTGATCCTCTTCGATGCGTTGGAGCATCTCCACCGGGACCGTGTCCAGGCGGACCGGCTTGTCGCCGGCATCCTGCAGCTAGCTCTGGAGATGCGGCTGAGTACCAAGAATATCCGGTGCAAGATTTTTATTCGGCCCGACATGTTCGACGGGGCGCTTCTCCACTTCCCCGACGCGTCGAAACTGACGTCGAACGCCGCCAGCCTGCAATGGACGACCACCAATCTGTACGGTCTCTTCTTTCACTACCTTGGCAACCATGAAAGCGTCGAGTCCGCGAGATTTCGCTCGCAGACCGGCAGCTGGACCGAGCACGCCGGACGGCATCTGCTCCCCTCCACGCTGCTTGGTGACGAGCAGATTCAGGCCTCTGTCTTCAGCAACCTGGCTGGCCCGTACATGGGGGCCAACTACAGGAAGGGCATCACGTATACGTGGCTGCCCAACCACCTCATGGACGGCGTCGAGCAGGTGAGTCCCCGCAGCTTTCTCAATGCGCTGAGCATGGCCGTGGACGAGACGCGAGGGAAGTACGCGAGCCATCCGTACGCCATTTACCATGAGGGCATCCGAAAGGGCGTCCAGTCGGCCTCGCAGACTCGTGTCAATGAGATTCGCGAAGACATGCCGTGGGTGCGCACGGTCATCGAACCGCTGACGGGCCAGCAGGTGCCGATCGAGCAAGGGCTTGTGCTGGATCTCTGGCAAGAAGCGGATCTGACGTCCACCTTGGGCAAGGAGGCGGCCCGGACCATTGCGGGCGGGAGCAAGACAGCAGTCCGTACTGGGCCGCGATACTCGGATGATTACCTGCGCCTGATCGACGAACTGATCGCCCTTGGTGTGATGCGTCGCCGCAAGGACGGCCGGATCGACCTCCCGGACGTGTACCGAATCGCCTTCTCGATCGGCCGCAAGGGCGGGGTGCCGAAGGTCCAGTCATAGGCGACTGACCTTTGGGGCCCCGTAGTCCTAGGATTTCTGCCGGATCAACCGAGCCGTAAGCGCTGCTTCGTCGAACTGGCACATAGGGGTGACAAAACGAGGGATGGAACGGGGCCCGGTCCAGCCGGGTCGCGTTGTAGCCCACCCGAGTCAGGCCGGACGTACTCATGGGCGAGGACCCGGAGGTTGTCTCGCCCAGCGTGTGGTCACAGCGTCCGGCGCCCTCGGTGCGGTGGTGTCCAAGTCGGTTCCTTGTCACCCCGGCAGCCACGGCGTACCGCCCATGGCCTGGGTCTGGCCAGGACGTTTGCTCAGTTGCTCGCCACGCGGCCGGTCGCGCCACACTCCCACGAACAGAAAAACCCCAGCTCAGCTGGGGTTTTTCTCTGGTGTCCGAGGGGGGACTTGAACCCCCACGCCCGATAAAGGGCACTAGCACCTCAAGCTAGCGCGTCTGCCATTCCGCCACCCGGACAAGGTGTCTGTCGCTGCGGGACTTCCCCTTCGGCGGGGGTTTCCCTCGCGGCGACGAAGGAAACATTACCAGGCTTTCGAGGGTGGCCGATCACCCCCCGGGCCCCGTCGCCGGCCGCACGTGAACGGGGTGTCACAGGCCGGGCCCCGTCTTGGGCCCGGGGCGGGGGCGGGGAGAGGATGGGGGAACCACCAGCAGTGACAGCGGGAGGAAGCAGCGTGAGCGAGACGGACACGGCCAGGAACGTCACCGGCGAGGACGAGGTCGTGGACCTCTGCCGCGAGCTGATCCGGTTCGACACCAGCAACTACGGCGACCACTCCGGACCGGGCGAGCGCAAGGCCGCCGAATGGGTCGCCGAGAAGCTGGCCGAGGTCGGACTGGAGCCGAAGGTCTACGAGTCGCACCCCGGCCGCGCCTCCACGGTGGCCCGCATCGAGGGCGAGGACCCGTCCCGGCCCGCGCTGCTCATCCACGGCCACCTGGACGTCGTACCGGCCAACGCCGTCGACTGGACCCACGACCCGTTCTCCGGTGAGGTCGCCGACGGGTGCGTGTGGGGGCGCGGGGCCGTCGACATGAAGGACATGGACGCCATGACGCTCGCGGTCGTCCGGGACCGGCTGCGCAGCGGCCGCCGGCCGCCGCGGGACATCGTGGTCGCCTTCCTCGCCGACGAGGAGGCGGGCGGCACCTACGGCGCCCGCCACCTGGTCGACCACCACCCCGAGCTGTTCGAGGGCGTCACCGAGGCGATCAGCGAGGTCGGCGGCTTCTCCTTCACCGTGAACGACCAGCGGCGGCTCTATCTCATCCAGACGGCCGAGAAGGGCATGCACTGGATGAAGCTGACGGTGGCCGGCACCGCCGGGCACGGGTCGATGATCCACCGCGACAACGCCATCACCGAGCTGTCGGAGGCGGTCGCCCGGGTCGGCCGGCACAAGTTCCCGGTGCGTGTGACCAAGACCACCCGGGCCTTCCTCGACGAACTGGGCGACGCGCTCGGCACCGAGCTGGACCCGGAGGACATGGAGGCCACCATCGCCAAGCTGGGCGGCATCGCCAAGCTGATCGGCGCGACCCTCTCCAACACCGCCAACCCCACCCAGCTCAACGCCGGCTACAAGGTCAACGTCATCCCGGGCGAGGCCACCGCCCACATCGACGGACGCTTCCTGCCCGGCCACGAGGAGGAGTTCCTCGCCGACCTCGACCGGCTGCTCGGCCCGCACGTGCGCCGCGAGGACGTGCACACCGACAAGGCGCTGGAGACCGACTTCGACGGCGACCTGGTGGCGGCCATGCAGTCCGCGCTGCTCGCCGAGGACCCGACCGCCAAGGCGATCCCGTACATGCTCTCCGGCGGCACCGACGCCAAGTCCTTCGACGACCTCGGCATCCGCGGCTTCGGCTTCGCCCCGCTGAAGCTGCCGCCGGAGCTGGACTTCGCCGGCATGTTCCACGGCGTGGACGAGCGGGTGCCGGTCGACGGGCTCCAGTTCGGCGTGCGGGTACTCGACCGCTTCATCGACGCGTCCTGAGACCGCCCCCGGCCGTCGCGCCGGGGGATTCGGGCAGCCGTACGAGCCGCACTGAGAAGGGTGAATGCGACGATCAGTTCGTAGCTTCATTAGTTCCTCCTCGTTGCATCTGATGTGACCCCGCGCCTTGGGGTCGCACTGTCAACTAGGAGGAAGAATGATCAAGAAGGTCGTCGCTGCCGCGGTCGCCACCGGTGGTCTCGTTCTCGCGGGCGCGGGTCTCGCCGTCGCCGATTCCGGTGCCCAGGGTGCCGCCGTGGGTTCCCCGGGTGTCGTGTCCGGCAATGTCATCCAGGTGCCCGTGCACGTCCCGGTGAACGTGTGCGGCAACACGATCAACGTGATCGGGCTCCTGAACCCCGCCTTCGGCAACACCTGCGTCAACGACTGACACCGGCTCCCTGAGGGGCGTTTCTTTGACGAGCCGTCGGCCCCGGAGCGCGCGCCGCGCGCTCCGGGGCCGACCGGCTTTCCGAGAACGAGGCACTGGTCTTTCCGGGACGGAAAGCAAGGAAGGCAGGGGGGAATCCAGCATGCGACAGAGCACGCGCAAGGGCCTGATGACCATGGCCGCCGCGACCGGCGTGATCGCCGCCGCGAGCGGGTACGCACACGCCGACTCGGGTGCCGCGGGCGCCGCCGGCGGCTCACCGGGCGTACTGTCCGGCAACACGGTGCAGGTGCCGGTGCACGCGCCCGTGAACATCTGCGGCAACACCGTGAACGTCGTCGGGCTGCTCAACCCGGCGGTGGGCAACACATGCGTCCAGCACGGCGGCGCTCCGGCCGGCCCGCACGCCGGCTCCGGCGGCTCGCGCGCGGACGGCGGCACCGGCGGCTCGCCGGGCGTCGGCTCCGGCAACACGGTGCAGGTGCCGGTCGACATCCCGGTGAACGTGTGCGGCAACAGCGTCGACGTGATCGGCGCCGGGAACACCACGGCGGGCAACGACTGCGCCGACGACGGCGGACACGGCACCCCGGGCCAGCCCGGACACCCGGACCGCCCCGGCCGGCCGGGGCACCCCGGGAAGCCGGGCCACCCCGGACACCCGGACAAGCCCGGTACGCCCGCTCACCCGGGCAGGCCCGGCGGGTCGGGTACGGGCGCCCACCCGGGCACGCAGGGCGCCCACCCGGGCACCGGCGGCTCCACGGCCCACGGCGCCACGCAGGTCACGGCGCGGACGGCTCACCCCGCCTACCTCGAGGCCGGCGGCCGGCTCGCGCACACGGGCAGCGAGATCCCGCTCGGCATCGCGCTGCCGGCCGGCGCGGGCGCGGTGCTCGCGGGCGCGGTCCTCTACCGCAAGGCCCGGGCCGCGGTGTGACCGGAGGAATCCGGCCCGGAGCCGTGATCCGGGGCACTGGGCCGCGAGAACCGTGATCCGACAACCGTGACCGGACGACGGAGCGGGCCCTGCCATGCCGGCGGGGCCCGCTTTCCGTAGTGTCCGGTCACCTCCGCGGTGACGTTCCCGGAGTCACCAGGTGGCACGCACCTGGCGGATGATCCGCCGGCGCAACCGCACCTTGCGACTCCCGTCGCGCAACAGACTCAGTCGGTCCAACTCCCAGTGTCCGTACTCGGCATGATCCGTCAGCAGACGCGTCGCCTCCTTGCGGGACACCCCGCGCGGCACGTACACGTCGACAAATTCGTATTCCGGCATCGCATCTATTGTGCGGGGTGGTGCCCAGTACGGATAGCGTCTGCACTATGTCTGATGCTGCGCAGCCCACCGCTGCCGAGGTACGCGCCGCCGCCGAGGCGGTCAAGACCGCGCTCGACCGTCATCTCGCCGCGGTCGAACGCAGGTCGGGGGAGGACGATCCGGCCGTCTCGGAGGCGTTCAACCAGCTGGCCGCTGCCGCCGAGGCGTACGACGAACTGCTCTACGACCGTTACGACGAGGTCACGCCCTTCGAGATCCCCGGCGCCGAGGAGACGCTGCCGCCGTACGCCGGGCCCGGCGAACCGAACGCGATCAGCGTGCTGATCCGCCGCGACTACACCGTGGCGGAACCCCAGCGGCTGCTCGCCCAGGCCCAGCGGGTCGAGGCGGCGGAGTACGACGAGGGACCGGACGACGAGGCCGCCGGGTCCGTCCCCGGGGCGCTGGGCATCCTGTTCGGCGAGTTCGAACCCGACGAGATCGCCTCCCGGCACAAGGAGTTCGGTCTGGAGGAGGGCGACTCCACGCTCTGGGTCACGGCGGCGGAGGAACCACCCGAGGCCGGGGAGTGGCTGGCGGCGCCGTTCGACCACATCGACGCACAGGCGGTCGTGTGCCGGTTCGACGTGAGCGCGGTGTTCGACGACGAGGTCTCCCACGACGAGGACGACATCGACTTCGTCGACGAGGACGCCGACGAGGATGAGGACGGCGAGGAGCTGGAGCCGCTCGACACCGGCAAGTGAGCGGGCGGCGGTGCCGTAGGGCCTGGTACGGCCACGGCACCGCCGCCCGCCGCCCTGTGGCGCGCGAGTCCCGCGGGACCTCAGACGGCCTGCGTCCGCAGCAGGGTCTGCAGCCGGGTCGTACGAGGCTTGGCCGGCACCTCCGCGACCGCTCTCGGCAGGGCCTGCTCCACGCCGTGGACCACGGACAGATGCCGCTCGGCCCGGCCGAACGCCGTGTACACCCAGGGTCGGCTGAGCGCCTGCGCGGCGTCACCGGGCAGCACCACCACCGCCGCCGGCCAGCGGGTGCCGGCCGCCTGGTGCGCGGTCAGCGCCCAGCCGTGCCGGACACTGCCCTCCACCCGCTCCGGGGGTACGACGACGGGGCCGCCGGCGCACGTCAGGTGCAGTCCGTCGGCGTCGGCCTTCGCCACCACGCCCGGCAGCGTGCGGCCCGGCGCGGGGGAGTAGGCGATCCGGTCCCCGGGATCGAAGCCGCCGAACCGGCCCGGGCCCGGGTTGAGGCGCTCCTTCAGCGCGGAGTTCAGGGCACGGGTGCCCGCGGCGCCGCCGTGGCCCGGGGTGATCACCACGGTCTGGTCGGCCGGGACGCCGATCGCCCGTGGCACCGAGTCCGCGACCAGCTGCACCGTCCGGTGCACCGCCTCGCCCGCGTCCCGCACCGGCACGATGACGATCTCCTTGCCGGGCGCGGCGACCTGGTTCAGCTCGCCCGCGCCGATGCCGGAGACCAGCTCGCCCAGCGGACCGGGGTCGGGGACACGGGAGGCGATCTGCGGGCAGGTCCGGGCCGCGAGCAGGTCGGCGAAGACCCGGCCCGGACCGGCCGACCACAGCACCGCGGGGTCGCCGCTGAGCACCAGCCGGGCCCCGTCCGGCAGCGACTCCACCAGCATGGCCGCGCCCTCCACGTCGAGCTGGGGCGCGTCCAGCACGATCAGCAGATCGAGTGCCAGGGCACCGTCCGCGTCCCGGCCCGGACCCTCGGCACCGGACAGCAGCCCGGCCACCGTGCCCACGCCTGGCTCGTCGGGACCGCCGCCGGACACATCCGGGCCCCTGCCCGGCTCGCCACGGTCACCGCCCGGCTCGCCACGGTCACCGCCCAGCTCGGGACGGTCCCCGCCCGGTTCGGCACGGTCACCGCCGCGCGGCGCGGATGCTCCGCCCGGGTGCGGGGCCAGCCGCCGGTGTCCGTCCGGGGTGTGGCAGGCGGCGAAGGCCCGCAGGCCCGCGGCGCGGGCGGCGCCGAGCAGCGCGGCCGGTTCCGCGCGGGCCGCCTCCCCGCCGGTGTGCAGCACCAGGCCGTGCCCGGCGACCGCGCGGGCCAGCTCGGCGGCACCGCCGGACAGCCCGGCCGCGACCTCCTCCCAGGCCTGACCGGCCTCCGCGGCCAGGGAGTTGACCAGGCGGGCCAGACCGTCCGCGAGGCTCTCCTCGGCCAGCGCGTACCGCTCCAGACCGACCAGGACCCGGACCGGCCGCTCCTCCTCGTCCGGCTCCTCGTCGGCGCCGGTCTGCTGGGGTGTGGGGGCGCCGGGCTCCTCCAGGGCGTCCTGGAACGCCAGCGCCTCACCCTCGGCGAGGGCGTCCTGCAGCGCCCCGTCCGGGTCGGGCACGCCCTGCCGGCCCAGCGCCGCGGTGAGCGCGGGCAGTTCCAGGGCGGTGTGCCCGGCCACGGCCGCCTGCTCCAGCAGCCAGACGGTCAGCGCCCGGCCCCGCCGCTCGTCGTCCGGACCGCACGCGGCACCGAGCAGCGCCCGGGCGAAGCCGTCGGCCTGTTCCGGCCGCACCCCGCCGACCTGGAGCAACTGCCAGGGGTCCTCGCGGAGCACGGTGCCGGCGCCCTCGCCGAGGACCGCCGCGACCTGGGGAGCCAGGGTCTCGGGTGCGCCGCCCTCGGTGAGCACGGCGCGCACGGCGTCGACGGTCTCCGGCGCGGGTCCGGCGGGGGCGGCCGGGACCGGGACGGGCCGGGGCCTGCGCGCCGGTTCCGGGGCGGGGCGGCGCGGTGCCGGCGCGGGCCCGGCGAACGCCGTGGCCACCGGCTTCTCGCCGCTCTCCACGGCCCGGACCGCCGCGAGCAGGTCGGCCGCCGTGCCGCTGAGCTTGGCACCGCTGGCGATCCGGTCCCGCTCGGCCTTGCGCCGCTCGATCCGCTCGCGCTCGATCCGCTGCGCGGCCAGCTCGGCCGCAGCCTCGGACAGCCCGGCCGCGCCGGCCCCGCCCTCGGCCGCGCCGGCCCCGCCCTCGGCGGTGTCTCCCTCGCCCTTGGCGGTGTCTTCCGTGCCCTCGGCGGCGGCCTGCGCCTCCTGCCCGCCTTCCCCGGCCCCCACGGCGCCGGTGTCGTCCACAGCGCCGGTGTCCTCCACGGCGCCGCTGTCCTGCGCCCCGGCGGAACCCTCGGACGCGCCGTCGGCCATCTCCGTACCCCCCGTACCCCCGGGACCTTCGGGCGCGTCCTCGGCCGCCTCCGCGCTCTCGGCCGCGACGCCTCCGTCCGTGCCCTGGTCCGGGGTGTCACGGGTGTCCGGCGTCCCCGGCCCGGCTTCCTCCGTGGTCTCCGGCTCCGTGCTCACAGCGTGCTCCAGTCGTGATCGGGGTAGCGGTGCACGGGCGCCGACACATCGTCCAGCGCCCGGCAGATCTCGTCAGGAAGACTAAGGGCCTCCACTGACAACGCCGCCGTGAGCTGCTGCGCGGTGCGCGCGCCGACGACCGGCGCGGTCACCCCGGGCCGGTCCCGCACCCAGGCCAGGGCCACCTGGAGCGGGCTGACCGCGAGCCCGTCCGCCGCCGTCGTCACCGCGTCCACGATGCGGGTCGCCGTGTCGTCCAGATACGGCTCGACGAACGGCGCCAGGTGCTCGGAGGCGCCGCGCGAGTCCGCGGGAGTGCTGTGCCGGTACTTGCCGGTGAGCACGCCCCGGCCGAGCGGGGAGGAGGGCAGCAGGCCGATCCCGAGGTCGCGCGCGGCCGGCAGCACCTCGCGCTCCACACCGCGCTGGAGCAGCGAGTACTCCATCTGCGTGCTGGCCAGCCGGGTGCGGGTGCCCGGCGCCGCGAGCTGCCAGGTGGCCGCCTTGGCCAGTTGCCAGCCGCAGAAGTTGGACACGCCCGCGTACCGCGCCCGGCCGCTGCTCACCGCGAGGTCGAGGGCCTGGAGCGTCTCCTCCAGCGGGGTGTCCGGGTCGTAGGCGTGGATGTGCCACACGTCGACGTACTCCGTGCCGAGCCGGGCCAGCGAGGCGTCGAGGGCGGCGAGCAGGTGGCCGCGGGAGCCGTCGAAGCGGCGGTCGGGGTCGGGCACGCTGCCGGCCTTGGTGGAGACGACCAGGTCCCGGCGCGGCACCAGGCCGTCCATGAGCCGTCCGAGCAGGTACTCCGCCTCTCCGTCGCCGTACACGTCCGCGGTGTCGACGAGGCTCCCGCCGGCCTCCCAGAACGCTTTCAGCATGTCCGCGGCGTCGTGCTCGTCGGTGTCCCGTCCCCAGGTGAGGGTGCCGAGCCCGATCCGGGACACGCGCAGGCCGGTACGGCCCAGATGCCTCTGCTCCATGCGGGCGAGATTACTGGCCGGAACCGGTGCGGTGGGTGGCCTGTGGACAACCGGTCCGGCCGCGCTCCGCACCGCGTGGTGGCCTGTGGACAACCGCCGCCCGCCGCGCGCTAAGGTCACGGTCAAGGGACGTTACTCACCGGTAAGGGGAAGCGCGTATGCAGCTCGGGATCAACCTGGGGTACTGGGGTGCCGGAATGGACGGCGACAACCTGGCCGTCGCGCAGGAGGCCGACCGGCTGGGCTACGCGGTGTGCTGGGCCGCCGAGGCCTACGGCTCCGACGCGGCCACCGTGCTCAGCTGGGTCGCCGCGCGCACCGAACGCATCGACGTCGGCTCGGCCATCTTCCAGATCCCGGCCCGCCAGCCCGCGATGACCGCGATGACCGCCGCCACGCTCGACTCGCTCTCCGGCGGCCGGTTCCGGCTCGGCCTCGGCGTCTCCGGGCCGCAGGTCTCCGAGGGCTGGTACGGCGTCACGTTCGACAAGCCGCTCGCCCGCACCCGCGAGTACGTGGAGATCGTCCGCAGGGCGCTGACCCGGGAACGGCTGGCGTACGACGGCGAGCACTGGACGCTGCCGCTGCCCGGCGGCCCGGGCAAGCCGCTCAAGCTGACCGTGCACCCCCAGCGCGAGCACATCCCGCTCTACATCGCCGCGATCGGTCCGAAGAACCTGGAGCAGACCGGCGAGATCGCCGACGGCGCGCTGCTCATCTTCCCCTCCGCCGAGCACCTGGAGGAGACCACGATCGGGTACCTGCGCGCGGGCCGGGAGAAGGCGGGCCTGACGCTGGAGGGGTTCGACGTGTGCCCGACCCTGCCGATCGCCGTCGGCGAGGACCGGGACGTGGCCCGGCTCGCGGACGCCTTCCGCCCGTACACCGCGCTGTACGTGGGCGGCATGGGCAGCGCCAAGCAGAACTTCTACAACCGGCTCGCCCAGCGCATGGGCTACGAGGAGGCGGCCGCCGAGATCCAGCGCGCCTACCTGTCCGGGGACAAGGACGGTGCCGCCGCCGCGGTCCCGCAGGACCTCATCGACCAGACCACGCTGCTGGGCTCCGTCGACCGGATCGCCGACCGGATGCAGGCCTACGCCGCCGCCGGCGTCACCACCCTCAGCCTGTCCCCGGCCGGCTTCACGCTGGAGGAGCGGATCGCCTCGCTGCGGGCCGGCAGTGAGGCCCTGGAGCGCGCCGGGCTGGCCTGACGGAGTCTTCCACGGCCGTGGTGGGGGCTCGGGGTGTCTTCCCCGCCACGGCCGTCACGGAGAACAACGCGCCCGGCACCGCCCGGTTACGACCTCCGGTCCCTTCTTTCCCGCCACGATCACCACCGGCCCGCCCCGCCCCGGGTCACCACCGCCCCGTGCCGCGTCCGCCCCGGCCGCCTCCGCCCCGGGACACCACCGCCCCGGCCGCCTCCGTCACGCGTCACCACCGCCCCGCCCAGGTGACCGTGGCGCCCCCGCCCCGGACCGCGCGCTCGGCCGGCCGGCTCGCGCTCACAGCCAGCCGCGCCGCTTGAACAGCCCGTACAGCAGCACCTCCAGCGCGGCCATCACCACGATCACCGCCGGGTACGACCACACCCAGTGCAGCTCGGGCATGTGGTCGAAGTTCATGCCGTAGATGCCCGCGATCATGGTGGGGACCGCGGCCATCGCCGCCCACGCGGAGATCTTGCGCATGTCGTCGTTCTGCCGGACGCTCATCTGCGCCAGATGCGCCGACAGGATGTCCGAAACCAGCCGGTCCAGGGCCTCCACGCTCTCCGACACGCGCGTGAGGTGGTCGTTCACGTCCCGGAAGAAGGGCCGCGACTCGTCGTGCACGAACGGCACCGACGTGCCGAGCGGACCGCTGCCGGCCAGCCGGGCCAGCGGCAGCGCGAGCGGCCCGGTCGCCCGGCGGAACTCCAGGACCTGCCGCTTGAAGGTGTAGATCCGGGACGCGGTGTTGCGGGAACCGCCCACTTCCGGCCGGAACACCTCCGCCTCCAGCTCGTCGAGGTCGGTCTGCAGCTCCGTCGCCACCTCCAGATAGTGGTCGACGGTGGCGTCGGCGATCGCGTACAGCACGGCGGTCGGCCCCTTGTCGAGCATGTCCGGCTCCTTCTCCAGCCGGTGCCGCACGGCCGCCAGCGGCGCACCGTCGCCGTGGCGGACCGTGACCACGAAGTTCTCGCCGACGAAGACCATCACCTCGCCGGCCGAGACCGTGTCGCTCTCGGGCTCGTAGACGACCGGTTTCAGCACCATGAACAACGAGTCGTCGTACACCTCCAGCTTGGGCCGCTGATGTGCCTTGAGCGCGTCCTCCACGGCCAGCGGGTGCAGTCCGAACTCCTGGGTGACCAGGTCGAACTCCCCCTCCGATGGCTCGTGCAGACCGATCCACACGAAGCCGCCCGCCGCCCGCGCCGCGTCCAGCGCGTCGGACAGGTCCCCGGAACCCTTGGTGCGGTGCCCGTGCCGGTACACGGCGCAGTCCATGATCACGGAGCGCATTCTCCCTTCGCCCGGTCAACGGCGCACTTCCCGATGCGCCTACCCTTGCCGCATGCCCACGCTGATCCTCGTAAGGCACGGACGTTCCACCGCCAACACCTCGGGCCTGCTCGCCGGGCGGACACCCGGCGTCGCGCTGGACGAGCGCGGCGCCGCCCAGGCCGCCGCGCTGCCCGCGCGGCTGGCCGGCCTGCCGGTCCACGAGGTGGTCACCAGCCCGCTCCAGCGCTGCCGGGAGACCGTGCAGCCGCTGCTGGACGCGCGCCCCGGCCTGAGCGCCCACGCCGAGGAGCGCATCTCGGAGTGCGACTACGGCGACTGGTCCGGCCGCAAGCTGGCCGAGCTGAACGACGAGCCGCTGATGCAGGTCGTGCAGGCCCATCCGTCCGCCGCCGCCTTCCCGGGCGGCGAGTCCATGCGGGCCATGCAGACCCGCGCCGCCGAGGCCGTCCGCGAGTGGAACGCCCGCGTGGAGCGCGACCACGGCGCCGACGCCGTCTACCTGATGTGCTCCCACGGCGACATCATCAAGTCCCTCGTCGCCGACGCCCTCGGTCTGCACCTCGACCTCTTCCAGCGGATCTCCGTGGAGCCGTGCTCCGTCACCGTGATCCGCTACACCCGGCTCCGGCCGTTCCTGGTGCGCCTCGGCGACACCGGCGACTTCGCCTCCCTGGTCCCGCGCGAGGAACCCGGCGAGGGCGACGCACCGGTCGGGGGCGGTGCGGGCGCACCGTGATCGTCGGTCGCAGTAGGGTGAAGCGATCCACCCCGTCGCTTACCCGCACGGCCAGCACCGCCGAACCTTACGAAACCACGACATCAATGGAGACAGGACGTGTCCCGTCAGGTGTTCCTCTACGACCAGCCGGACCGCTTCGTGGCCGGCACGGTCGGACTGCCCGGGCGCCGTACGTTCTTCCTCCAGGCCACCGCAGGCTCCCGGGTGACCAGCGTGGCCCTGGAGAAGACCCAGGTCGCCGCGCTCGCCGAGCGCATGGACGAACTGCTGGACGAGGTCGTACGGCGTAGTGGCGGCAGCGCCGCCGTCCCCGCCGTGGTACCCACGGAGGTCGCCGACAGCGCCCCGCTCGACACTCCCATCGAGGAGGAGTTCCGCGTCGGCACCATGGCCCTGGCCTGGGACGGCGAGGACCAGCGCATGATCGTCGAGGCGCAGGCCCTGGTCGAGCTGGACGCCGACACGGACGAGGACCTCGCCGAGGCCGAGGAGCGCCTGCTCCAGGACGAGGAGAACGGGCCCCCGATGCTGCGGGTCCGGCTGACCGGCGCGCAGGCCCGGGCCTTCGCCAAGCGCGCCCTCGACGTCGTCAACGCCGGGCGGCCGCCGTGCCCGCTGTGCAGCCTCCCGCTCGATCCGGAAGGACACGTATGTCCGCGCCAGAACGGATACCGCCGGGGAGCGTGACGGCCGGTCCCGACCCCGCCGGACTGCTCGCGCGGGGTGAACTGACCGTGCGCGGACGGATCCGCGAGGCGTCCAACGCGGCGCTGCTGTGCACGGTCGCCCTGGACGGTCACACCGCCTCCTGCGTGTACAAGCCGGTGGCCGGGGAGCGCCCGCTGTGGGATTTCCCCGACGGCACCCTGGCGGGCCGCGAGGTGGCCGCCTACGAGGTCTCCGAGGCCACCGGCTGGGGCCTGGTGCCGCCGACCGTGCTGCGCGACGGGCCGTACGGCGAGGGCATGTGCCAGCTGTGGATCGACGTGCACGCCGAGGCGGAACTGCTCGCCCTGGTCGACGCCGGGGAACCGGAGCCGGGCTGGAAGGCGATCGGCCTCGCCGAGGTCGGCGAGGGCCGCACCGCGCTGCTGGTGCACGCCGACGACGAGCGGCTGCGCCGGCTCGCCGTCCTGGACGCGGTGATCAACAACGCCGACCGCAAGGGCGGCCACCTGCTGCCCACCGCCGACGGCCGGCTCTACGGCATCGACCACGGCGTCACCTTCAACGTCGACAACAAGCTGCGCACCCTGCTGTGGGGCTGGGCCGGGGAACCGCTCACCCCGGAGGCCGTCGACGTGCTCAAGCGGCTCCGGGACGCCCTGGACGGCCCGCTCGGCGAGCGGCTGACGGGGCTGATCACGGCGGCCGAGACCGACGCCACACGCGCGCGAGTCGAGGCGCTGCTCGCCTCGGGCCTGCACCCGGAGCCCAGTGGAGAGTGGCCCGCCATCCCCTGGCCGCCCGTGTGAGCACATCCGGCGCCGAGGTACAAGACCGCGAAACCGGCCGTCAGGCCCGATCCCGTTCGTATCCGCAGCTCGGCGCCGGTTAGGCTCATGTACATGCATGCCTGGCCCGCTTCCGAGGTCCCCGCCCTGCCTGGTCAGGGCCGCGACCTGAGGATCCACGACACCGCGACCGGCGGCCTGGTCTCCCTCGACCCCGGTCCCGTCGCCCGCATCTACGTCTGCGGCATCACGCCGTACGACGCGACCCACATGGGTCACGCGGCGACCTACAACGCGTTCGACCTGGTGCAGCGCGTGTGGCTCGACACCAAGCGGCAGGTTCACTACGTCCAGAACGTCACCGACGTCGACGATCCGCTGCTGGAGCGGGCCGAGCGGGACGGCGTCGACTGGACCGGCCTCGCCGAGAAGGAGACGGCCCTCTTCCGCGAGGACATGACCGCCCTGCGGATGCTCCCGCCGCGGCACTACATCGGTGCCGTCGAGGCGATACCGGGCATCGTCCCGCTCGTGGAGCGGCTGCGCGACCTCGGCGCGGCCTACGAGCTGGAAGGCGACGTCTACTTCTCCGTCGAGTCCGACCCGCACTTCGGGACGGTGTCACGCCTGGACGCCGCCGCGATGCGGCTGCTGTCCGCCGAGCGCGGCGGCGACCCGGACCGCCCGGGCAAGAAGAACCCGCTGGACCCGATGCTGTGGATGGCGGCCCGCGAGGGCGAGCCCAGCTGGGACGGCGGCTCGCTCGGCCGGGGCCGCCCCGGCTGGCACATCGAGTGCGTGGCCATCGCCCTGGACCACCTGGGCATGGGCTTCGACGTCCAGGGCGGCGGCTCGGACCTCGCCTTCCCGCACCACGAGATGGGCGCCTCGCACGCCCAGGTGCTCACCGGCGAGTTCCCGATGGCCAAGGCGTACGTCCACGCCGGCATGGTCGCCCTGGACGGCGAGAAGATGTCCAAGTCCAAGGGCAACCTCGTCTTCGTCTCCCGGCTGCGCCGCGACGGCGTCGACCCCGCCGCCATCCGGCTGGCCCTGCTGGCCCACCACTACCGGGCCGACTGGGAGTGGACCGACCAGGTCCTCCAGGACGCCGTGGCCCGCCTCGGCCGCTGGCGCGCGGCCGTCTCCCGGCCCGACGGCCCGCCCGCCGACGCCCTGGTGGAGGAGATCCGCGAGGCCCTGGCCCACGACCTGGACGCCCCGGCCGCCCTCGCCGCGGTCGACCGCTGGGCGGCCGGCCAGGAAGCCGGGGGCGGTTCCGACACCGCGGCCCCGGGCCTGGTGACCAGGGCGGTGGACGCACTGCTGGGCGTGGCCCTCTAGACACGGTCGCGAACACGCGAGAAGGGGCGGTTCCCGCACGGGAACCGCCCCTTCTCACGTGTCCTCAGTCCTCCGAGGTGTCCTCGTCGTCCTTGGCGCCGCCCGAGGACGGCCGGGGCTTGCCACCCGGCGGGCTCACGTCCCGCCGCCGCAGATACCGCTCGAACTCGCGGGCGATGGCCTCACCCGACGCCTCCGGCAGCTCGGCGGTGTCCCGGGCCTCCTCCAGCGTCTGGACGTACTCGGCGACCTCGCTGTCCTCGGCCGCGAGCTGGTCCACGCCCACCTGCCAGGCCCGCGCGTCCTCGGGCAGCTCGCCCTGCGGGATCCGCAGGTCCAGCAGGTCCTCCAGCCGGTTGAGCAGCGCCAGCGTGGCCTTCGGGTTCGGCGGCTGGGAGACGTAGTGCGGTACGGCCGCCCACAGCGAGACCGCCGGGACGCCCGCGTGCGTGCACGCCTCCTGGAGGACGCCGACGATGCCCGTCGGGCCCTCGTACTTGGTCTCCTCCAGGTCCATCCGGCGGGCCAGGTCCGGGTCGGACGTGACCCCGCTGACCGGCACCGGACGCGTGTGCGGGGTGTCCCCGAGCAGGGCGCCCAGGATCACCACCAGCTCCACGCCGAGTTCGTGCGCGAAACCGAGCAGCTCGTTGCAGAACGAGCGCCACCGCATGGACGGCTCGATACCGCGGACCAGCACCAGATCGCGCGGCTTGTCGCCGCCGACCCGCACCACCGACAACCGGGTCGTCGGCCACGTGATCTTGCGCACACCGCCGTCCAGGAACACCGTGGGGCGGTTCACCTGGAAGTCGTAGTAGTCCTCGGCGTCCAGCGCCGCGAACACCTCGCCCTTCCATTCGCGGTCCAGGTGCGCGACCGCCGTGGAGGCGGCGTCGCCGGCATCGTTCCAGCCCTCGAACGCGGCCACCATGACTGGGTCGATCAGCTCGGGAACCCCCTCCAGCTCGATCACCCAGTGCCTCCTTCCGACGTGCCCTCGCCTGACTCACCAACCTTACGGCGTCCGGCGGGGGCGCCCGCAGTCCCCTTGCACGGGGGTGTGAACGGATCACTGCCCCGTTCCCCGGCACGGAACACCCCGCGATCACCGACTCACAGCGTGCCGCTCCGCCCGCTCCCCGGGCCCGCCCCCGCCCGGGACCGGCCGGCGGCCCCGGACGGCCCGTCGCGCGCCCGGCACGGCACCTTCGCCACCGGCACCGCGCACGGGCGCCGGCACAGCACCGCGCACGGGCGCCGGGCCCCGGGCACGCGCGAGGGCGGCCTCCCCGCTCGCGGTGGGGGCCGCCCTCGCGCCTGCCGGCTACTTCTTGTCCAGCACGTCCCGGACCTTGGCGCGGATCTCGTCCGTGGCCAGGCCGCGGATGGTCAGCGTGGTCCGGCGGCGCAGCACGTCGTCCGGCGTCTCGGCCCACTCGTGGTCACGCGCCCAGACCACCTGCGCCCAGATCTCGGGGGCCTCGGGGTGGACGCGCTCGGCCAGCTCCGGGTTCTCGTTCGCCAGGCGGGCGATGTCGAACGCCAGCGAGCCGTAGTGGGTGGCCAGGTGCCTGGCGGTGTCGGCGGCCATGCGCGGGCCGGGCGCCGGGTGGTCCACCAGCAGCCGGTGGGCGACCGCGCGCGGGTTGGCGACACCGGGCAGCGGCATCTTCTTCGGCAGCGAGGAGACCGGCTCGAAGTCGTCGCCGAGCGGGTGGCCCGGCAGCGCCTCCAGCTTCTTCATGATCGTCCGGCCGATGTGCCGGAACGTCGTCCACTTGCCGCCCGCGACGGACAGCATCCCGCCCTTGCCCTCGGTCACCACGGTCTCGCGCTTGGCCTTGGCGGTGTCGCCGGGGCCGCCCGGCAGCACCCGCAGGCCGGCGAACGCGTAGGTGATCAGATCCCGCTGGAGCTGCTGGTCCCGCACGGAGAACGCGGCCTCGTCCAGGATCTGGGCTATGTCCCGCTCGGTGACGGACACCTCCGCCGGGTCGCCCTCGTACTCCTCGTCGGTGGTGCCGAGCAGCAGCATGTCCTCCCACGGGAGGGCGAAGGTGATGCGGTACTTGTCGATGGGGGTGGCAAGCGCGGCCTTCCAGGGCGAGGTGCGCTTCAGGACCAGGTGCGCGCCCTTGGACAGCCGGATGGACGGCGCCGCGTCCGGGTCCTCCATCCTGCGCAGGTGGTCGACCCAGGGGCCGGTCGCGTTCAGCACCAGGCGGGCGTTGACGCCGAACTCCTCGCCGGACAGCCGGTCCCTGAGGTCGGCGCCGGTGACCCGGCCCCGGGTGAAGCGCAGTCCGGCGACCTCGGCGTGGTTGAGCACGACCGCGCCCGCCTCGACGGCCGCGCGGACCGTCATCAGCGCCATGCGCGCGTCGTTCATCTGGTCGTCGCCGTACACGGCCACGGCCTTGAGGTTCTCCGTGCGCAGCTCGGGCACGTCCTGCGCCGCCTTGGCGGGGGAGAGCAGGTGGCCGACGCCGTCGCCGAACGCGGAGAGCGCCGAGTAGGCGAAGACGCCCGCGCCCAGCTTCGCCGCGCCGTGCGGGCCGCCCTTGTACACGGGGAGGTAGAAGGTGAGCGGGTTCGCCAGGTGGGGGGCCACCTGGCGGGAGACCGCACGGCGCTCGAAGTGGTTCTCCGCCACCAGCTTCACCGCGCCGGTCTGCAGGTAGCGCAGACCGCCGTGGAGCAGCTTGGAGGAGGCGGAGGAGGTGGCACCGGCGAAGTCGCCGGCGTCGACCAGCGCCACCCTGAGACCGGACTGGGCGGCGTGCCAGGCGGTGGAGATGCCCAGGATGCCGCCGCCGATCACAAGAAGGTCGTACGACGCCTTGGCGAGCTGCTCCCTGGTCTCGGCGCGGCTCGGGTTGGAGCCGGAGGCCGGGTGCGTCCCCAGGGCGGGCACGGACTGCAGGGTGGACTGACTGGTCATGTCGGGTACTTACTCCTCGTCAGAGATGTCTGAGCCGTCTTGGCCGCTCAGCTCTCGTCCTCGATCCAGCCCATGGTCCGCTCGACGGCCTTGAGCCAGTTCTTGTACTCACGGTCGCGGGTCTCCGCGTCCATGCGGGGGGTCCACTCGGCGGCCCGGCGCCAGTTGGCGCGCAGCTCGTCGGTGCTGGACCAGAAGCCGACGGCGAGACCGGCGGCGTAGGCGGCGCCGAGGCAGGTGGTCTCGGCGACCATCGGGCGCACCACGGGCGCGTCCAGGACGTCGGCCAGGGTCTGCATCAGCAGGTTGTTGGCGGTCATGCCGCCGTCGACCTTGAGGGTCACCAGCTCGTCGCCGGAGTCCTTGACCATGGCGTCGGCGATCTCCCGGGTCTGCCAGGCGGTGGCCTCCAGGACGGCGCGCGCGAGGTGCGCCTTGGTGACGTACCGGGTCAGGCCGGCGATCACACCGCGGGCGTCGGAGCGCCAGTGCGGGGCGAACAGGCCGGAGAAGGCCGGCACGAAGTAGGCGCCGCCGTTGTCCTCGACCGAGAGCGCCAGCGTCTCGATCTCGGCGGCGGTGGAGATCAGGCCCATCTGGTCGCGCATCCACTGCACCAGCGAGCCGGTGACGGCGATCGAGCCCTCCAGGGCGTACACCGTCGGCTGCTCGCCGATCTTGTAGCCGACGGTGGTCAGCAGACCGGCGTAGGAGTTGATGATCTTGTCGCCGGTGTTCATCACCATGAAGGTGCCGGTGCCGTAGGTCGACTTGGTCTCGCCCTCGGAGAAGCAGGTCTGGCCGAACAGGGCCGCCTGCTGGTCGCCGAGCGCGGAGGCGACCGGGATGCCGCCGAGCAGCTCGCCGAGCCTGCCGCCGGTGACCTCGCCGTAGACCTCGGCGGAGGAGCGGATCTCGGGCAGGATCTGCAGCGGCACGCCGATCGACTCGGCGATCCGCTCGTCCCACCGCATCGTGTGCAGGTTCATCAGCATGGTGCGGGAGGCGTTGGTGACGTCGGTGACGTGCCGGCCGCCGTCGACACCGCCGGTCAGGTTCCAGATGACCCAGGTGTCCATGGTGCCGAAGAGGATGTCGCCCGCCTCGGCGCGCTCGCGCAGGCCCTCGACGTTGTCGAGCAGCCAGCGGGCCTTGGGGCCGGCGAAGTACGACGCGAGCGGCAGACCGGTCTCCCGGCGGAAGCGGTCCTGGCCGACGTTGCGGCCCAGCTCCCGGCAGAGGGCGTCGGTGCGGGTGTCCTGCCAGACGATGGCGTTGTGGACGGGCTCACCGGTGTTCTTGTCCCACAGCACGGTGGTCTCGCGCTGGTTGGTGATGCCGATGGCCTTGATGTCGTCCCGGGTGATGCCGGCCTTGGCGATGGCGCCGGCGACGACCTCCTGGACGTTGGTCCAGATCTCGTCGGCGTCGTGCTCGACCCAGCCCGGCTTGGGGAAGATCTGCTCGTGTTCCTTCTGGTCGACGGAGACGATCCGGCCGTCCCGGTCGAAGACGATGCAGCGCGAGGAGGTCGTGCCCTGGTCGATCGCCGCGATGAAGGGGCCTGCGGTGTGGGCGTCGGTCACTGTGTGCTCCTGAAAGTCCGTGGTGAGGGGTGCGTACGGCGCGTGCGAAGACTCGCGGTGGTCCGCGGCTTCCTACGCGAAGGCGACGTTGTAGATGCCCGCCGCGATCGCGCCGCCGACCAGCGGACCGACCACCGGGACCCAGGCGTAGCTCCAGTCGGAACCGCCCTTGTTGGGCAGGGGCAGCAGGGCGTGCACGATGCGCGGGCCCAGGTCGCGGGCCGGGTTGATCGCGTAACCCGTCGGACCGCCCAGCGACAGACCGATCGACACCACCACGAGCGCCGTGATCAGACCGCCGAGGACACCGAGGCCGTTGCCCTGGTCGTTCAGGCCCTGGGTGAGGACGGCGAGGATCAGCACGACGGTGCCGACGATCTCGGTGGCGAGGTTCTGCGCCACGTTCCGGATCTCCGGGCCGGTGGAGAAGATGCCGAGGACCGGGCCGGCGCCCTGTTCCTGCGCCTCGACGGCCTTGGCCGAGGTGGCCTGCGCGCCCGGGCCGCCGACGATCTCCTTGTCGGTCAGGTGGGCCTGGAACTGGCCGTAGTAGACGACCCACACCAGGGTCGCGCCGATCATCGCGCCGAGCAGCTGGCCGGCGAGGTAGGTCGGGACGTTGCTCCAGGCGCCGTCCTTGATGGCCAGGGCGATGGTGAGGGCCGGGTTGAGGTGCGCGCCGGACAGCGGTCCGGAGATGTACGCGGCCGTCATGACGGCGAAGCCCCACCCGAAGGCGATGGCGAGCCAACCGGCGTTGCGGGCCTTGGAGGCCTTCAACGTGACGGCGGCGCAGACGCCGCCGCCGAGCAGGATGAGTATGGCGGTACCGATGGTCTCGCCGATGAAGATGTCGGAGCTGGACACCCGCGACTCCTTTGTCCTTCGTCCAGGGATAGCCGAACCCCGGGTCCCTCCGGGGGTTCTGGCGCCCTCGGGGATGAGAGCGATGCCGGCCCTTGGCGTTGTCACACTCTAGCGCGTATTGCCGGTAGGTGTTCGACAATGCCGACCGATGGACGGGAGTCTTGTTCGGCGCTACGCGTGCGTCAAGAGTTCTGTTATCGGAAACAGGATCGTTATTGATCGCTGCGGGTTATCGGCCTTCGGGGGTGGACGTGCGGTTTGGCGCGGTTTGTACATATCAGGGTAGATCGACAGCCGGAACACCGCCCGGCACTCCGGCCGTTCGCCACCCGTGTCGCGATTCCCGCGGGCCGCAGCCGCTACGGCGCCCGTCCTGAGCCGTCCGGCGTCCGTCCGGGGCCTTTCCGGCCTCGACCCGCAGTTGTCCGGCGTCCCGGTCGGAAGCGCTCGGCGCCCGGCCGGAACCGCTACGGCGCTCGTCTGCAGCCGCTACGGCGCCCTGGTCAGGAGTGTCCGGCGCCCGGCCGCGGCCGTCCGGCGTCCGTCCGAAGCCGCTATGGCGCTGGGCCGCAGCCGTCCGGTGTCCCGGTCGGAAGCGTTCAGTGCCCGGTCGCAGTCGGCCGGCGGCCGTCCGGAGCCGCTACGGCGCTGGGCGCAGCCGTTCGGTGTCCCGGTCGGAAGCGTTCAGTGCCCGGTCGCAGTCGGACGGCGCTCGTCTGCAGCCGCTACGGCGCCCTGGTCAGGATTGTCCGACGCCCAGGCGCAGTCGACCGGCGCCGGTCCGGGGTCTCTCCGGCCCCGACCCGCAGCCGTCCGGCATCCCGGTCGGGAGTGTTCGGCGCCCGGCCGCAGTCGACCGGCGTCCGTCCGAAGCTGCCACGGCGCTCCGGTCAGGAGTGTTCGGCCCCGGTCGCAGTCGTCCGGCGTCCGTCCGTACCCGTGTGGCGTCCGTCCGTACCCGTGTGGCGCCCGGCCGTACCCGTGTGGCGCTCGGCCGTACCCGTGCGGCGCTCGGTCAGAAGCGTCCGGCGCCCAGGTCGCGGGAGACCGCGCGGGCGCAGTCCCGTACCGCCGCGATCAGCTCCGGGCGCAGCTCGCCCTCCCGGCACAGCCGCTCCACGGCCCCGGTGATGCCGACCGCGCCCACGGGCATCCGGCGCCGGTCGTGGATCGGCGCCGCGATCGACGCGACGCCCTCCCAGGTCTCCTCCACGTCCGCCGCGTATCCCCGCGCGCGCGTGATGTCGAGGAGGTGCTCGAAGTCGCGGGCGTCGCACACGGTGCGGTCGGTGAAGGGCTTGCGGTCCGCCTCCAGCGCCTCGCTGTGCGCCACCGGGTCGTACGCCGAGAGCACCTTGCCGAGCGCCGTGGAGTGCAGCGGCTGCATGGCGCCGATCTCCAGCACCTGCCGGCTGTCGTCGGGCCGGAAGACGTGGTGCACGATCAGCACGCCCTGCTGGTGCAGGACGCCGAGGTGCACGCTCTCCCCGCTGGACCGGGCCAGGTCGTCGGTCCACACCAGCGCCCGCGCGCGCAGTTCGTGCACGTCCAGGTAGGTGGTGCCGAGCCGCAGCAGCTCCGCGCCCAGCTGGTAGCGGCCGGAGGCGTCGTCCTGCTCCACGAACCCCTCCTGCTGGAGGGTGCGCAGGATGCCGTGCGCGGTGCCCTTGGCGAGTCCCAGTGACGAGGCGATGTCCGACAGGCCCAGCCGCCGCTCGCCGCCCGCGAGCAGCCGCAGCATCGCCGCCGCCCGTTCGAGCGACTGGATGTTCCGTGCCATCGCCGTCCTGCCTCCGTCCCCTTCGACTGCCCAATGGTGCTGTCACCGTTCGGCAATGCCGAACACTACCGGTCCATGCCGACCTCCCGCTAATGGTCGGACAGCACCTGTTACACGACGGGTGGCTTCCGCGTGACTTCGGGGTCACCCGCGTCCGTCTCGTGGACGCGGGTGCCCATCCAAGCCGACTCCCGGCTACTCTGACGCCGTGCGGCAAGCCCCGCCCCGCCGGGGAAGCCGCATAGCCGACAGCCGTCGCATCTCAGGGAGCCCTTACATGGCCTCGTCGCCAACGTCCCCTTCCGCCGACAGCCGGGCCCGTGTGTCCGCGCTCCGCGAGGCGCTCGCCACCCGTGTGGTGGTCGCCGACGGAGCCATGGGCACGATGCTCCAGGCCCAGGAGCCCACTCTTGAGGACTTCCAGCAGCTGGAAGGCTGCAACGAGGTCCTGAACGTCACCCGCCCGGACATCGTCCGCTCCGTCCACCAGGCGTACTTCGACGCCGGCGTGGACTGCGTGGAGACCAACACGTTCGGGGCGAACCACTCCGCGCTGGGTGAGTACGACATCTCCGACCGGGTCTACGAGCTGTCCGAGGCGGGCGCGCGGGTGGCCCGGGAGAGCGCGCAGGAGTTCACCGCGCGCGACGGCCGGCCGCGCTGGGTGCTGGGCTCGATGGGCCCGGGCACCAAACTGCCCACCCTCGGCCACACCACCTTCGGGGTGATCCGGGACGCCTACGAGGCCAACGCCGAGGGACTCCTCGCGGGCGGCGCGGACGCGCTGCTGGTGGAGACCACGCAGGACCTGCTCCAGACCAAGGCGGCCGTCCTGGGCGCCCGGCGCGCGATGCGGACGGCCGGGTACGACGTCCCGGTGATCGTGTCGGTGACGGTGGAGACGACCGGGACGATGCTGCTGGGCTCGGAGATCGGCGCGGCGCTGACCGCGCTGGAGCCCCTGGGCATCGACATGATCGGCCTGAACTGCGCCACCGGCCCGGCCGAGATGAGCGAACACCTGCGCTACCTGGCCCGGCACGCCCGGGTCCCGCTGTCCTGCATGCCCAACGCGGGACTGCCCGTCCTGGGCAAGGACGGCGCGCACTACCCGCTGGGCGCGCCCGAGCTGGCCGACGCCCAGGAGACCTTCGTCCGCGAGTACGGACTGTCGCTGGTCGGCGGCTGCTGCGGCACGACGCCGGAGCACCTGCGGCAGGTCGTGGAACGGGTGCGGGGCGTGACGCCGCCGGTGCGCGATCCGCGCCCCGAGCCGGGCGCGGCCTCGCTGTACCAGTCGGTGCCGTTCCGGCAGGACACCGCCTACCTGGCGATCGGCGAGCGGACCAACGCCAACGGGTCGAAGAAGTTCCGGGAGGCGATGCTCGAGGGCCGCTGGGACGACTGTGTGGAGATCGCCCGGGAGCAGATCCGCGAGGGCGCCCACCTGCTGGACCTGTGCGTGGACTACGTCGGCCGCGACGGCGTGGCGGACATGAAGGAGCTGGCGGGCCGCTTCGCGACCGCCTCCACCCTGCCGGTCGTGCTGGACTCCACCGAGGTGGAGGTGATCCGGGCGGGCCTGGAGAAGCTGGGCGGCCGCGCGGTGATCAACTCGGTGAACTACGAGGACGGCGACGGCCCCGACTCCCGGTTCGCGAAGGTCACCCGGCTCGCCCGGGAGCACGGAGCGGCGCTGATCGCGCTCACGATCGACGAGGAGGGCCAGGCCCGTACCCCGGAGAAGAAGGTCGAGATCGCCGAGCGGCTGATCACGGACCTCACGGGGAACTGGGGCATCCGTGAGGAGGACATCCTCATCGACACCCTGACCTTCACCATCTGCACCGGCCAGGAGGAGTCCCGCAAGGACGGCGTCGCCACCATCGAGGCCATCCGCGAACTCAAGCGCCGCCACCCGGCGGTGCAGACCACGCTGGGCCTGTCGAACATCTCCTTCGGCCTGAACCCGGCCGCGCGCATCCTGCTGAACTCGGTCTTCCTGGACGAGTGCGTCAAGGCGGGCCTGGACTCCGCGATCGTGCACGCCTCGAAGATCCTGCCGATCGCCCGCTTCGACGAGGAACAGGTCGGCACCGCCCTGGACCTGATCTACGACCGGCGCCGCGAGGGCTACGACCCCCTCCAGAAGCTCATGCAGCTGTTCGAGGGCGCCACGGCGAAGTCGCTGAAGGCGGGCAAGGCCGAGGAGCTGGCCGCGCTGCCGCTGGAGGAGCGGCTGAAGCGGCGGATCATCGACGGCGAGCGCAACGGCCTGGAAGCCGACCTGGAGACCGCCCTCGCCGACCGCCCCGCCCTCGACATCGTCAACGAGACGCTGCTGGACGGGATGAAGGTCGTCGGCGAGCTGTTCGGCTCCGGGCAGATGCAGCTGCCGTTCGTGCTCCAGTCCGCCGAGGTCATGAAGGCCGCGGTGGCGTACCTGGAACCGCACATGGAGAAGACGGACACCGAGGGCAAGGGCACGATCGTGCTGGCCACGGTCCGCGGCGACGTGCACGACATCGGCAAGAACCTGGTCGACATCATCCTGTCCAACAACGGCTACACCGTGGTCAACCTCGGCATCAAGCAGCCGGTCTCCGCGATCCTGGAGGCCGCCGAGGAACACCGGGCCGATGTGATCGGCATGTCCGGACTGCTGGTGAAGTCCACCGTGATCATGAAGGAGAACCTGGAGGAGCTGAACCAGCGCGGCCTGGCCGCCCGCTTCCCGGTCATCCTCGGCGGTGCCGCGCTCACCCGCGCCTACGTCGAACAGGACCTGCACGAGGTCTACGACGGCGAGGTGCGCTACGCCCGGGACGCCTTCGAGGGCCTGCGCCTGATGGACGCCCTGATCGGCGTCAAGCGGGGCGTGCCCGGCGCGAAGCTGCCCGAGCTGCGCCAGCGCCGGGTCCGCGCCACGGCCACGGTCGAGACGGAGGAGCAGCCGCAGCCGGGCCGCTCCGACGTGGCCACGGACAACCCGGTGCCCGCCCCGCCGTTCTGGGGGACCCGGGTCGTCAAGGGCATCCAGCTCAAGGAGTACGCGAGCTGGCTGGACGAGGGCGCGCTGTTCAAGGGCCAGTGGGGACTGAAGCAGGCCCGCACCGGCGAGGGCCCGTCGTACGAGGAGCTGGTGGAGAGCGAGGGCCGGCCCCGGCTGCGCGGCCTGCTGGACCGGCTCCAGACCGACAACCTCCTCGAAGCGGCCGTGGTCTACGGCTACTTCCCGTGCGTGTCCAAGGACGACGACCTGATCCTCCTGGACGAACACGGCAACGAGCGCACCCGCTTCACCTTCCCGCGCCAGCGCCGCGGCCGGCGGCTGTGCCTGGCGGATTTCTTCCGCCCCCAGGAGTCCGGCGAGACCGATGTCGTCGGGTTCCAGGTCGTCACCGTCGGCTCGCGCATCGGTGAGGAGACCGCGAAGCTGTTCGAGGCCAACGCCTACCGCGACTACCTCGAACTGCACGGCCTCTCGGTGCAGTTGGCCGAGGCGCTCGCCGAGTACTGGCACGCGCGCGTGCGCGCCGAACTCGGCTTCGACGGCGAGGACCCGGCCGGCATCGAGGACATGTTCGCGCTGAAGTACCGCGGCGCGCGCTTCTCGCTCGGCTACGGCGCCTGCCCGGACCTGGAGGACCGCGCCAAGATCGCGGAACTGCTGCGGCCCGAGCGGATCGGCGTCCACCTGTCCGAGGAGTTCCAGCTCCACCCCGAACAGTCCACCGACGCCATCGTGATCCACCACCCGGAAGCCAAGTACTTCAACGCACGGTGACGCGCGTCTCACTGGGCACATTGATCGGACAGGCCGTACACTGGTCGGTCCACCGCAGGCCGGTTCCCCACCGGGGAGCCGGCCTGGCCGTCCCGTCAAGGAGGTGCCCCGGATGACCAGCACGGTCCCCGCGCTAGGAACCCGTACGGCCGAAGGCTCCGCCCTGCAAGCGGTCCTCCTGGACATGGACGGCACCCTGGTGGACACCGAAGGCTTCTGGTGGGACGTCGAGGTGGAGGTCTTCGCCGCGCTCGGCCACACCCTGGACGAGACCTGGCGCCATGTCGTGGTCGGCGGCCCGATGACCCGCAGCGCCGGCTTCCTCATCGAGGCGACCGGCGCCGACATCGGCCTCGACGAACTCACCGTGCTGCTCAACGAGGGCTTCGAGAGCCGGATCGGCCGGTCGCTGCCGCTGATGCCGGGCGCCGCCCGGCTGCTCGCCGAGCTGTCCGAGCAGCAGATCCCCACCGCCCTGGTCTCCGCCTCCCACCGCCGCATCATCGACCGCGTGCTGTCCGTGCTCGGCCCGCACCACTTCGCCCTGTCCGTGGCCGGCGACGAGGTCTCCCGCACCAAGCCCTTCCCGGACCCGTACCTGCTCGCCGCGGCGGGCCTCGGCGTCGAGCCGGCCCGGTGCGCCGTGGTCGAGGACACCGCGACCGGGGTCGCCGCGGCCGAGGCCGCCGGCTGCCGGGTGGTCGCCGTCCCGTCCGTCGCGCCCATCGGCCCGGCCGCGGGACGCACGGTCGTCGGCTCGCTGGAGCAGGTCGACCTCGCATTCCTGCGAGGTCTGATGACGCACACGCACTAGCCGTTCCCACCCCGGTGCCCCCGCTTCCCGAGCGCGGCGCGGAAGCCCATTGACCGCGCCGGACACATTTACGAGGACGTACACCCGGAGGTAATTCACCGGCGTTCGACCGGCCGAATTCCACTGACCGGCGGCACAGTTGGGAGTGTGACGTTCCCCACGCCCGGCGGCCTCGACAACGTTGGCCGAGTGTGCAGAACGGCACCGATCGGATGGTGCGGACGGGTCCTTGTGTCCCGATTGGTGGGATGCTGCACTAATCATGCCGCTGTCGGGTTTTCGGTGTGTCCGCGACCGGTTCCACTGCGTGATGAGGGGTCAGCTCACGCGGCCGTGAACCCCGCTGCGGGCGCGGACTAATCTCATCGCCGAGAACATCGCCGAGAACATCGCCGAGAACCCCTGTGATCCGCCGCACCACCCCTGCATGCCGGATACACGGACCCGAACAGCTCTGGAGAAACTCCCGCATGAACCGCAAGACTTTGGTGCTGCCGGCGGTGGCCGGCCTGCTCACCCCGGTTCTCGCCGCGTGCGGCGGATCCGGCAGCGGGGGCAAGAGCGGTGACGCCATCGTCGTCGGTACGACGGACCAGTTCACGGCCACCAAGGACGCCCCGGCGCCCCTCGACCCGGCCTTCGCCTACGACGTCGGCACCTGGAACATCCTGCGCCAGTCCGTGCAGACCCTGATGGCGCAGCCCAAGGGCGAGGGCGAGCCCGTCCCGGACGCCGCCGAGAGCTGCTCCTTCACCGACAGCGGCAGCGAGCGCTACGCCTGCAAGCTGCGCGAGGGGCTGAAGTTCGCCGATGGCGACGCGGTGACCGCCGAGGACGTCAAGTACTCCATCGAGCGGGTGCTGCGCATCAACGCGGACAGCGGTGTCTCCGCCCTGCTGAACACCATCGACACCATCGAGACGCAGGGCGACCGCGACGTCGTCTTCCACCTGAAGACGGCCGACGCCACCTTCCCGTACAAGCTGTCCACGCCGGTCGCGGGCATCATCAACCCGAAGGACTACCCGAAGGACAAGCTGCGCGACGGGTTCGCGGTCGACGGGTCCGGCCCGTACACCTTCTCGGCCGACGTCAAGAACGACGCGATCACCACCATCACCTTCACCAAGAACGCCTCCTACCAGGGCAACGTCACGGTGAAGAACGACAAGGTCCAGCTGCGCTCCTTCGCCGACGCCGACGCCATGGGCGCGGCGATCGACAAGGGCGACATCGACGTGATGACCCGCACCATGTCGCCGGCGCAGATCCAGAAGCTGGACGCCGGCGACGACGCGAACGTCGACCTGGTGGACATGTCGGGCCTGGAGATCCGCTACCTGGCCTTCAACACCGACGCCCCCAGCGTCAAGTCCAAGGCCGTACGCCAGGCCATGGCCCAGGTCATCAACCGCGGCGAACTGGTCTCCAAGGTCTACGGCACCCAGGCCGAGCCGCTGTACTCGCTGGTCCCGGCCACCGTCACCGGCCACTCCAACGCGTTCTTCAACAGGTACGGCAACCCCAGCGTCGACAAGGCCAAGCTGCTGCTGTCCAAGGCCGGCATCACCACTCCGGTCAAGCTGACCCTGCACTACACCACCGACCACTACGGCTCGGCCACCCGGCAGGAGTTCGAGGTCCTGAAGAAGCAGCTCGACGACAGCGGGCTGTTCGACGTCTCCATCGAGGGCCACCCGTGGTCGTCCTTCCGGCCCGCCGAGCAGAAGGGCCAGTACGACGTCTACGGCATGGGCTGGTTCCCCGACTTCCCGGACGCCGACAACTTCCTCGCGCCCTTCCTGGACAAGGACAACTTCCTCGGCTCGCCGTACGACAACACCACCATCCAGCGCTCGCTGATCCCGCAGTCCCGCCGCGAGGCCGACCGCCTCGGCGCCACCAAGAGCCTGACCGAGATCCAGAACACCGTCGCCGAGGACGTCCCGGTGCTGCCGCTGTGGCAGGGCAAGCAGTACGTCGCCGCGCGGGACGACATCACGGGCGTGGCCTACACCCTCAACTCCTCCTCGACGCTTCAGCTCTGGGAGCTGGGCCGCGGTGTGAGCGGCTGACGGCTCCTTGCAGCCGGGGCCCGGCACGGTGCGGCCCCGGCGCCCGGTTCCAGGGACGGCCGGAGCCGGGCTGACGAACCGACGACAAGGCATTCCGAGTGAACATGCGCAACCAGTGGCCGGTCCTGCCCCTCGTGGCGGGGCTGGCCTCCGGCCTGCTGACCGGCTGCGGGACCGAGACCGGTGACTCCGGGGACACCGGCTCCTCCGTGGTGATGGGGATGTCCGACGACATCCTCACCACGGACCCGGCGTCCGGCTACGACCCCGGCTCCTGGCTGTTGTTCAACAACGTCTTCCAGTCGCTGCTCGGCTTCCCCAAGGGCGCGACCGAACCCCAGCCCGAACTGGCGGAGCGGTGCGGCTTCACCGACGCCCGGGCCATGGTCTACCAGTGCAAGCTGAAGGACGGCCTGAAGTTCAGCAACGGTGACGCCCTCACCTCCGAGGACGTGAAGTTCTCCTTCGACCGCATGCTGAAGATCGCCGACCCCGCCGGTCCCGCGATCATGTTCCCGATGCTCGACAAGGTCGAGACACCGGACGCCAGCACGGCCGTCTTCCACCTGAAGGTGCCCGACGCCACCTTCCCCAGCAAGATCGCCTCCGGTGCCGGCTCCATCGTGGACCACCGCCAGTACGACGCGAACGGCCTGCGCACCGACCACCAGGCGGTCGGCTCCGGCCCCTACAAGCTGGACTCCTTCGACAAGGACCAGGCCGTCTTCTCCGTCAACGGCAACTACCGGGGCACCGCCGAGGTCAACAACTCGGGCGTCACCGTGAAGTTCTTCCACGGCGACCGCACCGCCCTGAAGAAGGCCCTCCTCGACGGCGGCATCGACCTCGCCTACCGCGGTCTGACCGCCTCCGACATCGCCCAGCTGGACGAGCAGAACGACAGCAAGGGCGTCGACGTCATCGAGGGCACCAGCGCCGAGGTGCAGCACCTGGTCTTCAACATGAAGGACCCGGTGGCCGGCAAGCTGGGCGTCCGCAAGGCCATCGCCTACCTCCTGGACCGGGACGCCCTGATCAAAGACGTGTACCAGGACACCGCCACCCCGCTGTACTCGATCATCCCGGCGGGCATCGTGGGCCACAACACCGCCTTCTTCGACACCTACGGCGCCCGGCCCTCCCAGGCCAAGGCCGCCGACGCGCTGCGCGCCGACGGCATCACCGGCAAGGTCAAGCTCACCCTGTGGTCCACGCCGTCCCGCTACGGCCCCGCCACCGACGAGGAGCTGAAGGCCATCGCCGGCCAGCTCAACGCCAGCGGACTGTTCGACGCCGACGTCCAGTCCGTCGCCTTCGACCAGTACGAGAAGGACATCGCCGCCGGCAAGTACGGCGTGTACGTGAAGGGCTGGGTGCCGGACTACCCGGACGCCGACAACTTCACCGCCCCGTTCTTCGGCAAGGGCAACGTGCTGGACAACAACTACAGCAACCGCACGATCACCGGGACGCTCCTGCCCGGCACCGCCGCGCAGAGCGACCGCGCGGCGACCGACAAGGACTTCGGCAAGCTGCAGGACATAGTCGCCGACGAACTGCCCGTCCTGCCGGTCTGGCAGGCCAAGCAGTACGCGGTCGTCCGCGACGGCGTGTACGGCCTGGAGTACTGCCTGGACGCCTCCACGGTGTTCCGGTTCTGGGAACTCAGCAAGAGCGGCTGACACCGGACACGGCGAAGGGCGCCCGCTCCCCGTGGGGGAGCGGGCGCCCTTCGCCGTGCCGTCCGCCTACTGGGCGCCGGGACGCACCAGACCGCTCTCGTAGGCGTACACCGCCGCCTGCACCCGGTCCCTGAGCCGCAGCTTGGTCAGCACATGACCCACGTGCGTCTTCACCGTCGTCTCGCTGACGAACAGATCGGCCGCGATCTCCGCGTTGGACAGCCCGCGCGCCACCAGCTTCAGCACCTCCACCTCACGGTCGGTGAGGGTGTGCAGGGTGTCCGGCACCGGATCCTCGCCGGACGGCAGATGCGTGGCGTACTTGTCCAGCAGCCGCCGGGTGATGCTCGGCGCCAGCATGGCCTCGCCGGCCGCCACCACCCGGATCGCCTGCACCAGTTCGTGGGCGGGCGCGTCCTTCAGCAGGAAGCCGCTCGCGCCGGCCCGCAGCGCCTCCACCACGTACTCGTCCAGGTCGAAGGTGGTCAGCACCAGCACCTTGGCCGGGCCGTCCCGTTCCGGACCGGTGATCTGCCGGGTGGCCTCCACCCCGTCCATCCGCGGCATCCGGATGTCCATGAGCACCACATCCGGTTGCAGGGCGCGCACCTGGTCGAGGGCCTGCAGACCGTCACCGGCCTCGCCGACGACGGCGATGTCCTGCTCGGCCTCCAGGATCATCCGGAAACCCGTACGCAGCAGGGGCTGGTCGTCGACCAGTAGGACGCGGATGGCCACGTGACACTCCTTCGCTAGTCCGGCCCCATTCTGCCCTGCCCCCGTCCACCGCCTCACCCGGTCCCGGGCGCCCCGACCGGCAGCGGGTAGGGCGGGGGAGTGCCGCCGAACTCCGGGCAGTGCGCCTGGTGGTCGCACCAGCCGCACAGCTTCGTCGGCCGGGGCCGCCAGTTCCCGGTCTCCGTGGCCTGCCTGATGGCCTCCCACAGCGCGTGCAGCTTGCGCTCCACCCGCTCCAGGTCGGCGAGGACCGGGTCGTACGTCAGCACGTCCCCGCTGCCGAGGTAGACGAGCTCGAGCCGGCGCGGCACGACCCGCTTCAGCCGCCAGACGACCAGGGCGTAGAACTTCATCTGGAACAGCGCGCCTTCGGCGTACTCCGGGCGCGGGGCCTTGCCCGTCTTGTAGTCGACGATCCTGACCTCGCCGGTCGGCGCCACGTCCACCCGGTCGATGATCCCGCGCAGCCGCAGCCCCGACTCCAGCTCGGCCTCCACGAACAGCTCCCGCTCGGCCGGCTCCAGCCGCGTGGGGTCCTCCAGCGTGAACCAGCGCTCCACGAGCCGCTCCGCCTCGGCGAGCCATCCGGCCAGCCGCTCGCCCTCCGGATCGTCGGCGAACAGCTCGGTCACCTCCGGGCGGCTCTCCCGCAGCCGGTCCCACTGACCCGGGATCAGCGCCTTCGCCCGGGGTGCCGTCCGCTCCCCGGCCGGCGCGTCGAACAGCCGCTCCAGCACCGCGTGCACCAGTGTGCCCCGCGTCGCCGCCGCGCTGGGCTTCTCCGGCAGCCGGTCGATCACCCGGAACCGGTACAGCAACGGGCACTGCATGAAGTCACTGGCCCGGGAGGGCGACAACGAACGCGGCGCCAGGGCACCACGCCCTCCACCAACTCCCCGAGGGCCACCACCGACGCCGGATTCCCCACCGGCGACGGCTCCGCGGCCCCCGGGGGAGGCAACGCCGGCGGCACCGGCCTCATCGCCGGATACGGCGCCCGCGCCGGGTCCCGCGCTGGCGGGCGGTTCCCCACCGGCGGCGGGTCCGTGGTCACCGGGGGAGGCAGCGCCGGCGGTGGCACCGGCCCCACCGCTGGAAACGGCATCCGCGCCGGGTCCCGCACTGGCGGGGGCCTCGTCACCGGTGGTGGGCGCATCGCCGCCAGGCACCGCACTCGCACCCGGTCCGGCGTGCGCCGTGACCCCGGCGTCCGTCTCGGCTTCGCCGGCCGGTTCGGACGCGCCGGCCGGTCCGGGGCCGGCACCGACCGGTCCCGCTCCGGTCACTGGTCGCGCTTCGGCAGCCGGTCCCGTGGGCACGGTCGGCTGCGCCTCCGCGGCCGGTTCCGCCTCGGTGGCCGCCCCCGTGGCCGCGGACGACTCCGCCTCGGCGGTCCGTTCCGTCGCCGTGGGCATCGCGGGGCCCGGCGTCCGGGGCGGTGTGGCCGGTGGCGTCTGGGCGGCGCCGCCCGGCGGGGCCGCTGCCTCGTCGATGCTGCTTTCCATGCCCCCGACCTTACGGCCCGCCACTGACAGTGACCCATTCGCCGGCCGCGTTCGCCCCGGCGTCCTCGGGGCAAACACAAAGGGTGCCGGGGCGGAACACGCCACCAAGGCCGCATACCATCGACCAGAGACCTTCCGTCCGGCAGGCGCGGAAGACGCTTCGAACGAGGGGACACCGTGGACGTGAGCGGCGGGAGCGGGCAGCCGCGGTCCGGCAACGACGAGCCGGCCGGACACTCCGCGGAGCCTACGGCCCCGGCGACCGGACCCACCGACCCCTCCCGCCCCGAGCCCACGGCACGTAACCGGCCGGACCCGTCGTCCCCGGAAGACGACCCGTCGTCCCCGGAAGGCGGCGAGGACGGACCCGGCACGAGCGCGGACGACACCGGGAGCGCTCCCGCGGGCAAGCCCGAAGAGCACGGCGGCACCACCCCGGCCCCGGCGGACGACGGCGCGCGGACGCCCGCCGGCCCCGGCCCGGGCCCCGCCCCCGACCACCGTTCCCTCGCCCACTCCGGCATCGCCAAGGGCCGGCCGCCCGGACCGCGGCCGAAGGAGCCCGGCCCCGGCGGCGGCATCCTCATGGGCCGTCCCTTCGGCGTGCCCGTCTACGTCGCGCCGAGCTGGTTCCTCGTCGCCGCCCTGATCACCTGGGTCTTCGGCGGCCAGCTCGACCGCGTGCTGCCCGAGCTGGGCGCCGCCCGTTACCTGGTCTCCCTGTTCTTCGCGGTCGCCTTCTACGCCTCCGTCCTGGTCCACGAGCTGGCCCACACGGTCGCCGCGATCCGCTTCAAGCTGCCGGTCCGCCGCATCCAGCTCCAGTTCTTCGGCGGTGTCTCGGAGATCGAGAAGGAGGCCGAGACCCCGGGCCGCGAGTTCGTGCTGGCCTTCGTCGGCCCGCTGCTCTCCCTGGTCCTGGCCGGCCTGTTCTACCTCGCCCTGAAGCCCGTCGAGCCCGGCACCGTACCGGGAGTCCTGCTGGCCGGACTGATGGTCTCCAACCTCATCGTGGCGATCTTCAACTTCCTCCCGGGTCTGCCCCTCGACGGCGGCCGCATGCTCCGCGCCGTCGTCTGGAAGATCACCGGCAAGCCGATGAGCGGCACCGTCGCCGCCGCCTGGGTGGGCCGCGCCCTCGCCGTCGCCGTCCTGATCGGCCTGCCGCTGCTCAACTCCTCCGGCGCCCTCGGCGGCGGCGGGGAGGACGCGGGCGGCATGGACACCGTCACCGACGCCCTGCTCGCCGCCATCCTCGCCGCGATCATCTGGACCGGCGCCGGCAACAGCCTGCGCATGGCCCGGCTGCGCGAACACCTCCCCGAGCTGCGCGCCCGCACCCTCACCCGGCGGGCCGTGCCGGTCGAGAGCGACACCCCGCTCTCCGAGGCGCTGCGCCGCGCCAACGCCGCCGGGGCCCGCGCCCTGGTCGTGGTCGACGGCGACGGCACCCCGCTGTCCCTGGTCCGCGAGGCCGCCATCGTCGGCGTACCGGAACACCGCCGTCCCTGGGTGGCGGTCGGCGGGCTCGCCCAGGACCTCACCGACGGCATGCGGGTCTCCGCCGAGCTGGCCGGCGAGGAACTGCTGGACGTGCTGCGCGCCACCCCGGCCACCGAGTACCTGGTGGTCGAGGAGACCGGCGAGATCTACGGCGTGCTCTCCGCCGCCGACGTGGAACGCGCCTTCGTCCGGGCCATGGCGCGGCCCGCCTGACCCGCCGTGCACCGGCCGCGCGCCCGCGGCGCCGGCCCGGACGCCCGCCGCGGGCCGGGACCCCCGCGGGGAACCGGTAGGCTGGTCACATGTCCGAACCGACCGGTGCCGCCCGCAGGCGCGGGCCCTTCAAGGTCGGGGACCAGGTACAGCTGACCGACCCCAAGGGTCGCCACTACACGTTCACGCTCGAAGCCGGGAAGAACTTCCACACCCACAAGGGTTCCTTCCCGCACGACGAACTGATCGGCGCTCCCGAGGGCAGCGTTGTCCGGACCACCGGCAACGTGGCCTACCTCGCGCTGCGCCCCCTGCTCCCCGACTACGTCCTGTCCATGCCCCGCGGGGCAGCCGTCGTCTACCCGAAGGACGCGGGGCAGATCCTCGCCTTCGCCGACATCTTCCCCGGCGCCCGCGTCGTGGAGGCCGGTGTGGGCTCCGGCTCGCTCAGCAGCTTCCTGCTGCGGGCCATCGGCGACCAGGGCATGCTCCACTCCTACGAGCGCCGCGAGGACTTCGCCGAGATCGCCCGGCAGAACGTCGAGCGCTACTTCGGCGGCCCGCACCCCGCCTGGCAGCTCACCGTGGGCGACCTCCAGGACAACCTGTCCGACGCCGACGTGGACCGCGTCATCCTGGACATGCTCGCTCCCTGGGAGTGCCTGGAGGCCGTCTCCAAGGCGCTCGTCCCGGGCGGCATCCTGTGCTGCTACGTGGCCACCACCACCCAGCTCGCCCGGACCGTGGAGTCCATCCGGGAGATCGGCTGCTTCAACGAGCCGACCGCCTGGGAGAGCATGATCCGCAACTGGCACATCGAGGGCCTGGCCGTCCGCCCGGACCACCGGATGATCGGCCACACCGGCTTCCTGCTCACCGCCCGCCGCCTCGCGGACGGCGTCGAGCCGCCCATGCGCCGCCGCCGCCCCGCCAAGGGCGCGTACGGCGAGGACTACGCCGGACCGAACGCCGACGGCGGCTCCGGCCGCTGACCGCCACGCGCGCGCGACCGCCGACCGGTCCGCGCGCCCCAGCCAGCCACCCGCCCGCGTGGCGGCCGCCGACCGGCCGCCACGCGCGCACAACGTGAGGGCGCCGTGGCCGAGTTTCCCGCCGAGGACGGGAACTCGGCCACGGCGCCCTCACGTTGACCCGGCGCCCGCTCCCGCGCACGGACCCGCCGGCCAGGGCAAATCCCGGACCCGCCGTTCCGCCGCACTGTGACGTGTGGCACCATGCAGGCCATCCCACCGGCACAGCCCTCACAGGAGACGCTCCTCGTGCAGCAATCCGCCGTTCCGGAGCTGGCGCACACCCGGACCCGGCCCATCCACTGGGTCGCCACCGCCACGGCCCTCGCGGGCGTCGTGGCCCTCTCCTCCGTAATCCGGCCCGGCTCGGCCACGGCCGCCCAGCCCGCCCCCGGCACCGCGGCGAAGCCTCTCCCCGCGGCCGTCGCCCCGCCGGACCCGGCCGGTGTGGACTTCCCGCTGGAGTGCGGACCGGTGAAGGCGGTGGTCGTCAAGAAGGCCACCGGGGACCTGGACGGCGACGGCAGGCCGGAAACCGTCGCGGTGGTCCACTGCGACGCCCCCATGGGCACCCCGCCCGACGGGGTCTACGTCCTCACCCGCGCCGCCGACGGCAAGCCGCGTCTGGTGGCCACCCTGGTCGCGCCGCGGGAACGGCTCACGGTCACCGGCTTCGGCATCCGCGCGGCCACGGTCTCCGCCACGCTGCTCGGCTACTCCTCGGACGCCGTGCCCAGTTGCTGCCCCGACACGCGGACCCCGGCGGGCTGGCGGTGGAACGGCAAGGCCTTCCTCCGCTCCACGCCGGCCGGGGCCCACCGCGTCTGAACCGGGCTCACCCCGCGTCGGGGCCGTACACCTCGGCCTTGTCCGAGACCCGGCGGACGTGGATGCACTCGCCGGGACACTCCTTCGCCGAGTCCACCACGTCCGTCAGCAGCGGCAACGGCACCGGCGTGGTGGCGCCCGGCTGCGTGAGCAGCTCCTCGTCCGCGCCCTTCACATAGGCCAGCCCGTCGATGTCCAGCTCGAACACCTCCGGGGCGTACTGGGCGCAGATCCCGTCGCCGGTACACAGGTCCTGGTCGATCCAGACCTCCAGTGCCTCGCCGCCCGGGGCCTCCTGCTGCACGGTCATCTCTCCTGCCGTCGGTGCGCCGGGCGGGCCGGGTGCCACGGGGGCCGGCCGGGTCCGCTCCAGCGGTGGGGGAACACCCCCGACCCTACCTCCGCCCGGCGCGCGCCCGCGGGGCGCGGGGCAGGGGGTTTCCGGCACCGCCCGGTCGGGTACCAGCGCCGGACCGGGAGAGGAAGGCCCGGCGGCCGGGGCCGATCGTTTCCGGCCGCCACGCGGTGACACCGTCCGTTCGTACCGTCGCTCTGCGTGAGGAACGCGCGAGCGCCATGAGGGCTGCCCGCAACCGGGCCGATCGGTCCCCGGCGGACAACTCCGGTCAGCCGCGGAGGGATTCGAGCACGCCATGCAAGGAACAAGCTGCTTTCCCCTCACGTTGAGTGGGTATCCCCTCCGTGCGAGGGAGTGTGCAGCGGGTGACCGACGACACACCTTGACAGTCTTTGTGATCTAGGGGTTTCAATCGACACCCACCCAGGTAGGGTCTGGAAGCGTCCAGCTCCCCTTGGAGGAGGTGAGGACCGTGGCAGCCCACGACGACGACATGAACCGCGGCATCCGCCCGGGACGCGGGTCCGAGGACCCGGACGGGCAGATTGCCTATCTTGAGCAGGAGATCGCCGTCCTGCGCCGCAAGCTCGCCGACTCTCCGCGCCACACGAGGATTCTCGAAGAGCGGATCGTCGAGCTGCAGACCAACCTGGCCGGCGTGTCCGCCCAGAACGAGCGGCTGGCCAACACCCTGCGCGAGGCCCGCGACCAGATCGTGGCCCTCAAGGAGGAGGTCGACCGGCTCGCCCAGCCGCCGGCCGGCTTCGGTGTCTTCCTGCAGGCGAACGAGGACGGCACCGCCGACATCTTCACCGGCGGCCGCAAGCTCCGGGTGAACGTCAGCCCCAGCGTCGAAGTCGACGACCTGCGGCGCGGCCAGGAGGTCATGCTCAACGAGGCGCTCAACGTGGTCGAGGCCATGGAGTTCGAGAGCGTCGGTGACATCGTCACCCTCAAGGAAATCCTGGAGGACGGCGAGCGCGCCCTCGTACTGGGGCACACGGACGAGGAGAGGGTGGTGCGGCTCGCCGAGCCGCTGCGCGGCATCACGATCCGTGCCGGTGACGCCCTCCTGCTCGAACCCCGCTCCGGCTACGTCTACGAGGTCGTGCCCAAGAGCGAGGTCGAGGAACTGGTCCTCGAAGAGGTCCCCGACATCGGGTACGAGCAGATCGGCGGCCTCGGCAACCAGATCGAGGCCATCCGCGACGCGGTGGAACTGCCGTACCTCTACCCGGACCTGTTCAAGGAGCACGAGCTGCGCCCGCCCAAGGGCGTCCTGCTCTACGGCCCGCCCGGCTGCGGCAAGACGCTCATCGCCAAGGCCGTCGCGAACTCGCTGGCCAAGAAGGTCGCCGAGGTCACCGGCCAGGCCGCCGGCAAGAGCTTCTTCCTGAACATCAAGGGTCCAGAGCTGCTCAACAAGTACGTCGGCGAGACCGAGCGGCAGATCCGCCTGGTCTTCCAGCGTGCGCGGGAGAAGGCCAGCGAGGGCACCCCCGTCATCGTCTTCTTCGACGAGATGGAGTCCCTCTTCCGCACCCGCGGCTCCGGTGTCAGCTCGGACGTGGAGAACACCATCGTCCCGCAGCTGCTCGCCGAGATCGACGGTGTGGAGGGCCTGCAGAACGTGGTCGTGATCGGCGCCTCCAACCGCGAGGACATGATCGACCCCGCCATCCTGCGGCCCGGCCGGCTCGACGTGAAGATCAAGATCGAGCGGCCGGACGCCGAGGCGGCGAAGGACATCTTCGGCAAGTACCTCACCGAGCGTCTGCCGCTGCACGCGGACGACCTCACGGAGCACGGCGGCGACCGGGGCGCCACGGTCCAGGGCATGATCCAGACCGCGGTCGAGCACATGTACGCCGAATCCGAGGAGAACCGCTTCCTGGAGGTCACCTACGCCAACGGCGACAAGGAAGTCCTGTACTTCAAGGACTTCAACTCCGGCGCCATGATCGAGAACATCGTGGGCCGCGCCAAGAAGATGGCGATCAAGGACTTCCTGGAAAAGACCCAGAAGGGCCTCCGCGTCTCCCACCTGCTCCAGGCCTGCGTGGACGAGTTCAAGGAGAACGAGGACCTGCCCAACACCACCAACCCGGACGACTGGGCCCGGATCTCCGGAAAGAAGGGCGAGCGGATCGTGTACATCCGTACGCTCATCACCGGAAAGCAGGGCGCGGACACCGGACGCTCCATCGACACGGTGGCGAACACCGGTCAGTACCTGTAACGGCAGGGCGGCTGCGGGTGCCCTCGGCGGGTACCCGCAGCCGACTGTTTTCCGGGCCACGACCGGAGCAGCCAATGACGCAAATGATCTCCCCACCAGCGCAAAGGCGTTCTAGGCTCGTTTCTGCCGCCGAGTCGCGCCGTGCGGGGACGGGCACCGCACAGGCACCGGAGCGCCGGCGGTACTTGAGCGGCGCCCACGACCGAGGGCGCCGCCGGGCAAGGAGGGCCGCATGACCGTACGGCGAGTAATGGGCATCGAGACGGAGTACGGGATCTCCGTCCCCGGCCACCCGAACGCCAATGCCATGCTCACCTCGTCCCAGATCGTCAACGCCTACGCGGCGGCGATGCACCGGGCCCGCCGGGCCCGCTGGGACTTCGAGGAGGAGAATCCGCTGCGGGACGCGCGAGGCTTCGACCTCGCCCGGGAAGCCGCCGACTCCAGCCAGCTCACCGACGAGGACATCGGCCTGGCCAATGTGATCCTCACCAACGGCGCGCGCCTGTACGTCGACCACGCCCATCCCGAATACAGCGCTCCGGAGGTCACCAACCCCCGCGACGCCGTCCTGTGGGACAAGGCCGGCGAGCGGATCATGGCCGAGGCCGCCGAGCGGGCCGCGCAGCTGCCCGGCGCCCAGCCGATCCACCTGTACAAGAACAACACCGACAACAAGGGCGCCTCCTACGGCACGCACGAGAACTACCTGATGAAGCGGGAGACGCCCTTCTCGGACATCGTGCGCCATCTGACGCCCTTCTTCGTCTCCCGGCAGGTCTTCGCCGGCGCCGGCCGCGTCGGCGTCGGCCAGGACGGGCACGAGCACGGCTTCCAGCTCAGCCAGCGCGCCGACTACTTCGAGGTCGAGGTCGGCCTGGAGACCACGCTCAAGCGGCCCATCATCAACACCCGCGACGAACCGCACGCGGACGCCGAGAAGTACCGCCGGCTGCACGTGATCATCGGCGACGCCAACCTCTCGGAGATCTCCACCTACCTCAAACTGGGCACGACCGCCCTGGTCCTGTCCATGATCGAGGACGGCTTCATCGCCGTGGACCTGGCCGTCGAGCAGCCGGTGCGCACCCTGCACCAGGTCTCGCACGACCCGTCCCTCAAGCGCCTGGTCACGCTGCGCAGCGGGCGCACCCTCACCGCGGTCCAGTTGCAGATGGAGTACTTCGAGCTGGCCCGCAAGTACGTCGAGGAGCGCTTCGGCGCCGACGCCGACGACCAGACCAAGGACGTCCTCAGCCGCTGGGAGGACACCCTCACCCGGCTGGAGAACGACCCCATGAGCCTGGCCGGCGAACTGGACTGGGTCGCCAAGCGGGAGCTGATGGAGGGCTACCGCCGCCGCGACGGCCTCGACTGGGACGCCCCCCGGCTGCACCTGGTCGACCTCCAGTACGCCGACGTACGGGCCGAGAAGGGCCTCTACAACCGTCTGGCGGCCCGTGGGCGCATGAAGCGGCTGCTGGACGAGTCCGAGGTCGACCGGGCCCGTACGAAGCCGCCGGAGGACACCCGGGCGTACTTCCGCGGCCGGTGTCTGGAGCAGTACGCCGACGACGTCGCCGCGGCCTCCTGGGACTCGGTCATCTTCGACCTGCCGGGCCGCGACTCCCTCCAGCGGGTCCCAACCCTGGAACCGCTACGCGGAACGCGAAATCACGTCAAGGAGCTGCTGGACCGCTGTCGCACGGCGGAAGACCTGGTCAGGGTCCTGTCGGGCAACTGAGCGCGGCCCGCGGGTACCCGTACCGCCCCGGGCGGGCGGGGTGGAAACCCCACCGCCCGGGAATCATCGAGGTGGCCCCCGCACGTTGTGGAAAGTGCGGGGCCGATGTCGGACCCGGCTTGTAGGGTCTGATCATCACCGATCGGCAGGCGAACTGAGCGGGGTGAGGGTTATGGCGACCAAGGACACGGGCGGCGGCCAGCAGAAGGCCACGCGCTCCACCGAGGAGGTCGAGGAGCAGGCGCAGGACGCGCAGGCGTCGGAGGACCTCAAGGAGCGGCAGGAGAAGCTGTCCGACGACGTGGACTCCGTCCTGGACGAGATCGACGACGTCCTGGAGGAGAACGCGGAGGACTTCGTGCGTTCCTTCGTGCAGAAGGGCGGGCAGTAGGCCGCCCGCGCCTTCGGATCGGGGGTTCGAGGGCGGGCGTGCCGTGAGGGGCCGGTGAGCGGACGACGAAGCACTGCTCGCGGCCGGAGGAGTCCGGGCCGCGGGCGGTCTTTGCCGCCCGGGACGGCTCCCACAGGGCATGTGGATCACCGCCACCAGCCGGGTAAGGTCCGTGGCATACCGTGCTTCAACCGCAATTCGGCCATCGGCAAGCGGGGAGAGACGCCCTGGACTTGCCGGCCGGACTGCCGCTATGTGGAAGGAAACTCGTGGGAGCCAATACCCGTGGCACCGGGCGTCTACCAGCTGCCTTCCTGACGCCAGGATCCTCTTCGTTCATGGATTTCCTCGCCGAGCACCAGCCGGAGCTGCTGCCCGGCAGCCGGCAGCTGCCGCCCGTCCAGGGCGTGCTCGAGGCGCCGCACGGCACGACCATCGTGGCCGTGACGTTCGCCGGAGGGGTCGTGCTCGCGGGTGACCGCCGGGCCACGATGGGCAACGTGATCGCCCAGCGGGACATCGAGAAGGTCTTCCCCGCCGACGAGTACTCGGCCGTCGGCATCGCCGGCACGGCCGGCCTGGCCGTCGAGATGGTCAAGCTGTTCCAGCTCGAGCTGGAGCACTTCGAGAAGGTCGAGGGCGCCCAGCTTTCCCTGGAGGGCAAGGCGAACCGCCTGTCGACCATGATCCGTTCCAACCTCGGCATGGCCATGCAGGGCCTGGCCGTGGTGCCCCTCTTCGCCGGGTACGACCTGGACCGCGGGCGGGGACGCATCTTCTCCTACGACGTCACGGGCGGCCGCTCCGAGGAGCACCACTTCGCGGCGACCGGCTCCGGCTCGATCTTCGCGCGCGGCGCGCTGAAGAAGCTGTTCCGCGGCGACCTGACCGAGGAGCAGGCCACCACGCTGGTGGTGCAGGCCCTGTACGACGCGGCTGACGACGACTCGGCGACCGGCGGTCCCGATGTCGCCCGCCGGATCTACCCGATCATCACCGTGATCACCGAGGACGGCTTCCGCCGGCTCACCGAGGACGAGGGAGCCGAACTCGCCCGCGCGGTGCTCCAGCGGCGCCTGGAGGAGCCGGACGGCCCCAAGGCCGCCCTGCTCTGAGCGCGGGCCCGGTTCTTTTATCCAAGGTGATCCAGTGACCATGACAGAAAGGGACGGATAACCGGTGTCGACGCCGTTCTATGTCTCACCCCAGCAGGCCATGGCCGACCGCGCGGAGTACGCCCGCAAGGGCATCGCCCGCGGCCGCAGCCTGGTCGTGCTGCAGTACGCCGACGGCATCGTGTTCGTCGGCGAGAACCCGTCCCGCGCGCTGCACAAGTTCAGCGAGATCTACGACCGGATCGGCTTCGCGGCGGCCGGGAAGTACAACGAGTACGAGAACCTGCGCATCGGCGGCGTCCGCTACGCCGACCTGCGCGGCTACACCTACGACCGGGACGACGTCACCGCCCGCGGCCTGGCCAACGTCTACGCCCAGACGCTGGGCACGATCTTCTCCTCGGCGGCCGAGAAGCCGTACGAGGTGGAACTGGTGGTCGCCGAGGTCGGGGAGACCCCCGAGGGCGACCAGATCTACCGGCTGCCGCATGACGGCTCCATCGTGGACGAGCACGGCTCGGTCGCGGTGGGCGGCAACGCCGAGCAGATCAGCAGCTTCCTGGACCAGCGCCACCGCGACGGGATGAGCCTCGCCGAAGCCCTGAAGCTGGCCGTGCAGGCGCTGTCCCGGGACACCAACGGCAGCGAGCGGGAGATCCCCGCCGAGCGCCTGGAGGTGGCCGTACTCGACCGCACGCGCCCGCAGAAGCGCAAGTTCAAGCGCATCGTAGGCCGCCAGCTCGACCGTCTGCTGGAGGCGGGCGGCGCGAGCACGGAGGCGGAGAGTTCCGCGGAGGAGAACTCCGAGCAGGAGTGACCCGCCCGCGCTCACCGGGCCCAGCGGTGCCCCGGCCGGTTCCCGGCCGGGGCACCGGCTTATCCGCTCACGCGCGGCGGGGCCGTGGAGCCCCGGACGACGAGGTGGACCGGGATGTCCCCGCTCTCCGGCTCCCGGCCCTCCAGGACCGCCAGCAGGGCCCGCATACCGCGCTCGCCGAACAGCTCGGCGTCCAGCCGCACGGTCGTCAGCTCGGGGTCGAGGGCGGTGGCCAGGGCCAGGTCGTCCAGGCCGGTGACCGAGACGTCGTCCGGCACGCGCAGGCCGAGCCGGCGCAGCGCCTTGTAGGCGCCGGCGGCCAGCTTGTCGTCGTCGCAGACCACCGCCGTCGGCCGGGGGCCGGGCGCGGTCAGCGCGGCCTCGGTGGCAGCGAGCGCCCCCTCGATGGAGATCGGCGCCCGGGCCGTGCGGATCTCCGTGCCGGGCACGGCGGCCAGCCGCGCGGCCAGCTCGGCCGCGCGGATCTCGAAGGTCCAGGACGGCACGTCCGCGGCCAGGTGCAGGATCCGGCGGTGGCCGAGGCCCAGCAGATGCCCGGCGACCTGGCGGACGCCGTCGGCGATGTCCAGGTTCACGGTCGCGGCGCCCAGGCTGCCGGCCGGGTCGCTGTCGAGCATGACCAGCGGCAGCGCCTCGCCGCGGATCGCGGTGAGGGCGTCGGCGGCCATGGAGGAGGCGATGACGCCGTCCAGGGCGGCCTGCGCGGAGGCGAAGGGGTCCCGGGCCGGGCCGACGCCCTCGGGGGAGGGGTAGAGCACCATGCCGAAGCCGTGCTCGGCCGCCACGCGGGCGGCGCCGGTGTAGACGCCGGCGAAGAACTCCGTGGTCAGCGCGGGCACCACGAGCAGCACCGTGCGGGTGCGGCCCAGCCGGAGGTTGCGGGCGGCGAGGTTCGGCCGGTAGCCCAGCTCGCGCGCGGCCTCGCGCACCCGCTCGGCGGTGGCCTGCGACACCCGGCCGCGCCACTTGTCGCCCAGCACGAGGGAGACGGCGGCCTGGGAGACCCCGGCCGCGTGGGCGACGTCCCGGCTGGTCGGGCGCGTGCTGCTGCGTGCCACCGTGGGCCTGCTCCTTCATGTGGACGGGTGAACAGCGCACATGGTACGTATGGAGCGCGACGTTATACGTAAAACTTGGAGGCTGGGCATGGCCACGGGATACCTGGAGATCCTGAAGGCGAGGCATGCGCTACGGCTGCTCACCGGCACCCTGGTGGGCCGGCTGCCGAACGCGACCGCGGCCATCGCCCTGGTGCTCTTCGTCCGCGCCGAGGGCGGCACGTACAGCCTCGCCGGCGCGCTCGCGGCCGTGTACGGCGTCGCCAACGCCATCGGCCAGCCGGTCCTGGGCCGGCTAGTCGACCTGTACGGGCAGCCGCGCGTCCAGCTGCCCGCCGCGGTCCTCGCCGCCCTCGCCATGACCCTCTTCGCGTTCCGCGGCACCGACCCGCTGCCGCTCGCCTACGCGGCGGTCGCGGCGGCCGGCCTGTTCACCCCGCCCCTGGAGGGCGGCCTGCGCGCGCTGTGGCCCTCCGTGCTGCGCCGCGAGGAGCAGGTGCACACCGCGTACGCCATGGACGCCATCGCGCAGGAGGTCATGTTCACCGCCGGCCCGCTGCTGGTGACCCTCTGCGTCACCCTGTGGGACGAGCGCGCCGCCCTGCTCGTGCTGAACGTCCTGGGCGTGCTCGGCGCCCTCTCCGTGGTCCTCTCGCCGCCCTCGCGCGCCTGGCGCTCGGCTCCCCGCGAGGCCCACTGGCTGGGCGCCCTGCGCTCGCCCGGCCTGCTCGTCCTGCTCGCCGCCTTCCTGTTCGTCGGCATCGCGCTGGGCTCCATCACGGTCGCCGCGGTGTCGTACGCCGACGCCCACGGCGGCGACGCGGTCTACGGCTGGCTGATGGCCGGCCTCGGCCTGGGCGCCCTGGCCGGCGGCTCCGTCTACGGCGCCCGCCGGTGGGCCGGTGCGCCCGAGCGGCGGCTGAGGGTCCTCGTGGCCCTGCTGGCGGTGTGCTACCTGCCGCTCACGCTGATGCCGGGCACGGTCCCCATGGTGCTGCTCAGCGTGGTCTCCGGGGTCTTCCTGGCGCCCTGCATCGCGTGCGCCTTCATCATCGTGGACCGGCACGCGCCGAGGGGCACGGTCACCGAGGCGTTCTCCTGGCTCGTGACCACGTTCACCGTGGGCGCCTCGGTCGGAACGGGCCTGGCCGGACCGGTGGTCCAGACCGGCGGCACGCTGTGGGGCTTCGCCCTGCCGAGCGTGGCCGGGGCCGTGTCGTTGCTGGTCCTGCTGGCCACCGGAGGGGTCCTCGCAGCTCCCGCGCACGGCGGGGTCGTTGCGGCTTCATCGGAAAATGATCCAAATCGTGCCGTCGAACCCCGTTTCAGCTCGGGGGATCGGGCGTAATGTTCCCTCATGGACCGCCGCATTTTCGGGCTGGAGAACGAGTACGGCGTCACGTGCACGTTCAGGGGACAGCGCCGCCTGTCTCCTGACGAGGTGGCGCGGTACCTCTTCCGCCGTGTCGTGTCATGGGGCCGCAGCAGCAACGTCTTTCTGCGAAACGGCGCCCGGCTCTATCTCGACGTGGGCTCACATCCGGAATACGCGACCCCCGAATGTGACAACGTGACCGAACTGGTCACCCACGACAAGGCCGGCGAGCGCATTCTCGAAGGACTCCTGGTGGACGCGGAACGACGCCTGCACGAGGAGGGAATCGCGGGCGACGTCTACCTCTTCAAGAACAACACCGACTCGGCGGGCAACTCCTACGGCTGCCACGAGAACTACCTGGTGGCGCGGCACGGGGAGTTCTCCCGGCTCGCGGACATCCTCATCCCCTTCCTGGTCACCCGGCAGCTGCTGTGCGGCGCCGGCAAGGTACTGCAGACCCCGCGCGGCGCCGTCTACTGCGTCAGCCAGCGCGCGGAGCACATCTGGGAGGGCGTCTCCTCGGCGACGACCCGCTCCCGGCCCATCATCAACACCCGCGACGAACCCCACGCGGACGCCGAGCGCTACCGCCGGCTGCACGTCATCGTCGGCGACTCGAACATGTCCGAGACGACGATGCTGCTCAAGGTCGGCGCCACCGACCTGGTGCTGCGCATGATCGAGGCCGGCACCGTGATGCGCGACCTCACCCTGGAGAACCCGATCCGGGCGATCCGCGAGGTCAGCCACGACATCACCGGCCGGCGCAAGGTGCGCCTGGCCAGCGGCCGGGAAGCCTCCGCGCTGGAGGTGCAGCGCGAGTACTTCGACAAGGCAGTGGACTTCTGCGACCGCCGGGGCATCCGCACCGGCACGGTCGCGCAGGTCCTGGAGCTGTGGGGCCGTACGCTCGAAGCGATCGAGAACGAGGAACTGGACCGCATCGAGACCGAGATCGACTGGGTCATGAAGTACAAGCTCATCGAGCGGTACCGGGCCAAGCACAACATGACGATGTCGCACCCGCGGGTCGCCCAGATAGACCTCGCCTACCACGACATCCACCGCCGCCGTGGGCTGTACTACCTGCTGGAGAAGAAGGGCCAAGCCGCCCGGATCTGCAACGACTTGAAGATCTTCGAGGGCAAGTCGGTCCCGCCGCAGACCACTCGGGCCCGGCTGCGCGGCGACTTCATCCGGCGGGCCCAGGAACAGCGCCGGGACTTCACGGTCGACTGGGTGCACCTCAAGCTCAACGACCAGGCCCAGCGCACGGTCCTGTGCAAGGACCCGTTCCGTTCGGTGGACGACCGGGTGGAGAAGCTGATCGCCGGAATGTGACCGGAACCGGGCGGCTCGCGAGCCCGGTCACCGGCAGAACCGGAACGCCACACGGGCGCCGTACGTTTTCCGTACGGCGCCCGTATCAGGTCGTAGAGTTACGCGCACGCCACCCGCAGGACCGACCGATTACGAGGCTTTTCCCGTGCGCCGACGCTCACTCCTCCTCGCCGCCGTACCCGCAGGACTGGTCACGCTCGCCGGATGCGGTGACGACTCGTCCGACGCCAGCACCTCCGGCGCCTCGTCGTCGGCCTCGGCGTCCTCCCCGCCCCCGCCCAAGATCGTGGACGGACCGCTGCCGGCGGTCACGGCGGGCACGAAGTCCGGCCAGAAACCGACCGTCGCCAAGGGGCAGGGCGATCCGTCGAAGAACCTCGCCGTCAAGACGCTGATCGCGGGCGGCGGCCGGACGGTCGCGGAGAACGACTTCATCCGGGCCGACTACCTCGGCCAGATCTGGGACACCGGCAAGGTCTTCGACAACTCCTTCGACCGCGGGCGCCCGCTGGTCATGCAGCTCGCCCAGGGCAGCATCATCGACGGCTGGCGCTACGCCCTCCAGGGCAAGAAGACCGGCAGCCGCATCGAGATCGCCGTCCCGCCCACCTGGGGGTACGGCAAGGGCGGCAACCCGCAGGCGGGCATCAAGGGCACCGACACCCTGGTCTTCGTCATCGACCTCATCGAGTCCTACAATTCCAAGAGCTCCGCCAAGGGCACCAAGGTCCCGCAGACCGACGCGGCCCTGCCGACGGTCGGCACCAACACCGACGGCGAGGTGCCCGAGGTCACCGTGCCCAAGACGGACCCGCCGAAGAAGCTGGTTGCGCAGTACGTCCTGGAGGGTGACGGCCCCGAGCTGAAGTCCGACCAGACCATCCTGTGCCAGTTCCAGGGCCTCGTCTGGGACGGCGGCAAGACCTTCCAGCGCACCTACGGCTCCGGCCGGCTCAGCCAGTTCTCGCTGGAGCAGATGCAGCAGGCCGTCAAGGGCCTCGCCCAGGGCCTGACCGGCAAGAAGGTGGGCAGCAGGGTCCTGCTCGTCATCCCGCCGGAGCTGGGCTACGGCGACCGCCCGCCGAGCGGCGGCGCCGTCAAGAAGGGCTCCACGCTGGTGTTCACGGTGGACATCCTCGCGGCGATGTAGTCCCGCACCCGGCGGGTGCGAGCGCCGTGGAGATGAAAGACTGTCCGCGATTCGTGTCGTACACAAGCAGGAGCTTTTGACGTGAGCATCGAGAAGCCCGAGATCGACTTCCCCGAGGGCAACCCCCCGGCGGACCTTGAGATCAAGGACATCTGGGAGGGCGACGGACCGGTCGCGCAGGCGGGCCAGACGGTCACCGTCCACTACGTGGGCGTCGCCTTCAGCACCGGCGAGGAGTTCGACGCCAGCTGGAACCGCGGCACCCCGTTCCGCTTCCCTCTGGGCGAGGGCCGGGTCATCCAGGGCTGGGACCGGGGCGTGCAGGGCATGAAGGTCGGCGGCCGCCGCCGGCTGACCATCCCCGCCCACCTCGCCTACGGCGACCAGAGCCCGACCCCGGCGATCAAGCCCGGCGAGACCCTCATCTTCGTGGTGGACCTCCTCGGCGTCTGATCCGCCCGAGCCGCGGTCCGGCCGCACCCGGCCACCCGCCGGGTCCGGCCGGACCCGGTCATCCGGGGCCCATGCCCGTGCGGGCATGGGCCCTCGGCTTTTGCCACCGGCCCGCGGAGCGGTACGGTCATCGGTCGGAAGCACCATAGGGAAGGCGAAGGGCGTCGATGGCCATTGCCAAGGCCGAGCGGCTGATGAACCTCGCGCTGTGTCTGCTCGGCGCACGCCGGCCGCTCAGCAAGCGCGAGCTGCGCGAGTCCATCGAGGCCTACCTGGAAGCGGGCTCCGACGACTCCTTCAACCGCATGTTCGAGCGGGACAAGGACGACCTGCGCGAGCTGGGCCTGGTCATCGCGACCGTGGAGAACCTCGACGGCGAGATCGGCTACCTCGCCCGCCGTGACAGCAACCGGCTGCCCCCCATCACCCTGGACGCCGAGGAGGCCGCCGCCCTCGGCCTCGCCGCCAAGGTCTGGCAGCAGGCCAGGCTGGCCGGGGCCGCCAGCGGCGCCCTGCAGAAGCTGCGCGCCGCCGGCCTGCCCGAGGACGTCGACCCGTACGAGGCGCACGGCGCCCTGGAGCCGCGCATCCCGGTGCACGAGGCCGCCTTCGAACCGCTGATGCTGGCCTGCCGCGACCGCCGCCCGGTCCTCTTCGACTACCGCAAGGCCAACGCCGCCCGCCCCGAGCCCCGGCACGTCGAGCCGTGGGCGCTGGAGTGCTGGCGCGGCCACTGGTACCTGGCCGGCTTCGACCGCGACCGGGGTGCCGAACGCGTCTTCCGGCTGTCCCGGATCACCGGCAAGGTCCGCTCCCGGGGCACCGGCTTCACCGCGCCCGTGCCCGATGTCGTCACCGTGCGCGAGACCGTCGCGGGCTGGGCCGGAGAGATCGCCGACCGCTCGGCGCTGATCCGGCTGCGGTCCGGCTCCGGTTACCCCCTTCGGGCGAAGGCCGCCAAGGTCCGGGAACTCGGCGACGGCTGGGACGAGTTGGAGATCCCGTACGGGCACGGCCTGGACGCCTGGCTGGTGGAGTTCGGACCGGACGTCGTGGTCGTGGAACCGGCCGAGCTGCGGGCCGACGTGGTGGACCGGCTGCGCGCCGTGGCCAAAGGCTGAGGGGGAGCGGACTGTGGCAGGCAAACCGGCCAGGACCGTCAACGCGATCGACCAGACCCGGCGGATGCTCTCCCTGGTGACCTATCTCCGCGAGCGCCCCGGCGCCCGGATCGCCGACGTCGCGCGCGCCTTCGGCATCAGCGAGGACGAACTCGTCGCCGACCTCGATCTGCTGCCCATGTGCGGCACCAGCTTCCGCGGCGGCGACCTGCTCGACATCGACACCGACGGCGAGCGCATCTGGTGGCACAACCCGGCCGCGCTCGGCGAGGAGGCGGCCGAACCGCTGCGGCTCGCCGCCGACGAGGCCACCGCCCTGCTGGTCGCCGCCCGCGCGGTGGCCACGCTGCCCGGCCTGCGGGAGAGCGACCGCCAGGCCCTGCTGCGGGCCACCGCCAAGGTGGAGACCGCGGCCGGCGAGGCCGCCGGCGCCAGCGCCCGGCTGTCGGTGACCTTCGAGTCCGAGGGCGGTGTCTTCGCCGACGTCGACCGGGCCATCTCCGAGCGCCGCCGGCTGTGGATCCGGTACTACTCCCCGGCCCGCGACGAGGTCACCGAGCGCGAGATCGACCCCATCCGCCTGGTCAGCGTGGGCCACACCTATGTGGAGGCGTGGTGCCGCCGCTCCGAGGCCCGGCGCACCTTCCGGCTCGACCGGGTCGCCGAGATCAAGGTCCTCGACGCGCCCTCCGCACCGCCCGAGCTGGAACTGCGCGACCTCTCCGAGGCCCTGGTGCAGCCGGCCGCGGAGGACCCGGAGGTCGTGGTCGAGGTCGGCCCCGGCGGCCGCTGGGTCGCCGAGTACTACCCGCACGACAGCGCCGAGGAGCTTGCCGACGGCGGGCTGCGCATCACGCTGCGCACGCCCGACCCGACTTCGCTGCGCCGGCTGGCGCTGCGGCTCGGCGGCGACGGCCGGATCGTCTCGCCGCCCGAGCTGGCCGACAGCGCCCGCCGCGCGGCCCGCGCGGCCCTCGCGGCGTACGGCGAGGGCCCCGACGCCCCGGCCGGCGCGGTGCCCGCAGTCCCGGGCGACCGGGGTGAGGGGTCCGCGTGAGGCCGGCCGGCGCCGGTGCCGTGCCGCCCGGGCGGCGGACGACCTGCTGCGACCAGAGGAAGAGGAGCGAGGGCTGTGAGCGAGTCTCCGGAGCCGGGCGCGGGTGAGATGACGGCGGCCACCGCCTTCGCGGGGATGAGGAGAGTGGCCCCCGTGGTGTTCCGGGCCGGCTGCCCGGACTGCCGGGGCCGCTTCGAACTCGCCGCCGGCGCGCTGCGCCTCGCCATCGGCGCCAGCAGCCGGACGACGTTCTACTCCTTCACCTGCCCCGACTGCGGCGCCGCGGTCCGCAAGCCGGCCGGCGAACGGATCGTGGAACTGCTCACCGGCGGCGGCGTGCGGACCCTGCGGCTGCACTCCACGGTGTAGCCCCCCGGCCCCCGGGCCGGGCTGGATTTCGGCGGACGCCGGCGGACCGTCTAGTCTCGTCGTCATGTTCTGGCCGATGTTCGCGGTAGCCATGGGTTTCGTGGGTCTCGCCGTCCTGGGGGTGCTCGCCGTCCGGGTGTTCCTGGAGGCCCGGCGCCTCGGACAGCAGGTGGCGGACTCCGCGCGCCGCATCGACCGGGCCGCCGAGGACCTGGAGCGGGCGGCCGTGAGCGCGGCCCGCGCCGTCGACACCCTGTGAGCCGTCCCGGGCGGTGTCCCGGTGTCCGGTGATATCAGCGGTTTGCGTCACTTCGCTCTGTCACCCGCCCCAGGCGGCCAGGTACGCTGCTGGTCGCGGCCCGGATAACGAGGCACGGTCCGCAGAGCAGGAGTACGCCAGGGGATTGTCCCGCGTTCACCCCCAGGCGTTACGATCGCAGCCAGCATGACTTCGGACACCTGTCCGGCCTGTCGGACATGCCCGCCTCGATGAGAAGGTGAAGATTTATGTTCCGCAACGGACTTGAGCCGTGGCACCTGCTGATCCTCGTTGTGGTGATCCTCCTCGTGTTCGGTTCCAAGAAGCTGCCGGACATGGCGCGCTCGCTCGGCAAGTCCGCCCGGATCCTGAAGAGCGAGGCGAAGGCGATGAAGGAGGAGGGCAAGCAGCCCGCCGACCCCGCCCCCTCCGCCGAGGAGCCCGCACCCGCTCAGCGTACGATCCAGGCCGCCCCCGGTGACGTGACCAGCTCCCGCCCGGTCAACGAGCCGACGGACACGACCCAGCGCTGACGCGAGGACCGGGGGTATCCGGTCCGCTGCACGAGATGAGGATGTGGGTTGCTCAAGTCCGCCCGCAAAAAGGAGAGAGATCCCGAGGGGCGGATGCCGCTCGCGGATCACTTGCGTGAGCTGCGCAACCGGCTCGCGAAGGGTGTCCTGGCGATCCTCGCCGTCACGATCATCGCGGCCTTCTTCTACCGCGACATCATCGATGTCATCACCCGGCCGATGCTCGACGAGATCGGCTGCGGCCAGTCCTTCGGGGAACTGGCCAAGACGGAGAGCGCCCACTGCGCGCACATCACCGTCAGCGGCCTGCTGGCGCCGTTCACCCTGGCCCTGAAGGTGGCCCTGATGACCGGTGTCGTGCTCGCGGCGCCGGTCTGGCTCTACCAGCTGTGGGCGTTCGTCGCACCCGGCCTGCACCGCAACGAGAAGAAGTACGCCTACGCCTTCGTCGGCTTCGGCTTCCCGCTCTTCCTCGGCGGCGGCTACCTGGCGTTCCACGTGCTGCCCACCACGGCCAAGGTCATGATCGGCCTCACGCCCGACGGCGCCGAGAACCTGCTGCCGCTGGACGATCTGCTGGACCTGGTCACCCGCATGATCGTCGTCTTCGGCCTCGCCTTCGAGATGCCGTTGCTGCTGGTCATGCTCAATCTCACCGGTGTGCTGTCCGGGCGGCGCATGCTGGGCTGGTGGCGCGGCATGGTCATCGGCATCACCGTCTTCGCGGCCGTCGCCACACCCAGCCCCGACCCGATGACGATGCTGGCGCTGGCGGCGCCGATCTGGGCGCTCTACTTCGTGGCCGTGGCCATCGCCCTGCTCAACGACCGGCGCCGGGCCCGCCGCGAGGCCGAAGGCCCCGGCGACGACGAGGCCAGCGAGCTGGATCTCACCCCCGAGGACATCGGCGAGGTGGAGCCGGTCCCGGCCAGCCGCGCGCTCCCCGAGCAGGCGAGCACCGAGCGGGTCAACGGCTACGACGACGTGACGTGACCGGCCCGTCGTGACCGGCCGGGGCTGATCCGGCCCTCGCCGAGCCGCCGCGCGCGATGCCCCCGTTCCCTGCAGGGAACGGGGGCATCGCGCTGCCGCCGGGCCGGCCGTCGGGATAATGATCGTCCTGTTGTCAGCGCGGCCCGGTACGCTCGAAAGTACGATGACAGAGGATCTCTCACCGGCCGAGCGGTATGCGGCAGCCCGCAGGCGGGCCGCCGAGCAGGCCACCGCGCTCGCTTCCTTCCGCGAGATGTACGACTTCGGCCTCGACCCCTTCCAGATCGAGGCCTGCCAGGCACTCGAGGCGGGGAAGGGCGTGCTGGTGGCCGCCCCCACCGGCTCGGGCAAGACGATCGTGGGCGAGTTCGCCGTCCACCTCGCCCTCGCGGAGGGCAGGAAGTGCTTCTACACGACGCCCATCAAGGCGCTGTCGAACCAGAAGTACGCCGACCTGTGCCGGCGCTACGGCGCCGCGAAGGTGGGCCTGCTCACCGGCGACAACAGCGTGAACTCCGACGCCCCGGTGGTCGTGATGACCACCGAGGTGCTGCGGAACATGCTCTACGCCGGTTCGCAGACCCTCCTCGGCCTCGGCTACGTGGTCATGGACGAGGTGCACTACCTCTCCGACCGCTTCCGCGGCGCCGTCTGGGAGGAAGTGATCATCCACCTCCCCGAGTCGGTGACCCTGGTCTCGCTCTCCGCGACCGTGTCCAACGCCGAGGAGTTCGGTGACTGGCTGGACACGGTCCGCGGCGACACCGAGGTGATCGTCTCCGAGCACCGGCCCGTGCCGCTGTTCCAGCACGTGCTCGCCGGGCGCCGGATGTACGACCTGTTCGAGGAGGGCGAGGGCCACAAGAAGGCCGTCAACCCCGATCTGGCCCGGCTGGCCCGTATGGAGGCCAGCCGGCCGTCGTACCAGGACCGCAGGCGCGGCCGGGCGATGCGCGAGGCCGACCGGGAGCGGGAGCGCAGACAGCGCTCGCGCATCTGGACGCCGGGCCGCCCCGAGGTCATCGAGCGGCTGGACTCCGAGGGCCTGCTCCCGGCCATCACCTTCATCTTCAGCCGCGCCGCCTGCGAGGCCGCCGTCCAGCAGTGCCTGTACGCGGGCCTCCGGCTCAACGACGAGGAGGCGCGCGAGCAGGTCCGCGCCCTGGTCGAGGAGCGCACCGCCGCCATCCCCTCGGAGGACCTGCACGTCCTCGGCTACTACGAATGGCTGGAGGGCCTGGAGCGGGGCATCGCCGCCCACCACGCGGGCATGCTGCCGACCTTCAAGGAGGTCGTCGAGGAGCTGTTCGTACGCGGTCTGGTCAAGGCCGTCTTCGCCACCGAGACCCTGGCGCTCGGCATCAACATGCCCGCCCGCTCGGTGGTGCTGGAGAAGCTGGTCAAGTGGAACGGCGAGCAGCACGCCGACATCACGCCCGGCGAGTACACCCAGCTGACGGGCCGCGCCGGCCGCCGGGGCATCGACGTCGAGGGCCATGCCGTGGTGCTGTGGCAGCGGGGCATGAGCCCCGAGCACCTGGCCGGTCTCGCGGGCACCCGCACCTACCCGCTGCGCTCCAGCTTCAAGCCGTCGTACAACATGGCGGTCAACCTGGTCGAGCAGTTCGGCCGGCACCGCTCGCGCGAGCTGCTGGAGACCTCCTTCGCGCAGTTCCAGGCCGACAAGTCGGTCGTCGGGATCTCCCGCCAGGTGCAGCGCAACGAGGAGGGCCTGGCCGGCTACAAGGCCTCCATGACCTGCCACCTCGGTGACTTCGAGGAGTACGCGCGGCTGCGCCGGGAGCTGACGGACCGGGAGACCGAACTGGCCCGGCAGGGCGCCAGCCAGCGCCGGGCCGAGGCCGCCGTCTCCCTGGAGAAGCTCAAGCCGGGCGACGTCATCCACGTGCCCACGGGCAAGTACGCGGGGCTCGCGCTGGTCCTGGACCCGGGGCTGCCCGCGGGCCGCTCCAACGGCCACCGCGGCTTCGACCAGTACGACGGGCCGCGCCCGCTGGTGCTGACCGCCGAACGGCAGGTCAAGCGGCTGGCGTCGATGGACTTCCCGGTGCCGGTGGAGCCGCTGGACCGGATGCGGATCCCCAAGACCTTCAACGCGCGCTCGCCGCAGTCCCGCCGGGACCTCGCCTCCGCGCTGCGCACCAAGGCCGGGCACATCCCGCCGGAGCGGGCGCGCAAGAAGCGGTCGCAGGCCGCCGACGACCGGGAGATCGCGCGGCTGCGCACGGCGATCCGGGCGCATCCCTGCCACGGCTGCAACGACCGGGAGGACCACGCCCGCTGGGCCGAGCGCTACCACCGGCTGATGCGGGACACCTCGCAACTGGAGCGGCGCATCGAGGGGCGGACGAACACCATCGCGCGCACCTTCGACCGGATCGTGGCGCTGCTGACCGAGCTGGACTACCTGCGCGGTGACGAGGTCACCGAGCACGGCAAGCGGCTCGCTCGGCTCTACGGCGAACTCGACCTGCTGGCCAGCGAGTGCCTGCGCGAGCGGGTCTGGGAAGGACTCGGCCCGGCCGAACTGGCGGCCTGTGTCTCGGCGCTGGTGTACGAGGCGCGGGCCGCCGACGACGCCATGGCGCCGAAGCTGCCGTCCGGCAAGGCCAAGGCGGCGCTGGGCGAGATGGTGCGGATCTGGGGCCGGCTGGACGCCCTGGAGGAGGAGTTCCGGATCAGGCAGGCGGAGGGCGTGGGCCAGCGCGAACCCGACCTCGGCTTCGCCTGGGCCGCCTATATGTGGGCCTCCGGCAAGGGTCTGGACGAAGTGCTGCGCGAGGCGGAGATGCCGGCCGGCGACTTCGTGCGGTGGTGCAAGCAGGTCATCGACGTGCTCGGGCAGATCTCCGCGGCCGCTCCCGCGGAGGGCTCGACCGTGGCCAAGAGTGCGCGCAAGGCCGTCGACCAGCTGCTGCGCGGTGTGGTGGCCTACTCGTCCGTGGGCTGAGCCGCCGGGGGAACCGAGGCCGCACCTGCCCGGTGCGGCCTCGTTTTCCTATGTCACTCGTTACGGTGAGTGACATTCGCACGCCCATACGTCGATACTGAATGTGTGCGAACAGCGACGCAGCGTGTGAGAAGAATCGAGCCTAGTGCGGTCGCCGGACCGATTTCAGGTGCTTACCGAAGGCGACGCGGGGTTGGCCCGGTCGGGCTGAGTTCGCCCGCGGCGCACCGAGTTGAGGTAATTCGCGCGTCTGTTCCGGAACATGCGGTAGATCCCGCCAGTTCCATGAACCTTCCCCCCGCAAGCTCCCCCGACACCCAGCCGATTCGTCCCGGAAGGCATCCATGGTGAGTGTGCAGAAGCCTCCCCGCGGCCGTGAACATTCCTCTGTGCGGGTGCTGTTGCCGCCGACCGCGGTGATGGCCGCGGCGGCCGCGGCCGCCGCCCCCGAGCGGCTCTACGCGATCACGGGCTCGGCGGACGGCGCGCGCGCCGAACTCGACCTGATGACGCTGATCGTGGCCCGTGCCACGCCCCCGCCGGCCGCCTCGCCGGAGACGGCGGCGGTGCTCCGGCTCTGCGCCGCCCCCCTGTCCGTGGCCGAGCTCTCGGCCTGCCTCCGACTCCCGTTCAGCGCGAGACCGTCCTGATCACCGAGCTGATCGCGGCGGAACTGGTGCAGGCGCGCGCGCCGATCGTCCGCCAGGCGGCTTTCGACCGATCACTCCTCGAAGCGGTGATGCATGGACTTCAACGGCTCTGACACGATTCCCGGACCGCGCATCGAGGATCACCTGCCGCACACGGCCCAGGCGGCGGCGAAGATCGTGATCGTGGGCGGCTTCGGTGTCGGCAAGACCACCCTGGTCGGCTCCGTCAGCGAGATCAGACCGCTGACCACCGAGGAGACCACGACCCAGGCCGGCATCGGCGTGGACGACGACTACGGCTCCGACATCAAGACGGCCACCACCGTGGCCATGGACTTCGGCCGCATCAGCATCACCGACACACTCGCGCTCCACCTGTTCGGCACGCCCGGCCAGGAGCGGTTCCGGTTCCTGTGGAACGGCCTGTTCGCAGGCGCCCTCGGCGCGGTCGTCCTGGTCGACACCCGGCGCCTGGAGGCCGGCTTCGATGTGATGGGCCGGCTGGAGGAGCGCGGCGTGCCCTTCGTCGTCGCCGTCAACTCCTTCCCGGACGCGCCCCGCTACCCGGTCGAGGAGCTGCGGACCGCCCTGGACCTGGGCCCGGAGATCCCGATCGTCGAGTGCGACGCGCGCCGCCGGGCCTCCGGCAGGGACGTGCTGATGACCCTCACCCGCTTCCTGCACTCGCTCGCCCTGTCCGGCGCCCTCACCTGACCCGCCGCCGACCGGCCCCACCCATCCGTTCCGGAGCGACCCCGTGACGTCCGAAACCCCCTCCCTGACCGGCACAGACCCCCTGACCCCGCCGCCGGGCTGCCCGGCGCACGGCCTCGGCCCCGGCGGAGTGCACCGGCTCCACGGCCCCGACGCCGAAGACCTCGGCGCCCTGTACGAACGGCTGCGCGAGCAGTACGGCCCGGTGGCGCCCGCCCTGCTCCACGACGACGTGCCGGTGTGGGCTGTGGCGCCGGCTGCTGCGCTGGTGGCGCGCGGAGTGAGCGCGGGCGGGGTCAGCTGTGGGGGCGGTCCGGCGCGGACCAGTCGGTGTAGGAGGTCCAGGCGCGCAGCCGGCGGCCGCTGGTGAAGGTGTGGTGCGTTCCGGTGACCGGGTCGGTGAACTCCAGCCGCCGCGCGAGCAGTTGCAGCGGTCGCCGGAAGTCGCCGGCCGGCACCGGGGCGGTCACCTCGGGATACAGCGGGTCGCCGAGGATGGGCACACCGAGCGCGCTCAGATGCACCCGGAGCTGGTGGGTCTGGCCGGTCGTCGGGACCAGCCGGTACCGGCCCAGGCCCGCCCGGTGCCCGGCCAGCTCGACGTGGGTCTCGGCGTTCGGCTCGCCCGCCACCTCCCGCGCGGCCGGCACCCCGCGTTCCTTCACGATCCGGCTGCGAACGGTCCGGGGCAGGGCGAGCGCGGGATCGTACGGCGCCACCGCCTCGTACTCCTTGTGCACCCGCCGGTCCCGGAACAGCGTCTGGTAGGCGCCGCGCTCCTCGGGCCGGACCGTGAACAGCACCAGCCCCGCGGTGAGCCGGTCCAGGCGGTGGGCCGCCGTCAGCGCCGGGATGCCCAGCTCGTGCCGGAGCCGGGCCAGCGCGGTCTGGGCGACATGGCTGCCGCGCGGTGTGGTGGCCAGGAAGTGCGGCTTGTCGGCCACCACGATGTGCTCGTCCCGGTACACCACCTCCACCGGGAACGGCACCGGCACCTCGGCGGGCGGCTCGCGGTGGAACCACACGAACATGCCCGGCCGGTAGGGCGCGTCCGGCGGCAGGGCCCGCCCGTCGGCGCCGACCACCCGGCCCGCGGCGAACATCGACTCCACCATCCCGGGACCGGCCCCGGTGAGCCGCCCCACCAGATGCTCCCGCACGGTGGCCCACGTGCCGCCGACGGGCAGCCGGACCCGTACCGGATCGACCCCGTCGCGTTGGGGGAGCGGGGCGGGCGGGAGCGGCGTACGGCGTCTCATCGGCGTCCAGGGTACGGCGGCGGGGTCAACGGGGCGGCGGCGCGGTCACCCGGTGACGGTCAACGGGGCGGCGGCGCGGTCACCCGGTGACGGTCAACGGGGCGGCGGCGCGGTCACCCGGTGACGGTCGAAAACAGGTGGGCCGGCGCGCCGTGCACCGGGCAGGATGTGGATCATGCCGTATCTCACCCGCCCGGTCCTCGCCTCCGGTGCCCTCGCCCGAGTCCCGCAGCCCGCCCTGCCCACCGGCGACGGCCTGGTCCTGCGCCCCTGGCGGGCCGGGGACGCGCCCGCCGTGTACGCCGCCTTCCAGGACCCGGCGATGCACCAGTGGCACCTGAGGGCTTGTGACTCCGAGGAGGAGGCCGCCGGCTGGATCGCGCTGTGGCAGGCGTCCTGGGCGGGCGAGAAGGAGGCCCAGTGGGCGGTCGTGGACGAGGGGACGGACGCACTGCGCGGCCGGGTCGCGCTGCGCCAGATCCTGCTCGGTGAGGGGGTCGCCGAGGTCGCGTACTGGACGGTGGCGCGGTCGCGCGGCCAGGGTGTCGCGGCCCGGGCCGCCCGCACGCTGAGCCGGTGGGCCTTCGAGGAGATCGGCTTCCACCGCCTGGAACTCTTCCACGCCACCGCCAACGAGGCGTCCTGCCGGGTCGCCGGCAAGGCCGGCTTCGCCCTGGAGGGCACCAAGCGCAGCGCGCTCCTCCACCCGGACGGCTGGCACGACATGCACCTGCACGCCCGCCTGCAAGCCGACTGACCCACCGGGCCTCCAAGCCGACTGGCCCGTCCCGACGACGCCCCCGGCCCGGTGGAAGGGCCCGCCTCGGCGGGAACGCGACAGCGGTGGCGGGGCCGGGGTGCCAGGGCCAGCGAGCCCGGCATGATCCAAACGAGAGGCCCTAGGCTGCCACGGCCGCCCCGTCGCCCTCCTGCTCCGCCTCGACGCGGGCGTTCCACTCCCGCTTGGACGCCTGCCAGCCGTCCTCGTTGTGGCCGAGGCGCCAGTAGCCGGAGACCGACAGGTCCTCGCGCGGGATCTGGTGCTCGACGCGCAGCAGGCGGCGCAATTCCTTCACGAAGCCCGCCTCGCCGTGGACGAACGCCTGCACCCGGCCCTGCGGGAAGTCCAGCCCGCGTACCGCCTCCAGCAGGGCCTCGCCGACCGGGCGGTCGCCGCGGTGCAGCCAGACGACCGGCACCCCGGTGTCGATCTTCTGCTCCTCCTCGGGGCCGGACACCTCGACGAAGGCGTGCGCGCGGGCGCCGGCGGGCAGCGTCTCCAGGGCGCGGGCGATCGCCGGCAGGGCGCTCTCGTCACCGGCGAGCAGATGCCAGTCGGCCGCGGGGTCGGGCGTGTACGCGCCGCCGGGACCCAGGAAGCGCACGGTCTCGCCGGGCTGCACGCGGGCGGCCCACGGGCCGGCCAGGCCCTCGTCGCCGTGGATCACGAAGTCCAGGGCCAGCTCGTGCCGCTCCGGGTCCCAGCCGCGCACGGTGTACGTCCGGGTCACCGGCCACTGCTCGCGCGGGAACTCGGCGCGGATCCGCTCCAGGTCGAAGGGTTCCGGGTAGGTGACACCGGCGGGGCCGAACAGCAGCTTGACGTAGTGGTCGGTGCAGGTGTCCGCGGCGAATCCGGCGAGTCCCGGACCGCCGAGCACCACGCGCCGCATGTGCGGGGTCAGCCGTTCGGTGCGCACGACCTGGGCGGTGTGGGGCTTGCGCGGCTTTCGTCCCGGGCGCTCTGCCATGACGGCCTCCTGCATGTTGGTTAGGATTACCTAAGTTAACATTCCCTTCCGGTCAACACCCCTCTCCCGGTACCGGCCTGAGAGCTTTTGCCGATTATTTGGGCGAGGCCGTCCACGTCAGCGCGTCAGCGTGGCCAGCAGACGCTCCAGCGAGCCGCCCAGTCCCCAGCGGCGCGCCAGCTCCTCCAGGGCCGCGGGATCGCGGGGAGCGCGCGGCAGGGCGGTGTCGACGTCCGGCAGCGGCACGTCGCCGGCCACCCGCACCACCTTCGGCGCGACCGCCACGTACGGCCGGGCCTCGGCGAGCCGCTTGCGCTGCGACGGGGTGAGCTTCGCCCGCGGGTCGTCGACCGCCGCCATGATCCCGGCCAGGTCGCCGAACTCGGCGAGGAGCTTCGCGGCCGTCTTCTCGCCGATGCCGGGCACGCCCGGCAGGCCGTCGCTCGGGTCGCCGCGCAGCAGCGCCAGGTCCGCGTACCCGCGCCCGTCGACGCCATACTTCTCGCGCAGCACCGCCTCGTCGGTGAGCTGGAGCGTGCCCACGCCCTTCAGCGGATACAGCACCCGGATCCCGCGGCCGTCGTCCACCAGCTGGTACAGGTCGCGGTCGCCGGTGACGATGTCGACCGGGCCGCCGGCCCGCGCGGTGAACGTGCCGATCACGTCGTCCGCCTCGTACCCCGCGACCCCGACGCGCGCGATGCCGACCGCGTCCAGCACCTGTTCGATCACCGGCACCTGCGGGGCGAGCGTGTCCGGCACCTCCTCGGCGTCCGGCGCGTCCGGGTGCTCCTCGGCGACCCGGTGCGCCTTGTAGCCCGGGATGAGGTCCACCCGCCAGGCCGGGCGCCAGTCGGCGTCCATGCAGGCCACCAGGTGGTCCGGCCGGTGGTCCTTGACCAGCCGGTCGATGAAGTCCAGCAGCCCGCGCACCGCGTTGACGGGGGTGCCGTCGGGCGCCTTCACCGAGTCCGGGACGCCGAAGTAGGCGCGGAAGTACAGCGAGGCGGTGTCGAGAAGCATGAGTCGTCCGGTCACGTCCGCATCATGCCGCACGGCACCGACAGCGCCCCGCGCGCCGCCGGACCACCCGGCGGCATGCGGCCGGGCCCTCCGGACCCCGTCGCCCAGGACCGCCGCCCGGAGCGGCGCCGCCGGCCGGCCGTTCACGGCACACTTCCGGCCAATCACCCCGCGTGACGATCTCTGGCCCGCACCCGGGTCGGGGACCCGGCCGGGCACATCTTCCTCCTCGCGGGGGACCCGGTGTACGACCGGTCCCGTCCCCGGGGCGGTGGCGAGAATCGTGACGGTGAAGGATCACGGGAGTGTCAGGGATGTGACAGCCACGTGAAACGGTTTGCCGAACATGCGTAGGGTGCAGAGAAGTCATCAGAAGAGGGGTGGCCCCGGGCGGGCACCCGTACGGCGGTACGACGAGCGAGGGAGGGAGCCGGAGCGATGGGCGACCACAAAGAGCAGCAGCCCGTGCGGGTGGGCGCGGCCGTCCGGCGGCGCCGGCGTGCGCTGGAGCTGACCCTCGCCGTCGTGGCCGAGCGCAGCGGCCTGTCGGTGCCCTTCCTCAGCCAGGTCGAGAACGACCGGGCCCGGCCCAGCCGCACCTCCCTGGAGAAGGTGGCCGACGCGCTGCGCACCACCGCCGTCGAACTCCTCGCCGCCGCCGACCCGGCGGCCAGCGTCGACGTGGTCCGCGCGGAGGCGGTCGCCGAGGACGACTTCGACCCGCGCACGCGCACCCTGGTGCGCGGCCACCACCAGCTCCACGCGTCCGAGTACACCGGCGACCACGACGCCGGCCGCGAGTTCCAGCACCGCAACGACGAGCTGATGTACGTCGCCGACGGCGCGGTGGAGATCGAGGCGGAGGGCCGCGCCTACCGCCTCGGCCGCGGCGACACCCTGTATCTGACCGGCGGCGTCCGGCACCGCTGGCGGGCCACGGTCCCGGACACCCGGGTCATCGTGGTGGCGGTCGCCGAGCACATCGAGGCCGTCCAGGACCGCTCCCGCTGACCGGGCCATGCGCGTCGTCTCGCTCGTCCCGTCGCTCACCGAAGCCGTGGCCGCGACCCTGCCCGGGGTGCTCGTCGGGGCCACCGACTGGTGCGGTCACCCGGCGGACCTGGACGTCACCCGGATCGGCGGGACGAAGAACCCCCGGGTCGGCTCGATCGTCTCCCTCCGCCCCGACCTGGTGATCGCCAACGAGGAGGAGAACCGCGCCGCCGACCTGGACGCCCTGCGGGCGGCGGGCGTCCAGGTGCTGGTCACCGAGGTACGGACGGTGCCGCAGGCCGTGACCGAGCTGGACCGGGTGCTCACCGCCTGCGGCGCCCCGGACCGGCCGGACTGGCTGGCCGGGGTCGAAGCGGCCTGGGCGGCCCTGCCCGCGCCGGCGGAGCGTACGACGGCGGTCGTGCCCGTCTGGCGCCGCCCCTGGATGGTCCTCGGCCGGGACACCTTCGCGGGCGACGTCCTGGCCCGCCTCGGCGTGCACCACGTGTACGCCGGCCACCCCGAGCGCTATCCGCGCGTCCCGCCGGCCGAGCTGTGCGCCCGCGCCCCCGGCCTGGTCGTCCTGCCCGACGAGCCCTACCGGTTCACCGCCGACGACGGCCCCGAGGCCTTCCCGGGCCTGCCCTGCGCGCTGGTCAGCGGCCGGCACCTGACGTGGTACGGACCGTCGCTGGCCGAGGCGCCACGCGTGCTGGGCGCGGCCCTGCGGGCAGCTCGCCGCTGAGCAGACCGCGCACGGTGCCGCGGGCCGCCGCGAGCCAGGCCGCCACCAGGACGCCGTACAGAGCCACCGTCAGCGCGTCGTAGACGGCGAGTCCGGTGTGCCGGGCGAGGGCCGCGGCGCCGGTGACACAGGTGCCCACCGGGAAGGTGAACGCCCACCAGGTCAGCGCGAACCCCATGCCCCGCCGCCGGGCCCGCACCACGTGCGCCGTCGCGAGCGCCAGCCACAGCAGCGCGAACCCCATCACGGGCACGCCGTACAGCAGGGCGAAGACCGCCAGGCCGCGGTCGTACGGGGCCGGTACGACACCGGGCGCGGCGTCCGCGATCAGGCCGACGGCGGTGACGGACTGGCCGAGCGGGCCGAGCACCAGGAACAGGGTCGGGGCGAGCGCGACCGGCAGCGGCCCGGTGGTGACCAGCCGGGCGAACACCAGCGGCAGCATCAGCAGCACGGCCACGAGGCTCAGCCCGAACAGCGCCAGGCACCCCAGCAGCAGGGTCTCCCGGGGCTCGCCCGGCGGCAGGTGCGGCACCAGCAGCGGGCCGAGCGCGGCCGACACCATGGGCGCGACCAGCGGCAGCAGCCACACCGGGGTGGCCTGGCCGGGCTCGACCCGATGCCGCACGGCCATCAGGTACGGCACGGCCACGGCGGCCCCGAGTCCCACCGCCGTACCGGCGGTGAACAGCACGGTGTCCAGGGCGACGGCCGCCCGGACGCCCAGCAGGTCCCGGCCGGCCGTCAGCGCGCCGCCGCCCACCGCCAGCAGGGCCATCGCCAGACAGCCCTGGAAGGGCGCCATCGCCGGGTCCAGGAGATGGGCGCGGGCCTGGTCGCGGTGGTGGATCCAGTGCCCGGCCCGCGCCGCCAGCAGGGCCACGAGTAGCAGCAGGGACAGCGCCCAGACGGCCGCGAACACGGCGCGCGGCGCGTGCGCCGGCGCGGGCAGCGCGACGCCGGCCGAGCCGAGGACGGCGGTGCCCATCACGGAGGCGTACCAGTTCGGGCCGAGGTGCCGCAGCCGGGCGGCGCGGCGGCGGGGCAGGGGCTGGACTGCGGTGACCATGACCCTCACGGTCTCCCGGCCGGGCATCGCTGACCAGGGAGTTCGCGTCTATGAGGGCATAAGCTGGTCTTATGACCGGGGTCGAGGGAGAGCAAGGACGCAACGGATCGCTGGCGCACCGGGTGCCGGACCTCGCCGCGCTGGAACTGCTGCTCGCGGTGGCGCGGCTGGGCAGTCTCGGCGCGGCGGCGCGCGAGGTCGGCATCACGCAGCCGGCCGCCAGCAGCCGGCTGCGCTCCATGGAACGGCAGCTCGGCGTCGCCCTGGTCGACCGCTCACCGCGCGGCTCCCGGCTCACCGACGCGGGCGCCCTGGTCACGGACTGGGCGCGCCGGGTGGTGGAGGCGGCGGCGGCCTTCGACGCGGGCGCGCGGGCGCTGCGGGACCGGCGGGACTCGCGGCTCCGGGTCGCGGCCAGCATGACCATCGCCGAGTACCTGCTGCCCGGCTGGCTGCTCGCCCTGCACGCCGCGCGCCCCGACACGGCCGTGTCGCTGCTCGCGGGCAACTCGGCGAAGGTCGCGGAACTGCTGCTGGCCGGCGAGGCGGACCTCGGTTTCGTGGAAGGGCTGAACGTGCCCACGGGACTGGACTCCACGGTCATCGCCCGCGACCGGCTGATCGTCGTCACCGCGCCCGGCCATCCCTGGGCCCGCCGCCGGCGGCCCCTGACGGCGGCGGAGCTGGCCGTGACCCCGCTCATCCTCCGGGAGCGCGGCTCCGGCACCCGCCAGGTCCTGGACGCGGCGCTCGGCGGCCTGGCCCGGCCGCTGATCGAGCTGTCCTCGACCACGGCGGTGAAGGCGTCCGCGGTCAGCGGCGCGGGCCCCTCGGTCCTCAGCGAACTGGCGGTGGGGGAGGAGCTGGCGATGCGCCGCCTGGTCAGCATCCCGGTGGACGGCGTCTCGCTCCGCCGCGACCTGCGCGCGGTCTGGCCGACGGGCCACCGCCCGACGGGCCCGGCCCGCGAACTGCTGTCCCTGACACGCGGCTGACCACCGGCCCACCGGCCGGCCCCACCGGCGTACGTTCACCGCGCCGGCCGTGACAGCTCAGGAAGCCTCTCCCGCGCCCGTTCCGGTGTCCCCGGGGCGGGGCCGTCCCGGGCCGGCTCAGGCAGCGGCCGCGGCGACCAGGGCCCGCATGACCCGCGTGTCCTCGCCCATCTCCGGATGCCACTGGACGCCCAGCGCCCAGCCCCGGTCCGCCGGCAGCTCCACGGCCTCCACGGTGCCGTCCGCGGCGTAGGCGGACGGCACCAGTCCCTCGCCCAGCCGCTCCACGGCCTGGTGGTGGTACGTCGGCACGGTCAGCTCCTCCGGGACGATGCCGCCGTACCGCGTGCCCGGCACCGGCTTCACCGGGTGCCCGCCGAACACGCCGACCGCCTCCGCGTGCCCGTCCAGGTGCTGGACCAGCGTGCCGCCCAGGGCCACGTTCAGCAGCTGCATGCCCCGGCAGATGCCGAGCAGGGGCAGGCCCGCGGCCAGTGCCGCGTCGATCAGCGCCAGCTCCCAGGCGTCCCGCCGAGGCGCGGGCGGCCCCGTGCGCGGGGAGCGCTCGGCGCCGTAGCGGGCCGGGTCGACGTCCGGGCCGCCCGCGACGACCAGCCCGTCGAGCCGGGCGACGGCCGCCGCCGCGTGCGCCGGCGCGTCCGGCGGCAGCATCGCCGCGAGCCCGCCGGCCCGCTGCACCAGCCGCGGATAGCCGGCCGGCAGCAGCGCCGCCTCCAGCTCCCAGACTCCCCAGCGCGCGCCGGACTCCAGGTACGTGCTCACGCCGATCAGCGGCCGTGCGGTCATGCTGCCCTCCACCGTCGTGCAAAGGTACCCACGCATACCTTTTCGAGGCCAGTGTGCGTCCCATGCGTGTCCCGTGCGTGTCCCGTGCGGCGCCGGTCAGGCCAGGAAGCCGCGCAGCAGCGCCGCCGTGCCCGCGCAGTGCTCGCGCGCGATCTCCCGGGCCCCGTCCGCGTCCCCGTCCAGCACCGCCTCCACCAGCGCGGTGTGCTGCCGCTGGGACCGCTCCAGGTTGCGCACCAGCAGCGGGATGCAGTCCAGCAGGTCGTTCACCGTGGCCCGGACCGCCGCGTACCGCGCGGTCAGCGACGGCGAGCCGCACAGCTCGGCCAGGGTGAGGTGCAGCAGCGTGTCGGCCCGTCGGTACTGGGCGAGCGGGGCCTCATGGGTGCCCTCCAGCGCCCGTCGCAGCCGCTCGGCCCGCTCCTCGTCCAGCCCGTCCGCCGCGCACAGCCCGGCCGCGCCCACCTCCAGCACCTCACGGAAGCGCAGCACGTCCTCTATGTCGACCTCGCTGATCCGGCGCCGCAGCTCGTCCTCGCCGCCCAGGTCCGCACGGTGCCGCACGAACGTTCCGCCGTACCGCCCGCGCCGCGCCTCCACCAGGCCCTGGTCCTGGAGCACCTTCAGCACCTCGCGCAGCGTCACCCGGCTGATCCCCAGCCGCTCCGCCAGCTCGCGTTCGGCCGGCAGCCGCCCGCCGTCCGGCACCAGGCCCAGCCGGACGACCTGGAGTATCTGCTCCAGCGCCTCCTCGAAGCCGTTGCCCGCCCGCACCGGCCGCAGCACCGCGGTGAGCCGGTCCTCCGGTCCGTCCGGACCCGCGTCCCGCGACATCCGCCGTTCCCCCTTCCCAAGCAATGGTCCTCCGCAATACCTTATGGCTCCCGGCTCCGGCCGATCGAGCGCGTTGACGCCGAAGGAGACCGTCCCGTGGCAGACCGCAGGCCCCCGCTCGGTGTCGAGGAACTGCACGCCCTCGTCGCGAGCGGCGAGACCGACACTGTCGTCCTGGCCTTCCCCGACATGCAAGGCCGGCTCCAGGGCAAGCGGTTCGCCGCCCGCTTCTTCCTCGACGAGGTCCTGCACCACGGCACCGAGGGCTGCGCGTACCTGCTCGCCGTCGACACCGAGATGAACACCGTCGACGGCTACGCGATGTCCTCCTGGGACCGCGGCTACGGCGACTTCGCGATGCGTCCCGACGTGTCCACCCTGCGCCGCGTCCCCTGGCACCCCGGCACCGCCCTGCTCCTCGCCGACCTCGCCTGGCACGACGGCACCCCGGTCACCGCCGCGCCCCGCCAGATCCTGCGCCGCCAGCTCGACCGGCTCGCCCGCCTCGGCTACACCGCCCAGGCCGGCACCGAGCTGGAGTTCATCGTCTTCAAGGACACCTACGAACAGGCCTGGGACGCGGGCTACCGCGGCCTGACCCCGGCCAACCAGTACAACATCGACTACTCCGTCCTCGGCACCGGCCGCATCGAACCCCTGCTGCGCCGGCTGCGCAACGACATGGCCGGCGCCGGACTCACCGTGGAGTCCGCCAAGGGCGAGTGCAACCCCGGCCAGCACGAGATCGTCTTCCGCTACGACGAGGCCCTCGTCACCTGCGACCAGCACGCCCTGTACAAGACCGGCGCCAAGGAGATCGCCGCCCAGGAAGGCGTCTCGCTCACCTTCATGGCCAAGTACAACGAGCGCGAGGGCAACTCCTGCCACATCCACCTCTCGCTCGCCGACGCCGACGGCACCAACGTCATGGCCGGGGACGGGCCCGGCGGCATGTCGGACGTGATGCGGCACTTCCTCGCCGGACAGCTCGCCGCCCTGCGGGACTTCGCCCTCCTCTACGCCCCGAACATCAACTCCTACAAGCGGTTCCAGCCGGGCTCCTTCGCGCCCACCGCCGTCGCCTGGGGCCACGACAACCGCACCTGCGCCCTGCGCGTGGTCGGCCACGGCCGCTCCCTGCGCTTCGAGAACCGGCTCCCCGGCGGCGACGTCAACCCGTACCTGGCCGTCGCCGCCATGATCGCGGCCGGTCTGCACGGCATCGAGCGGCGGCTCGAACCGCCCGACCCGTGCCCCGGCAACGCCTACACCGCCGGGTACGCGCACGTCCCGGCCACCCTCCGCGAGGCCGCCGCCCGCTGGGCGGACAGCCCCCTCGCGCGGGACGCCTTCGGCGACGAGGTCGTCGCGCACTACCACACCATGGCCCGCGTCGAACTGGACGCCTTCGACGCCGCGGTCACCGACTGGGAGCTGCGCCGCTCCTTCGAACGCCTGTGAGAGGTCACCACGTGTCCGACCCGAACGAGCTGACCGTCCGCAACCCCGCCACGGAAGAGACCGTCGCCACCGTCCCCGCCGCGAGCGAGGAGGACGTCGCCGCCGCCGTCGTACGGGCCGTACGGGCCCAGCGGACCTGGGCCGCCCTCGCCGCCGCCGACCGGGCCCGGCTGCTGCGCCGCTTCGCCGACGCGGTCGACGCCCACGGCGAGGAACTCGCCCGGCTGGAGGTCCAGGAGGCCGGGCACACCCTCGCCAACGCCCGCTGGGAGGCGGGCAACGCCCGCGACCTGCTGCTCTACGCGGCCGGCGGCGCCGAACGCCTGCTCGGCCGGCAGATCCCGGCACCCGGCGGCTGGAACGTCACCTTCCAGGAACCCCTGGGCGTGGTCGGGGTGATCGCTCCCTGGAACTTCCCGATGCCGGTCGCCGCCTGGGGCGCCTTCCCGGCGCTCGCCGCGGGCAACGCGGTCGTCCTCAAACCCGCCGAGGCCACCCCGCTCACCGCGCTCCGCCTCGCCCGGCTCGCCCTGGAGGCGGGCCTGCCCGAACACGTCCTCCAGGTCGTGCCCGGCTACGGCCCCACCGCCGGACGCGCCCTCGTGGACCACCCGGACGTCGCCAAGATCGTGTTCACCGGCTCCACCCGCACCGGCCGCGAGATCATGGAACGCTGCGCCCGCCTGGTCAAGCCGGTCACCCTGGAACTCGGCGGCAAGAGCCCCAACGTCGTCTTCGCCGACGCCGACCTCACGGCCGCCCTCGATCCCTTCTCCTTCCTCGACAACTGCGGACAGGACTGCTGTGCCCGCACCCGCATCCTGGTCCAGGACACCGTGCTGGAGGAGGCCCGCGCCGTCCTCGCCGACGCGCTGGCCGCCGTGGTGGTGGGCGACCCGGCCGACGAGAAGACGCAGATGGGCCCGCTGATCTCCGGACGGCAACGGGACCGCGTGCAGTCCTACGTCCCGGCCGGCGCCCCGGCCCTGCGCGGCACCGCACCCGAGGGGCCCGGCTTCTGGTTCCCGCCCACCGTCCTCACCGGGGAGCGGCACGACAGCCCCGCGGCCACCGAGGAGATCTTCGGTCCCGTCGCCGTCCTGCTCCCCTTCACCGACGAGCAGGACGCGATCCGCCTCGCCAACGGCACGCCCTACGGCCTCGCCGGCTCCGTCTGGACCCGGGACCTGGGCCGCGCCCTGCGCGTCTCCCAGGCGGTCCGCGCGGGCAACCTGTCCGTCAACTCCCACTCCAGCGTCCGCTACTGGACGCCGTTCGGCGGCTTCAAACAGTCCGGCCTCGGCCGCGAACTCGGCCCCGACGCCCTGACCGCCTACACCGAGACCAAGAACGTCTTCATCAGCACGGAGGGTCCCGCACAGTGACCGACACCAGTGTCTGCCGCCGCCTGGCCGGCCGTACCGCCGTGGTGACCGGAGCCGGCAGCGGCATCGGACTCGCCGCCGCCCGCCGGCTCGCCGCCGAGGGGGCCCGCGTCGTCTGCGCGGACGTCGACGAGATCCGCGGCAAGGCCGCCGCCGACGAGACCGGCGGACTGTTCGTCAGGACCGACGTCACCGACCCCGAGGAGGTCGAGGCGCTGTTCAAGGCGGCGTACGACACCTACGGCAGCGTCGACGTCGCCTTCAACAACGCCGGCATCTCCCCGCCCGACGACGACTCCATCCTGGAGACCGGCCTGGAGGCATGGAAACGCGTCCAGGAGGTCAACCTCACCTCCGTCTACCTGTGCTGCAAGGCCGTCATCCCGTACATGCGCCGGCAGGGCAAGGGCTCCATCATCAACACCGCGTCCTTCGTGGCCCGGATGGGCGCGGCCACCTCCCAGATCTCCTACACGGCCTCCAAGGGCGGTGTCCTCGCCATGTCCCGCGAACTGGGCGTGCAGTTCGCCCGGGAGGGCATCCGCGTCAACGCCCTGTGCCCCGGACCGGTGAACACCCCGCTGCTGCGGGAGCTGTTCGCCGCGGACCCGGAGCGGGCCGCGCGCCGCCTGGTGCACATCCCGGCCGGCCGGTTCGCCGAGGCGGAGGAGATCGCCGCCGCCGTCGCCTTCCTGGCCAGCGACGACTCCTCCTTCGTCAACGCCACCGACTTCCTGGTGGACGGCGGCATCGCGGGCGCCTACGTCACCCCCCTGTAGGGAGCCTCACAGGAACGTGCGCCCCTCACCCCGGTAGGTCGGCACCGTCGCGGTGACCGCCTCCCCCTCGACCAGGTGCAGCGCGTCGAACCGCTCGCACAGCTCGCCCGCCTTGGCGTGCCGGAACCACACCTTGTCGCCGATGAGCAGATCGTCGGCGGGCGAGCCGAGCAGCGGGGTCTGCACCTCCCCGGCGCCCTCCTGCGGGTCGTACGCCAGCCCCTCGGGCAGGTACGGCACGGGCAGCCGGTCGGGACCGGCGGCGCCGGAGGCCGGATAGCCGCCGCCCAGCACGGTGACGACGCCCACGCCGGGCCGGCGGACCACCGGCTGGGCGAACAGGGCGGCCGGACGGCCGGTGAACGAGGTGTAGTTGTCGAACAGACGCGGCACGTACAGCCCCGAGCCGGCGGCGATCTCGGTCACCGCGTCCTCGGCGGCGGTGTGCTGCACGCTGCCGGTGCCGCCGCCGTTCACGAACTCCAGGCCGGGTACGACAGCCCGCACCGCGCGGACGGCCTCGGCCCGCCGCCCGGCCAGCTCCCGCCGGGCGGCGGCCTGCATCAGCCGCACCGCCCGGGAGCGCACCGGCCGTCCCGCGACCGCGTCCCCGACGCCGGCGACATGCCCCTCGTACGCCATGATCCCCACCAGCCGGAAACCCGGCCGCCGGTCCACCGCCCGGGCCAGCCCGGCGAGCCGGTCGGGGGAGTGCAGGGGCGAGCGCCGGGCGCCGACCCGCACCCGGCCGCCCAGCAGCCTCAGCGAGGTGTCCAACTCCAGGCAGACGCGCACCTCTTCGCGTCCGCCGTCGCGGGCGGCGTCGATGAGATCGAGCTGCGCGGGATCGTCCACCGTCACGGTGACGGCACCGGCCAGCTTGGGATCGGCGGCCAGCTCCGCGAAACCGGCCCGGTCGGCGGACGGATACGCCAGCAGGACGTCCTCGAAGCCGGACCGGGCGAGCCACAGCGACTCGGCGAGCGTGAACGACATGACGCCCCGGAAGCCCTCCTTGGCCAGGACGCGTTCCAGCAGGGCCCGGCAGCGCACCGACTTGCTGGCGACCCGCACGGGCTTGCCCGCCGCGCGCCGGACCAGATCGTCCGCGTTGGCGTCGAACGCGTCCAGGTCCACGATCGCGAGAGGGGCGTCGAGATGGGCGGTGGCCCGGTCGTAACGGGCCCGGGCGGCGGCAGGCGCAGTCATGACGGAAGCCTGCCAGAGAGGATTACCGCAGGGTAGGGGGACGTTCCGGGCAGATGCCCCGGCCCCGTGGACCGGTTCCGTTCCGGTGCCCGGCAAGCCGTAGAGTGACGCGCACGTGCGGCGGACCGCACCCGGTGGGAGAGGTGAACCGGGATGCCCGTCCGGCCGTACGGGTATGCGTGCCCGGACGAGCATCCGCACCGGGCGCCGCCGGACGGCAGGACGGCCCGCGTACGAGGAGACGGCCCGGGCACGAGGAAACGGGGGGTGCATGAGCACGGAAGCGCGGCACGTCCCGGTTCCGCCCCGCCCCCCGGCTCCGCCCCCCGCACCCGCCGGCACCGGCGAACCGGCGCACGGCACGGTCCCGCACCCGGCCGCCGACCTCGACGACGAGCCGTCGGTCTTCACCCCGCGCGCCGCCCGTCTCCACAGCCCGCGCTCCTCGGCCGTACCCGAGGCCACCGCACCCGTGAGCCCGCCACCGCCGCCCGCCTCGGCCCGGTTCCCCGACGCCCCGCCGAGCGCGGGCACCGGCGGGCGCCCCGGCACCCTGCCCGGCCGGCCGGCGGCACCGGCCCGGACGGTCGCCGCAGCGGCCGGGGACACCGCCGCGCGGCCGGCCACGGACCCCGGCCCCCGCACCGAGCCGCCTCGCCGGACCCCCCCGGCCGACACCCCGCCCGGCGCAAGTGCCCATGACGGCCTGTCCGTTGGCGGCGCGTTCGGGGCGGTGACCGGGGTCGAGTCCGGTTCGCCGGGTGGCGGCGCGGGTGCGTTCGGGGCGGCGGCCGGGAGCGGTCCGGGCGGGTCGCCACGGCGTGAGGTGCCCGGCGAGGGTCCGTCCGAGACGACCACCCGGCTGCGGCCCGTTCCCCCCGGGGCCGGACCGGTGCCCGGGCGGGCGTGGGCCTGGAGCCCGGCCGGGTCCGCCCGCCCCGAGCGGCCCGCCGCGCCCGATCCGGCGCGGTCCTGGAGCAGCACGCCGGCCGCCCGGCCCGTCGTGTCGTTCGCGGAACCGGACGTCTCCGGTGCGCCGCGGCGGCTCCACGTGGGAGCGCGCACCGTCGCCGCCGCGGCCTGCCTCGTGCTCGGCCTCGGGCTCGTCGGCGGTGCCCTCACCGGGAGCTGGCTCACCGGGGACGGCGGCGACGACGGTGTGCGGACCGCCTACACCACCGCCGGCACGCTCTGGCACAGCCTGCCCGTGGACGACCTGTTCCCGCCCACCGTCCAGGGCAAGGACGCCGGCCCCGGCGGCGCCGACCGCACCTGGACCCGGATCGCCGTGGCCCCCGACAGCGGCTGCGCCCAGGGCTTCGACCCGCTGCTGCGCCGGATCCTCGCCCCGGTCGGCTGCCGGCGGCTGCTGCGCGCCACCTACACCGACGCCACCCAGAGCCATGTCACCACCGTCGGCCTGCTCTTCACCAAGGCCGACCCCGCCGCCATGTCCGCGCTCGCCGCCCGCTTCCGCGCCGAACACCTGGACCGCCGCGCCGACCTGATGCCCCGGCCGTACGCCGCCGCCGGCACGGCCGCCGCCGGCTTCGGCGACCGGCAGCGCGCCGCCTGGACCCTCTCCGTCCGCACCGACGCCCCCGTCGTCGCCTACGCCGTCTCCGGCTGGGCCGACGCCCGCACCGTCGACGCGCCCCAGTCCGCCGCGGACGCCGTCCGCTCCGGCGCCGTTACCGCACCGGCCCAGGCCGGCCTCGGCCACGAGGCCATGGGCCTCGCCGACCGCATAGGGGCCCGGCTGAGCAGGAGCATCGGCCGGGCCACGGAGAAGCCCGCATGACCCGACCGCCGCGCCGCCACCGCCGCGCCGCCCTGTCCGCGGCGGTGAGCCTGCTGCTCGCCGGCTCCCTCGCGGTGCTGCCGGCCACCGCCGCCCGCGCCGACGAACTCCGCGCCCAGCAGTGGGCCCTGTCCGCGCTCCACCTGGACGAGGCGTGGCGCACCACCAAGGGGCAGGGCGTCACCGTGGCCGTCCTGGACACCGGTGTGGAGGCCGGCCACCCGGACCTGGCCGGCAACGTGCTGCCCGCCAAGGACATGATCGGCTTCGGTGCCGGACCCGGCGACCGCGCCTGGGCCCGGCACGGCACCGCCATGGCCGGCATCATCGCCGGGCACGGCCACGGACCCGGCGGCGCCGACGGTGTTGAGGGCGTGGCCCCGCAGGCGAGGATCCTGCCGGTGCGCGTGATCCTGGAGGACGGCGACCCCGCCCGCGCCAAGGCCCGCACCACCCGCGGCAACGCCCTCGCCGACGGCATCCGCTGGGCCGCCGACCACGGCGCCGACGTCATCAACCTCTCCCTCGGCGACGACTCGAACTCCGCCCATCCGGAGCCCGGCGAGGACGAGGCCGTGCAGTACGCCCTGGAGAAGGGCGTGGTCGTCGTCGCCTCCGCGGGCAACGGCGGCGACAAGGGCGACCACGTCTCCTACCCGGCCGCCTATCCGGGCGTCATCGCCGCCGCCGCCGTGGACAGGTACGGCACCCGCGCGGCCTTCTCCACCCGCCGCTGGTACGCCGCCGTCAGCGCGCCCGGCGTGGACGTCGTCATCGCCGACCCCGACCACAAGTACTACGCGGGCTGGGGCACGAGCGCCGCCTCCGCGTTCGTCTCCGGGGCCGCGGCCCTGATCAGGTCGGCCTACCCCGCCCTGGCCCCGGCCCAGATCAAGAAGCTGCTCGAGGACACCGCGCGGGACGCCCCGGTCGGCGGCCGGGACGACTCCCGGGGCTTCGGCATGATCGACCCGGCGGCGGCCCTCACGGCGGCCGCCCGCCTCAGGCCGCAGAGCCTGCGCGCCGCGTCGTACGGCGGGAAGTACTTCGGCCCCGGCCCGGACCCCGCAGGGCCGGCCGGCGGCACCTCCGGCTGGGCGGCCCCGTTCGCCGGCGGTGCGGGCGGCGTCCTGCTGGTGGCCGGGGTGATCCTCTGGCGCGGCCGCAGACAGCCGCGCTGAGCCCGGCCCCGCCGGCCCGCCCGGCGCGTCCCGGTGCCGGGACGCCGGGGCGACCGGCCCCGCACCGGGCGGGCGGTCCGCCCCCGATAGGGTCGGTGACCGTGGCGAACAAGAACATTCCCGACTCCGGCTTCTCCGACGACGACGGCTCCGCCGACCCCCGGCTGAGCGCCGCGCTCGCCGCCTGGGCCGAGGACCGCGGCGCGCTGGGGCCCGTCCTGGAGGCGCTCAAGGGCGCCCGTCTGCTCGTGCCGGTGGTCGCCGTGCTCGGCGAGGTGGAGGAGGACGAGGCGGGGCTGCGCCGCGAGAAGACCAGCGACATGGCCGTGCCCACCCTGAAGGCCGGTGACCGCACCGCGCTGCCCGCCTTCACCTCCACCGACGCCCTGGCCCGCTGGGACCCCGCGGCCCGCCCGGTCGCCGTACCGCTGCACCAGGCGCTCCAGGCCGCCGCGCACGAGAAGGCCGACACGGTCGTGCTCGACCTCGCCGGACCGGTGCCGTTCGAGCTGACCGGACCGGCGCTGCTCGCCCTCGCCGAGGGCCGCACCAGCACCGATCCGCTCGCCGACCCGGCCGTGGTGGAGGCCGTCCGGGCCGCGGTGGCGGCGGAGCCCGCCGTCCTGCGCGCCCATCTCGGGCCCGGGCGGGCCGACGGCACCCTGGCCCTGGTCCTCGACCCGGCCGCGCCGCCCGCCGAGTCCGCCCGCGCGGTCGCCGAGCGGCTCGCCGCCGACGAGACGTTGCGGGCCCGCCTGGTGCGCGGCCTCGACCTGGCACTGCTGCCGGCCGGGACCACACCTCCGGGCGAGCCCCTGTACGTGAAGGAACGCGGCTCCCGTCCGTGAAGGAACGGGCCTCCCTCCGTAAACGAACGAGGCCCCCGTCCGTAAGGGAAGAGGGCCTCGTACGGGAAGCGGCGGGGCGGGGGTCAGCCGTAAATGGGGCCGGTGTACTTCTCGCCCGGTCCCTGGCCCGGCTCGTCCGGGACGACCGACGCCTCGCGGAACGCGAGCTGGAGCGACTTCAGGCCGTCGCGCAGCGGCGCCGCGTGGAAGGAGCTGACCTCGGTCGCGCTCGCGTCCAGCAGACCGGCGAGGGCGGTGATCAGCTTGCGGGCCTCGTCCAGGTCCTTGTACTTCTCGCCCTCCTCGCTCAGCCCCAGCTTCACGGCGGCGGCGCTCATCAGGTTGACGGCGACCGTCACGATCACCTCGACGGCGGGGACCTCGGCGATGTCCCGGGTCATCGCGTCGAAGTCGGGGGACTCGGCAGGGGTGTCACTCATGCCCCACACGATAGGCCCCGCCGCGGACCCCGCCGCGCCCGCCCCGGGCCGTCCGCACGGTTTGGCAGCCTCTGCGCCGACCCTGTAGTGTGGGAGAACGACCGGCCGAACACCCAGGTGTGCGGCCCACAAGTGGAGGCTCCGATCTCCCACCTGACCGTCCTCCGGGATGGCGGGTCACCCGGTCAGACGACCGCCATCGTTCCGTACGGGCGATGGAGCCGTCCGAAAGCGCGCCCCGCGGCATCGCGGTGGTGCTCCGGTAGTGCTCGGAGTCCCGCCTGTGATCGTCCGGGGCATTTTTCATGCTTCGGCGCGGTCAGGTCTAACGAACACAGACGTTACGCGGCTGTCCGCCAGACCGCCGCGTGGTGCTACCGAGGAGGATCCATCAGCGCCGAGCCCCGCATCAACGACCGGATTCGCGTTCCCGAGGTGCGACTTGTCGGTCCCAGTGGCGAGCAGGTCGGCATCGTGCCGCTCGCGAAGGCACTGGAGCTTGCGCAGGAGTACGACCTGGACCTGGTCGAGGTCGCGGCGAACGCCCGTCCGCCCGTGTGCAAGCTCATGGACTACGGGAAGTTCAAGTACGAGTCGGCCATGAAGGCCCGTGAGGCGCGCAAGAACCAGGCGCACACGGTCATCAAGGAGATGAAGCTCCGGCCGAAGATCGACCCGCACGACTATGACACCAAGAAGGGTCACGTCGTCCGGTTCCTCAAGCAGGGCGACAAGGTCAAGATCACGATCATGTTCCGTGGCCGTGAGCAGTCCCGCCCCGAGCTGGGCTACCGACTGCTGCAGCGGCTGGCGGAGGACGTCCAGGACCTCGGCTTCGTGGAGTCGAACCCGAAGCAGGACGGCCGAAACATGATCATGGTCCTCGGTCCGCACAAGAAGAAGACCGAGGCGATGGCCGAGGCCCGTCAGGCGCAGGAGGCCCGCAAGGCCGAGGCGAAGGCGAACCCCGGCAAGTCGCAGAACGCCGCGGACCCGGACGCTGTGAACGCCGAGGGCCACGACGAGGCTCACGACGAGGCTCACGACGAGGCCCCTGCCGAGGCTTCCGCCGAGGCGTGATCCCGGGGGACGTACGTCCCCGAGGATGTAACCGAAAGAAGAGCGACGCTCCACCGTGCCCGGTTTCACGACCGGGCACCGGAGCGCCACCGACGAGGAGATAACGGCGCTATGCCGAAGAACAAGTCGCACAGCGGTGCCAGCAAGCGCTTCAAGATCACCGGCTCCGGCAAGGTGCTCCGCGAGCGCGCCGGCAAGCGCCACCTGCTTGAGCACAAGTCGTCCCGCGTCACGCGTCGTCTCACCGGCAACGCCGAGATGGCCCCGGGCGACGCCGCGAAGATCAAGAAGCTTCTCGGCAAGTGACGTACCGGCGCTCGCCTGAACTGAGCGCCGTACGCCAGGACCGGGACCCAGCCGTTTCCGGGTCGTGTGAAGACCACCACGACCCCGCTACAAGGAGTTAACAAGTGGCACGCGTCAAGCGGGCAGTCAACGCCCACAAGAAGCGCCGGGCGATCCTCGAGCAGGCCTCCGGCTACCGCGGTCAGCGCTCGCGCCTGTACCGCAAGGCCAAGGAGCAGGTCACCCACTCGCTGGTCTACAACTACAACGACCGCAAGAAGCGCAAGGGCGACTTCCGTCAGCTGTGGATCCAGCGCATCAACGCCGCTGCCCGCGCCAACGGCATCACCTACAACCGCTTCATCCAGGGTCTGAAGGCCGCGAACGTCGAGGTCGACCGCAAGATCCTGGCCGAGCTGGCCGTGAACGACGCGAACGCCTTCGCGGCGCTCGTCGAGGTCGCGCAGAAGGCGCTGCCGTCGGACGTCAACGCCCCGAAGGCCGCGTGACGAAGCGCCGGCTCTGAGCCGACGTTCACCTCAGGACCCGCAGGCTGTATGGCTTGCGGGTCCTGTTGTTGGGGGACCCGGCGTCCGGACCCGGCCTCGGGTCCGCCGGGCCGCCGGCCACGCCCACGCGGCGGCGCCCCGCGTCGCCGCCGCCCCGCGCCCCTCCGGGAACGCGCCGCACGTTCGCGGTGCCGCAACCAGAAGACTCTCCTGAAAGTGACGAAGAGGATGGCCCCCGTCAGCCCCGAGCTGATCTCCCCCCGTTCCGCCCGCGTCGGCGCCGCCCGGCGGCTCGCCAAGCGGAACTTCCGGGGCAAGGACCGGCTGTTCCTCGCGGAGGGCCCGCAGGCCGTGCGGGAGGCCGCCGGGCACCGGACCGGGGGACAGGCCACGCTCGTCGAGCTGTTCGCCACCGTCGAGGCCGCCGAGCGGTACGCCGACATCATCGGCGAGGCCCGCGACGCCGGCGCCCGGGTGCACCTCGCCGCCGAAGAGGTCATCGCCGAGATCTCCACCACCGTCACCCCGCAGGGCCTGGTCGGCGTCTGCCGCTTCCTGGACACCTCCTTCGAGGACATCCTCGCCGCCCGGCCGAAACTGGTCGCCGTCCTCGCCCATGTGCGCGACCCCGGCAACGCCGGCACCGTGCTGCGCTGCGCCGACGCCGCCGGCGCCGAGGCCGTGATCCTCACCGACGCCTCCGTCGACCTGTACAACCCCAAGGCCGTCCGGGCCTCCGTCGGCTCCCACTTCCACCTGCCCGTCGCCGTCGGCGTACCCGTCGAGCGGGCCGTGGCCGGTCTGAGGGAGGCCGGGGTGCGCGTCCTCGCCGCCGACGGGGCCGGCGACCGCGACCTGGACGAGGAACTGGACAAGGGCACCATGGGCGGACCCACCGCCTGGGTGTTCGGCAACGAGGCGTGGGGACTGCCCGAGGAGACCCGCGCCCTCGCCGACGCCGTCGTCCGCGTCCCCCTCCACGGCAGGGCCGAGAGCCTGAACCTCGCCACCGCCGCCGCCGTATGCCTGTACGCGTCGGCCCGTGCGCAGCGCGCCTCCGGAGGGTGCCGCTCCGTCACCCACAGCTAGTAGGGTGACCAGCTCGGGGCCCTGCGCCGTCTGAGAGGTGGGCTACGGGGATGAGTGTGGCCGGCACGAGCACCGCGCCGGAAGGCCGGGACGAGCGTCCCGCCGGTGCGCCCCGGCGGTACGAGGCGGCGGGTCTCGACGCCGACATGCTGCCCGACGGTCTCGTCGTCGCCGATGAAAACGGCCGCGTGACCTGTTTCAACGCCGCCGCCGCCCGCATCACCGCGGTACGGCCGGCCGACGCCCTCGGACAGCCGCTGCACCGGGCGCTGCCGTTAGAGGACCTGGAGGGCCGCCGCTGGTGGCAGCTCACCGATCCGTACGGCGGGCTCGCCACCCGCATCCGCCAGCCCGAGCGCAACCTGCTGCTGCCGGGCGGCCGGGAGGTGCTGGTCTCCGCCCGCTACGTGCGCGACCAGCCGCTCGGCCCGGTGCGCCGCGTGGTCGTCTCCCTGCGGGACACCGAGGCCCGCCGCCGCACCGAGCGCAGCCACGCCGAGCTGATCGCCACCGTCGCCCACGAGCTGCGCTCCCCGCTCACCTCCGTGAAGGGCTTCACCGCCACCCTGCTCGCCAAGTGGGAGCGCTTCACCGACGACCAGAAGCGGCTCATGCTGGAGACCGTCGACGCCGACGCCGACCGGGTCACCCGGCTCATCGCCGAGCTGCTGGACATCTCCCGGATCGACTCCGGGCGGCTGGAGGTGCGCCGCCAGCCCGTAGACATCGGGGCCGCCGTCTCCCGGCACATCCAGGCGTACGTCGCCGCCGGACAGCCCGCCGGCCGGTTCCTGCTCCGCATCCAGCAGCCGCTGCCCGCGCTCTGGGCCGACCCCGACAAGATCGACCAGGTGCTCAGCAACCTCATCGAAAATGCCGTGCGGCACGGCGAGGGAACCGTCACCATTGACGTCACGCCCTCGGCGTCCCCGCGCGAGGGCGAGGAAACCGGCACGTCGGTCACGGTGAGCGACGAGGGGCCCGGCATCCCGGAGGCTTCCATGAACCGCGTCTTCACCCGCTTCTGGCGGGGCAGCAAGCGCGGCGGTACCGGACTCGGGCTGTACATCGTCAAGGGCATCGTCGAGGCGCACGGCGGCACCATCGCGGTCGGCCGGGCCCCCGTCGGCGGCGCCGAGTTCCGCTTTACCCTGCCCGTGGCGGCCCCGGCGTATCTCGCTTAGCGGCCCACGGGCGCATTCGCCCGTCCCCACCCCGTTAGACTCGGCCTCTGGCACCTTTGTGTCCTTCACGCGGCCCTCGCGAGTCGAGTCGGTGACGGGGACCATCCGCCAGACAATCGGAAGCACGGGAAGAGATGTCGGCACCCAATAAGTCGTACGACCCTGTCGAGGTCGAGACGTTGAAACCGGAAGAGATCGAGCGCATGCGGGACGAGGCGCTCGCCGCCTTCGCCGCCGCGGACTCCCTCGACGCGCTCCACGAGGCGAAGGTCGCCCACACCGGCCCGGCCTCCCCGCTGGCCCTCGCCAACCGCGAGATCGGCGCCCTGCCCCCGCACGCCAAGGCCGAGGCCGGCAAGCGCGTCGGCATGGCCCGCGGCGCCGTCAGCAAGGGCCTCGCCGCCCGCCAGAGCGAACTGGAGGCCGAGCGCGACGCCCGGGTGCTGGTCGAGGAGTCGGTGGACGTCACACTGCCCTACGACCGCGTCCCGGCCGGCGCCCGGCACCCCCTCACCACGCTCTCCGAGCGCATCGAGGACATCTTCGTGGCCATGGGCTACGAGGTCGCCGAGGGCCCGCAGGTCGAGGCCGAGTGGTTCAACTTCGACGCGCTCAACATCGGCCCGGACCATCCGGCCCGCGGCGAGGCCGACACGTTCTTCGTGGCGGGCCCGGACGGCGGTACCGACTCCGGCGTGGTGCTGCGCACCCACACCTCGCCCGTCCAGATCCGCTCCCTGCTCGACCGCGAGCTGCCGGTCTACGTGATCTGTCCGGGCCGGGTCTACCGCACGGACGAGCTGGACGCCACCCACACCCCGGTCTTCCACCAGGTGGAGCTCCTCGCCGTCGACGAGGGCCTGACCATGGCCGACCTCAAGGGCACCCTGGACCACATGGTCCAGTCGCTGTTCGGCGAGGGCATGAAGACCCGGCTGCGGCCGAACTTCTTCCCCTTCACCGAGCCGAGCGCCGAGATGGACATGCTCTGCTACGTCTGCAAGGGCGAGTCCGTCGGCAACCCCGACCGGCCCTGCCGCACCTGCTCGTCCGAGGGCTGGATCGAGCTGGGCGGCTGCGGCATGGTCAACCCGCGGGTGCTCACTGCCTGCGGCGTCGACCCGGAGAGGTACAGCGGCTTCGCCTTCGGGTTCGGCATCGAGCGGATGCTGATGTTCCGCCACAACGTCGAGGACATGCGAGACATGGTCGAGGGTGACGTCCGGTTCACCCGGCCGTTCGGGATGGAGATCTGATGCGGGTCCCGCTTTCTTGGCTGCGGGAGTACGTCGACCTGCCGGCGACGGAGACCGGCCGGGACGTCCAGGCCAAGCTCATCTCGGCCGGCCTGGAGGTCGAGACCGTCGAGCAGCTCGGCGCCGACCTCAAGGGCCCGCTGGTCGTCGGCCAGGTGCTGACCATCGAGGAGCTGGAGGGCTTCAAGAAGCCGATCCGCTTCTGCACGGTCGACGTCGGCCAGGCCAACGGCACCGGTGAGCCGCAGGAGATCGTCTGCGGCGCCCGCAACTTCGCGGTCGGCGACAAGGTCGTCGTGGTCCTGCCGGGCGCCACGCTCCCCGGCGGGTTCTCCATCGCCGCCCGCAAGACCTACGGCAAGGTCTCGCACGGCATGATCTGCTCCAGCGACGAGCTGGGCATGGGCGACGACGGCACGCACGGCATCATCGTGCTGCCGCCGGAGACCGAGGTCGGCAAGGACGCCATCGAGCTGCTGGAGCTGGTCGACGAGGTCCTGGACATCGCCGTCACCGCCAACCGCGGCGACTGCCTGTCCCTGCGCGGCGTCGCCCGCGAGACCGCCATCGCCTACGGCCTGCCGCTGAGCGACCCCGCCCTGATCGACGTACCGGCCCCGAACGCCTTCGGCTACCCGGTCAAGGTCTCCGAGCCGTTCGGCTGCGACCGCTTCACCGCCCGCACGGTCTCCGGGCTGCGCCCCGAGGCCCGCTCCCCGCTCTGGCTCCAGCGCCGGCTGCAGAAGGTCGGCATGCGCCCGATCTCGCTCGCCGTCGACGTCACGAACTACGTGATGATGGAGCTGGGCCAGCCGCTGCACGCCTACGACCGCAGGCTGGTCCAGGGCACCATCGGCGTCCGCCGGGCCGAGGAGGGCGAGAAGCTGGTCACCCTCGACGGGGTCGAGCGCACGCTGCACGCCGAGGACCTGGTCATCACCGACGAGCGCGGCCCGATCGGTCTCGCCGGCGTGATGGGCGGCGCCGACACGGAGATCGCCGACCACGAGGACGCCGAGAACGCCACCACGGACGTCGTCATCGAGGCCGCCCACTTCGACGCCGTCTCCATCGCCCGCACGGCCCGCCGGCACAAGCTGCTGTCCGAGGCGTCCCGCCGCTTCGAGCGCGGTGTCGACCCGCAGGCCGCCGCGGCCGCCGCGCAGCGCACCGTCGACCTGCTCGTCCTGCTCGCGGGCGGCACGGCCGAGGCCGGCGTCACCGAGGTCATCGCGCCCTCCGCGCCGCACACCATCACCCTCCCGGCCGACCACCCGGACCGGGTCGCCGGCGTCGACTACGGCCGTGAGACGGTCGTGCGCCGCCTCCAGGAGGTCGGCTGCGACGTCTACGGGCAGGACGAGCTGATCGTCACCGCCCCGTCCTGGCGGCCCGACCTGACCGACCCGAACGACCTGGCCGAGGAGGTCATCCGGCTGGAGGGGTACGAGAACCTGCCCTCCACGCTGCCCAAGCCCCCCTCGGGCCGCGGCCTGACCCACCGCCAGCGGCTGCACCGCCGGACCGGCCGCGCGCTGGCCGGCGCCGGGTACGTCGAGGCGCCCACCTACCCGTTCGTCGGCGAGCAGGTCTTCGACCAGCTCGGCCTGGCGGCCGACGACCCGGCCCGCCGGGCCGTCCGGCTGGTCAACCCGCTCAGCGACGAGGAGCCGGCGCTGCGCACCACGCTGCTGCCCGGGCTGCTCGGCGCGCTGCGGCGCAACGCCGGCCGGGGCTCGCACGACCTCGCGCTGTTCGAGACCGGGCTCGTCTTCCACCCGCGCGAGGAGCGGTCGGCCGTCGCGCACCTGTCCGTCGACCGGCGTCCCACCGACGAGGAGATCGCCGCGCTGGACGCCGCGCTGCCCGCGCAGCCGCGGCACGTGGCCGTCGTCCTGGCCGGCGCCCGCGAGCAGGCCGGCTGGTGGGGCAAGGGCCGTCCCGCGGACTGGGCCGACGCCGTCGAGGCGGCGCGCACCGTCGCCCGCGAGGCCGGTGCGGAACTGGGCGTGCGCAAGGGCCAGTACGGTCCCTGGCACCCCGGCCGCTGCGCCGAGCTGGTGATCACCGCCGACGGCACGGAGCGGGTCGTGGGCCACGCGGGCGAACTGCACCCGCGGGTGGTGAAGAGCCTGGGGCTGCCGGAGCGCACCTGCGCGATGGAACTCGACCTGGACGCCCTGGAGGCGGCCGGTGGCGGTGTGCCGCAGGCTCCCGCCATCTCCACCTTCCCGGTCGCCACGCAGGACGTCGCCCTCGTCGTCGACCAGCCGGTGCCGGCCGCGGAGGTCGAGGCGGCGCTGCGCGAGGGCGCGGGTGAACTGCTGGAGGCCATCCGGCTGTTCGACGTGTACGAGAACGCCGAGCAGCTGGGCGACGGGAAGAAGTCGCTGGCGTACGCGCTGCGCTTCCGCGCGGCCGACCGGACGCTGACCGTGGACGAGGCCTCGGCCGCGCGGGACGCGGCGGTCGCCCTGGCGGGCGAGCGGACCGGCGCGGTGCTGCGCGGATAACCCGTCGGGGTCGTGCGCGCCCCCCGGGTGCGCGGCACAGCGGACCGACGGCGGCGGACTCACTCGTTCGAGTGGGAAGCGGGATGATCCCGCCCGCCCGGGTCGTGCCGCCGACAGAATCGGACCGGCCCTTCGGGGTCGGTCCGTCTGCTTGTCAGGGCCCACACGGGGGCGCAGAGGCATGATCCGCATCAAGGCACGGGCGCCCACCGGGCGCGCAGTCGTCCTGCCCACGGTCTGGGGAGCCGCGGCGGTCGGCTACAGGTTCGGCTGTCCGCTCGCCCAGCAGAACGGGATCGGCGCGCGCCTCGTCACCAGCGCCGTGTTCTTCGCCGTCGGCACGGGTCTCCTGGTGCACGTCCGCCGCGGCCTGCTGCGGGAGCTGCGGCTCGCCCGGCGGGCGGCCCGCGCCGCCCAGAACGTCGTCCTGCGTCCGCCGCCGCCCCGGCTGGACGGGATCGGCGTCGCCGCCGCCCAGCTCTCCGCCGACCGGGGCGCGAGCGTCGGCGGCGATCTGTACGAGGCGGTCGCCACCGAGCACGGGATCCGGGTGGTGATGGGCGACGTGCGCGGGCACGGTCTGGCCGCCCTCGGCACCGTCGCCGCCCTCCTCGGCAGCTTCCGCGAGGCCGCCCACGACGAGGCCGAACTGGGCCGGGTGCTCCACCGGCTCGACCGCGCCCTCGCCCGCCACCTGCGCGAACGCGCCCGCGCCGAGCACCCCGCGAGCGCCGCGGCGGACCCGGAGCACCCGGTCGCCGAGGAGTTCGTCACCGTCCTGCTGCTGGAGATCGACCGGGACGGCGAGGTGCGCGCGCTCAACTGCGGCCACCCCTGGCCGTACCTGCTCAGCGGTACGGCGGTCGACCCGCTGGCCCAGGCCGATCCGCTGCCGCCGCTGGGCCCCTTCCCGCTCCCGGCCGACCTGACGGCCCGCCCGTGCGGCCGGCTCCTCCCCGGCGAGTTGTTGGTCCTCTTCACGGACGGCGCGGAGGACGCCCGGGACGCCCGGGGCCGGTTCTTCCCCCTGTCCGCCGTGCTGCGCGCCGCCGTGCGCGAGCACCAGGTGTCGCCCCAGACGGTCCTGCGCACGGTCTTCCGGGCCCTGCTGCACCACACCGCCGGCACCCCGGCGGACGACGTCGCCCTCCTGGTCCTGCGCAACGACCGCGGGAGGACACCGCTGCCCGGGACGCGGGAGCCGGCCCGGCCGACCTGTACCCACCCGTAACCGCACCCGTCTTCACACCCCGTGTGAACGCCCACCCACTACGCTGACCGGACCAGGTCACTCGGGGGGCATCCCATGCAGCCCAACACTCTGCTCGACGCCATCCTGGACGAGGCGGGGATCTCGCACGCCGGTCTCGCCGCCCACGTCAACCAGGCGGGACGGGCCCGCGGTCTCGCGTTGCGGTACGAACACACCGCCGTGGCACGCTGGCTGAAGGGGCAGCGGCCGCGCGGCCAGGTGCCCGACCTGATCTGCGAGGTGCTGGCCGCCCGGCTCCGGCGGCCCGTCACGCTCGACGACATCGGGCTCGGCGTGCCCGGTCAGCCGGGCACCGCGCACGCCGGTTCGCTGGGCGGGTTCGTGGAGCGGGCCACCGCCCTGTGGCGGTCCGACGAACAGCAGCGCCCGCACGTGCTGGGCGCCCCGGCGGTCACCGGGACCCCGGCCGTGATGCCGGTGTGGGAGTGGGAGAACCCGCCCGAGGACACCGACGTGTCCCGGGGCGGCCGGCTCCGGGTGACGGCGGCCGACATCGAGATGCTGCGCGCCGCCCGGACGCACTACGAGCAGATGTACCGCAAGGCCGGCGGGATCGCGACCCGGTCCCGGATCGTCGGGTTCCTCAACGCGGAGGCCGCGCCGCTGCTGCGCGGCAGCTACCCGGACGCCACCGGCCGCCAACTGCACCGGGCCACCGGCGGACTGGTGGCGGTCGCCGGCATCTGCGCGTACGACTCCGACGCCCACGGACTGGCCCAGCGCTACTTCCACCAGGCGCTGCGGCTGGCCAAGGCGAGCGGGGACCGGGGACTCGGGGCCTATGTGATCGCCCTGCTGGTCAACCAGTCGCTGTTCATGCGGGAGTACCGGCAGGCCGTCGCCTTCGCCGAGGCCGCGCTGCGCGCCGCCGGCCGGCACCTCACCCCGGCGCTCGCCTCCGACCTGTACGCGATGCAGGCCAAGGCGTACGCCCATCTCGGCGACAGCGCCGGCGCACTGTCCTGCATACGGCGCGCGGAGACGGCGGCCGAGCGGATCCGGCGGGGTCACGAGCCCGACGAGACCGGGTACGTCCAGCCCGGCCTGGTCAATGTGCAGGTGGCCGAGGCGCTGCTGAGCCTCGGCGATCTCGGCGCGGCCCGGGAGCACGCCACGGCGGCCGTCGGCACCCCGTCCCACGACCGCGGACGGGTGCACCGGCTGGCCATGCTCAGCACCATCGAACTGCGCCAGGGCGACGCCGACCAGGCCGTGGTCACCGCCGTGCGGATGGCGGAGCAGGCCCGGGGCATGGAGTCCCGGCGGCTGCGCGACCGGCTCCGCACGGTGCGCGAACACCTGGCGCGCTGCGGTTCGGCCGGCACCGCGGAGGCCGCCGAACTCATCGACGGGGCGCTGCGCGTGCCGCTCTAGGCCCACTGTGGGGGCGCCGTCTTCTGCTGCGATATTGCCACCTACTCGGCGGAAGGTGGCAGAACCGTGCAGTGGACGAAAAAGAACGAACAAACCGTGTATGGAAACCGCTGGTTCAGCGTCAATCTGGCAGATGTCGAACTGCCGGACGGCCGGCACCTCGACCACTTCGTCATCCGGCTGCGGCCCGTGGCCGTGGCCACGGTCGTCAACGAGGCGAACGAGGTGCTCCTGCTGTGGCGGCACCGCTTCATCACCGACAGCTGGGGCTGGGAGCTGGCCGCGGGCGTCGTCGAGGACGGCGAGGACCTCGCCGGCGCGGCGGCCCGGGAACTGGAGGAGGAGACCGGCTGGCGGCCGGGCCCCCTGCACCACCTCATGACCGTGGAGCCGTCCAACGGCCTCACCGACGCCCGGCACCACATCTACTGGTCCGACCGGGGCGAGTACGTCGGACACCCCGTGGACGACTTCGAGTCGGACCGGCGGGAATGGGTCTCCCTCAAACTCGTCCCGGACCTGGTCGCCCGTGGGGAGGTCCCGGCCGCCAACATGGCGGCCGCGTTACTCCTGCTGCACCACCTCAGGCTCGCCGAGGGGTGACGGTCCCGCCGGCTAGCGGGCCGTCAGCGCCTGCCAGACCGTCACCACGAGCGCGCCGAGCGCGGTCAGCGCGGCGAGCGAGGGCAGTGGCCAGCGCGCGTGTTCCAGCGAGGCCAACCGGGAATCCAGCTCGTCCAGTTCCTTGGCGGTCTCCTCGGTGCGGTGGCGCAGCAGCGCCAGCCCGCCCTCGACGCGGGCGTAGGCCACATCGAGGCGGCGCCGTAACTCTGCGAGTTCTCCATGGACCACGGGATGCTCCGGTTCGACGGTCACGGGTCCGCTCCTCTCGGTAGTCGAAATGGATGGTTCCGCATCCGTTGCATGCGCATCATGAGTCAACTCGCCTGGTGGGCGCATGGGGAGCGTGTGTGAGGGGCAGGTGCGTGCCCGGCGCGCACACGGAGTGTGAAACCGAGGGGTCCGGCACCGTCCACCGGTGCCGGGCCCCTCGGGCATCGCTCTTCGTAATCAGGCGTAGGTGTAGAAACCCGACCCGGTCTTCCGGCCGAGCCGGCCCGCCTCCACCATCCGCTGGAGCAGCGGGGGAGCGGCGTACAGCGGCTCCTTGTACTCGGCGTACATCGAGTTGGCGATGGAGACGATGGTGTCCAGGCCGATGAGGTCGGACAGCCGCAGCGGGCCCATCGGGTGGGCGCAGCCCATCTCCATGCCGTTGTCGATGTCCTCGCGGCTCGCGATGCCCGTCTCGAACATCCGGATCGCGGACAGCAGATACGGCACCAGCAGCGCGTTCACCACGAACCCGGAGCGGTCCTGGGCCCGGATGGCGTGCTTGCCGAGCACCTTCTCGGCGAAGAGCTGCGCCCGGCTGAGCGTGCCCTCCGAGGTGGTGAGCGCCGGGATCAGCTCGACCAGCTTCTGCACCGGGGCCGGGTTGAAGAAGTGGATGCCGACCACATGGTCCGGGCGGGAGGTGGCGACGGCCAGCTTCACCAGCGGGATCGAGGAGGTGTTGGAGGCCAAGATCGCGTCGGGCCGGGTCACCACCTGGTCCAGCACCTGGAAGATCTCGGTCTTCACCTGCTCGTTCTCGACGACGGCCTCGATCACCAGGTCCCGGTCGGCGAACTCGCCGAGATCGGTGGTGAAGCCCAGCCGCGCCCGGGTGGCGTCCCGCTCGGCCTCGGTGATCTTGCCGCGCTCGGCGGCCTTGGCCAGGGAGTTGTACAGCCGGGTACGGCCGATCTCCAGGGCCTCGCCGGTGGTCTCGGCGACCTTCACGTCCAGCCCCGCGCGGGCGCACACCTCGGCGATGCCCGCGCCCATCTGGCCGCAGCCCACGACTCCGACGCGCGCAATGTCTCCCGATGGGAAGTCCGTCACATCGTCCCCTTCGCTGGTCTTCCGGCACGCTGGCAGGACTTCCGGGTTCGGCGCCTGCTCCGATCGTGCACGTTACCGCGAAGTATCGATGATCGATCGATCGGGTGGGGGCATCCTGGTGCCCGGAGCGGTCCGTGACCCGGCGGATCCACAGCGTGAGGGAGGTGTCCGGTGGGGCGTATGCCGCGGCGGACCTTCGCACGGGCGGCGCTGTCGGCGCTGGCCACGGCACCGGGCGCGACGGCGGCCGGGGGCGGCACGAGCGCGGAGGGCGCGGGCGCCCGGGCCGTGACCGCGACCGCTGCCACCGGGCTGCGGGGCGTCTGGATCGCGACCGCCGGCAACCGGGACTGGCCCTCGCGGCCCGGCCTCCCGGCGGCGCGGCAGCGCGCGGAGCTGATCGCCCATCTCGACCGGGCGGTCCGCTACCGGCTCACCACGGTGATCCTCCAGGTGCGGCCGGCGGCCGACGCGCTGTGGCCGTCGCCGTACGAGCCCTGGTCCGCGTGCCTGACCGGCACCCAGGGCGGCGATCCCCGCTGGGACCCGCTCGGCACGGCCGTCGCGGAGGCCCACGCCCGAGGCCTGGAACTGCACGCCTGGTGCAACCCGTACCGGATCGCGCAGCACGCCGACCCCGGCCGCCTGGCCGCCTCGCACCCCGCCCGCCGGAATCCCGGCTGGGTCGTGCCGTACGCCGGCCGGCTGTACTACAACCCCGGGCTGCCCGAGGTCCGCGCCTTCGTGCGGCGGGCGATGCTGGACGCGGTCGCCCGGTACCCGGTGGACGCCGTCCACTTCGACGACTACTTCTACCCCTATCCCGTCGCCGGGCAGACCTTCGACGACGACGCGGCGTACGACCGTCACGGCGGCGCCTTCCCCGGCCGGGCCGCCTGGCGCCGGCACAACGTCGACACGCTGGTGCGGGAGACGGCCGCCGGCGTCCGCCGGATCCGGCCCGGCACCCGGTTCGGGATCAGTCCGTTCGGGGTGTGGCGCAACGCGTCGGCCGACCCGCGCGGCTCGGAGACGCGGGCGGGCGTGCAGAGCTACGACGATCTGCACGCGGACACCCGGACCTGGGTGCGCCGGCACTGGATCGACTACGTCGTCCCGCAGCTGTACTGGCCGCTCGGCGACGCCGCCGCCGACTACGCCGCGCTCGTGTCCTGGTGGGCGCGGGCCGTCCGGGGCACCGGGACGCGGCTGTACCTCGGCGAGGCCCTGTACAAGGCGGGCGCCGCCGGCGAGCCCTCGGCCTGGCAGGACCCGGTCGAGCTGTCCCGGCACCTCACGCTCGCCGCGCGGTACCCGCAGGTGCGCGGCCATGTGTTCTTCGCCGCCCGGGACCTGGCGGCCGATCCGGCCGGGGCGATGGCACGGGTGGTCGCCGACCACTACCGGGGGCCGGCGACGCCACCGCGCTGACTAGTGCTGATGCGTTTCCCCGTGCCTGACCTGGCAGTCGGGGCCGGGGGACATGATCGTCTCGTGTCCGTTCTCGGCGCGCACACGGTAGGGCGGGTTGCCCTCGGGGCCGAGCACTTCGACGATCTCCACGACATGGTCGTGCTGGCCGACCACCCTGCCGTGCTGGACAAGCCGGTCGCCCTTGGCTGCGTGCATCTGACGGGCCTCCTCACGCTCACGACCGCTGGGTGACGGCGATGCAGACCAGCACGGCGACGGCGGTCAGGGGAGCGGCCGCCGTGAAGTGCTCGCCCAGCAGCAGCGCCGACCACACCAGTGTGAGCAGGGGCTGGGCCAACTGCAACTGGCTGGCCCGCGGGATGCCGACGGCCGCCATGCCGCGGTACCAGACGATCAGGCCCAGGAACTGCGAGCCCAGCGCCACCCACAGCAGGCCCGCGACGCCGTGCCCGGTCAGGTGCACCGGCTCGAAGGCCAGCGCCACCGCGGTGGCCGGCACGGTCAGCGGCAGACAGAGCACCAGCGCCCAGCCGATGACCTGCCAGCCGGGCATGGTCCGGGCCAGCCGGCCGCCCTCGGTGTAGCCGGCCGCGCACACCAGCAGCGCCGCGAAGAGGTAGCCGTCGGACACGGTGAGCGCGCCGCCGCTCTGGCCGAGGGTGAAGGCGATCACGGCCGCCGCGCCCGCCACGGCCGCCGCCCAGAACCGGCGGGAGGGCCGGGCGCCGGTGCGCAGGGCCGAGAACACGGCGGTGGTCAGCGGCAGCAGCCCCACCACGACGGCCGCGTGGGCGGTGGTGGAGGTCTCCAGGGCCAGCGTGGTCAGCATCGGGAAGCCCAGCACCACCCCGGCGGCCACCACGGCCAGGCCCGCCAGCCGGTGCCGCGGCGGCAGCGGCACGCGCAGCGCCAGCAGACAGCCGCCGGCGACGACCGCGGCGAGCACCGCGCGCACCGCCACCAGCGACCACGGACCGAAGCTCTCCAGGCCCCAGGCGGTGGACGGGAAGGTCAGGGAGAAGGCGATCACACCCAGGCCGGCCTGGAGGGTGCCGAGTCCGGCCGGGTCCCGGGGAGCGGTGACCGCTATCGGGCGGACGGCAGTAGCGCTACTCTGTGCTCTCATGCAACAGCGTAGCAGTGTGGGTGAACTGGCAGAACGACTGCGAACGGAGCTTGACCGCTACTCTTCTGGTGAGAAGCTGCCGTCGAGCCGGGCCCTGGTCGAGCGGTTCCGGGTGAGCCCGGTGACCGTCTCGCGGGCCCTCGCCCAGCTCGCCGCCGAGGGCTTGGTGGTCACCCGGCCGGGCGCCGGCGCCTTCCGGGCCGGACCGCACCGCGCGCAGGCCCCGGCCGGGGACACCTCCTGGCAGGAGGTCGCGCTGAGCGCCGCCGGCGGGAGCGACCTCGTCCCGCGCACGGTGGACGCCTCGGGCGTCACGGTCTCGCTGGCCGCCCCGCCGCCCGGCGTGCTGGAGTTCAACGGCGGCTATCCGCACCCGTCCCTGCAGCCCGAGCGGGCCATGGCGGCGGCCCTGGCCCGGGCCGGGCGGCGGCCCGGCGCCTGGGGCAGACCGCCGCTGGAGGGGCTGGCGGAACTGCGGGAGTGGTTCGCGCGCGGGATCGGCGGCGCCGTCACCGCGGCCGAGGTGCTGATCGCCGCGGGCGGTCAGGCGGCCCTCGCCACCGCCCTGCGCGCCCTGGCCCCGCCCGGCGCCCCGGTGCTCGTGGAGTCGCCCACCTACCCGGGCATGCTGGCCCTCGCCCGGGCGGCCGGACTGCGGCCCGTCCCGGTGCCCGTGGACCCCGACGGCGTACGCCCCGACCTGCTCGCGGACGCCTTCCGCGCCACCGGCGCCCGGGTCTTCGTCTGCCAGCCGCTGTTCCAGAACCCGACCGGAGCCGTGCTGGCGCCCGCCCGGCGCGCCGAGGTGCTGCGCATCGCCCGCGCGGCCGGGGCGTTCGTCGTCGAGGACGACTTCGTGCGCCGGCTCGTGCACGCCGACGCCGGCCCGCTGCCCCGGCCGCTGGCCGCCGACGACCCGGACGGCGTGGTCGTCCACGTCGGCTCGCTGACCAAGGCCACCTCGCCCAGCTTCCGGGTCAGCGCGCTGGCCGCGCGCGGGCCGGTGCTGGAACGCCTGCGCGCCATCCAGGTGGTGGACAGCTTCTTCGTCCCGCGGCCGCTCCAGGAGGCGGCCCTGGAACTCGTCGGCTCCCCGGCCTGGCCCCGCCATCTGCGGGCGCTGTCGGCCGAGCTGAAGACCCGCCGCGACGCCATGACGAGCCTGCTCGCCCGGCACCTGCCCGAACTGGCCCTCCCGCACATCCCGTCCGGCGGCTACCACCTGTGGCTGCGGCTGCCCGACGGCATGGACGAGGCGGCCCTGACGGCGGCGGCCCTGCGGGCCGGCGTCGCCCTCACACCCGGCCGCCCCTACTTCAGCGCCGAACCGCCGGCCGCCCACCTGCGGCTGAGCTTCGCGGCGGTGGCCAACGCCGGCGAGATCGCGGAGGGCGTACGCCGGCTGCGCACGGCCTGCGACGAGGTGCGGTGAAGGCACGGCGCAAGTGCACGCGGGGCGCGGTGAAGCCGGTGGGCGGCGCGGTGCACACGAGGCGCGGCGAAGCCGGTGGGCGGTGCCGGCCGCCGTACCGGGAAAACCACTCGTCGCGCCCCGCCTCCGCCTGTGAGGATCACCGTATGAGCGATACACCCGGCCTCCCCGAGGGCTACGAGTTCTCCGCCGATTCCGCCCGCGTCGACGTCGGCCGCGTGCACGGCTGGCTGTCGTCCGACGCGTACTGGGCGATCGGCCGCACCCGCCGGACCCAGGAGCGGGCGATGGCGTCCTCGCTGAACTTCGGGGTCTACGCCACGGCCTCCGGCGAGCAGGTGGCGTACGCGCGCGTGGTCACCGACCAGGCCCTGTTCGGCTGGCTCGCCGATGTGTACGTCGATCCGTCCGCGCGCGGCAAGGGCGTCGGCACCGCGTTCGTCGGCCGGATACGCGACCACCTCGCGCCCCTCGGCCTGCGCCGGCTGCTGCTGGCCACGCACGACGCGCACGGGGTGTACGCGAAGCTGGGCTTCCGGCCGCTGGACCGTCCCGACCAGTGGATGGTGCACTCCTTCGAGTGAGCCGCGCGCACGCCCGCGGTGACAGCGGCGCGACCCCTTGACGGGTACCTGTCGTCGGCTCACCATCACCGCATGCCACTGAGGGTGACGTTCGTCGCCGCGGCGCGCGGTGCCCCGCCGTCCGCCGAGCGCTTCCAGGACGACCGGCCGCTGGACCAGGGCGGCTGGGACGACGTGCGGCGCGTCGCCGCGGAGCTGCTGCCGCTGGCCGCCGCCGAGCTGCGCTACTGCTCGCCGACCCCGCGCAGCCGGGCCACGGGCGACGCCCTCGGGTACGCCCCGCTGGTCCAGCTCGCGCTGCGGGACTGCGACATGGGCCGCTGGCGCGGGCTGACGCCGGCCGAGGCGATGGCCCGCGAACCGCAGGCGGTGGACGTCTGGCTCGCCGATCCGCGCTCCACCCCGCACGGCGGCGAGTCGCTGCTGGCGTTCATCTCCCGGGTCGGCGGCTGGCTGGACACCCGCCCGGCCGACGGCGGCGGCCGGATCGTCGCGGTGGCCGAGCCCTCCGTGATCCGGGCGGCCCTGGTGCACGCCCTGCGGGCGCCGTCCTCGACCTACTGGAACCTCGACGTGCGCCCGCTGTCGACGATCACGGTCACCGGCCGCTCCGGCCGCTGGAGCCTGCGCTTCGACGCGGTGCGGCCTCAGCCCTCGCGGGCGTAGTCGGTACGGAGCACGAGGTCCTTCGCCGGACCGCCGACCCGCCACACCGTGCGCCAGTGGCCGGCGTCCCGCACGGTGAACTCGCCCCGGTAGAGGTCGGCCGCACACGGGTGGTCGGCGACATACCGCCCCGTGGTCAGGTCCAGCTCGTGGAAGGGCCGCCCGTCGGCGAACCGCACGTCCGCCCGGCCCGGCGCGGGACCCGGCAGGAACAGCAGGGTCCGGGTGGCCGGCCGCGCCGTCCCCCGCCAGGTGAAGGTGCCGGACTCCTCGTGCAGCAGCCCGCCGCCGTCCCGCGGGGCGAAGACGGTCGTCCCCGTGAAGTGCCCCTCGTCCCCGCCCGCCAGATCCCGCACGCTCCGCTCCACGCGCCAGCGCCCGGCCAGGTGGGCCAGGAGGTCGGGCACCGGCCAGTATGCGTCCATCACCGCGCCTTTCGCTCCGGTCGGCACTTCCCCCGGCCGAGCTTACGGGCGACCTCGCCCACCCCATTGACGTGCCCACGTCCCTTTCCTATCGTGCGTTCGAAGTGCTGACCAATGTCCGATATTTCGAACAACTCTGAGTCGCGGAGTACCCATGTCACGCACCGCCCGCCAAAGACTCGGCCTGGGAGTGGGCGCCCTCCTGCTCGCCACGGCCGCGCTGCCCGCCCCGGCCCACGCCGAGGACACCGCCGACTACGCGATCACCGTCGACCCGGCCGCCACCGGGCCCGAGATCGGCAAGACGATGTACGGCGTCTTCTTCGAGGACATCAACCGCGCCGCCGACGGCGGCCTGTACGCCGAACTCATCCAGAACCGGTCCTTCGAGTACTCCGCCGACGACAACGCCTCCTACACCCCGCTGACCGCCTGGACGGTCTCCGGCACCGCGCGGGTCAGGAACGACTTCGGCCGTCTCAACGACCGCAACCGCGCCTACCTCTCGCTGGACGCCGGCTCCTCCGTGGCCAACAGCGGCTACAACACCGGTATCGCCGTGCGGGACGGCGAGAAGTACGACTTCTCGGTGTGGGCCCGCGCCGAGGCCGGCGGCGCGCTCACCGTCGCCCTCCAGGACGCGGACGGCCCGCTCGCCACCGCCCGGCGGATCGCGGTGGGCCGGGGCGGCTGGGCCCGCTACCGGGCCACGTTCACCGCCACCCGCACCAGCACCACCGGCCGGCTCGCCGTGGCCGCCGGCACCGCCACCGCGCTCGACATGGTCTCCCTGTTCCCGCGCGACACCTACCGGCACGAGCCCAACGGCCTGCGCAAGGACCTCGCCGAGAAGGTCGCCGCCCTGCACCCGGGCTTCGTCCGCTTCCCCGGCGGCTGTCTGGTCAACACCGGCTCCATGCAGGACTACAGCGCGTCGTCGGGCTGGCAGCGCAAGCGCGCCTACCAGTGGAAGGACACCATCGGCCCGGTCGAGCAGCGCGCCACCAACGCCGACTTCTGGGGCTACAACCAGAGCTACGGGCTCGGCTACTACGAGTACTTCCGGTTCGCCGAGGACATCGGCGCCATGCCGCTGCCCGTCGTACCCGCCCTGGTCACCGGCTGCGGCCAGAACCAGGCCGTCGCCGACGACGCCCTGCTCCAGCGGCACATCCAGGACACCCTCGACCTGATCGAGTTCGCCAACGGCCCGGCCACGAGCCGGTGGGGCGCCAAGCGCGCCGCGATGGGCCACCCCAGGCCCTTCCACCTCACCCACATCGAGGTCGGCAACGAGGAGACCCTCCCCGAGGAGTTCTTCGCCCGCTTCCAGCGCTTCCGCGCGGCGATCCAGGCCGAGTACCCGTACATGAAGGTGCTCTCCAACTCCGGGCCGGACGACTCCGGGACCACCTTCGACACGGCCTGGAAGCTCAACCGGGACGCCCGGGTCGACCTGGTCGACGAGCACTACTACAACAGCCCGCGCTGGTTCCTGCAGAACAACGACCGCTACGACTCCTACGACCGCTCCGGGCCGAAGGTCTTTCTCGGCGAGTACGCCTCCGAGGGCAACGCCTTCCGCAACGGCCTCGCCGAGGCGGCGTACATGACCGGTCTGGAGCGCAACGCGGACGTGGTCGCCCTCGCCTCGTACGCGCCCCTGTTCGCCAACGAGGACGCGGTGCAGTGGCGCCCCGACCTGGTGTGGTTCAACAATCACGCGTCCTGGGGCTCGGCCAACTACGAGGTCCAGAAGCTGTTCATGACCAACGTGGGCGACCGCGTGGTGCCGAGCACGGCCACCGGCACACCCGGTGTCAGCGGACCGCTCACCGGCGCGGTCGGCCTGTCCACCTGGAACACCGCCGCCGCCTACGACGACGTGCGGGTCACCGGCGCCGACGGCACCACCCTGCTGAACGACGACTTCTCCGGTGACGCGGCGCGCTGGACCCACACCGGCACCGGCGCCTGGACCGTCCGGGACGGAGAGTACGTCCAGAGCGACGACACCGCCGAGAACACCATGGTCCAGGCCGGTGACCCGGCCTGGCACGACTACGACCTGCGGGTGAAGGCCACCAAGAAGTCCGGCAAGGAGGGCTTTCTCGTCGCCTTCGGCGTGCAGGACACCGGCAGCTACTACTGGTGGAACATCGGCGGCTGGAACAACACCCAGTCCGCCGTCGAGCAGACCGCGGACGGCGGCAAGTCCACGCTGCTCGCCAAGGCGGGCTCGGTGGAGACCGGCCGCGCCTACGACGTCCACGTCAAGGTGCGCGGCCGCCAGGTCACCCTGTACCTCGACGGCGAGGAGTGGGGCCACTTCACCGACGACAAGCCGGCCGAGCCGTTCCGCCAGGTCGTCACGCGGGACACCCGGACCGGTGAGCTGATCCTCAAGGTCGTCAACGCCCAGCCCGCCGCCGCCCGTACGGCCATCGACCTGGGCGGCGCGAAGGTCGCGTCCCGGGCGAAGGCGACCACGCTCGCCGCGGCGCCGGACGCGGTGAACACCGAGACCGCCACGGCGGTCGCCCCGCGGACCTCCGTCGTCACCGGCGTCGCCGGCCGGTTCACCTACACCTTCCCGGCCAACTCCGTCACGTTCCTGCGGATCAGGCAGCGGTAGCCTCCGGCGCGGTCCGCCGCCCGGACGGCGGACCGCGCAGGGCCGGACCCGCGCAGGGCCGGACCCGCGCAGGGCCGGACCCGCGCAGGGCCGGACCCGCGCAGGGCCGGACCCGCGCAGGGCCGGACCCGCGGACCCGCGGACCCGCGGACCCGCGGACCCGCGGACCCGCGGACCCGCGGACCCGCGGACCCGCGGACCCGCGGACCCGCGGACCCGCGGGCGTGCTCAGGCGCCGAAGTACCGCTGGGCCTCCCGCACGCCCGCCACCAGCGCGTCGATCTCCTCCGGGGTGTTGTAGACGTAGAAGCTGGCCCGGGTGGTCGCCGGGATGCCGTACCGCTTCACGATCGGCCGGGCGCAGTGGTGGCCGACGCGGACCGCGATACCCCGCTCGTCCAGCACCTGGCCGACGTCGTGCGGGTGGACGCCGTCCACCGTGAAGGAGACGGCCGAGCCGCGGCCGGCCGGCCCGGCCGGGCCGACCACGCGCACGCCCGGCACCTCGGCGAGCAGTTCCAGGGCGCGGGCGGTGAGCGACTCCTCGTACGCCGCGACCTCCGCCATGCCCAGCCGCTCCAGGTATTCCACCGCCGCCGCCAGCCCCACCGCCTGCGCGGTCATCGGCACGCCCGCCTCGAAGCGCTGCGGCGGCGGCAGGAAGGTGGTGCGGTCCATCTCCACGATCTCGATCATCGAGCCGCCGGTGAGGAACGGCGGCAGCTCGGCGAGCAGCTCCGCGCGGCCCCACAGCACGCCGATGCCGTTCGGGCCGAGCATCTTGTGCCCGGAGAAGGCGAGGAAGTCCGCGCCCAGCTCGGCCACGTCGACCGGGCGGTGCGGCACCGACTGGGCGCCGTCCACGACCACCAGCGCGCCGGACGCGTGGGCCCGGTCGGCGAGTTCCCGGACCGGGTTGAGGGTGCCGAGGACGTTGGACTGGTGGGTGAGGGCGAGCACCTTGGTGCGCTCGTCCAGCAGCTCGTCCACCCGGGTCAGATCCAGCCGGCCGTCGTCGGTGAGGCCGAACCAGTCCAGCGTCGCGCCCGTCCGCGCGGCGAGCTGCTGCCAGGGGACCAGGTTCGCGTGGTGCTCCATCTCGGTCACCACGATCCGGTCTCCGGGCCCCACCCGGCCGGCGTGGCCCAGCGCGTACGCGACGAGGTTGATGCCCTCGGTGGTGTTCTTGGTGAAGACCACCTCGTCGTCGGCGGCGCCGACGAACCGGGCGACCGTGTGCCGCGCCTGCTCGTACGCCTCCGTCGCCTCGCCCGCGAGCTGGTGCGCCCCACGGTGCACGGCCGCGTTGCGGGTGAGGTAGAAGTCCCGCTCCGCGTCCAGCACGGGCAGCGGCTTCTGGGTGGTCGCCCCGGAGTCCAGGTAGACGAGCCGCGCGCCGCTCGCCACCGTCCGCTCCAGGATCGGGAAGTCCTCGCGCAGCGCGCCCACGTCGAAGGCCACGACAGCTCACCTCTCACGCTTTCGTCTTCGGTTCTCCGTGAGGCACGCTAGGCCATTCTCACGGAGAACCGCAAGAAATACCATGAGCGGTGTGGATAACGAGTCACCTGTGTACCTGCATCAGCTCCCGGTCCCCGGCGAGGACCAGTACGTCTCGCTGGCGCTGGTCAACACGCTGTTCACCGTCAGCCACGGCGAGGTGGACCTGCTGGACGGCGCCGAGGCCGCGCACCTGTGGCTGGTCAGGCACGCCCTGCTGCCCGACAAGGTGGCCTTGAACGGCAGGCAGTCCGGTCGGCTGCGAGCCCTGCGCGAGGCGCTGCGGCTCCTCTTCGCCGCCCGTGCCGCCGGGGCCCGGCCGCCCGCCGACGCCCTGGACACCCTGAACGCCACCCTCGCCGCCGCCCCCGCCACCCCCCGGCTGGACTGGGGCGCCGACGGCCCGCGTCGCGCCGACGTCCCCGATGTCGGCAACCCGGCCGCCGCCGCGCTCTCGCTGCTCGCCGAGGACGCCGCCGACCTGCTCACCGGCACCGACGCGGCCCAGCTCACCGAGTGCGCCGCCCAGGGCTGCGCCCGCTGGTTCCTGCGCTCCCACGGCGCCCGCCGCTGGTGCACCACCAAGTGCGGCAACCGGGTCCGCGCGGCCCGGGCCTACGCGGCCAGGAAGGCCAGTTCACCCTGAGCACACCCGCCGGATATCCAATGTTTCCCGGCCGGTCGGGAAATTCACCCGGTGTTTCCCGGGCCCGGCGGAATTCCCCTCGTTTTCCGGTGCGCACACAACCATCCGGAAACCCGTCCCGTCTAAGTCGGCGAATACACGGGGCACACATTCTGCGAGGTCCGCCGAAATGCATCGCACCACACCGGCCGGCACTCCCGGCACGGCCCGCGGGAACGCGGCGCCGCACCCGGACGGGAACCGGCTGTGAAAGGGACATCCCGGCCCGGCCGGGCCGCCGGCCTGCTCGCCGCGGCCCTCGCGGCCACCGCCCTGTGCGCGGGCGACGTCCTCGCCCGCAGCTACCCCTTCGGCCCGCGCACCCGCGCCGTCAACGACCTGGGCAATCAGTTCGTGCCCTTCCACGCCCACCTGTGGGACCTGCTGCACGGCAGGTCCGCCGGCGGCCTCCTCGTCAACTGGCAGTCCGGGTACGGCGCTTCCTTCCTGCCCGACCTCGGCACCTATCTCGGCAGCCCGTTCGCCCCGCTGGTGGCGCTCTTCCCCCGGGACCAGATCGACCTCGCGGTGTACGTGATCACCGTCCTGAAGATCGCCTCGGCCGCCGCGGCCATGGCCTGCCTGCTGCTCGTCCTGCGGCCCGGCCGTTGGTGGGCGGCGGGCCTGCTCGGCGCCTCCTACGCGCTGTGCGGCTGGACCGTCGCCGACGCCGACTACAACCCGATGTGGCTCGACGGCCTGCTCGCCCTGCCCCTGCTGTGCCTGGTCGGCGAGTGGACGCTGGCAGGACGCCGGCGCCTGGCCGGCGTCCTGCTCGTCGCCCTCGCCTGGACGGCCAACTTCTACACCGCCTACATGGCCACCCTCGGCGCCGCCCTGGTGCTGCTGCTCCGGCTCGCGCTCACCCGGCCCCCGGCCCGGCAGGCCCTGGCCACGGCCGGCCGCGCCCTCCTCACCGTCGCCCTCGGCACCGGCCTCGCCGCCCCGCTGGTCCTGACCGTCTACTTCGGCACCCGGCACGCCTACCCGGGCCGGGTGCGGGTGTTCGCCCCGGTACCGGCCGAGGACGTCCTCGCCCGGCTGCTGCCCACGACGTACGGCTGGGGCTCGCCCGCCCTCTACGTCGGCACCACCGCGCTGCTGCTCGCCCTCGCCCTGCCCTTCCACCGGGCGGTCCCGGTCCGGGTCCGCGCGGGCTGGACCGCCCTGGTGCTCGTGGCGGTCCTGTCCCTCCAGTGGACGCCCGCCCATCTGCTCTGGCACGCCTTCGCCACCCCGCAGGGCAGCCCCTACCGGCAGACCTTCGTCGTCTGCGGACTGCTCGTCATCGCCGCCTGGCACACCCTGTCCCACGGCCCGCCCGGCCCGCGCACCCTCGGCGCGGCGACCGCCCTGCTCGCCCTGATCACCGCGCTCGCCGGCCGCTCCACCCTGATCCGGTTCTTCACCTGGCCCGTGCTGCTGCTCGCCGTCGCCGGCGCGCTGGGCGGGCTCCTGCTGCTGGCCCGCGCCGGCCGTCGCGCGGGACTCGCCGGGCTGGCCGTCGCGCTGCTGCTCGGCGCGCAGACCGGCGAGAGCGCCGCCACCTCCGCCGTCGCCACCCGGCTGCGCCTCGCCCACCTGGACGACTACGCGCCCTGGGGCGAGCGGCAGGAACGCCAGTCCGCGCTGATCGCCGGGGCCGACGACTGGCCCCGCTACCGCACCGAGCCCGGCCGCCAGCAGACCGTCGGCAACGACCCGCTGCTGGTCGGCGGCGAGGGCGCCCAGTACTACAGCAGCCTGACCTCCGACGTCCTCAGCCGCACCCTGACCGCGCTCGGCGGCGGCTGGACCTCGCGGGGCCGCAGCGTGCAGAGCCTGGACAACCCGGTCACGGACGTGATCTTCTCCGTCGGCGCCCGGGTGCACTCCCCGCCCGACCCGCACCAGAAGCACGCGCCGCCCGCCGACGGCCCCGCCACCGTGACCCGGCGGGAGGTGCCGCCCCTGGTCACGGTGCGGCCCGCGCCCGGCACCCGCCCCTTCGGCCCCTCGCCGTACCGCAACCAGGAGACGCTGCTCGGCAGCCGCGTCTACACCGTGCCCCGCCTCGCCGTACGGGACGACCACGGGGGGCCGCTGCCGTCGCGCCGGGTCGGTTCCGGCGACGCCCTGGCCCGCCCGGTGATCACCGCCCGCTGCCCGGCGGGGACCGAGGTGCAGCTGTGGGCCCCGCACTACGCCGGCACCGCCCGGCTCGAAGGCACCGCCACCACCGCCCTGTTCAACGCCAGGGAGGGGCGCAACCGCGCCGCCATGGCACCGCTCGGCACCGCGCCCGCCTCCGGCAGGCTGGCCATCCGCCTCACTCCGACCCGGCCCGGCGGCATCCCGCCCGGCGCCGTCGGCTGCCTGGACACCGGACGGCTGCGCACCGCCGCCGCGCGCCTGACGGCCACCGGCGCCACGCACGTGAGCGTCTCCGACGGCACGGTCCGGGCCGCGCTGCCCGCCGGCAGCACCGGCGTCGCGGTCCTCGCCGTACCCCGCATCGCCGGCTGGCGGTGCGCGGCGGGTGACGGGCCGGCCCGGCCGGCGGGGGACTACCACGGCCTGGTCGCCGTACCGCTCGGCACCACCTCGACCAGCCTGACCTGCACCTTCCATCCGCCCGGCCTGAGGCTGGGCACGGCGGTCGGGGCCGCCTCGCTGCTCGTCCTCGCCGCGCTGACCGCCGCCGGCGCCGTCCGCCGCCGACGCACCCCGGCGCCGCCCACGACCACATCACCGCGCGAGCGGACGACCGCCGCTCTCTGATCGCGCCCAGGGGGAAACCACCATGCTGATATCCATCGTCGCGCCCTGCTACAACGAGGAAGACGTCGTCGCCCGCTTCCACGAGGAGGTCCAGAAGGTCGCCGAGGAACTGCTGCCCCTCGGCCACGACACCGAGTTCGTGTACGTGGACGACGGCAGCCGGGACCGCACGCTCGCCGTCCTGGAACGGCTCGCGGAGCACGACTCCCGGGTGCGCTACGTCTCCTTCAGCCGCAACTTCGGCAAGGAGGCGGCCCTGCTCGCCGGCCTGCGGCACGCCTCGGGTGACGCGGTGATCGTCATGGACGCCGACCTCCAGCACCCGCCGGCGCTGATCCGGCGCATGGTCGACCTGCGCGAACAGGGCCACGACCAGGTCATCGCCCGGCGCAGCCGCACCGGCGACCGGCTCACCCGGACCCTCACCGCGCGCCTGTACTACCGGCTGGTCAACCGCCTGGTCGACGTGGAACTGACCGACGGCGTGGGCGACTTCCGGCTGCTGTCGCGCCGGGTGGTGGACGCGGTGCTGGCCCTGACCGAGTACAACCGCTTCTCCAAGGGCCTGTTCGCCTGGGTGGGCTTCCCGAGCACCACCTTCGAGTACCGCAACGCCGCGCGCGAGGCCGGGCGCAGCTCCTGGAACCTGCGCGGCCTGCTCAACTACGGCCTCGACGGCCTGCTGTCGTTCAACAACCGCCCGCTGCGCGCCGCGCTCTGGCTGGGCGTGTCCCTGTTGCTGTGCGCGGGCCTGTACACCGCCTGGATCGTGGGCGCGGCCCTCGTCAACGGCGTCCAGACCCCGGGCTACGTGACGATCATCACCGCCGTCACCGCCCTGGCGGGCGTGCAGATGGTCATGCTGGGAGTCATCGGGGAGTACACCGGCCGCATCTACTACGAGGTGAAGGGGCGTCCGCACTTCCTGGTCAAGGCGACCAACGTGGAACGGACGAAGGATCTCATCCCCTGATGCGGCAGATTCTCACCTTCGGCGTGGTGGGCGTCGTCAACACGGCGACCTACTACTGTCTTTACCTCTTCTTTCTCACCGCTTTTCCCTATCTGGCCGCGCACCTCCTGGCATTCGCGCTCAGCATGATCGGGTCCTTTTTCCTGAACGCCCGCTTCACCTACCGGACGCGGCCCACCTGGCGGAAATTCCTGCTCTTCCCGCTGACCAATCTCACCAACTTCGCGCTCACCACGGCCGGGGTGTACCTGATCGTGGACGTCCTGCACGCCGGCAGCCGCTTCGCGCCCCTGCTCGCCTCCGCCGCGGCGATCCCGGTCACCTTCGTGGTGTCCCGCTGGGTGATGCTTCCCAAGACGATTGCATAAACGTGCGGCGAAACGTATAGTCATGCCATCCAGAGGAGGGTGGACATGGCAGTACGTGCGGCGGTGGCCGGAGCGAGCGGATACGCGGGCGGAGAACTCCTGCGCCTGCTCCTTGCGCACCCCGAGATCGAGATCGGTGCCCTGACCGGCAACTCCAACGCCGGGCAGCGGCTGGGCGCGCTCCAGCCGCATCTGCCGCCGCTGGCCGGGCGGGTGCTGGCCGAGACCACGCCCGAGGCCCTCGCCGGGCACGACGTGGTCTTCCTCGCCCTGCCGCACGGGCAGTCGGCCGCCGTCGCCGAGCGGCTCGGCCCCGACGTCCTCGTGGTCGACATGGGCGCCGACTTCCGGCTGAAGGACCCGGCCGACTGGGAGACCTTCTACGGCTCCCCGCACGCCGGCACCTGGCCCTACGGCCTGCCCGAGCTGCCGGGCGCCCGCGCCGCGCTGACGGGGTCCCGGCGCGTCGCGGTGCCCGGCTGCTACCCGACCGCCGCCTCCCTCGCCCTGTACCCGGCCTACGCGGCCCGCCTCGCCGAACCGGAGGCGGTGATCGTCGCCGCGTCCGGCACCTCCGGCGCGGGCAAGGCACCCAAGCCGCACCTGCTCGGCAGCGAGGTCATGGGCTCGATGTCGCCGTACGGCGTCGGCGGCGGCCACCGGCACACCCCGGAGATGATCCAGAACCTCAGCGAGGCGGCGGGCGAACGGGTCTCCGTCTCCTTCACGCCGACCCTCGCGCCGATGCCCCGCGGCATCCTCGCCACGTGCAGCGCGAAGGCCGCCCCCGGGGTGACGGCGGACTCCGTGCGCGCCGCCTACGAGAAGGCGTACGCCGACGAGCCCTTCGTCCACTTGCTCCCCGAGGGCCAGTGGCCCGCCACGGCGTCCGTGTACGGCTCCAACGCCGTCCAGGTGCAGGTCGCCCACGACGCCGCCGCGGGCCGGGTCATCGCGATCAGCGCCATCGACAACCTGACCAAGGGCACCGCGGGCGGTGCCGTCCAGAGCATGAACATCGCCCTGGGTCTTCCGGAGACCCTCGGGCTTTCCACGATCGGAGTCGCACCGTGAGCGGGGCTCACCGCCCGGCGGCAGCCGGGGGAGCGCGTGCGGCCGCCGGGCCGCGGACGACGACGACGGCCGCACCGCTGCACCGCACGGGCGGAGAAGCGAACGAGGAGATGCAGTGAGCGTCACGGCAGCCAAGGGATTCACGGCGGCGGGCATCGCCGCCGGGATCAAGGAGAACGGCAATCCCGACCTGGCCCTCGTGGTCAACAACGGTCCCCGCCGTGCCGCCGCGGGCGTCTTCACCTCCAACCGCGTCAAGGCGGCCCCCGTCCTCTGGTCCGAGCAGGTCCTCAGGAGCGGGCAGGTCTCGGCCGTCGTGCTGAACTCCGGCGGCGCCAACGCCTGCACCGGCCCGCAGGGCTTCCAGGACACCCACGCCACCGCCGAGAAGGCCGCCGAGGTGCTCGGCCGCGGCGCCATCGAGGTCGCCGTCTGCTCCACCGGCCTCATCGGCGTCCTGCTGCCCATGGACAAGGTGCTCAAGGGCGTGGAGACGGCCGCCGCCGCGCTGAGCGAGCACGGCGGCGAGAAGGCCGCCCTCGCCATCAAGACCACCGACACCGTGCACAAGACGGCCGTGGTCTCCCGGGACGGCTGGACCGTCGGCGGCATGGCCAAGGGCGCCGGCATGCTCGCCCCCGGCCTCGCCACCATGCTGGTCGTCCTCACCACCGACGCCGACCTCGGCGCCGAGGTGCTGGACAAGGCCCTGCGCGCGGCCACCCGGGTCACCTTCGACCGGGTCGACTCCGACGGCTGCATGTCCACCAACGACACCGTGCTGCTGCTGGCCTCCGGCTCCTCCGGCATCACCCCGGAGTACGACGTGTTCGCCGAGGCCGTGCGCCAGGTCTGCGACGACCTCGGCCGACAGCTCATCGGCGACGCCGAGGGCGCCAGCAAGGACATCAAGGTCGAGGTGGTCAACGCCGCGACCGAGGAGGACGCCGTCGAGGTGGGCCGCTCCATCGCCCGCAACAACCTCCTGAAGTGCGCGATCCACGGCGAGGACCCCAACTGGGGCCGCGTGCTCTCCGCGATCGGCACCACGCGGGCCGCCTTCGAACCGGACCGGCTGAACGTCGCCATCAACGGCGTCTGGGTCTGCAGGAACGGCTCGGTCGGCGAGGACCGGGAGCTGGTCGACATGCGCTACCGCGAGGTCCACATCACCGCCGACCTCGCCGCCGGCACCGAGACCGCGACCATCTGGACCAACGACCTGACCGCCGACTACGTCCACGAGAACAGCGCCTACTCCTCATGACCTCCACGCGCAAGCACACCGCGCTGCCCAAGGCCCAGATCCTCATCGAGGCCCTGCCCTGGCTGACCCGGCACAACGGCAAGACCGTGGTCATCAAGTTCGGCGGCAACGCCATGGTGGACGAGGACCTGAAGGCCGCGTTCGCCCAGGACGTGGTGTTCCTCCACCACGCCGGCCTCAAGCCGGTCGTCGTGCACGGTGGCGGCCCGCAGATCAGCGCCGCCCTCGACCGGCACGGCATCGTCAGCGAGTTCAAGGCGGGCCTGCGCGTCACCACCGAGGAGGCCATGGACGTCGTACGGATGGTGCTGGCCGGGCAGGTGCAGCGTGAACTCGTCGGCCTGCTCAACCAGCACGGCCCGCTCGCCGTCGGCCTCACCGGCGAGGACGCGCACACCATCACCGCGACCCGGCACACCCCGGTGATCGACGGGGAGCGGGTCGACATCGGGCGGGTCGGCGAGATCACCGGGATCGACACCGGCGCGATCGAGGCCCTGCTCGCCGACGGCCGCATCCCGGTCGTCTCCTCGATCGCCCGCTCCGAGGACGACGGACACGTCTACAACGTCAACGCCGATACGGCGGCCGCGGCGCTCGCCGCGGCGCTCGGCGCCGAGACCCTCATGGTCCTCACGGACGTCGAGGGCCTGTACGAGGACTGGCCGGACTCCGACGAGGTGATCAGCCGCCTCACCGCCTCGCAGCTGGAGAAGCTGCTGCCGGACCTCGGCTCCGGCATGGTGCCGAAGATGCAGGGCTGCCTGCACGCCGTGCGCAACGGCGTGACGACCGCCCGTGTCATCGACGGCCGGGTCCAGCACTCGATCCTGCTGGAGATCTTCACCGACGAGGGCATCGGCACCATGGTCGTGCCCGACGAGCACGAGGGGAACGCACAGTGACGGGCAACCAGGAGCTGGCCCAGCGGTGGCAGGGCGCCCTCATGGACACCTACGGCACCCCGCGCCTGCCTCTCGTGCGGGGCGAGGGCACCAAGGTGTGGGACGCCGAGGGCCGGGAGTACCTGGACTTCGTCGGCGGCATCGCCACCAACGCGCTCGGCCACGCCCACCCCGCGGTCGTCGCGGCCGTCAGCGAGCAGATCGCCTCCCTCGGCCACATCTCCAACTTCTTCATGGCCGAGCCCACCGTGGCCCTCGCCGAACGGCTGCTGCGCCTCTTCGGCCGGGAGGGCCGGGTCTTCTTCTGCAACTCGGGCGCCGAGGCGAACGAGGCCGCCGTCAAGATCGGCCGGCTCACCGGGCGTACCCACATGGTCGCCACCGAGGGCGGCTTCCACGGCCGCACCCTGGGCGCCCTCGCGCTCACCGGCCAGCCCGCCAAGCGGGACCCGTTCCGGCCGCTGCCCGGCGAGGTCACCCACGTGCCCTACGGCGACGCGCAGGCGCTGGCCGCCGCGGTCACCGAGGAGACGGCCCTGGTGGTCATCGAGCCGATCCAGGGCGAGAACGGCGTCGTCGTGCCGCCGGCCGGCTACCTGAAGGCCGCCCGCGCGATCACCGCCGCCACCGGCGCCCTGCTGGTCCTGGACGAGGTGCAGACCGGCATCGGCCGCACCGGCACCTGGTTCGAGTACCAGGCCCACGAGGGCGTGCTGCCCGACGTCGTCACCCTCGCCAAGCAACTGGGCGGCGGGCTGCCGCTCGGCGCGACCGTCGCCTTCGGCCGGGCCGCCGACCTGCTGCGCCCCGGCCACCACGGCACCACCTTCGGCGGCAACCCGGTCGCCTGCGCCGCCGGACTCGCCGTGCTCGACACCATCGAGGCCGAGGGACTGCTCGACCACGTCAAGCGGCAGAGCGCCAGGCTGCGGGAGGGAATCGAGGCGCTGGACCACCCGCTGACCGGTCACGTCCGGGGCTCGGGCCTGCTGCTGGGTATCGTGCTCACCGGGCCGTACGCGCACGAGGTGCAGCGGGCGGCCCAGGAGGCCGGGTTCCTGGTGAACGCGCCCGCCCCGGACGTCGTACGGCTCATGCCGCCGCTGAACCTCCGCGACGACGAGGCGGACGCGCTGCTCGGGGCGCTGCCCGGCATCCTCGACGCAGCGAGCCCCGTGGCGGGGAACGAACGATCCGGAGAATGAGCACGATCATGAGCGAGGCGCAGGACCACGAGCAGGCCCCGGGGGCCGGGCCCGCCGTACCGCAGACCCGCACCGCGCGGCACCGCCGGATCGTGGACATCCTCAACCGGCAGCCGGTGCGGTCGCAGAGCCAGCTCGCGAAGCTGCTCGCCGACGACGGGCTGAACGTCACACAGGCGACGCTCAGCCGGGACCTCGACGAGCTGAACGCGGTGAAGATCCGCAACACCGACGGCGACCTGATCTACGCGGTGCCGAGCGAGGGCGGCTTCCGCACGCCCCGGGCGCCGCTGGGAGGGTCGGCGAAGGAGGAGCGGATGCGGCGCCTGGCCCAGGAGCTGCTGATCTCCGCGGAGGCGTCGGCCAACCTCGTGGTCCTGCGCACTCCGCCGGGCGCCGCCCAGTTCCTGGCCTCCGCCATCGACCAGGCGGAGCTGCACGACATCCTCGGCACGATCGCCGGCGACGACACGCTGCTGCTGATCAGCCGGAACCCGACGGGCGGCCAGGCGCTCGCCGACCACCTGCTGAAACTGGCCCAGAACGGCACCTGACCGCCCCGCGGCGGGGGGTGCCCGCCGCGGGGCGCTCAGCCCAGCCGCGCCGCCAGCCCCGACGTGCAGCGCACCTCGTCGTCCGCGGTGATCAGCAGGGCCTCCACGTCCGGCAGCGACTCCAGCCAGCGCAGCCCGGCCCGCAGGCCGCGGGCGAACGCGGCCGTGGCCCAGCAGTCCGCCCAGGTCAGCCGGGGAGCGACGACGGTCACCGCGACCAGGTCGGTCACCGCCGGCCGGCCGGTGCGCGGGTCCACGATGTGCGCGCCCCGCTCCGCCGTGCCCGAGGTGGCCACCGCCAGCTCCCGGGTGCCGGCCGCCGAGACCACCGCCGCCAGCCCGCCGGGCCGGACCGGATCGGCCACCCCGACCCGCCAGGCCCGCCCCGGCTCCGGCGCGCCCAGCAGCTGTACGTCCCCGCCCCCGTTGACGGCCACCCCGCACACCCCGTCCACCGCCGCCAGCGCCCGCGCCGCCCGCTCGGCGGCCCAGCCCTTGACGATGCCGGTGGGGTCCAGCCGGCCCCGGTGGCGGGTGCCGAACCAGCCCTCGCTCACCCGCTCCGCCCGCGCCGCCAGCCCCAGCACCTCGGCCACCTCCGGAGCGCACCCGGCGGCGTCCAGCTCGCCCCGCGCCAGCCGGGACACGTCGCTGTCGGCGCGGTAGGTGCTGAAGACCGCGTCCGCCCGGTGCAGCCCGGCGACGGCGCGGGCGAGCGCCGCCCGGACCGCCGCCGGTTCCCCGCCGCGCACGTCGAAGGAGAAGACCGTCCCCATGACCTCCTCCGCCCGGCGCACCGCCACCGGAGCCCCGGCGGACCCGGCCGCAGGCTCAGCCACCGGCCCGGTCCAGCGCGGACTGGAGCGAGGTCCGGTATCCCTCGCTGGTGTACGTCGCCCCGGACACCGTGTCGATGCCGGCGCTCTGCGCGGCCACCGCCTCCCGGCCGAGCCTCGGCACGGCCAGCGCGGTCTTCTGCCCGCTGAGTCCGCCCTCGGGCGCCTGGACCGCCTCCGCCTTGACGATCCTGCCGCCGTCGAGGGTCAGCCGCACCCGCACGGTCCCGTACGGGGTGCGCACCGCGTCCCCGGTGACCGTGCCCGAGCCGGCGGCCGGGGCGCCGCCCTGCGGGGACCGCGCGCCGGCCGCCGGCCGCCGCGGGTCCGCGCCCGCCGCCGCGGCCGGGTCCGCCGCCGGCTTCAACGACAGCAGCAGCACCACTCCGGACACGGTCGCGGCGGTGGCCAGCACGGTCCGCCGGACGGGATGGCTCTTCCTCATCGCTCTCGCAGCTCCGCTCACATCTCGAACGACTCGTGGTGGATACGCCGGGCCGGAACGCCCGCGGCCCGCAGCGCCTCGTACACCGACCGCGCGAACCCGGGCGGGCCGCACAGGAAGACGTCGTGCCCGTCGAGGTCCGGGATCTTGCGCCGCAGACTCTCCGCGGAGATGTCGGGCCGCTCGCCGTCCGGGCTGTTCACCGCGTACATCAGCCGGGCGCCCCGCTCCTCGGCGATCGCCGCCAGCTCGTCCCACAGGGCCAGGTCCCGGGTGGTGCCGGCCCGGTACAGCAGCGTGAGGTCCCCGGCGGCCCCGGGCAGCGTCTCGAACAGGGCGCGCATCGGTGTGATGCCGACCCCGCCCGCGACCAGCAGGACCTTGCCGCGGCTGCGGCGCCGCGCGGTGAGGGCGCCGTACGGGCCCTCCGCCCACACCCGGGTGCCGGGCGTCAGCTCCCGCAGCCGGGCGCTGTGGTCGCCGCTCGCCTTCACCGTGATCCGCAGCGTGCCGGGGCGCGGGGCGGCCGAGAGGGAGTAGGGGTGCGAGCTGAACCGCAGCCCCGGGGCGAGGAACCGCCAGCGGAAGAACTGGCCGGCCTCCGCGCCGATCCGGTGCAGCCGCCGCCCGCCGATCAGCACCGACACGATGCCGGGCGCCTCCTCGACGACGGCGCTGACCCGCAGGCGGTGCCGCAGGTTCAGCCGGACCGGGGTCAGGACGCGGTACCAGAGCACCAGCGCGGTGACCGTGCCGTACAGGCCGTACCAGAAGGTCCGGGCGGCGGGCTCCACCGCGAACTCGTTGCCGGTGCTGATCTGGTGCCAGAAGGTCAGGAACACCGCCGCGTACGTCAGCAGGTGCACGTGGTACCAGGCGTCGTACGGCAGCCGGCGGCGCACCGGGCCGGCCGACGTCAGGCCGATGACCACCAGCAGGCCGGTGCCGAGGGCCGCCTTGCCCAGGTCGGGTAGCTGGCCGACGGAGTCGGCGGTCTGCCCGGCGAGGCCGGCGAGCGACCGTCCGGCCTGGCGCGCGTAGCCCCACATGGTGAGGAAGACGTGCGCCAGGACCAGGCAGAGCGTGTACCGGCCGCTGACCGCGTGCCAGCGGGCCACCCGGTCGGAGCCGACCCGCCGTTCCAGCGCCGGCACCCGCGCCGTCTGGAGCACCACCAGCGCCATCAGGTAGCCCGCGAGCAGCCCGGTGATCCGGCCGGCGTTCAGGATGCGGCCGGTGCCGTCGGCGATGGCGGGCGTGGTGTGCCACCACAGCCCCAGCACGGCCGCCGCGCCCGCCCACACGGCGAGCAGCAGCGGGACGGCCGGGGAGCGGCGCGGACGGATCCGGCGCATCGTCTGTCGGCGGGCGGCGCGTCCGCCCGCGAGCGTGGTGGTCACGGTTCCTCCGTGGGGAGTCGACCCTCGGCCCACACATACGCACCCGCCGCGCGGAGCGTTCAGCCGGGTGTCCCCGGGGGCGGGAAGGGTTCCCCGCCCCCGTCGGTCACCGTGGTCCCGGCGGCCTTGTCGGGCCAGCACTGCCGCCAGGGCCGGTCGAGGAAGCCCCACAGCAGGCTGATGATCCCCGGCACCACGAGCGCGTTCAGGGCCGTGGACGCCAGCACCCGCCGCAGTGCCTGGGAGTACGACGGCGTGCGGCCGCTCTCGATGTCCGCCACGCGCAGCCCGAGGAGCTTCTTGCCCAGGGTCCGGCCCCACAGAGCCGTCGGCAGGGCGTCGAGCAGGAGCACCGTGAGGAGGAAGCCGCAGCCCACGAGGGCGAGGTGGGCGACCGTGGCGCCGTCGGCCAGCCAGACGGTGGCCGTCTCCCCGCTCGCCCGCGCCACGCCGATCCGGTCGCGCAGCCGTGTGTACGCGGCCGTGAGCTGCTGCACGGCCAGCGGGGAGAGGGCGGCCGCCGTCAGCAGCCAGTCGGCCAGCCGCGCGGCCAGGCGCTTGCGCAGCACCACCGGACGCACGGGCCGTGAGCCGTCGGGTTCGCCCGCCCTGCGCTGGGGCACGCCGACGAACACCACCGCGCCCGCGAAGAGCAGGAGGGTCAGCAGTGCCCACAGCAGCAGCGGGAGCAGGCGCGAAGCCGCCTCCGGCGCCCCCTCCGGCCGGCCGGCCACGCCGTACCGGCGTATCGACGCCATGCCCAGGCCGCAGAGGAGGACCGTGAAGAGGACGGACGTGGCGGTCAGCACGGTCTTCAAGGCGGCCCCGGCGCGCGCGACCTGGGCGGCCACGGTGCCCGGCCGCTTTCCCAGCAGCAGAGCGGCCTCTTCCTGGCGGTAGCCCAGCCCCTTGACCACGTAGACGGCCGCCCGTTGCCGGGCCGGCAGGCTCATCAGCGCCTGCCGCACGGCGAGGCGGTCCTCCACCGCGCCGGTGAAGTCCGTCTCCTGCAGGTCGCTGACCACCAGCACGGCCCTGTCCCGGGCGTGGCGCCGGCGCCGTGCGCTCTCCAGCACCTCCCTGCGGATCAACTGGTACACGTACGCCCGCGGTTCGTCGATGCGGGACGGGTCGCGGCAGGACTTGGCGAAGGCGTTCTGGACGACGTCCTCGGCGTCGAGGAAGGACTCCGGCACCTCCGCTTCCCGCAGCTTCTTGCGGGCGTAGCCGACCAGCGCCGGATACCCGCGCTCGTACAGCTCGCGCAGGTCGCGCAGCGAGCGGTGCGCTTCCCCCGGCTCCTCAGCCATGGTGCTTCCCCCGCCGTCCGGCACGGCGGTCCGCCGTGCGCCTGGCCCTGATGACCTCGGCGTCGCCGGCCGCGCGGTTGCGGTAGGCGATGCTGTCCACCATCTTGGCGACACTGGGAATGAGGGAACCCGCGATCAGCCAGATCACCAGAGCCGTGTCCATGTCGTCGTCCTTCTCACCCGGCGCCCGCACCCCACAGGTGCGGGCTGTCGTGAGCGAAGAGCGACGAGGGCCCCGTTTTCTTTAGCGGCCTCCCGGGTTTTTTCCGGAGTGGCCTGCCGGGGTCACGGCGAGGGACGCGCCGCCAGGTCGCCGGCGGTGGCGCCGCCGGCGTTTTCGGGGTCTGCGGCGTCTACGGTGTCTTTGGCGCGCAGCGCGGCGCGCATGGTCCGCAGCCTCCGCTTCTGCAGGCCGCCGCTGTACAGCAGCCAGCCGCTGAAGACCACGGAGAACAGGGCCATGCCGATGGTCTGCCGAGGTCCCGCGGTGAGGGCCGTCAAGGCGGTGACCCCGCCGCACAGCAGGCAGACCAGCGCGGCGGCGGCGAGCACGGACAGGCACATCCGCGCCCACAGGTGCCTGGCCGGGAAGACTCTGATCCGTTCCACGCCCGCCGTCCCTCAGATCCGCTTCCTGCGGCGGGCGGCGGCGAGCCGCACCGCGCACGCGATCGCCAGCAGGATCCAGGCCACCGCGCAGTACGCCCAGGCCGTCATCCCGCGTACGGCGCCGACCGCGCTCGCGACCGCCCACACGGCGAGGACGGCGCAGAGAGCGGTCCACGCGATGTCGGCGACCCGGACCCGCAGCTCCGCGCGCTGCCTGGTCCCGGGCCGCAGGGGGCCGAGTGCGGATCCCTCCGTTGTCTGCCGCGCGTCCACGAGCCACCACTCCTTCCACCCGAACCGGACTTCCCGGCTACCCGGGGCGCCCGGCCACACGCCCCAAAGGAGCGCGCGCATAAGGAAGTTGTGATTCCGGATGGCGGTCCGGCGGACCGGAGCGGGCGGCGGGCCCCGCCGCGGAACGGCCCTGTCAGTACCGGGTCACCGCCGTGGTCCCGGTCGCGGTTCCCACGGCGATGTGCGGGTTCCTCCCCGGCTTCACCCACCGCAGGATCCGCCGCATCGCGTCCCGGGGCACCGACACGCAGCCGGCCGTCGCCCCGCGCCCGTTGACGTGCAGGAAGATCCCGGCGCCGCGACCGCGCACGGGCCGGTGGTAGTTGAAGCCGATGACCAGGCCGTGGGCGTACTGCCCCGGGTAGTCGACCAGGTGCTCGGACTCGGTGGCGCGGCAGTCGGCGGGCAGCGGGTCGGTCCAGCGGTTGTAGGAGCGGGAGGCGTTGTCCTGGCACCACCAGGAACTCTTGCGGACGGTCCGGTACGCCATCGCCGTGCCGTCCGGCGCCGCCTCGATGCCGAAGGCGAAGGGGAGGCCGTACAGGCCGGTCGGGGTCGTGTACGTGCCCTGCTTGCGGGTGCCGCCGTCCACCAGCCCGCCGGAGCCGAACCGGGCGGGCGCGGAGCCGGCCCGGGTCCACCGTCCCTTCCGCAGGTCCCACCAGCCGACCGTGCCCTCGGTGGCGCGCGGGCCCGGCGCCTGGGCGATGATCAGCTGGCTGCCGCCGCCCGTGTGCGCCATCCGCGCCGGCAGCGGCGCCGGGTCCCGGCCGGGCGCGGCGCCGGGCAGGGTGAGCGAGGAGGCGGACACGAGGGCGAGGACCACACCGGGGCGCATGGCTCAGACGGTAGACGGGGGCAGCGGCAACGGCAGCCCGGGCAGTCCGTCCAGGCTGGCCGCGATGTGCTCCTTCTTGGTGAAGTACGCGCTCAGCGAGGCGTCGTCCTCGCGCGCGAAGCGCCTGCCGTGCAGGTCGCGGTCCTCCTCGTACGCCATGTAGGGGACGGCGTAGCCGCAGGTGTCGCGGACGAGTCCGGCGTGCACCACGATGATCGCGCGCAGTCCGTGCGCGGTGTGGTCGATGTCCGGGAAGCGGGCGAGGAGGTCCGGGAAGCGCGGGTCGTCGCGGAAGACCGGTTCACCCCGGCCGTGCACGCGCACGATGTCGGGCGGACCCTGGAAGGCGCACCACATCAGGGTGATCCGCCCGTTCTCCCGCAGATGGGCGATGGTCTCGGCGTTGGACCCGGCGAAGTCCAGGTACGCCACGGTGTGTTCGTCCAGCACGGCGAAGGAGCCCTTGAGGCCCTTGGGGGAGAGGTTGACCGTGCCGTCGCCGGAGAGCGGGGCGGTCGCGGTGAAGAAGAGCGGCTGGTCCTCGATGAAAGCGCGCAGCCTGCCGTCTATGCGGTCATAAGTCTTTCCCATGCCTAAGGATTATCCCGACAGGTCGTTCGCCTGTCTAACGATTTGTCGATTGACGAACCATGCAGAGTTCTGCATACTCATGCAGGACAGCGTGTGCCAGCACACAGCCCGCATCCCAGAGCTTCGAGGAGCAACGCCAGTGAGCAGCAACAGCGGTGACGTACGGCTCTGGGGCGGGCGATTCGCCGACGGCCCCGCCGAGGCCCTGGCCAGGCTGTCCGCGTCCGTCCACTTCGACTGGCGGCTCGCGCCCTACGACATCGCCGGCTCGCGTGCCCACGCGCGCGTCCTGCACAAGGCCGGACTCCTCACCGCGGACGAGCTGGAGCGGATGACCGCCGGCCTGGACCTGCTGGAGGCGGACGTCGCCGCCGGCACCTTCGTGGGCACCATCGCCGACGAGGACGTGCACACCGCCCTGGAGCGCGGCCTGCTGGAGCGCCTCGGCCCGGACCTCGGCGGCAAGCTGCGCGCCGGCCGGTCCCGCAACGACCAGGTCGCCACCCTCTTCAGGATGTACCTGCGGGACCACGCCCGGATCATCGGCGGTCTGCTCGCCGGCCTCCAGGACGCCCTGATCGGCCTGGCCGAGGCCCACCCGGACGTGGCCATGCCCGGCCGTACCCACCTCCAGCACGCCCAGCCGGTGCTCTTCGCCCACCACGTCCTGGCCCATGTGCAGTCCCTGTCCCGGGACGCCGAGCGGCTGCGCCAGTGGGACGAGCGGACGGCCGTGTCGCCGTACGGCTCCGGCGCCCTCGCCGGCTCCTCCCTGGGCCTGGACCCGGAGGCGGTCGCCGCGGACCTCGGCTTCGAGCACGGCAGCGTCGGCAACTCCATCGACGGCACGGCCTCCCGCGACTTCGTCGCCGAGTTCGCCTTCATCACCGCGATGATCGGCGTCAACCTCTCCCGGATCGCCGAGGAGATCATCATCTGGAACACGAAGGAGTTCTCCTTCGTCACCCTGCACGACGCCTTCTCCACCGGCTCGTCGATCATGCCGCAGAAGAAGAACCCGGACATCGCCGAGCTGGCCCGCGGCAAGTCCGGCCGGCTGATCGGCAACCTCACCGGCCTGCTCGCGACCCTGAAGGCCCTGCCCCTCGCCTACAACCGCGACCTCCAGGAGGACAAGGAGCCGGTCTTCGACTCCTGCGACCAGCTCGAGGTGCTGCTGCCGGCCTTCACCGGCATGATCGCCACCCTCACCGTGCACCGTGAGCGCATGGAGGAGCTGGCCCCGGCCGGTTTCTCGCTGGCCACCGACATCGCCGAGTGGCTGGTGAGGCAGGGTGTGCCGTTCCGCGTGGCGCACGAGGTGGCCGGCGAGTGCGTCAAGGCCGCCGAGGCCGAGGGCAAGGAGCTGGACGGCCTCACGGACGAGCAGTTCGCGAAGATCTCCGCCCACCTCACCCCCGAGGTCCGCTCGGTCCTCAACGTCCCCGGCGCCCTCGCCTCCCGCGACGGCCGCGGCGGCACGGCCCCGAGCGCGGTCGCGACCCAGCTGGCCGAGGTCAAGGCGGACGTGGCACGGCAGCACGCGTGGGCGGACGCCAAGGTGGCCAAGGGCGCCACGAGCGCCGAAGACGCCGAGGACGCCAAGAAGTAGGGCCGAAGCCCCGGGCCGCGGCGCGAACGCGCCGGCCGTCGCGGGTTACGTTGGTCGCGAGCCCACCGGAGCCGACCGAACGGAACCCGCGATGCCCTTCGCTCGCCTGGCCACTGCGACCACCGCCACCTGCCACATCGGCCTGGGCCTGGCCGCGGTGGGCCGCCCCGGCTACATCACGCTCGGCCGGGCCCGCGACCTCGGCGAGGACCGCGGCCCGGACGCGCTGCGCGCCCGCACCCACGCACTCCTCGACGCCGCCTACGCCCAGGGCGTCCGCTACGTCGACGCCGCCCGCTCCTACGGCCGCTCCGAGGAGTTCCTCGCGGACTGGCTCGCGAAGAACCCCGGCGCCGACGACGTGGTCGTCGGCAGCAAGTGGGGCTACACCTACACCGCCGGCTGGTCGGCGGACGCCGCGACGCACGAGGTCAAGGACCACAGCCTCGCCGCCTACGAGCGGCAGCGCGCCGAGAGCGACGCCCTGCTCGGCGCCCGGCTCGACCTCTACCAGATCCACTCGGTGACCCCGGACAGCCCGGCCCTGACCGACCGGGAGCTGCACGCCCGGCTGGCGGAGGCCGCCGCCCGTGGACTGACCGTCGGGTTCTCCACCAGCGGCCCCGCGCAGGCCGACGCCATCCGCGCCGCCCTCGCCGTCACGGTCGACGGCCGGCCCCTGTTCCGTACCGTCCAGTCGACGTTCAACCTCCTGGAGACCTCGGCCGGACCCGCCCTCGCCGAGGCGCACGACGCCGGGCTCACCGTCCTGGTCAAGGAGGGCATGGCGAACGGCCGGCTGGCCGGGCCGGAGGCGCCGGACGCGCTGCGGGCCGTGGCGGAGGCCGCGGGAGCCGGCTGCGACGCGGTCGCCCTGGCCTGGATCCTGCGCCGGCCGTGGGCCGGTGTGGTCCTCTCCGGTGCCGCGACCGTCCCGCAGCTGCTGTCCAATCTGCACGCGCCCGCCGTCGACCTCGACCCGGACCAGCTGACCCGCCTCGCCACGCTGAGCGAGGACCCGCGCGCCTACTGGGAGCGGCGCGCACGTCTGCCCTGGCACTGACGCAAGACCCCGCACGACCAGCGGAAACGAGGCACGCGGGTCTGTGATGAGACAAAAATGTCTCAGTTGGGCTACTCTTGTCTCATGGCTCTCGACCGTGACCATGTGCTGCGCAGCGCGGCCGCCCTGCTGACCCGTAACTCCACCGCGACCATGGACGAGGTCGCCAGGGCCGCCGGGATCAGCCGGGCCACGCTGCACCGGCACTTCGCCGGCCGCGACGCGCTCGTGCGGGCGCTGGAGCAGCTCGGCATCGCCGAGTGCGAAGGCGCGCTGGACCGGGCCCGGCCGGAAGAAGGGCCGGCGGCCGGGGCCGTACGCCGGCTGGTCCGCGAGATCCAGCCGGCCGCCGGCCTGCTGGCGTTCCTCTACGGCGAGAACCAGCTGTGGGAGAGCGACCGGCAGCACGAGGGCTGGCAGCGCCTGGACACCCGGATCGGCGCCCTGTTCCAGCGCGGACAGCGCGCCGGCGAGTTCCGGATCGATCTCAGCCCGGCCTGGCTCACCGAGGCGCTGTACGGCCTGATCGCCTCGGGCGCCTGGGCCACCCAGGACGGCCGTGTCGCCTCCCGGGACTTCCCGACCATGATCGCCGAGCTGCTGCTCGGCGGCGCTCTGCGAAGAGAGGAACCATGACCAGCACCCTGCGGCCGGCCCAGCCGGACGAGGCGGTGCAGCGTCCCGGCCGCTGGCTGGCGCTGTCCGTCCTGGTCCTGGCCGTGCTGCTGGTGGCCGTCGACGCCACCGTCCTCGGCCTGGCGACCCCCTACATCAGCGAAGACCTCGACCCCTCCGGCACCCAGTTGCTGTGGATCGGCGACGTCTACTCCTTCGTCATCGCCGGTCTGCTGGTCTCCATGGGCAGCCTCGGCGACCGCATCGGCCGCAAGCGGATCCTGCTCGTCGGCGCCACGGCGTTCGGCGCGCTGTCCGTGCTCAACGCCTACGCCACCACACCCGAGCTGATGATCCTGGCCCGGGCGCTGCTCGGCGTCGCGGGCGCCACCCTGATGCCCGCCACCCTGGCCCTGATCCGCAACATCTTCCAGGACCCGCGCGAGCGCAGCCTGGCCGTCGGCATCTGGGGCGCCAGCGCCTCCGCCGGCATGGCCGTCGGCCCGATCACCGGCGGATTCCTCCTCGAACACTTCTGGTGGGGCTCGGTCTTCCTGATCAACCTGCCGGTGATGGCGGTCCTGGTCCTGGTCGGCGTCCGCACCCTGCCCGAGTCCCGTGACCCGCACCCGGGCCCGTGGGACCTGAGCAGCGTCCTGCTGTCGCTGGTCGGCATGATCGCCCTCGTCTACGGCGTCAAGGAGACCGCCGCCCACGGCCTCACCCCGGTCGCCGCCGGCACCGGTCTGCTGGGCGCGGCGGCCCTGTACGGCTTCGTCCGCCGCCAGCTCACCCTGCCGGCCCCGCTGCTGGACATGCGGCTGTTCCGGCGCCGCGGCTTCAGCGGTGCCGTCCTCGCCGACCTGCTGACCGTCCTCGGCCTGTCCGGCCTGGTGTTCTTCCTCTCCCAGTTCCTGCAACTGGTCCAGGACCGGCTTCCCTTCGAGGCGGGCCTGGCGGAACTGCCCGCCGCGGTGGGCGCGGTGGCGGCCGGGCTGCTCGCCGGCCGGGCCGCCCGGCGCTTCCCGGTCCGCGCGGTGGTCTCCGGCGGCCTGGCCGCCGTGGGCCTCGCCCTGGCGGTGCTGACGACACTGGACCGCTCCACCGGCTATCCGCTGCTCGGCGCCGTCCTGCTGGTGGTCGGCGTCGGCGCCGGGTTCTCCTTCACGGTGACCGCCGACGTCATCCTCTCCAGCGTCCCCAAGGACCAGGCGGGCGCCGCCTCGGCGGTCTCCGAGACGGCGTACGAACTGGGCGCGGCCCTCGGCATCGCCCTGCTCGGCTCGATCGTGACCGGCGTCTACCGCGGCTTCACCGGCCCGGCCGGCACCCCGGCCGGGGCCCACGAGTCGCTGGGCGCGGCGGTGCAGAGCGCGGCCGGGCTGCCACCGCACCAGGCGGAGGCGCTGCTCGACGCGGCCCGCGAGTCCTTCGTCCACGGCCTCCACCTGGCCTCCGGGGCGGGAGCGGTGGTCCTGCTGGCGGCGTCCGTGGTGGCCTGGTTCCTGCTGAAGGGGCAGAAACTGGAGAGCGCCGGCTGAGGTGGCCCGCCCGGGCCACCCCGTCGGGTCACTTCCGGTAGCCGAGCACCGTCATCATCCCGCTCTCCGAGTGGTACTGGTTGTGGCAGTGCAGCATCCACAGCCCCGGATTGTCGGCGTCGAAGTCGATCACCAGCTTCCGGTGCGGCAGCACCAGCGCGGTGTCCTTGCGCGCGCCCACGCCGTCCAGGCCGGTCACCGCGAAGGTGTGCCCGTGCAGGTGCATCGGATGCCACATGTCCGTGGCGTTGATGAGGGTGAGCCGGACCCGCTCGCCGGCCCGGACCGGATGGCGCTGGCGCGGGGAGTAGTCCTGGTGGTCGAAGCCCCAGTCGAACTTCGCCATGCTGCCGGTGATCCTGATGCGCATCTCGCGGTCGGGGCGGCGGTCGCCGAGGGCGACGGAGTCGTGCGGCAGCAGCCGGCGCGCGGGGACGGTGTTGCCGTCGAGTTCGCGCGGGCGGGCGTCGGCCGTGGGCAGGCTCCGGTTGCCCTTGTCGGTCCGCAGGACGGCGAGGGCCTTGCCCTTCTTGCCCTCGGGGAGCGCGACCAGCGGGAAGACACCGTCCCGCGCGGTGATCAGCACGTCGTAGCGCTCCGCCATGCCGATGAGCAGGGCGTCGGTCTGCTTGTGCTTCACCGGATAGCCGTCGGTGTGCGTGATGGTCATCTTGTGGTCGCCCAGCGCCACCCGGAAGGCCGTCTCGGAGCCGGCGTTGATGATGCGCAGCCGCACCCGGTCGCCGGGCCGGCAGCGGAACACCGACGGGTCGGCCGGCAGGTGGCCGTTGACGAGGTAGTGGGGATAGGCGACGCTGCCGCCCTCGCTGTGCAGGATGCGGCTGTAGGACTTGTGCAGCACCCGGTTGGGGCCGGCGGACTTCGCGGACGGGTGCGCCTTGCCGGAGTGACGGGGGTCCGGGCTGCCGTGAGAGGGGCCCATGGCCATGCCGCCCATGTCCATGGCGCCGCCGGGCTTGAGCTGTTCGAGGACGTTGTCGGGGGTGGAGCCGTCCACGCCGTCGAGCCAGTCGTCCAGCACCACCACCCACTCCTTGTCGTAGGAGAGGGGCTCCTTGGGGTCCTCCACGACGAGCGGGGCGTACAGGGCCCGGTCGGGCTGCATGCCGACGTGCGAGTGGAGCAGGTAGGTGCCCGGGTGCTTGACGGTGAAGCGGTAGCGGAAGTCGTCGCCGGGGTGGATGGCCCGCTGGGTCAGGTCCGGCACGCCGTCCATGTCGCAGCGCAGCCGCACCCCGTGGGAGTGCAGCGTGGTCATGGCGGGCAGCCGGTTGGCGAGCGTCAGGTCGAGCACGTCCCCGGCGGTGACCCGGACCAGCGGGCCCGGCACCTCCTCGTTGTACGCCCAGGTCCGCACGGACCGGCCGCCGAGGTCCAGCCTGGCTTCCTCGGCGGTGAACCGGAACGTGCGCACGCGGCCGGCCCCGCGTCTCCGCTCGGCGGCCAGCACCTCCGGGTCCGACGGATTGACGTACCCCCGGGGCCCGGGCGGTACGAACTTCTCCGTGCCGCCGGGGTGTTGGGGGCCGGAACCGGACCCGGACCCGGGACCGGAACCGGTGCAGGCGGCCAGGAGCCCCGCGCCGGCGGCGGCGATCGGGGTACGGATCAGGGTACGCCGAGAAGGTGTGAACATGCCTAAATAAGACATGTTGGGCGCCCGGATGGCCCGGTGATGCGGCCGAATGCACGAAGTGTCGGGCACAGATTCCACCGGCAGGCGGAGGGGCGGGGTCCGCCGCGCCCGCCGCCGACGGAGTCTCAGGCGGCCTTCGCCTTCGTGGCGTACATGTCCACGTACTCCTGCCCGGACAGCCGCATCACCTCGGCCATCACCGAGTCCGTCACCGCCCGCAGCACGTACCGGTCGCGGTCCATGCCGTCGTAGCGGGAGAACTCCATGGGCTCGCCGAACCGGATGGTGACCCGGCCCGGCCGCGGGATGCCCCGGCCGGACGGCTGGAGCTTGTCCGTGCCGATCATGGCGAACGGCACCACCGGCGCGCCGGTCATCAGCGTCAGCCGCGCGATCCCGGTGCGCCCCCGGTACAGCCGGCCGTCGGGCGAGCGCGTGCCCTCGGGGTAGATCCCGAAGACCCTGCCCTCCTCCAGGATGCGGCGCCCGGTCATCAGCGCCGCCACCCCGCCGTTCGCCCCGTCCCGGTCCACCGGGACCATGCCGACGCCGGTGAAGAACCAGGCCATCAGCCGTCCCTTGACGCCCTTGCCGGTGACGTACTCGTCCTTGCCGATGAAGTGCACCTGCCGCTTGGTGGCCAGCGGCAGCAGGACCGAGTCGATGAACGTCAGGTGGTTGCCGGCCAGAATGACCGGGCCGTCGCCGGGGATGCGCTCCGCGCCCTCCACCTGGAAGCGGAACATCAGGCGCATGATCGGTCCGAGCACTGCCTTGATGAGCGCGAAGCGGGACAACGGGTCCTCCGATGTCAAGGGGGGCGATATGAGTCTGTGCAGGTGAGGACATTACTCGCGGCCCAGGTCCCGGCGCACATCGAGGACGGGCGGTTCACCGATGCCTTACGAAGTGTTGACGCGGGTTTACCTGCGGTCGCGCACCGGGGACGGCGTGTGACGGCCGTGCCGGGATGTGACGGACATCGCTCGGATCCGGCACGGTCCGCGCGCCGGCGCACCCCTCGCTGTCCGCCGTCCTCCGGCCACCCGTCCGCACCCGTGTGTTCGGCCCGGAGCCTCCCTTCGGTCATGTGTGCGCCCCTACGATCGGCGCGCACCGACGAACCGCGACGGCAGGAGGGCGCTCATGAGCGGCGACCAGGGGAACGGGCAGACGCAGGGAACGGCACGGCGGGCGCTCCTCGGCGCCGCCGCGCTCGGCGCGGGCGGAGCGGTCCTCGGACTGCCCGGTGCCGCCCGGGCCGCCGGGACCCGGCCGGCCGGGCACGGGGGCCGCGGGCTGAAGGGCCTGCCGGTGCCCACGGTCATCGGGCACCGGGGAGCCAGCGGCTACCGTCCCGAGCACACCTTCGGCTCCTACGAACTGGCCCTGGACCTCGGCGCCGACGTGGTCGAGGCCGGCGACCTGGTCCCCACCAGGGACGGCCACCTGGTCTGCCGGCACGAACCGGAGATCGGCGGCACCACGGACGTCGCCGCCCACCCGGAGTTCGCCGGCCGCAAGACCACCAAGGTGCTCGACGGCGTGCCCACCACCGGCTGGTTCACCGAGGACTTCACGCTCGCCGAGCTGAAGACGCTGCGCGCCGTCGAGCGCATCCCGGCCAACCGGCCGCACAACACCCTCTACGACGGCCGCTGGCAGATCCCCACCTTCGAAGAGGTCCTGAGGTGGCAGGACGAGCAGACCCGCAAGCGCGGCAGGCAGGTCTGGATCTACCCGGAGACCAAGCACCCCACCTACTTCCGCGAGCGGGGCCTCGGCCTGGAGGAGCGGGTGGCCAAGCTGCTGCGCCGGCACGGCAAGGACGGCCGGAACTCGCCGGTCATCCTCCAGTCCTTCGAGCCCACCAGCATCCAGCGGCTCAACCGGCTGGTCGACAACCCGCTGGTCGTCCTGCTCTCCTCGGCCGGCAGCCGGCCGTACGACTTCGTGGCGGCGAACGACCCGCGGACGGTCGCCGACCTCGTCACGCCGGCGGGCCTGCGGGAGATCGCCGGCTACGCGCAGGGCATCGGCCCCACCCTGGACCTGGTCGTCCCGAGGAAGGCGGACGGCACCCTCGCCGAGCCGACCACCCTCGTCCCCGACGCGCACCGGGTGGGCCTGCTCGTGCACCCCTACACCGTGCGCAACGAGAACCCCTTCCTGCCCGCCGAGTACCGCAAGGGCACCGCCGCCGACGGCTACGGCGACGTCTTCGGCGCCTTCAAGCGGTACTTCGCGACCGGCATCGACGGCGTCTTCACCGACAACGCCGACACCGGAGTGCTCGCCCGCGCCGACTTCCTGGCCGGCTGACGGCGTCAACCCGCCGCACCACACGGCACCTCGTTCGAGGTGACTGCGCGCCGCCCCGGCAACCCGCCGCCGGGGCGGCTCGTCGTTCCGCATATGACCGCCGATCTGGTAGCCGCCCTGCGCCCCCTGCTGTCCGCCGAGGCCGCCGCCGAGGCATATGCCTCGGGAGACGAGCCGGGGGACCTGGAACAGGCCGTCTGGCTGCGGCTGCTGGAGCGGCTGGCGGCCGACGGGCCGCCGCCGGACCCGTCCGGCTGGCTGCGCCGGGCGGTGCGCGCCGAGGCCCGCCGCGGCCGCCGCGCCACCCGCCGTGAACGGCCGTACGACGGCGAGCCCGCCGACGTCCTGCGCCCCGGCCCCGAACAGCGCCTGCTGACCGCCGCCCGGCACCGCGCCCTCAGGGAGGCGGTCGGCCGGCTGCCCGGCCGCTGCCCCCGCCTGCTGGAGGCGCTGCTGTCGCCGGCGGACCTCACCTACCGGGAGATCGCGGGGGAGTTGGGTATCTCACAGGGCAGTCTCGGACCGGAACGCTCCAAATGCCTGGGATGTCTGCGTCGTTTGCTTCCACCGGAGGTTGCGGCGTGCGCGGCGCGGGGATAGGAGTGGGGGACGACAGGTGATCAGGTGAGCGGGAGGCGTGCGCACATGGGCATGAGCGTGACCATCTCGGCGGCGACCGGGCAGGACGCGGAGCAGATCTTCAGACTCCAGTACCTGTGCTTCCAGAGCGAGGCCGCGTTGTACGGCAACTACCGCATCGACCCGCTCGTGCAGAGCCTGGACTCCGTCCGCCGGGAAGTGGACTCCGACTGCGTCTTCGTCGCCCGGCTCGGCGAGGAGGTCGTCGGCTCGGTGCGCGGCGCGGTGACCGAGGACGGCGCGGCGGCGATCGGCAAGCTGTGCGTCCACCCCCGCCTCCAGGGCCACGGCATCGGCGCCCGGCTGCTGAGCGCGGCGGAGTCGGCGCTGGCGGAGCGGCACGGCGCCACCCGGTTCCGCCTCCACACCGGCCACCGCAGCGAGGGCAACCTCCGCCTGTACCGCCGCGTCGGCTACGAGACGGTGGGCCGGGTCAAGGGCGGCGACGGCGTGGAGCTGATCATCCTGGAGAAGCAGACGGAGCAGTACGCGCAGACGGCCTGAGCGCCCGCGCCGCCCGCACGGTGCGCGGGCGGCCGCGGCGGCCCGCGCCCGTCACCCCGTCAAGCGGCCTGTCGCGCGGGCGCCTTGCGCAGCCAGTACAGCGCGGACAGCGGCAGCAGCACGGGGATGAAGACGTACCCCATCCCGTACTGCGACCACACGGTCGCGTCCGGGAACGCGGACGGCTCGACCAGGGTCCACGTGCCGACCACCAGCACCCCCGCCAGCTCGGCGGCACAGCACACCAGCGCCGCCCGGCGGGCCCGTTCCCCGCCGCGCACCAGCGTGTACGTGATGAACGCGTACACCAGACCCGCCACGGCCGACAGCGCGTACGCCAGCGGCGCCCGGTCGAACTCCGTGGCGATCTGGTACGCGGAACGCGACACCGCGCCGACCACCATCACGCCGTAGAACCAGACGAGCAGCATGCCCGGCCCGCTGATCAGCCGGGCCGGCTTCTCCTGCACCGCCGTCATCTCAGCCTCCCCAGATGTCGTAGAGCCGCACTTCCAGGACGGCCAGCACCACACCGCCCGCGGCCACCGTCACCGAGCCCCAGCGGGACCGCTCGGCCAGCGACATCAGACCCGCGGCCGGAACGCACGCGAACGCGCCCAGCAGGTACGCCACGAAGATCGTCGTCCCCTGCTCCGGTTTGCCGCCCCGCGCCAGCTGCACGATCCCGACCGCGAGCTGGACGGCGGCCAGCAGCGACACCACGGCCATGCCGATGAAGTGCCAGTCCTTCGTCGGCTGGCCGCGGTAGGCGGCCCAGCCGCACCAGGCGGCGAGGAGCAGCGCGGCGACCCCGGTCACCAGCGTCAGGGCGTTGAGCATGCCGTGACCTTAATACGGCCGAAACGGACCCGGGCCGCCGCCCCCGCCGAACGCCGTAGGGTCTGGACCATGACGATCCACGCACACGCCCTCCTGTTCGACAACGACGGCACCCTCGTCTCCTCGCTCGACTCCGTCGAGCGCTGCTGGACCCGCTGGGCCGGGGAGTACGGGATCACCGCGGAGGAGTTCGCCCGCGTGGAACTGCACGGACGCCCGGCCACCGAGATCGTCGCCGACCTGCTGCCCGCGCACCTGGTGCCGGAGGCGGTCGCCCGGGTCGAGCAGCTGGAGGTCGAGGACGTGCCGGACGGCGGGGTGCGGCTGCTGCCCGGCACCCGCGCGTTCCTGGACGCCCTGCCCGCCGACCGCTGGGCCGTGGTCACCTCCGCCACCCGGCGCCTGGCCGAGGCCCGCCTGGGCGCCGTCGGCATCACCCCGAAGGCCCTGGTCACCTCCGACGACGTCACCCGCGGCAAGCCCGACCCCGAGCCCTATCTGCTGGCCGCCCGGCAGCTCGGCGTGGACCCCGCCGGGTGCGTCGTCTTCGAGGACGCCCCCGCCGGACTGCGGGCCGGCCGCGCCGCCGGCATGACCACCGTGGCGTTGGCCACAACCCACCGGGCGGCGGACCTGGACGCCGATCTGGTGGTCCGCGACCTGTCGGCCCTGTCCGCCCTGGTCACCGACCGCGGCCTGGAGATATCCGTCCGCCGCTGAGGCCGCGGCCCGCACTGTCCGCCGCTGTCCATCATCCGGACAGCGGCGACCGGCCGGGACCGCCGGTCTGGTTTACTGAACGCATGACCACGACGAGCTGCCGCACCCTTGCGACCGAGGCGACCATGACGCCCGGTGCTCGTTGTATGTGTCGCCTGATGTGTCGAATGTGCGCCTTCTAGAGGGCCCCCGCATCAGCTGAGCCTCGCGCCCCGAAGCGAGAGCCGTGGCATGTCCGTGCGCCGCAGGCCGTACGAGACGCACGACCACCCTCCATGTCGCAACCGCATGCACCCGTGTCCGGGCACACCCACGCCCGCGCACTCGACAGTGACGGAAACCCACGTGATCACCACCTCGGGCCTGACCAAGGTCTACCGCTCCCGCGGCCGTGAGGTCACCGCCCTCGACGGCGTCGACCTGCACGTCCGCGAAGGCGAGGTCTACGGCGTCATCGGCCAGTCCGGCGCCGGCAAGTCCTCCCTCATCCGCTGCGTCAACCTGCTGGAGCGCCCCACCTCCGGCACCGTGACCGTCGCCGGACAGGACCTCACCGCCCTGGCCGGACGCGGCCCGCGCGCCGGCCGGGAGCTGCGCCGCGCCCGCAGCCGGATCGGCATGGTCTTCCAGCACTTCAACCTGCTGTCCTCGCGGACCGTGCAGGACAACGTCGAGCTGCCCCTGGAGATCCTCGGCACGTCCGGCAAGGAGCGCTCCCGCAAGGCGCTGGAACTGCTGGACCTGGTGGGCCTCGCGGACAAGGCCAAGGCCTATCCCGCCCAGCTCTCCGGCGGCCAGAAGCAGCGCGTCGGCATCGCCCGCGCCCTGGCCGGCGATCCCAAGGTGCTGCTCTCCGACGAGGCCACCAGCGCCCTCGACCCGGAGACCACCCGCTCCATCCTCCAGCTGCTGCGCGACCTGAACCGGCAGCTCGGCCTGACCGTCCTGCTCATCACCCACGAGATGGACGTCGTGAAGTCGGTCTGCGACTCCGCCGCGCTGATGGAGCGGGGCCGGATCGTGGAGTCCGGCACGGTCAGCGAGCTGCTGGCCACCCCGGGCTCCGAGCTGGCCGCCGCCCTGTTCCCGGTGAGCGGCGAGGCCACCGGCGACGACCGGACCGTCCTCGACGTCACCTTCCACGGCGAGAGCGCCACCCAGCCGGTCGTCTCCCAGCTCGCGCGCACCTACAACATCGACATCTCCATCCTCGGTGCCGCCATCGACACCGTCGGCGGCCTCCAGGTCGGCCGGATGCGCATCGAACTGCCCGGCCGCTACGAGGACAACGTGGTGCCGGTCGGGTTCCTGCGCGAACAGGGCCTGCAGATCGACGTCGTGGGCCAGGACGCCCCGCTGGTGAAGGAAGGTGCCAAGTGACCTGGTCGGAGATGCAGCCGCTGCTGTCGCAGGCGTGTACCGAGACGCTCACCATGGTGCTCTGGTCCACCCTGATCGCCATCGTCGCCGGCCTGCCCCTCGGCATCCTGCTGGTCCTCACGGACCGGGACGGCCTGCTGCAGAACGTCGTCGCCAACAAGGTGATCGGCCAGATCGTGAACGTCGGCCGGTCCATGCCGTTCATCATCCTGATGGTCGCGCTGATGAGCTTCACCCGCTGGGTCACCGGCACGACGATCGGCACCACCGCGGCGATCGTGCCGCTCGCCATCGGCGGCATCCCCTTCTTCGCCCGCCTGGTGGAGACGGCCGTCCGCGAGGTGGACCACGGGCTCGTCGAGGCCGTGCAGTCCATGGGCGGCAGCACCTGGACGATCGTCCGCAAGGTCCTCGTCCCCGAGTCCCTGCCCTCGCTGATCGCCAGCACCACCACCACGGTCATCGCGCTCATCGGCTACTCCGCCATGGCCGGCACGGTCGGCGGCGGCGGCCTCGGCGACCTCGCCGTCCGCTACGGCTACCAGCGCTTCGAGACCGAACTGATGTGGATCACCGTGGCGATCCTCGCCGTCGTCATCTCCCTGATCCAGTTCGCCGGCGACTTCGCGGCCCGCTCCCTGCACCGCCGCGGCGCCCACTCCGGACCCGCGCCCAAGCTGCGCCTGCTGAAGGCCGGGGAACCCGCGGCGGCCGACATCAGCAAGGTCGCGTAAGGACCCACAGGCTCCCCGGTCGCCCGTACCCGGGGTCGCACCACCCTTAAGGAAAGGCACTTTTCGTGCGTAACACCGCCAAGCTCACCACCGCCGTCCTCGCCGCCGGAGCCCTCACCCTCGGGCTGACCGCGTGCGGCAACGACAAGGACTCCGGCTCCTCCGACACCAGCGGCCCGCTGGTCGTCGCCGCGAGCCCCACCCCGCACGCCGAGATCCTCGACTTCGTCAAGGACAAGCTGGCGAAGAAGGCGGGCCTCGACCTGGAGGTCAAGGAGTTCACCGACTACATCACGCCGAACACGGCGACCGAGGACGGCTCGGTGGACGCCAACTACTTCCAGAACCAGCCGTACCTCGACGACTTCAACAGCAAGCGCGGCACCCACATCGTGCCCGTCGTCACGGTGCACCTGGAACCGCTCGGCCTCTACTCCCACAAGGTCAAGAAGGCCGACGCCCTCAAGAGCGGTGCGACCATCGCCGTCCCGAACGACGCCGTCAACGAGGCCCGCGCCCTGAAGCTGCTCGCCGGCAACGGGCTGATCACCCTCAAGGACGGCGTCGGCAACGAGGCCACCCCGCAGGACATCACCAAGAACCCCAAGAACCTCAAGTTCAAGGAAGTCGAGGCGGCCCAGACCCCGCGCTCCCTGGACGACGTGGACGCGGCCGTGGTCAACGGCAACTACGCCATATCCTCCGGCCTGAAGCCCGCCAAGGACGCCCTCGTCCTGGAGTCCCCGAAGAACAACCCCTACGGCAACTTCCTCGCCGTGAAGAAGGGCAACGAGAAGGACCCGCGGGTCACCAAGCTGGCCAAGCTGCTCACCTCGCCCGAGGTCAAGAAGTTCATCGAGGACAAGTACCAGGGCTCGGTCATCCCGTCCTTCTAGCCGGCCCGGGGGGATCGAAGCCATGCGCACGTCCGTCGTCACCGTGGCGGTCCTGGCCCTCGGCCTGACCGCCTGCGGCTCCGGCTCGGACTCCGGCAGCGGCGGTGGCAAGGACGACACGCTCGTCGTCGGCGCCACCGCCGTCCCGGCCGGCGAGGTGCTCACCTACGTCAGGGACCACCTCGCCGCCAAGGCCGGACTGAAGCTGGAGGTCAAGGAGTTCACGGACTACGTCCTGCCGAACACCGCCCTCCAGGAGGGCGAGCTGGACGCCAACCTCTACCAGAACCAGCCCTTCCTGGACGACTTCAACGAGTCCAAGGGCACCGACCTGGTCTCCGTCGTCAAGCCCTACCTGCCGCCCATGGGCGTCTACTCGCACCGGGCGAAGAACGTCACCAAGCTGGCCGACGGAGCCACCGTCGCCGTGCCCAACGACGTCACCAACGAGGGCCGCGCCCTGAAGCTGCTGGCCGCCGGCGGCGTCATCGGGCTCAAGCCCGGCGCCGGCACCGACGCGTCCCCCGCGGACGTCACGGACAACCCCCGGCACCTGCGGTTCAGGGAACTGGAGGCCGCCCAGCTGCCCCGCTCGCTCGACGACGTGGACGCCGCGGTCATCAACAACAACTACGCCCAGGACGCGGGCCTCAGCCCCACCAAGGACGCGATCCTGCTGGAGTCGGCGCGGAACAACCCCTACGCCAACCTCCTAGCCGTCAGACGCGGCAACGAGGACGACCCCCGGGTGCGCACACTGGCCCGGCTGCTCCTCTCACCCGAGGTACGCGCGTTCCTCAAGGACAAGTACCACGGGTCCGTCCTGCCGGCGACCGGCGGCTGACGGCACGTACGGGGCGTTTCCCGACGCGCGGGGTCCACTCCTCACCGAGGACTGGACCCCGTCGTGCGGTTCGGTGGTTTCATGCTGCATGCTGGGCAGTTCAGCGGGGCCCGGCGGCCCCGACGGTCTTCCGAGCGATTTTTTGAAGGTTACGGAGCGGCGCATGACGAGCACCTTCCCCAACATCTCCATCAGCACGGAGCGGTTGGTGCTGCGCCCCCTCGACGAGGACGACGCGCCCGCCCTGGCCGAGATGATGAACGACGAGCAGGTCGTCGCCTGGACCACCGTCCCGCACCCCTGCACCGAGACCAGGGCCCGCCACTGGATCACCCGGACCGCCCCCGGCGAACGCACCGAGGGCCACGGCATCGTCCTCGCCGTCACCGAGTTCCTCACCCAGCGGCTCGTCGGCCTCGTCCACCTGCGCAACACCGACTGGCGCGTCCTGTCCAGCGAACTGGCCTACGTCATCGCACCCTGGGCCCGCGGCGAGGGCTACGCCTCCGAAGCGGCCCTCGCCATCGCCCAGTGGCTCTTCCACGACCGGAAGTTCGAACGGCTCGAACTGCGCACCGCCGCCGACAACACCGCCTCCCAGCAGGTGGCCCAGAAGATCGGCTGCATCAGCGAGGGCGTCCTGCGCAACGCCTGGATAGCGCGCGCCAGGACCGAGGACGGCACCTGGACCGAGGTCCGCACGGACATCATCGTCTGGAGCCTGCTGCCCGAGGACCTCGCCGGCGTCAGCGAGCAGCCGGCCGACGCGAACGGTTTCACCTCCTACGCGGACTGGAACTGAGCACGCGGGCGAAGCGCCCGCGCCCCCACCGGGTACCCTCACGGAGCCCGCACCGGGCTCCGCCCCCTTTCGAAGACCTGCGCGCAACCACGGGAGACTGACGACGATGGCCGACCGGGTCACGGTGATCGGCTGGGACGGCTCGCCGCTGACCGCCGCGGCACGGGGCGCCCTCGGCGCCGCCACCCTCGTGGCCGGCGCCGCCCACCACCTGGCGCTGCCCGAGGTGCCGCCCGCCGCCGAACGCGTCCGCCTCGGCAGCGTCGCCCTGGCCGCCCGCCGCATCGCCGCCCACCGCGGCACCGCCGTCGTCCTCGCCGACGGCGACCCCGGCTTCTTCGGCGTCGTGCGCACCCTGCGCGCGCCCGAGTTCGGCCTGGAGGTCGAGGTCGTCCCGGCCGTCTCCGCCGTCGCCGCCGCCTTCGCCCGGGCCGGCATGCCCTGGGACGACGCCCAGGTCGTCGTCGCCCACCCGCGCACCCTGCGCCGCGCCGTGAACGTCTGCCGCGCCCACGCCAAGGTCGCCGTGCTCACCGCGCCGGGCGCCGGCCCCGCCGAACTCGGACTCCTGCTGGACGGCGTCCACCGCACCTTCGTCATCTGCGAGGAGCTGGGCACCGACCGCGAACAGGTCAGCGTCGTCACCTCCGACAAGGCCGCCGACCACACCTGGCGCGATCCCAACGTGGTCATCGTCATCGGCGGCCCGGCCGGCGCGGCGGAGGACGGCGGCTGGATCGCCGGGCGCGACCCGGGCACCGGCCCGCGCGGCTGGGTCCAGCCCGACGAGACCTACGGCGGCGGACCGGGCGGCGGTCCGGGTCCCGGGCTCGGCGAGGGCGAGACGGAACTGCTGCGCGCCGCCCAACTGGCCCGACTCGGCCCCCGGCTCGGCGACCTGGTGTGGGACATCGGCTGCGGCGGCGGCGCGTTCGCCACCGAGGCCGCGCGGGCCGGCGCCGCCGTCATCGCCGTCGACCACGACCCGGCCGCCTGCGCCCGCACCGAGGGCGCCGCCCGCCGGTTCGGGGTCCAGCTCCACATCGTCCACGGCGGCGCCCCGCACATCCTGGAGGACCTGCCCGAGCCGGACGTCGTACGGATCGGCGGCGGGGGACCGGCCGTCGTCTCCGCCGTCGCCGACCGCCGCCCGCAGCGCATCGTCACGCACGCGGCGACCCGCGACGCCGCCGAACGCGTCGGCCGCGACCTCACCGAGCACGGGTACCGGGTCGAGTGCGCCCTGCTCCAGTCCGTCGGGCTCGACACCCGGACCTGGACCGAGACCGAACGGAACGTCGCGTTCCTGCTCACCGGGGAACTCCCGCTGCGCGAACCGTCCCGCTGAGGGGCACGGCCGGGCGGGCCGGATCGCGCCCCGTGATCCGGTTGTCGTACCGCGCGCGGTAGGCTGGCCGATCGTTGTACCGCACCGGCGGCCCGGACTTCGTTCGCCAATGTCCGGATCGCGTGCCCGTTTTGGGTGGGTGGGGTACGGCGGAACCGGAGGACGCGCAACGTGGCGCAGTCCACAGCGGACTGTCGCGGATCATGCTGTCGCGACGGCGGAACGGCCGGGACAATGCCACTGAATGGCTTTGTCGCCTTTTCCGGCGGGTCGTTCGTGCCGCAGGGCACGGACGCTCGTTCTTCACTGCGGGGCGGTCGGTGCGCCGTTCCGGGTGAGCTGGTCGTAGAAGCACTAACCGATGGGCGAGGGGTACGCATGACGGACACCGGCCAGGTCCCGGGCGAGGGGCAGCCGGAGAGCGCAGGCATGGTGGAGCAGCCGGGCGTCCCCGCGCACGGCGCGTACACCTACCTCTCCGAGGCTCCCGCCGAGGACGAGGACCTGCTGCTGCCGGGTGCCCAGGGCGCGTGGGGCAACGAGGTACCGCCACCCGCTCCCGAACCGGTGGTGGAAGCCGTCCACGAGCCGGGCCCGCACGAGACGGCCGGCCGTGACACCGGCGCGGTCGACCTCAACGGGGTCCGCCTGCCCCACTCCGGCCCCGCCTCGGTCCCGCCGTCGCCCATCCTCTCGGCACCGCACGACCCGTCGGCCGCGCCCCAGCCGCGCCGTCCGCTGCACCTCGGCCCGCCGATCCCCGACGCCTCCGCCAGCCCGGTCCGCTCCCTCGCCGACCGTGGCCCCGCCGGCGCGCCGGTACGCCAGTCCGCCCCGCCGGCCGCCGGCCCCGAGTACCTCGACGCCCAGGCGCAGCCGGTCCCGCAGACCGCGGCCCCGTGGGGCCCGGCCCCCGCCGCCCCGGCACCGGCTGCCGAAACGGTTGACCCGGCCGTGTCCGCCCCGCCCGCCGAGCCCGCCGACGCGGCCCAGGCCACCATGGCCCGCCTCGCCGGCCAGGCGGCGGCTCAGGGCGCGTCCGGTGAGACCGGCCAGGTGCCCGTCGTGCACGGGCACGACGGGGTCCAGCCGGCGGACGCCCACGACGGCGTGTACACGGCACCGGCGGACGCCGAGGGGGGCGCCGTCACCGGCGCGGCCCCGGCGGAGCCGGCGGGGGAGCAGGGCCCGGTGCCCGCCCAGGGCGGCGCCGAGCAGGCGCCCGCGGCGCCGGACGCGCCTGTGGCGGACGCGGTGCAGCAGACCGTTCCGGCCGAGGCGACTCCGGCACAGGCGGCGCCGGACGACGCGCCGTCCGCCGACGCTGCCGCACAGCAGGTTCAGGTTGCGGAGAGCGCGCAGGCCGTGGAGGTCCCGCAGCACGCTGAGGCGGACGCTCCGCAGGCTGGGGAAGACGCCCAGGTGAACGCGGTTCAGGCTGTCGAAGCGCAGCCGGTGGCCGCGACGCCGCAGGCTGTCGACGCGGCGCTGCTCGCGGAGGGTGCGCAGGTCGCCGGGGGCGCGCAGGCTGCTGGGGTCCCGCAGCACGTGGAGGCGGCGCAGGCTGCGGAGGCGGTCCAGGCTGTGGACGGGCCGTACGTGGCTGGTGCCGCGCAGGCCGTGGAGGCACCGCAGGTTGTCGATGCCGCGCAGGTCGCCGAGGTCGCCGAGCACATCGAGGCGCCGCAGACCACCGACGCCGTGCAGACCGTGGAGGCGCCGCAGGCTGCCGACGCGGTGCTGTCCGCGGAGGATCCCCAGTTCGCTGAGGTCGCCGCCCAGCACCCGGAGGCGGCGCAAGTCACCGGCACCGCACAGACCGCCGAAGCGCTCCAGCCCGTGGACGCACCGCAGGCCACCGACGCCCCGCAGACGGTGGAGGCGCCGCAGGTTGTCGACACCTCGCAGGCCGTAGATGCGCCGCAGGCCATTCACGCCCCGCAGACGGTGGAAGCGCCGCAGGCCGTCGAACCCGCGCAGGCCGTGGACGCGCCGCAGGACTTCGACGTCCCGGAGGACGCGCAGTCGGCCGACACCGCGCAGGCCCCTGTCATCACGCCGCCCCAGGCTCCCGCCGACACCGTGCAGGCCTCCGCTGTCACGCCGCCCCAGGCTCCCGTCGAGGCCGAGGCCGAGACCGTCGACTCCGCCCAGGACGCGCCCGACACGGCTGCCACCCCGGGCGCGGTCGCCGCCCTCCCCGACGCGGTCGCCGTTCCCGGCGCGGCCCTGCCCGCCGAGGTGACTGCCGCCCAGGACGCGTCCGAAGCGGCCGTCGCCCCGGGCGAGGTCCAGCCGGCCGACGTGGTGACTCTCCCCGACATGGTCGCCGCCCCGGGCGCGGCCCTGCCCGCCGAGGCGGTCACCCCTCAGGACGCAGCGCCCTCCGCCGAGGCGGTGGCCGCCCAGGACGCGGCCCTGCCCGCTGACGTGGTCGCCCCCCAGGACGCGGCCCTGCCCGCAGAGGCGGTCACCCCTCAGGACGCAGCGCCCTCCGCCGAGGCGGTGGCCGCCCAGGACG